>NYXU01000011.1 GCA_002685715.1 Porticoccaceae bacterium | reverse complement strand
TTGTCAGCGACTTGCGGGGATGTTTATTTGCTCGCTAATAGCATCTAAACTTATCGCGTTGCCACTGTCCAACTGTCCATTAATGCTATTGGGGTCGTTATGAATTTTGTGCCTTATGCCGTGCCCTTTTTTCTTCTCGCCATTGTTATTGAAGTACTGTGGGGGTGGCTTAAAGGCAATAATACCTACCGCGTCAATGACAGTATCAATAGTCTGAGTCTCGGGTTATTAAGCACCATCAGCAAATTTGTATTTCTCAATATTGGTCTATTAGTCTTTACTCGAATCGAACAACATTACGCGGTTTGGGCGTTTGCTATTGATTCTATCAGTCACTGGTTTCTAGCAGTGTTACTGTATGATTTTCTCTATTACTGGTTTCATCGAATCAGCCATGAGCGCCAGCTATTTTGGGGTTCTCATGTGGTCCACCATCAAAGTGAAGACTACAATCTCAGCACTGCGCTACGACAGACTAGCACGAGCTTTTTTACCACATGGGTATTTTATATTCCGTGCTTTTTTCTCGGCATGCCGATCAGCATGTATGTGAGCATTGCTTCAGCGCATCTTATTTACCAATTTTGGGTACACACCCAACATATTGGCAAACTGGGTATTCTTGAATGGTTTTTGGTGACCCCTTCAAATCACCGCGTACACCATGCGCAAAATGCCGACTACATCGACACTAATTACGGGGGGCTTTTGATTATTTGGGATAGAGTCTTTGGCACCTTTAAAGAGGAGCGGGATGAACAAAAACCCATCTATGGTATTCGTACGCCTCTGGCTAGCTGGAACCCGCTATGGGCCAACCTGCATATTTTTGTTTCAATGGCGACTGATGCCTGGCGCACATCGAGCTGGCTAGATAAGGTGCGGATTTTATGGTCAAAAACTGGCTGGCGACCGCGAGATGTTGCCGCGCGTTACCCTAGCAAAAAAACTGATTTAGTCGATTTCACAAAATATAACCCCTGCCTAAGTGTTACAGGCAACCTAGCAATCATCGCGCAATATGCACTGCTGTCACTGATTTATTTATGGAGCGCCAAGCAAATCAATGAGTTGTCCTACGGATTACTTTGGGCGACGGTGATCACACAGGTCTGCAGTCTCACCGTTATTGGTGCCATTATGGACGGTAAGCCAATCGCCAGGCGCTTGGAACAAACACGGCTGATCGTTTTAGCCACCGGCCTCTATGCAAGCGTTGCCTTTAACTCGATCCCGCTACAGTGGTTTTACTACGGCCTCGGCTATTTGGTTACCAGCGCAGTATTGATGTGGCTCTGTCTTAAATCCGCTGCACGGGCTGTCGCAGTAGCTCGTTCAAACCAAGTTCTGCCATCAATAAAATAAAAAAACCCCGCTTTTAAACGGGGCTTTTAAGCGGGGCTTTTAAACGGCGCTTTTAAACCGGTCTGTTTAACTTTTCTACGATCCTACATTCTTACATAGGATTGCGTAATGACTTCACCATTGTAGGTAAATGACTGAGTAAAATGGTCATTATCAATCAACTCCATTTTTACCGCATTCACGGTACCTTCGTAGTCCTCNAGTGAACTAGTCATTGCGGTTTCAGTAGCATTACCCTGTGCATCCACTTGGAAAGTACCAAAACCAAAGTCTTGAACTTTTTCACCTTTAAACAGCATATTTTGCAACCAGATAAAGTGACCGCCACCAATCATCTTGGTTTCAGTGAAATCAGTGACATCAGGATTATCTGATCGGCCTTCTAGTTGCCACAACCCATCAAAGGCAGAGGTTGCCGTTGACGCTGTCTTCCAAACTTCGACCATATCCAGCACGCGGCCACCTTCATACTGCATACCAATAATGGTTTGCTCAAAACCCGTATCGGTTTGCGCAATTGCCACATCAAAGCTATAACCAGAAACAGGGCCATCATGATTCACTCTCGGTACCTCTACCATAACGCCATTTGACCAAGTAGCATCACCAGCACCAACATCAATACTCTCCGTCTGAGCATTATCAAAGGCATACATAAAGCGACCATTGGTATAAATCTTTATTTGGTCACGGGTAAATTGGCTCACCTCACCATCTTCAGTCACTGTAACGCCCTCGATTAAGTAGGCACCATCAGGTAGCGNTTGACTGGCCGCTGGCTCTGGCGATGACGTCGATGATTGTTCCGGTGCTGGCTCTACAGAACAAGCTGCTACCGCTGAAATAGTGGTACCAAGAAAAAGTGATTTTAAAGTCATAGAATGATTCCCCTTTGGTTTTATTGGCTATAAAGACTGTTTATAACCTTACCCACTGAGAAATTTCATGTACATGAGAATAGGCACCACTCATCGCAGTATGAGTCGCTTCGTCTTATTCAAGAGTAAATAGACTGTGAAATGGCTCAAATAACCCGATTAGGGTTAAGAATCCCCTTTGGATCCATTGCTAGTTTGATGGTTTTCATCAGCGCAATTTCGCTATCAGTGCGCGATTGATCGAGGAAATCTCTTTTAATAACACCGACGCCATGTTCGGCAGTAATAGCACCGGAGTACTCACCAATCATCAGCATAATATCTCTGTTGATAGCGATTTTATCTTCCTCTCTGCCTGTGTAGGCACAGACATGTAGATTGTTATCACCGATATGGCCAAATAACAAAACACCTATATTGCTGTATTTTTGTTTTAACCGCTGCTCAAGATCTGTAGAAAAGACACCGATATCGGCAATCGGTAGGCTGACATCCTGATTAGAGACAGGGCCTAGCACCTTAAACAACTCACCGATACCATCTCTGATTTGCCAAAATTTTTCTGCATCTTGATGACTCTGGGCTATTAGTGCATCAGTTAATAACCCCGCCTCGAGCTGGGCAAATAACACCGACTCAAAACGCTCTCCGCCAGACAGTGCATCATTATCTTTGTATTCAACCAACACATAAAAAGGATGGGGCTCAGTAAAAGGATTTTGCAGATCTGATTCAACCTCGAGCACCTTATTGAAGTAGTTATCCCACATCAATTCAAAACCGGTCAGACCAGCACCCAACTCATGTTTCAGTTTTGCTAGCAACTGAGTGACAGAATCATAATCCTGTAAAGCGCAGAGCGCGGTATGAGAGCTGAGAGCTTGAGGCTGCAGTTGAATAACCACGCGGGTAACAATACCCAAGGTACCCTCAGAACCNATAAATAGATGCTTGAGGTCATANCCCGAANTATTTTTNANCATCNTATTCATGGCATTGATAACCGTGCCNTCGGCAAGCACAGCCTCTAAACCAAGCACNANCGCTCTGGTCATGCCATAGCGAATCACCTCGGTGCCACCGGCNTTNGTCGCCACATTGCCACCAATATGGCAACTACCGCGGGCACCCAAATCTAGCGGCATAAATAAATTGTGCTCAGCAGCCGCATCTTGCAACACCTGCAGAGGGGTGCCAGCATGAGCAGTAAGCGTCATTGCTCGGGGATCAATCGCCTCAATACCCGCCATACGTTCAAGACTAATGGCGAATTCCGCAACCTGAGGCGTAGCACCGCCAGCTAACCCAGTTAATCCCCCCTGCACAACAACAGGCTGGTTGTATTCATGGCACAACGCCATAATCTGGGAGAGTTCATCAGTGGATTTAGGTTTTAGTAGTGCCGCTGGTTTGCAAGGATCGGCGCCACTCCAATCAGCGGAGTATTTTTCACTGATATCGTCAGCGGTCACCAGTGTATTCTTATCAACAACGTCTGAGAGGCGATCAATTAGAGTTTGCATTAGCGCTACCGCCAGAGGATTTTTCCAAGTTTAACCTACAACTCTGCGTGGCTACCACTTATCGTCAAGGGTTTCCACACGATCAAACGACTCGCCAATCAGCACGCCCAGTTCACGCTGTTCACCCTCTTTCAAGTGCACAGCGGGACGGCCATGAGCAAAGCGATAATTACAGATCAGCGCAATATCACCCACTTCCCAAGCGATGGGAATACCGTAATCATCATAGATCTTGATAAATAGCTGCTTTTCTTCATCTGTCATTTCACTGCCATCACCGAAGGTGAGCTTGAGCGGACGCTCATCAGCCGGTAAATGCTGAACCAAGGGCCATGTATCAAACCAAGTGCTGTCATCAGCCATGCTGCTGTAAAGCAAATTACGATCTAGATGCGGGAAATATTCAAATGCTGAGATATAGAAACGCGTTTTCAGCAGGCGACCAGCCCCCCACTCCACTTCCAAGCCGCGGCTTTGTGCAACAGCGACCGCTTCATCTTGATCTTCAGTCAGCATTGACTGCTGCCAATGGTTATAGACACCAATATCCAAACGATCAACAAAGGCATCACGATCGGTGAGGTTGCGGTGATAACACAGCCCGAGCTTTTTCAGCTTTTGGCCAAATGGCGTCGCCAGTAAGGCATCAGTGGCCTGACAATTATCTGAAACAAAGGTATGGCCTCCTTCACTGGGCATCTTGTGCGCCATAAAGCTAACCATTTTGGTACTGGAACCGATGTAGGCCATTTCATGGTGATAATGCAACCAAGCCTCAAGTGGCGCGCCAACCTCAAAAACATTTTTCTCAATAGTTTTGCGCGGGTTAGCGCCGCCCTCATATTGGCGTTCATTTTTTAATACCTGAGTGGCAATCAAACGCATTGCCTGCAGGTCATCTAATCCAGTGTTAACGACATGGACAAGGCCGACATCATCAAATGTCTGCTGCATTCGCTGTGCAAGCGCCGAACTGGGCGTTAATGGCGCACCATTACTGCGGTATTCATTACCATCAATAACAAACCGATCAGGGGAAATTGCAGGCGTACCGGTCCACCACTTTGGTTCAGTGATATTGGCTAACGGTGCAAATGCTTCAGCTGTGGTAGCGGTCATTCAGATACTCTTACAAACGAAATAAAAAACAGCGCATTCTAGCCGCGAAAATCACACTGGACAATAAAAAAATGCATTAAAAGCACGGCTCTAAAAAAATAATCGGAGGTTGTACGCAAAGCTTTACCCCACGGGTCAATATCCTCTTGTCGTTGAACTACTGACCGCAAGAATGGAAACAACTTATGAACCGCCAAATTGCTTAGTAGATATCATTATTTGCAAAAAATGTAGCATCAGAATGCGGTTATCCCTGCTTTTTAATGGATTGACTATTTTAGTCGCATCAAATGAGCATTTAAGCCTATTTGGCTAGAGCAACCTTAGCCTGTTAATTGATAATAAAGGGAATTGTTACTCAGCCTTTTGAAGAAGCCATAGATGATCGCAAGACTAACCAACAGTTTATACGTTATCAAATCTACTGCATTTGCAGTGGTGGTTTGTGCTGGTCTATTTTCTACAACTAGTCAGGCAGAAAAAAAACCCATCGACAACGCGAAATGGTTCCATCAAACACAACTGCCCGATGGTAATGCTTGGTTTAACAATGAACAACAGCATTACACTAACCGTATCGATAATGCCTATATAAGCGACGGCACGCTAAAAATAGTTGCACAAAAAGAACGCTTCAGCGATCAGGGCAAAACCAAACAATATACCTCAGCCAGATTGAACTCTAAGTTTGCCTTCACATACGGTCGTGTGGACGTTCGCGCTAAGTTACCGACCGGGCATGGCACTTGGCCCGCGATTTGGACATTGGGTAAAAATATCAAAGAACCCGGAGCCTATTGGCAAACGCAGGGGTTCGGTACCACAGCATGGCCAGCCTGTGGAGAAATCGACATTATGGAACACTGGGGAAGCAGGCAATCCTTTGTACAGAGCGCTATGCACACCCCATCGAGTTTTGGCGACACCGTCAACAAGGGCGAACAATATGTAAAAACTGCTTCATCGCAGTTCCATATTTACAGCATGGAATGGTCACCACAACAGATCGTATTCAGCGTCGACAATAAGGTGCATTATCGCTATCAGCCTGAAGTACAAAATGCGCTGACTTGGCCGTTTGATTCAGCGCAATATCTGATACTCAACCTAGCTATTGAAGCTGATATTTATAAAAACTTTGATAGCGCGCAAATGGAAATTGATTACATAAGAGTTTTCGCTGTCGATGCAGACCGCGGCGACCAACCAATCTGGTCAGACGAATTTGATTAACTAATTAAAGCCAAAAGCAAATACAACGTAGTTAACAAGCCAGTGGTAACAAGCACTAGAAAGCACTTGGCAGCAAAATAACACTAAATATAGATTTACTGGGGACAACCGATGAACATAGCAAAAATCTCGCGCAATACACTTGGCATAGTAGCCCTGCTGACTTTGGCCGCCTGTGGCGGTGGCGGTGGCGGTGGCGGCGGCGGTGGCAGCGGTGGCGGATACACGTCCAACCCTCAATCTAACGCTGATAACAGGGATCCGGTCATTACTCTTATCGGCGATGCTGAGATTACCCATACACAGGGCGCGCCCTATAACGATGCCGGTGCCAATGCGACAGACGATGTTGATGGAGCATTGGACGCAGTACCTAGCGGCACCGTTAATATAAATGAACCAGGACAGTACATAATCACCTACAGCGCTACTGATAAGGCTGGCAACAACGCGACCGCGACCAGAACTGTCACTGTTTCTGCTTCTGCTTCTACTGATTTAGTTGTCTTTAACACCGGTGCAGTAGATGCATTATGGGATGAAGGCACAGGTGCCTATGATGCAGGCATCGACTACGGGACCTGTAAAAACGACAATGGTTCTGGCTGCCCAAATATCAGCTGGTCAATGGCAGCTGACGCCGATCGCGGTGAAGTGCTACAAATCACCCACAGCGCTGCTGGCAAAGACGTCGGTTTCTTTATTCAGAGCTCAGAAGCAAACACAGTAGACGCAAGTGCCTATGCTGGCGGCAATATTGTTTTCGATATATTGGTGGTCAGTGGCAACAGCAATTTCTCTATGAAGATTGACTGTGTATACCCCTGCACCTCTGGCACCTACTCGCTTGGCAGTAAAGGCGCGTCTGGCTGGGAAACTGTTACCGTGCCTATTAATAATCTGGTTGGCGGCGGACTGGATCTCAGCAAGGTCAACACAGGGATTGTCATTTGGGCAAGCCAGCTCACCAGCACCGTTTTTCAACTGGATAATATCCGCTGGGAAATGGGTGATGGCAGTACAGATGGCGGCACAGACACTGGTCCTGCAGTCGATTACACTTCACCAACGTCCTACGATGGCTACAACCTGGTATGGAGCGATGAATTTAATGGCAGCAGTGTAAACACAGACAACTGGACCCATGAAATTGGCGACGGCTGCAACGTCAACCTCTGCGGCTGGGGCAACAATGAACTGGAATATTATCGCAGCGAAAATACCAGCGTTGCCAATGGACTGCTTACCATTACCGCCAAGCAAGAGAGCTTTGGTGGCCGTAGCTACACCTCGTCGCGATTAAAGACTGAGGGTAAGAAATTCTTCACCTACGGCCGCATAGATATTCGCGCCAAGTTACCCAAAGGGCAGGGAATCTGGCCTGCGCTGTGGATGCTGGGCGAGAACATTAGTGAAGTCAGTTGGCCCGCCAGTGGCGAGATCGACATTATGGAAATGGTCGGTGGTACCATCAACAGAGAAAAAACCACTCATGGCACCATTCACTATGCCAATGCGGCCGGTCAAAGAGAATACACCGGAGGGTCCAAAACGGTAACCAATGGTCTGCTGGCAGACGCATTTCATGTCTACAGCATTGATTGGAATACAACGTCGATCAATTGGTATCTGGATGGTGTTCAGTTCCACAGCGAACAGATAACTTCCTCTGACAGAACCGAATTTCACAAAGATTTCTTCTTCTTGATGAATATAGCTGTGGGAGGCGACTGGCCCGGTTCACCCAATGCCGAAACTCAGTTTCCCCAGCAGATGCAGGTAGATTATATCCGCCTGTTCCAGCTGGATTGATCGACAAGTCGAGACCCTATAGGGCCTATAGGGATAGAGACCGGTTAATTTTAACTAGCGTCTCAAAGGGGTTGGCCGACTGAGTAATAGGTCGGCCAATCACCAGATAGTCACTGCCAAGTGCCATAGCTTCTGGCGGACTGACGACCCGCCGCTGATCATCAGCGGCACTGTCAGGCAAGCGTATTCCCGGCGTAACCAGTTTGAAATCTGCTCCCAACTCGGCCTTAAGAGTACTGGCCTCCTGAGCGGAACAGACCACACCATGCAAACCCGCCTGCTGTGCAAGGCGAGCCAAATGCTCGACCTGTGCAGTTGGACTGCGGTCAATACCCAGTTCGGCGATATCTGTGTCGTCCATACTGGTAAGCACAGTCACACCAATCAGTAGCATGCTACTGCCCTGTTGCTCCAGCGCCTGTTTGGCCGCTGACATCATGCGGCTGCCGCCAGAGGCATGGACATTGGTCATCCACACACCGAGATCAGCCGCAGCGCTAACCGCATGAGCGGTAGTATTGGGTATATCGTGAAATTTAAGATCGAGAAATACATCAAAATTGCGCTCAACCAGCGCTTTGACCAGCTGCGGGCCGGCAACAGTGAAGAGTTCTTTACCCACCTTTAGTCGGCATTGACTAGGGTCCAACTGCTCAGCCAATTGCAGGGCCGAGTGCTGGTTATCAAAATCCATGGCGACAATGACGCGAGATGAAGAATTAGCCATCAAATATTAATCCTTTGTGTAATCAATCCTTGTTAACAGCGCGTGTTAGCTTACGGCGATAATTGGCAATAATTACCGAACTAGCNATAACGCCCAANAAGGTGCCANCAGAGAAAAACACCACCAACCANAGTCCAACACTAATTTCGGGNCTANCGAANAAAATAAAATTAACACTGAGCTGNTGGCTATTTTCCAAGGCAAACATGGCCCCTATCAGCGCCATNGCAATGACCACAATAGCCTTAATAAATAACCAAATTGCGTTCATCTAACACCTCTGAACTATCCTTTAACTTGTATTGTACCTGCTCGCTATTCAGCCGACAAAGACTGGCACCCTACANATTGTCGACCACCNTTCAGTCTAGCGACAATTAAGACAAAAAAAAGCCGCAGTCATCAACTGCGGCTTTTTTATATTTGGTGGTAAGCCAATTACTTCTTGGCCGCGCCAAAACGCTTGTTGAAGCGATCGATTCGACCACCCGTATCAACAATTTTCTGCTTACCAGTGTAAAACGGGTGACATGCAGAACAGACATCTAGATAGATACTTTCAGCGCGTGTTGAGCCGACTTTAATAACGTTACCGCAACTGCAAGTAGCAACTAATTCGTTATAGCTTGGGTGAATCTCTGTTTTCATCTTATACTCCAATTCGCGTGCCGCCACCTCATCGTGAAACCGCTGATAAGATGGCAATAGCAGCCAAAATCAAGCGCAGTTCCCGAAAGGCACGGTAGGCCTTTTCTAAAGAGCGCGGATTCTAGCAGAAATAAACCAGCTTACAAAAGGAATTCTTTATTTTTTATGGTTGAAATAGCGCCTCTTATTGTTCGCGTTGCTGTGCCCTCGCCCCTGCGTCGCACATTCGACTATGTGGTGCCCGCAGAATTGCGTGTGCGTGAGCAAGAAAGTGCAATACAGCCGGGCTGTCGAGTCCTAGTGCCCTTTGGCCAACGACAGGTCACCGGGTTGATAATTGAACTGAGTAATCGCAGTGACTTTCCCCTCAACAAACTCAAGCCCATCAGTCAACTACTCGACACACAGCCACTGCTACCATCATCGTTATTCAAGTTGTTTATCTGGGCGGCCAGCTATTACCAGCATCCGATTGGCGATGCATTATTTAGCACCTTACCTGTGTTATTGCGCAAAGGTGCGCCAATACCGCAGCAAGGTCAGCAGTATTGGCAGATGACGCCTATGGGTAAAGGTCTGGGACCGCAATCTCTAAAGCAAGCGCGCAAACAGCGGGCCCTTATAGAGCTTTTACAGTTGCGGGGCGAGGCGATTGCCGAGAGCGAAATCTTAGTCTCCTTTTCTCGCGCGATCATTAATCAGTTGCAACAAAAACAGCTGATTGAGAGCATCTTTAAAGAGCAACAATTATCGGTCGACACTCCGCCTAACCTACTCAAACAGGACCCGCTATCGCTATATCAGTCGCAGCAAACAGCGGTCGATGCGATTGATAGCCATGGCTTTACCACCTATCTACTCGACGGTGTCACCGGCAGTGGTAAAACAGAAATTTATCTGCAGTGCATAGAAAAGGTACTACGCTATGGCCGGCAGGCGCTGGTATTAATCCCTGAGATCAGTCTGACACCACAAACCGAAAAACGCTTTCGCGATCGCTTTAATGTGCCCATAGTCACCCTGCATTCTGGACTCAGTGATAAACAGCGACTGGATGCTTGGATGCAAGCCAAATCGGGGCAGGCTCGCATTGTGATGGGCACTAGGTCAGCTATCTTCACGCCAATGCACACACCGGGATTAATTGTACTAGATGAGGAACATGACCAATCCTACAAACAGCAAGAGGGCTTTCGTTACTCAGCCCGCGACCTTGCCGTTATTCGCGCGCAGCAAGAAGCGATACCGGTTATTCTCGGCTCGGCCACCCCCTCCCTAGAATCATTGAATAACTGCCATCAGCAGCGCTATCGTCACCTGCAACTCAACACAAGGGCGGGCGATGCACAACAACCCGACTGGCATCTGATTGATCTTAGATCGCAACAGGCAGAATCAGGTATCGCCAACGCAACATTAACTGCTATAGGA
The DNA here is from genome assembly GCA_002685715.1 of Porticoccaceae bacterium. Lineage (GTDB taxonomy): Bacteria > Pseudomonadota > Gammaproteobacteria > Pseudomonadales > Porticoccaceae > HTCC2207. The sequence goes on along the minus strand of NYXU01000011.1, from coordinate 31,029 downwards.
GNAGCACTGCAGCGTAAGCAACAGGTACTGGTGTTTCTCAATCGCCGCGGTTTTGCACCGGCATTGATCTGCCATCAATGTGGCTGGAGCGCAGACTGTCACCAATGCGATGCCAAACTCACTGTGCACCGAGCCCGCGGCCGCCTAATTTGTCATCACTGTGATTTTCAACAACCAACACCTCGCCAATGTCCCAGCTGCCACAGTCACCAATTAATCGCTGCCGGTGAAGGTACTGAGCGCAGCGAAGCCTACCTACAACAATGCTTTCCCAACAGCAAAGTACTGCGCGTAGATCGCGATAGCACCAGACGCAAAGGGGCTATGCAGGCGGTTTTTGATACCGCCAATAGCGGTGAACCCTGTATTCTGATCGGCACGCAAATGCTGGCAAAAGGGCATCATTTTGCCAATATCAGCCTGGTTGCGGTACTCGACGCCGATAGCGGTTTGTTTAGTGCCGACTTTCGCGGCCACGAACGGATGGGGCAATTGTTAACTCAAGTGGCTGGCCGTAGCGGCCGCGGTGACAGTCGCGGCCAAGTATTGATTCAAACTCATCAACCAGATCACCCACTATTGGACCTGTTGATGACTAAAGGCTACCGTCATTTTGCACAACAGCTACTAGCACAGCGTGAAATCAGCCAATTACCGCCCTTNCAGCATATGGCGATANTNCGNGCNGAATCAACGCGTGCNGATCAGGCCGAAGGNTTTCTNCGTCTGGCNAGACANNTNGCTNCANCTATCAAGCCNNCNAGCCCAGACTTACGTTATCTCGGCCCCNTACCNGCGATGATGGAAAAACGTGCCGGTCGCTTTCGTTACCTACTGCAATTGGAAGCGAGCCAACGTGCCGAACTGCAACAGCTAATCACTCAACTGGCACCACAGCTCGAAAACCACCGAGGCTATCGCGGGTTGCGCTGGTCTATTGATATCGATCCACAGGAACTATAAAAGCAAAATAGTTGTGTTTATTTTGCCTAAAAGTTGTGATTTCACCTACAATCACGCTTCTACCAATAAGAGAACACAGCATGGCCCAAGGCTATTCAAAATCATCCGGCAACCGCTCAAGGCAAAAGCAAACCACAAAGCCAGGCTCGGCTTTCAAGCCCTTTTTATTCGGTGTAATAGTTGGCGCCATCGGCATGTACTTTGGGCCAACCGTGCTCGAGCAAAAAGCATTAAACACAACCGCGCAACCAACTGCCGCCGCAACCAAACAGCCACCAATCAATTTCACCTTTCCAGGTGTATTTCAGGGAACAGAGGTGATTATACCCAAGGAAGAGTTGGCTAAAGGCAGCCCTATCACGACAGGCGAGGCGTCTGATTATCTGCTACAAATTGGCTCATTCCGCAAAAAAGACGATGCTGAAAGTTTGCGAGGACAGGTAACATTATTAAATTTACCCACCAGCATAGAACCGTTTAAAGACAAACTCGGTGATCGCTGGCATCGCGTTCTGGTTGGTCCGTTTGCCAATGGCTCAAAAATGGCGGCAGCGCAGGCAAGGCTCGCTGAAAATGATCTCAAAACACTGTTGGTTAAACGCAAAGACTAGAGATAGGCATCGTATTCAAGGGCCGTGACGCGGATATCGAATTCGTGTTTTTCCATGCGCTTACACAGGGAATAATTGCGCTGTAATTCCGCACCTAAATAGTCACCAATAAATGTCGAATGATCAAATGCCGCCAGTGCGTCATTCCAGAAATGCGGCAACTCGGGCTCAATATTTCCGGCATCACCCTGTATTGGCGCAGGGGCAACCAGCTTATTTTCGATGCCATACAGTGCACCAGCCAACATGCTAGCAACAGTCAAATAAATATTGGCATCGGCACCAGCAACACGATGCTCTATGCGTCGTGCTCGCCCATCGCCACCGGGAATGCGGATCGCTGTGGTGCGGTTTTCATAGCCCCAATTGGGCGTCAATGGCGCATAACAGCCCGGCACCATACGTCGAAAAGAATTAATATTAGGCGCGAAAATCGCCATACTATCAGCCATGGTCGCCAAGCAACCTGCCACCGCTTGATTCAGTAACTCAGACCCTTGCTCAGTGCCATTATCGAATAGATTATTGCCTTGGTTATCGAGCAAACTAAAATGCACATGCATGCCGTTGCCCACCTGCTCGGCAAAAGGCTTGGCCATAAATGACGCCACTTTATCTTGACTGCGCGCCACGCTGCGGATGGCGCGTTTTAGCATACTTCCTTGATCGCAGGCGCGCAGAGCACAGTCCTGGTGATAGAGATTAATCTCAAATTGCGAGGGCCCAAACTCAGTAATCAATGTATCCACTGGCAACTGCTGTTGCTCAGCAGCCTGAGCAATCGCATCCATCAACGGCGCGGTGTCACGCATAGCATCAATGCCATAAGTGTGGCCACCAATGGCAGGGCTACCATCAAAGGCGCGCTGACTATGCTGCGGGGCACCAAACTGATCAGGGTCTAACTCAAACAGATGGAACTCCATCTCACTGGCGACAACGGGTGTCAAACCAAGTGCCTTATAGCGTTGCAACACAGTATCCAGCACCACCCTACAGTCGCCGAGATAGGGCTTGTCCCCATTAAAGCTACCCATGGAAACAATCACCTGTGCTGTGGGTCTATCGGCCCAAGGCACTCGGCATAGGGTATCTGCGTGAGGCGTACAGACGCCATCGGTGTCGCCGGTTTCAGCGACCAGTGCTTCAATATCTCGGCCCCAGCTATCCAGAGAACAGGCGGTTTGCGCCATTTTATAGCCACCATCAAAGAGCTTCTTAATCTGTTCTGTGGGCAACCACTTACCGCGATGATTACCATTGAGGTCATGCAGGATCACTTCGAAAATTTCAATATCGCTGTGATCAAGGAGAAATTGGTCTAACTGTTGGCGAGGCGTCATAGATAGTTCACTAAAATACAATTACCCTATTATGGCACTATGCTTGGTCATTCCACCACAGCCGCTGGCTACCCATTGAGGGTAGAAAGTGCACTTTGCGGCGCAAAAACTAAGACTTAACTATCAGCAAGATCGCCAAGTGCTGCTTTTAACGGACCGAGGTGCGTATCAAAATTTTTCCAGTAGGCCACAGCCGAGCGGTAAATCGGTTGTCTTACTTGCTCGGAACTGGCGGTATTAACCGCCCTCTCCGTCTCATGAAAACGCAGACATTGCGGCTCCATTGGTAACTGGCAAAAGTCGAGCAGTGCAGCGACATTATCAGCAAGATTATCCACCACTTGTTCGTACTGCACCGAATACACTTTATCGGGAAATACGCGCTGCCAATGATTCATCAGACGATGATAATCACGGTAGTAACGTCCTAAATCCTCGAGATCATAGGTAAAGTGCTGACCTTCTGCCCACAGCTGTTTAAAGCAACCAAAGCAGTTGTCGACAGGATGGCGTACAGTATTAATAATTTTGGCATTCGGCATAGCCAACAGTATCAACCCCACATAGATAAAATTATTGGGTAATTTATCAATAAAAAAAGGCGTACCGCTCTGTCTATGGCGCTTAGCCTGTTGTAAAAACTGCTTACCGATAGCCTGCCAATGCTCTGGGGTGAGTTCGGGCACACCCAAGGGGTAAGGTGCTGTCGCCATAATATTTGGCGGTCGATGGAGACGATTGGCTAACCAGCCGATATAGGGAAGTTCTCTGGTACCCTCAACCTGAGANTGAGAGGCTAATATCTGNTCTTGNAATGTCGAACCGGAGCGCGGCAGGCCGAGGATAAATAGTGCNGCNTCGTCTTCNATNCCAACNTTTTGATTAGCTTTAACNAACGCNNGGTTAAATGTGGCGATAATATTATCGACTAGCTGAGAAAACTGATCAGCACTCCAATTGACCAGGCTTTTCTGCACATTGTTACCTGCCTGATAACAGGCAAACGCGGCATCCCAGTCCTTACGGTGCTCATAGGCTTTACCCAGCGCATAATTAAAGTAGACAATATTTTTTTTACTCAGGCTTTGATCGCCCAGCACAGTTTGAAAATGCGCGACCTCGTCCTGACTAAATTGATAGGTTTTTAGATTAGATAATGACCAAGCTGCTTCACCATATTGCGCGTCTAACTGCATGCACTGATGATAAATCGCTATCGCTTCCTGCTGTCGGCCCAATGTCTTTAACGCCGTGGCTTTTTGCGACAGGGCAGACACTTTATCTGGCGTCTTGTGTAGTACCAGATCATATTGCTCAAGGGCTTGCTCAAAGCGGTTATCTTTGGAGTAAATATCCCCCAGTATCATCAGTGCCTCTGGGTTTTCAGCATCAATTTGCAGCACATGCTGTACCGATTTTTCTGCCTCAATCAATTGGTCTTGTCGAGATAGCGCTACCGCCAACCGCAACCACCATGTTGCACGCTCGGGCATTTGGCGAATCAGCGATCGAGCTAGAGCCTCAGCCCAGCGAGCACGGCCCGTATCCAGAGCTCGCTGTATCATTAATTCTTTGGCGCCAACATTATCGGCATCCTGGGCCAAAATATCGTTGCACAGGGTTTCACAGGCATCCCAATCCTCTGCTTTTGCTAACGCTTTAGCCTCGAGTACCAAACTTTTAATATCGTCACTACGGCGATTAATCGCTTCAACATCGGCTAATTGCTCTTGGTTACCGAGCTGATGTAGCAACTTTTCTAGTAGCTTACTGGGTGCTTTTAATTTTGGGTCTAGAGACATCGCTCGACGCAGGGATTTTTCACTGGCAGTGAATTGTTGTTGCGCCATCTGGACCTTACCTAAATCAGACCAAGCGTGGGCAAAATCCGGAGCAATGGCGACAGCTTGTTCAAAGCCTGCCGCTGCCTTGTCCAACTTTCCGCACCGCTCATACACCTGAGCTCGCAGACGCAAAGTATTCACCTCTCGNGGATTAAGTNCCAACAAGCGNTCACAGATCTGCTCACAGCGATCCAGATCATTATTGCGCAGCGCCTCCAGCGCTTGAAAAAATTGTTGCTGCGGATCCATAGTCTCAACCAGATAATTTCCCATAGTCTACAAAAAAGAGCCGACATTGTCGGCTCTTTTTCGGTTACAGCAATTTACTGGTAAACCCAGTGGCTTAGAACTTCCAGCCTATATCAACACCGACTCTACGCGGCTCGGAGAAGCCAAAGTAATGGGCACCAATATTAGCATCCGATCCAGCCACACCTTTGTAGTAGAACTCATCAGTGATGTTATTCACCCACAGCGTCATCGACCAATCCTCCGCACTGTCGTACCCAACGCGCAAATTAGTGGTAGTAAAACCGTCGGCCATCAGTGGATCCTTATCAAAAATACCGAAGCCAGGGGCCTCGTCTTGGTGGAAAGTCTCCAGCGTTATTGCCAGATCACCATTATCCATCGGCACTGTATAGGTGGCTACCAAAGCACCACTAAAATCGACGGTGCCGGGGATCTGTGCACCCTGACAGTCGGCTGGCTCGCAGAAGCCTGCGTCAGGATTGGTCAACTCAGTATCAGCCCAGGCCAGACCAAGATAAATATCCAAGTTATCCGTCGGTAACACCCGCAAATCTAGCTCAACGCCGGAACCCTCTGCATCACCAATATTGGCCACACTATAACGCGAGCCAACATAGTATCCAGACTGCATACCATCAAACTCATAGCGGTAAACACTGGCATTAACCTGCATCTGACCGTCCCAGAACTGGCCTTTTAAGCCCAGCTCAATATTGGTGACTTCCTCTTTATCAAAGCTCTCTGGTGCGCCCCCCAATGCCACGGCATCCTCGCCATCAATATCATCGATATCAACGTCCTCAGGGAACAGAACAAATAATGTATTAAAACCACCGGCTTTGTACCCTGTCGAATAACTTAAATAAGTCGAGACATCGTCGTTCAGCCTGTAATTTAGCGCCCCACGCACTGATGTATTGGTCCATTGACCATCGCCACGAATAAAATCAGAGGAGAAGAATGGGAATGAGTACCATAAATAATTGCGATCATCGCCACCAAACTTCTGGCCAAAATCTCGATTATCTTTCGTATAACGCGCACCCAGACTTAAATCAATATCATCGGTAATAGTCCAGGTCGCGTCACCATAGACACCCCAACCGTCGTATTCGGCATCAATATCGACCGAATCATTGCGCGTACCAATTCCAGGACCATATTCAGACCCGTAGCCATTGTATTCATAATAGGTCGCACAATCAGTCACTTCTGAAAGAAAGTATTCTGAATCAAACTCTTCGCCGTACGCAGCTGCATAACTGGCAGCGTAAGAGGCACCATAGGTTACACACATGGTATCTTCGTCATAGGTCTGATTGAAGCGAGTTTCAATCTCCTCTTTATACCAAGAGGCACCGACAAACCAACTGACAGCATCAGTCTCTTTATCAAGGCGAAACTCCTGACTAAAATAGTCCTGCTTTTGGGTTTGCTCGTAGTTAAAGATAAACTGGTCTTCACCATCAAAATCTTCCATATAATGGTAATTGTGACCGCGTAATCCGGTGATAGAGGTGAGGCTGTAGCCATCGCCTAGATCAACCTCAACATTGAGGGTAACACCCCAGATATTGCCTTCATCTACTAGATCGTCTGAGGGCACATCTGAACTGAATTCTCTCTGCCCTGCATCGGTACTAAACCAGGGGAAGCCGGTATCGTCGGCATCAAATACCTGATAAACCGTGGGTGGCCCCTGTCGGTCTTCATACTCCATCATCAACGTCGCGGCTACGTTATCGTTGTTATAGGCAAGAGTATAACGGGCGGCAAGATTATCGATTGCACCAACCTGCTTACCATCATTGATATTGGTTACCCAACCATCTTTTTGATGCATATAGACTGCCGCTCGACTGGTCCACTGATCATTAATCGGCAGATTCATCACACCGGTAAACTCAGTATAACCATCTTCACCCAGACCAAAATCCAATGAACCTGATTGCTCATCAGTAGGCCTAGCCGTGGTGATTGAAATAGCCCCTGCAGACGCATTGCGTCCAAACAAAGTACCCTGCGGACCTTTGACAACTTCAACCATTTCAAGATCAAAGAAACTGGATAATGCGCCACCGGTGCGACCCAGATAAATACCATCCTGATACACACCAATCGATGCCTCAGCACCGACACCAAAGTCATTGGTGCTGATACCACGCACATTCATAGAATCCAGAAATGAATCATCGGTATCGCCCGATACACCAGGCGTTAGCATGGCCATTGCTTTGGCATCGGCGATCTGCGCTTTTTCGATAAAACTTCCGCTAAAAGCAGATACCGAAATAGGCACATCTTGCAACGACTGCGCACGCTTTTGCGTGGTCACAATGATTTCTTCAATTTGCGCTGCTGCAACAACCCCAGCATTCAGACTCGCCGCGGCCACTGCCACCGACAATAATGATTTTCGTACAATATTATGTGATTTCATAGTTCCCCCAGAACAACAAAAAATGGACTCCGTCGCCTTATCTTTTGACGACTTATTTCCAACATCCCTATCTCTGGTACATCTCCAGCAAGTTTACCTCTACTAAAAAATTTTACCTAACTCTTTTTGGGCGATTGCGCCTTGCTCTTTCTGACCCAATTGACCACCTAATTAACAACCCATTTGGGTACATGACGGCTCGCTATTTATATGTTGAGATATTCAGGTAATCTAGCTCACCAAAACATACCCTTTTAGGGGGGCATACAAACTGTATAGCCGCAAATATCGCATACGCTCAGGACCCTATTATGAACAGCACATTAACGACTCAGCAGTGGCAAAACCTCGACACACAAAAGCACCTGCATCCGTTTACTGATTTTAATGATTACGCCCGCAAGCCCGGTAGAATTATCAACCGTGCCGAGCATATTTATATATACGACACCGACGGCAATCAGCTTCTCGACGCCATGTCAGGTCTGTGGTGCTGTAGCCTGGGATACACTCAGCCAGAAATCGCTGATGCCGTAAACCGCCAGTTCAGTGAGCTGCCCTACTACAATAACTTTTTCCAGTGCAGTAACGCGCCAGCGGTAGAGCTGGCCGATCGTTTGGTCAGCATAGCGCCAAAGCAGTTTAGCCATGTNTTTTTCACTGGCTCAGGCTCTGAGGCCAATGACACTAATATTCGACTGGTGCGTCGTTACTGGGATCTCAAAGAGCAGCCTAATAAACGCATTATTTTNTCCCGCACCAACGCCTATCACGGTAGCACTATCGCCTCAGCAAGCCTCGGTGGCTTTGCATTTGTTCACAAGCAATTCGAGACACTGCCCTACGTAGAGCATATTCCCGACCCCAACTGGTACTGCAGTGGTGAGCAACTGACACCGGAGGAGTTTGGTGTGCAAGCGGCGCGCGAACTTGAAAAGCGTATTGATGAATTAGGTGAAGACAATATTGCCGCCTTTATCGCTGAACCTATTCAGGGCGCCGGCGGTGTTATTGTGCCGCCCGATAGCTATTGGCCAGAGGTCAGCCGCATTTTGAAAGAGCGCGATATATTATTTATCAGCGATGAAGTGATCTGCGGATTTGGTCGNACNGGNAACNTATTCGGNTGCCAAACCTTTAATACTGAACCTGACTTAATCACCTTTGCCAAGGCNGTCACNAACGGCTTTCAACCACTTGGCGGNGTAATGGTAAGCAAAAAAGTGGCCGATGTNGTNACCGCATCCGGCGGTGAATTTGGCCATGGTTTTACCTATTCTGGTCACCCCATCGCCTGTGCCGCGGCGCTAGCAACCATCAATATTATTACCCGCGACAATATGGTCGACGTGGTCGCCAATGATATTGGCCCCTATTTGCAAAACAAATGGGCAGCGCTTGCAGAGCACCCTATTGTTGGCCATGTGCGTGGTGTCGGTATGCTCGGCTCGATTGAACTGGTGCGCAACAAACAGACACGTGAGCGTCTAGAGCCAGAGCAAAAATCCGGCGCGGTTTGCCGCGAGTTCTGTATCGCCAATGGTTTAGTGATGCGTGCAGTCGGTGACTCGATGATTATTTCACCTCCCTTTGTCAGCAGCCATGCCGAGATTGATCTATTGATTGAACGTGCAACCCGTGCGCTGGACGCCACCGCACAGCATTATCAAATAANGGGGTCATAAGATGGCAGGTGACTGGGCAAAATTTAACTGGCAAGACCCCTTTAATCTGGATGATCAACTCAGTGATGAAGAGCGGCTNGTGCGGGATACCGCAGCCGGCTATGCACAACAACATCTGGCTCCTAGAGTGCGCGATGCCTTTAGAAATGAAGCCACTGATCGCGCTATCTTTAACGAGATGGGCGAACTGGGTCTGCTAGGCTCCATGATTGAGGGCTATGGCTGCCCCGGAGTCAACTATGTTTGTTATGGTCTGGTCGCCAGAGAAGTTGAACGAGTAGACTCCGGTTATCGCTCAATGATGAGCGTACAGTCGAGCCTAGTGATGTACCCTATTTACACCTATGGTACTGAACAACAGCGGGAGAAATACCTGCCCAAACTGGCCACCGGCGAATGGGTTGGCTGTTTCGGTCTCACCGAACCCGATGCCGGTTCAGATCCGGGCAGTATGAAAACCCGCGCTAAAACAGTCGATGGTGGCTACCTGCTGTCTGGAAGCAAAATGTGGATCAGCAACTCCCCCATTGCCGATGTTTTTGTGGTCTGGGCCAAAACCGATGACGGTGTTATCCGTGGCTTTATTCTCGATAAAGGGATGAAAGGTTTATCTGCGCCAAAAATTGACGGCAAGCTGGCACTGCGTGCGTCGATTACCGGTGAAATTGTTATGGATGAAGTATTTGTGCCGGAAGATCAACTGATGCCCAATATACAGGGGCTTAAAGGACCATTTGGTTGTTTAAACTCGGCCCGTTACGGCATTAGCTGGGGGGCAATGGGTGCTGCCGAGGACTGTTGGCACGCCGCTCGTCAATACTGTATGGATCGCACCCAGTTTGACCGGCCTCTGGCCGCTACCCAGTTGATTCAAATGAAGCTGGCCAATATGCAGACAGAGATAAGCCTCGGCCTGCAGGGTTCATTGCGCGCCGGACGACTAAGAGATCAAGGGCAGCTGGCACCGGAATTAATTTCACTGATGAAACGCAATAATTGTAGCAAAGCGTTGGAAATTGCCCGTATGGCGCGAGATATGCACGGTGGTAATGGTATCTCCGATGAGTACCCGGTCATGCGTCATATGCTAAACCTCGAAGTGGTTAATACCTATGAGGGAACCGCCGATGTGCACGCTCTGATTTTGGGCCGATCGCAAACTAATATCCCCGCTTTCGGCTAGCAGTCATGTCTGGACCTCTCAAGGGTTACAAAGTACTGGATATGAGCCGTATTTTGGCTGGCCCTTGGGCCGGTCAGATGCTCGCCGATCTCGGCGCCGAGGTGATCAAAATCGAACGACCCACGGCGGGTGACGATACGCGTCACTGGGGGCCTCCTTACCTCAAGGACAAGCAGGGTAATAATACGCAGGATGCCGCCTACTTCTTTTGTGCCAATCGCGGCAAGCAATCGGTGACTGTCGATATTACCCAGCCTAAGGGTCAGGAAATTATTCGCCAACTCGCCGGTCAGTGCGATGTGCTTATCGAAAATTATAAAGTGGGCGGATTGGCAAAATATGGTCTCGACCACGTCAGTCTCAGGCAGCTAAATCCACAGCTGGTGTATTGCTCAATTACCGGTTTTGGCCAAACCGGTCCCTACGCCGAGCGGCCGGGATATGACTTTTTAATTCAGGGCATGGCGGGGCTAATGAGTCTTACCGGCGAACCGGATAATCAAGGTGGCAGTCCGGTAAAAGTCGGGGTCGCAGTAACGGACTTACTCACCGGACTCTATGCCGCTAACGCCATACAGGGGGCACTGCTGGAACGGCATCAATCCGGTCTTGGACAGTACATCGACCTCGCCCTGTTGGATGTGCAGGCCGCCGCACTGGCCAATCAGGCGAGTAATTATCTTATCGGCGGAGAAATACCGCAGCGCTTGGGCAATGCCCATCCCAATATCGTGCCTTATCAAGCCTTTGCCACTGCTGATGGTCATATTATTCTGGCAGTCGGCAATCAGGCGCAATTTGAACGTCTATGCAACGTATTAAAACAACCGGACTGGCTTAAGGATAAGCGCTACAGCAGTAATTCAGCGCGGGTAGACAACCGCCAGACACTCTGTGCCGAAATCAGCCAGCTATTGCTACAGCGCAAGAGTCAAGATTGGCTAGGCCTCTTTGAACAGCAGCAGATACCCTGCGGACCAATAAACAACCTTGAGCAGGTGTTTAGCCATGCACAACTGCAAGCACGCAATATGCTGATTAATATTAAGGAACCGCGCAGTGGCGAGATACAATTGCCGGCCAATCCAATTAACTACAGTCGTACACCCATTGCCTATTCAAGCCCGCCACCGCAACTGGGCAATGACACTGAATCAATATTGAGCCAGTATCTTGAGTACTCGGCGATGGATATCGCCGAGCTACGCAAGAAAGCCATTATCTAATAGCGCCTCAGTCCACCATACGCAAAATGGGCGCGGGAAAACCGTTGAAATCGCAGGCGCAGGTGGTGCAGTAAGCGCCTAGATTGGGCATATAAACAAAATCACCCGCGGCACTATTGGCCGGCAACTGATGGCGACCCATCACATCGATCGAATCACAGGTTGGCCCCGCCAGTGTCCACAGTGCCAAATCACCGGTACGCTCACTGACTAAACTGAGCGGGAAATCCATGGTTAACTCCATCAGCCCACCGTAAACACCTGTGTCTAGATAGACCCAACGCGCATCATCACGGCTAGCTACCCCAACTATCTGAGACACCAGACAACCAGCGGAGCCCACTAAATAGCGGCCCGGCTCAGCCATCACCTGAATAGACTCCGGAATATCCTCAAGCTCTCGGTTAATCGCTTCACCAATCTGCTCAATGCAGGGTTCATCGCCATTGAACTGCAATGGATAGCCACCACCTAAATTGAGTAGCTGTGGCATAAAGCCATGACTGATCAGTTTGGCGAAAAGCTGTTTTGCCGCGCGGATACCCGCTACCCAGTTATCGATATTGCAGCACTGCGAACCGACATGGAAGGTCACACCACAGATTGGCATATTAAACTGTTTGGCAGCGGCAATAATCGCCTCAACTGCCGCCGGCCCAGCGCCAAATTTACCCGCTAACGGCCAGCTTGATCCCTCATTGCTGACGGCAATACGCAGATAGAGTTTCGCCTGAGGATTAATCATGGCAATTTTTTCCACCTCTTCATGGGTATCGACGCAGTACCAGATCACTCCATGATCTGCCGCATGCTTGATAGACTGGGGGGATTTTATCGGATTGGAATAAAATACCGTTTCCATATCTGCACCCAATGTCACCATGGCATCTAACTCAGCAATCGAGGCTATTTCAAAACAGGTTCCTTCATCTTGAAAAATCCGCAAAATCTCCTTATCGGGATTCGCTTTAACGGCAAAATGTGGGCGAACTCTTGGCATCGCCGCCATAAAACGGCGTACATTTGCGCGCAATCGCTGCCTAGACATCACTAGCACTGGCTGATGATAATCCACTGTCTGTGCAGCACTGAGTGCCACCTGTTCACGGATATCATTTTCTACCCCTAACCGCACCCGAGTTTGGTTATTGTTAGCTATCTTTACCGCTGTAGCCTGAGCCATATCACACCTATTTAAAAACGTTATTGATAGGGTCATATTAGGTGTCTAGACTGTCAATTTGTATTGATAAACTTATCAAATTGTTTAAAATAAATTATCACTTTGAATTAACTATTGACATTTTGCTATGAAAAACGAATCACAGCTTCTTCGGCTACTGCAGGAAAACAGTCGTCGCACCATCTCAGATCTCGCCAGCGAATTAGGTCTGAGCCGCGCTACAGTGCAGCAGACCATGGAGAGACTCGAACGCAAAGGGGTTATTCAGGGTTATACCATTAAAATCAATCCCCATTACCAGCAGCAACAGGTCAGCGCCTATATTATGATTTCTGTGGTGCCCAAAAAGACCGCTGATATTATCCGCCAAATACATAAGCATCCTCAGCTCGATATGCTCTGCACTATTAGTGGTCAATATGACCTGATCGCCAAGGTAACTGAGGCGACGACCGAAGCCCTCGATAAAAGCATTGATGATATAGCCACCCTAGATGGGGTAGAACAGACATTGAGCCATATTGTTCTGTCCAAAAAGGTAGATAGATAGCCATGACACTGGTAACTTAGCGAGCCTCGAAAAAATTAATCCAAAAATAAAAAAACTGTCGTCCCTATGAGTGAAACAATTAAAAAACCCAGTCTTCTTGATGCTCTTATTCCAGTCATCGTTTTAATCGGCATGCTAGCTGGTACCGTTTATGTCTTTGGCTTAGATTCCTTCGGCCCCAATCAAGTGGCGATGATTATGGCCGCTGCTGTCGCCGCTATGATTGGCATTAAAAATGGTCATCGCTGGGCTGATATTGAACGGGGTATGATTGAAACCATCAGCCTGTCGATGCAGTCGATTTTGATTCTGCTGATGGTTGGCGCGCTTATTGGTAGTTGGATCTTGGCCGGCACTGTGCCAAGCATGATTTATTATGGTGTCGAGTTGATGTCGCCAGATTATTTCTACCTCAGTGCCTGTATTGTCTGCGCCCTGCTGGGCTTCAGTATTGGTAGCTCTTGGACAGTGGCTGGTACTTTAGGTATCGGCCTGATGGGTATAGCTGCTGCACTCAATCTATCTCTGCCTATCAGTGCCGGTGCTATTATTTCTGGCGCTTATTTTGGTGACAAACTGTCACCCTTATCGGAGACCACCAATCTCGCCGCAGCAGTCACTAGCAACAATCTCTTTGAGCATATTCAGCATATGCTGTGGACGACGATTCCCGGCTTTGTAATCACGCTAATGTTGTTTTTTATTCTCGGTATCGGCAGTGGCTCCAATGTGGTGATTAGCGAAATTGTTGCTCTACAGGAATCGATGCAACAAACATTTACCATCAATATCTTTATGCTGATTCCAATGATTCTGTTACTCAGTATGGCAGTGAAAAAACTGCCGGCCCTATCGACATTGATCTGCGGTACTGTTGTCGGCTGTTTATTTGCCATAGCGTTCCAATGGGATGTGGTTATCGCGCTGGCCGATGACCAGAGCCTCGCCCCGATCGCCGCAGTATTTAAAGGCTTGTTTACCTCAATGTACCAAGGCTATACCTCGATTACCGGCAATGAAGCAATGGATACCTTGCTCTCTAAAGGCGGTATGGCCAATATGCTGACCACTATTGGACTGGTTATTAATGCCATGGCCTTTGGCGGAGCTATGGCCAAAACAGGTCTGCTTGAGCGTTTGGTAGAAGCGGCACTCAGCCGCGTTAAAACTGCCGGAGGCTTAATCACCTCGACCGTTGGTACCTGCGTTGGCACCAATATACTGGCCGCTGATCAGTACCTTGCCGTTGTGATTCCCGGTCAGATGTTTGTTAAATCCTACCAGCAGCGCAACCTGCAGACGCTCAATCTATCGCGTACCCTCGAAGACTCAGGCACATTAACCTCGGCATTGATCCCATGGAATACCTGTGGCGCCTATATGTCGGCAACCCTCGGTGTAAGTACATTTCTCTACGCGCCATTTGCCTTTTTTAATATACTCTGCCCNATCATCGCGATTATTTATGGCTACGCACAAATAGGGCTGAAAAAAATTGATCAGCCCCCTGTCAATACTTAAGGGTAGTGGGCAATGCTTAGGCTAGCGATAGCGCTATTAAGCACCTGTTGCTGGGCTATACCAGCAGCGGCTGAGCCTGCGACCTTTGATGGCCAACGCGCCATGCAGCACATTGCCAATCAACTCGCCTATGGCCCACGTACGCCAGAACATCAACAAGCCAAACAACAGACGTTAGAATATATTCAACAGCAACTCACGCCACTTAGCGACAGCCTAGTCACACAATCATTTTCTGCCTACAACCTGCAAGGCACCAACCTATGGGCAAGCTTTAATGGCAAAAAAGATGCTAAACAGCGCCTACTATTTGGCGCTCATTGGGATAGCCGCCTGCATGCCGATCAGGATCCTCAGGTAAAGCATCGCCACAAACCCGTTCTCGGNGCCAATGACGGCGCGTCTGGTGTCGCNGTGCTACTTGAATTAGCGCGAATTCTGGCNAAGTCCCCACCCCCTGTCACTGTAGATTTGGTGTTTTTTGACTTGGAAGATATGGGCGATATTGATGGTCGCCCCTACGCTATTGGTGCCAGTCAGTTTGTGGTTAATAACCCCAACTACAGACCGCAAGCCGGCATTATCGTTGATATGGTATGCGACAAAAACCTGTCTATACCCAGAGAGCTTTACAGTCACACTCGTGCTCGGCCACTAATGGATAAGCTCTGGGATATTGCTAAGCAACAACAGGCGACTGCCTTTAAGAATCGGCGTGGGCAATATATCTTAGACGACCATCTACCGTTTCTCGACGCTGGTCTCAAGGTGGTTGATTTTATTCATTACCCATTTCCCGATTACTGGCATACTACTGCGGACACAATTGACAAATGCAGTGCCTCTAGCCTGCAGCAAGTGGGTGATGTACTCTCTGCATTTACTTATTCCTATTACTAGTAAAACAACTCAGACAGTGCAGGAATTACCATGCTCAGATACCCAGAATTTATCAGTGCAATAATGTCTCGATCACTTGCTAATCTTGTTACAGCCATAGTGCTATCGACCACAGCGCTATCGACCACAGCGCTATCATTCACCGTGCAGGCAAACGAGTTACTGCAATCTATTGAAGCCGACTATCAAGATCGCCTGGAAGACTTCTTTATTGATTTTCATGCCAACCCAGAATTGAGCACTGTCGAACATAGAACGGCTAAAAAACTTGCCGAGGCGCTGCGCGCCACTGGCTTTGATGTCACCGAAGGAGTGGGTGGCACCGGTATTGTCGCCTTACTTAANAATGGCTCTGGACCACTGGTTATGATGCGTGGCGATATCGATGGACTGCCGATACAAGAGCAAAGTGGCCTGCCCTATGCCTCCAAGGTGATACAAAAAGACCCTTTTTCTGGCAAGGAAGTACCCGTAATGCATGCCTGCGGACATGATGTACATATCACTAGCCTGATCGGTATTGCCAAACAAATGGCTGAGCGCCGCGATAGCTGGTCAGGCACTTTGATGCTGATTGGCCAGCCTGCAGAGGAGCGCATAATAGGTGCCAGACTAATGGTCGAGGATAACCTATGGCAACGTTTTGGCCAGCCAGACTACGCTATGGCATTTCATGTTGCTGCCTCATTACCCGCAGGCTTGGTTAATGTGCAGCGGGGAAGCCCGATGGCGGGCTCTGATAGTCTCGATATTATTGTTCACGGTATTGGCGCCCATGGCGCGTCACCGCATGCGGGCAAAGACCCTATTGTGCTGGGCAGTCAAATTGTACTGGCCCTGCAAACCCTGGTGTCTCGCGAATTGGCACCGCGACAACCCGGGGTAATAACCGTCGGCGCATTTCACAGCGGCAGTAAACACAATATTATCTCTGACCGCGCTGTGCTGCAGCTAACGGTGCGCAATACTAATCTCGAGACGCGGCAATTGTTACTCGATGGTATCGCGCGTATCGCTGAGAACCTCGGCCGCGCCGCCGGTCTGCCCGAAGATAAACTTCCAGAGGTTATTTACACGGAGGAGTCAACGCCCCCCACTGTCAATGATGATGCGCTAGTAGACCGGCTCAAGACACTTTGGCAGGCGCACCTCGGACAGCAGAGGGTGGTCTCGATAGGCTCACAGGGTATGGGCGCAGAAGACTTTCCCTTCTTTACGACCGCCCCGCCGATCCCCAGCGTTTATTTTGCTGTTGGCGGCACTAGCATGAAAGATATCCAAGCCGCCATGGAGGGTACGGGACCCGCTATTCCCTCGCACCACAGCCCGCTGTTTAGAATAGAACCGCAACCGGCCATAACCACCGGCATCCACGCCACCGTTTTAGCCTTGCTAGATTTACTGCAATAAAATCCTAGAGCACGGCCTTAAGGGAGCTAAGGCAGTAATCCACATTTTTAGNATTACTGGCATGGCCCATCAGGCCGATACGCCANACTTTACCNGCNANNGCNCCAAGACCAGCGCCAATTTCAAGACCAAACTCATTTAACAGNCGCGTGCGTACCTNNGCATCATCGACGCCATCGGGNATATANACGGTATTNAGTTGCGGNAGACGATCCTGTTCCGCTACCAGAAAGCCAATACCCATTTGCTCTAAGCCATCGCGCAAGGCCTGATGATTGTGCTGATGCCGAGCCCAAGCATTGTCGAGCCCTTCTTCCTGCACCATCACCAGAGACTCATGCAAGCCATAAAGACAGTTGACCGGCGCCGTGTGGTGGTAGGCGCGCTTGCCCTCGCCACCCCAGTAACCCATTACCAGATTTAAGTCGAGGAACCAGCTCTGCACTCGCCCCTGACGATTGCGAATTTTTTCAGCCGCGCGGGCATTAAAGCTTACCGGGGACAGCCCCGGCGGTGCCGATAGACATTTTTGTGAACCTGAATAAATCGCATCAATATCCCATTCATCCACTTTTAGCGGGGTGCCCGCTAAACTCGTTACCGCATCAACAATAGTTAAACAATCATAGCGATGGGCCAACTCGACTAATGTCTTAGCATCGGATTGAGCGCCAGTAGAGGTCTCTGCATGAACAAAGGCAACCACAACGGCATCAGGATGCGCTTGCAGTGCCGCTTCAAGTTTCTCCGGGTCGACGGCTGAGCCCCAACTGTCTTCAACCATAATGGCGGTGCCACCACAGCGCTCGACGTTTTCCTTCATACGCCCGCCAAATACGCCATTTTGACAAACAATTACCTTGTCGCCACATTCCACCAAGTTGGCGAAACAGCATTCCATGCCCGCAGAACCGGGCGCAGATACAGCAAAAGTCAGTTCGTTATTGGTTTGGAATACCTGCTGAAGGAGGATTTTTACCTCATCCATCATGCCGACAAAACTGGGATCCAAATGCCCCACGGTAGGTCTGGCCATTGCTTGTAATACACGGTCGCTAACGTCAGAGGGGCCGGGGCCCATAAGGATACGTTGCGGTGGTTGAAATGAAGTAATAGTCATAATCGTCTCTTTACGTTGTAGCCATGCTAATCAGCCACAATTCCAGCACTTTTTAGCTCGGCGATATGTGCAGAATCTAGCCCTAAACTTTGCAGTACCTCGTCAGTATGCGAACCAACAGCGGGGCCGGCCCACTCAGTACCGCCAGGAGTGCCCTGTAATTTCGGCATCAATGCGGGAATTTTGAGGGATTCACCATTAATTTCAACCGCCTCAAATAATTCTCGGTATTTGAAATGCGCATCTTGCATCATATCTTCGACATTGTAGACCGGCCCGCAGGGCACGCGATGTTCCTCTAGCACTGCCATAGCATCGGCTAAACTCAGGGACGCGCACCAATTGGCCAGCACCAGATCAATATCGGCTTCATAGATAACCCGATCGGCATTAGTAGTGTATTTCTTGTCAGTCGACATATCTTCGCGGCCAACAGCGACCATCAGACGGGAAAAAATTGAGTCGCCATTGCCACCAATAACCAAAAATTTATCATCAGCACATTTATAGGTGTTGGTGGGCACAATACCGGTCACTGTGGTGCCCGATGGCTGACGAATCACGCCGGCACCGTCATATTCCGGCACCACCGCTTCCAACAGATTAAACATCGACTCATAGAGGGCCACATCAACCACCTGACCGCCCTGTTGATTATCCTTTACCGCTTCATCACGAGCGCGCAAGGCCATTAAGATACCGATAACGGCATGTAAACCAGAGACGGTATCACCAATACTCAGATTGGGCCGCACGGGTGCTTCACCGGGATAGCCATTAACAAATCGAAAGCCACTAATGGCCTCGCAAGCAGAGGCAAAACCAGGTTTTTTTGCATAGGGCCCAGTCTGACCATAACCGGAAATGCGCGCGTAGATCAGATTGGGGTTATCGGCACGCAAGCTCTCTGGATCCAGCCCCCAATCTTCCAGCACACCGGGACGAAAATTTTCCACCACAATATCGGCACTTGTCAGTAACTGACGGACCAAGTCGCGCCCCTTTTCCGTCTTCAGATCCAGTGAAATACATTTTTTATTACGCCCCAAACTATGCCACCACAGCGATGTACCTCCTTTGACTTCACGCCAATTGCGGATCGGGTCGCCACCGGGAGGCTCCACTTTGATAACCTCAGCACCAAAATAGCCCAACATACAACCAGCAAAGGGACCCGCTAATAACTGTCCCAACTCAATCACTCTTAATCCCTGCAATGGTTTATTCATTATTCTGTGTCTCACTTATTAAAACGGTTAAGATTTTATCAGCCAAAAGTGTAAACTAGAGTCGATTAGAAAATAAAATAATGACAATATTTGCATAAGTTTGATGTTTTTGCAGTCCAACCACGTAATAACAATTGCAATAGACTCGTTCTATTCACCAATATTGCAGCCAAGGAAGCGGCTTTAAATACAAGACTCTAGTGAAATGAATCAAGGGGTTGAATATGCCGACAGCAATAACCAACACCATTGTATCCTCCGCGGTAAAGTACAAAGTTGTGCGTTTTTCTGTGTGTATTCTCGTGGTTCTTGTAATGGGCACACTCGCGCTTAAAAGCCATAGCCAGTCCATTGCTCAACAACCGCAGTCAGACCCAGTAGAGGACTATCTTGATGCCATTGATCGTGTCGAGGCAGATTACAGCGCTTACTCCACAGAGTTATCAGACCTCTATTTGGGTCTAGGCAGGTCTTTACTGACCAATGAGGAATATCAGAAAGCCCGACAAGCGTTTCAGCGCGGCATGCAGATTGAACGCATCAATTATGGCTTAAATAGCCTGTCACAGAGCCCCTACCTGTTGTCTATTGCTGATACAGAGAGCTATATGGGCAAATGGGAGCAATCGCAAAAAGCCCTGCAAAATCTCTATAGCATTAACCGACAAGCCTATGGTGCCGATGATCCGCGCTTGCTACCGGTACTTAATCAGATACTCAACTGGTATCTCGGCAGTTATCCGCAGCGCTCCGCCAACGGCGGCTATACCAACCTAGTGATCTCAGAGCGCATCGCCACGCGCATCTACAACATTATGGTTAAAACAATGCCACTCAATGACCCGCAGGCACCGGATAGCTTTCGCCGCATCGGTCACTTGCACTATTTTATCGCTAACCATATCAGACAACATGGTGAACCCTCCGAATCTGGATTTACTATGAGTACTACTGGGTCCTCTAACCTCAGTAGTAAAAAAACCTTGTCACATCAGCATTTTCGTCGCGGCAAAGCTGCACTTGAGAAAGTCATTGAATCAACCGTACACCAAGAAAATACCAGTAAAAGAGATCAGGCTGTTGCTATTGCAGAATTGGGCGACTGGTACTTGGTATTCGGTCAACGCACCTCTGCCGCACAAACCTATCAACTGGCCTACGACATCATTGATAAAACTGAGGCACCGGAGCAACTGAAATCAGAACTATTCGACAAACCCAAGCTTATCAGCTTCCCACTTGTCGAGGCCGAGTCGCTCAGTACCGAACAAGAACAAATGGAAGTAAGCCTTACCGTAACGCCCTACGGTGTACCTAAAAATATTCAGCTGGTAGATACCAGCGCTGATGTAACTGAAAAGCAGTTACGGGCTTTGCGTCGAGCATTGGGCAGTCAACGATTCAGACCGCGAATTCAAAATGGTGATACTCAAGAGGCCCCCCATCAATTGTTCTACCCAGTGCCACTGCCTAAGAGTTAAAACATTGTTCAGATAGCGTATTACCAAGCAAAAGAACACAAGAGCATAACTATGACCGCAAACAGAATACCTCACCGACTACCATTACGATGGAGTACAGCAGTTGTCCTCAGTTTAGTGCTAACTGCCTGCCAGATGCCCTCCTACACGCCACCCGCCGGCTCGTCAGCGCCCTCTGGAAGCAGTGGCGGCGCCTCCGGTGGTGGCATACCTTCATCACCCAGTGGTGGTAGCACTGGTGGCATGCCCTCGCCCAGCGGCAGTCAAGGTGGTAGTGATGGTGGTATGCCCTCCCCCAGCGGCGGTCAAGGTGGTAGCCAGGGCGGCATAGCCGATGATTCCTCTGGTGGTTCATCGGGTCAATCCTTGGAGGATCTCGATCAAGCGTTGGAAGACTCTCTTGAAGGCTTTGATGATACTGTGGGTAGTCAGGGAGCAACTGGCGCAGAGATTGATATTCTCAGCCCCTCTGGCAGCCGTGGTGGTGTGCAGGTCGATAGNGATACGCCGCTATTTGAGGAAGATGGCAGCGGTACTATGGCAGAAGATACTATGGCAGAAGGCACCATGGCGGAAGGCAACGCAGAAATTGAAAGTCGTGCTGCCGAGGGCCCGCAGTCAGAGGCTAGCGAGTCTGGTGCTGCCGATGCAAGCGCCGTCGAGAGTGGAGCGCTGGGAGCAGCCTCTGATAATTCTGAGGGCGGTGATATTGTGCCTATTCCAGAGGATATCGGCGATGGGCAGGGCGATGATATTGTTATGCGACAAATACGCAATGCGGCCATGCAAGAGAGCGACCCCGTGTTACGAGAAAAACTGTGGGACGAATATCGGCGCATGAAAAATCAATAGAATAGATTAATGTGAACCCCAATATGGATAACTACCGGATTAAAAATACGCCTCTTTTCGGCTTTATAAGCCTTGTTGTTGTGCTCGCGCAATTGGTTGCAGCGCCCAGTGCCACTGGCGCGGTAGACAAAATCACTTCTTCCACCGCGCTAGTATTAAAAACCCCATCTCAACCCATTGCCGAGGAAGCGTTATTAGATGTCGGGATCCCAGTTCTAAATGACGGGCTGTATCTTACAGATGATGAAGATACCGTGTTTCCCGAAGTGCGCTTTGCCGAGGCTATCTATTTCTCCAACCAGCTAGCGAAAGTATTGGAAAAAAGCGGTGCTTGGGGTGCTATTCGCGTAACGCCTAGTGACGATGTCATCATGGACCTGTATATCACCGGTACTATTTTGCAATCCGACGGTGAAACCATGGACCTTGAGATACAGGTCAAAGATAGCAGTGGCAAGCAGTGGTTTAGCAAAAACTACCAACAGGCCGTTGGTAAATACGCCTACGATCGCCGCTTAAAAAGCTTGGGCGATCCATTTCAAAATTTATTTGTGCGCATCACTAATGACCTGCTCAGCTACCGCGAAAAACTCAGTAGCCAGCGGGCTATTGAACTGCGCACTATTTCAGAGCTGCGCTTTGCCAAGACATTTTCTGCTCAGGCATTCGACAGCTATATCAGTGAGAAACGCGATGGCACCTTGGTTATCGATAAGCTTCCTGCCGACAATGACAGTATCCTTGTGCGCGTGCGCAAAATCCGCGAGCGAGATTATCTCTATATCGACACCATGCAAGATTATTACGACGGTTTCACCCAGCAAATGCACCTTGCCTATCAGGATTTCCGTCGCGCCTCTTACGACTCCGTGGTCAAAGCACGTCAGCTAGATAAACAGGGTAATCGACGCATTGTCGCAGGTATTGGCNCGATTCTCGCCGGCATCTATGGTCGCTCCGAAGCTGATACCCGCATAGCCAGAGATGCAGGGACAGCCACCGCCGCAGTGGGCGGCTTTGCCATCAAATCTGGTCTTGAAAAGAAACAGCAGGCCTCGGCTTACAATGAATCGGTCGCCGAAATGGGCTCTTCTCTCGAAGCTGAGATAGCACCGCAAGTGATTGAACTGGAAGACCGCACCGTAACGCTTACCGGTACAGTGCAGGCGCAGTATCAACAGTGGCAGGAGCTACTGCAGAAAATCTATCAGCAAGAGCGGGGAACATTATAAGTATGTTCGACCAGAGTTCTCCGCCCGCTCGACAGCGGCTTATTATTGCTGGTCTGCTATTACTGGTTGCCCTCGTGGTGTTGCTACTGCCGCATTGTGTCACTGAGCCGTGGATCGCAGCATCCACTGATGACCGTCCAACCACCTCCTCCGCCATCACCACAGTGACTCCATCCACAGCCGCTGAAAAAACTCAATACAGGCAAAATTCACAGCAGCTACTGGCAAAGATCATCGCCAAGCGCGATAAACTTAGTCGCCAGTCTGTTCAAAACTGGGGCGGATTTGAGTTTAGCCGCGCTCTGGCGCTAATTGCAGCGGGTGATGAACAATATAGCTATGGGAATTACAGCCAATCACTGACCAGTTTCGAGCAGGCTCTCGAGCAACTGGAACAGTTGCAAACCCTAGGACAAGAAAAATATACCGAGGCACTCGAGACTGGCACCACTGCGATCGAAAATGCAATGCCAGCAGACTTGGCCACTGCCACCACAGCCACACAATTAGCCCTGGCCATCGCACCCGAGGACAGCAGATCACTAGCCTTAAAACAGCGTACTGAGCCGCTCCCGCAACTTATTGAGATACTTGAAAGTGGACGTCAAATGCGCGCAGAGGGTCAGTTGCAATCGGCCAAGCGCTTTTATCAGCAGGCGCTAAAGCTCGATAAGCAACATAAAAAAGCCGCGCAGGCACTGGATCAGGTAAATCAAGCCATTACCGAGCAAGACTTCCGCCGTGCCATGAGTCAGGGCTTCACAGCCTTGGAGGAGAATCGTTTTGCTCAAGCCAGTGCGGCCTTTGCGCAAGCTAGCGAGATATATCCGCAAAATCAGGCCGTGGCTCAGGCGTTATCACAGCTTGAAACACAGCAGTCTCAGCTATTAGTCAGTGAGCAAATGCAACTGGCCGCAGAATTCGNACAACAAGAACAGTGGCAACAGGCGCTAGCAATTTATCAATCACTGCTGCAAATTGACCCCTCATTAACCCAAGCTAAAGTTAAAACCATTCCCGTTTCAGTGCGAGCAACGCTGGATAAACAGCTTAAGAACAGCCTTGCCGACCCATTAAAATTATCCAATAACGGCGATTACAATCAGGCACAACAGTTGCTGGCAGATGCCAAGAGTATCGGCAATCCGGGCCCTGTGTTAAGCCTGCAAATAAGCGCGCTTGATCGCGCGCTACGCCAGTCGACCACCGCAGTCGATGTGGTTCTGCAGTCCGATAATCTCACCGACGTCACCCTGTTCCGTATTGCCAAACTGGGTCTGTTTGCACAAACCACCGTGCAACTCAGGCCGGGTCGCTATATCGCCGCGGGCTCTAGGATGGGTTACCGAGATGTGCGAGTTGAGTTCACCATCACCGGTGAGCCTCTAGCACAACCGATACTGGTGCGCTGTAACGAACAGATTTAGGTGGCCACTGAACACTAACACTAGAAAAGTATTTAGCTTATGATCAGGTAATGGAGATAGCACAGACTAACGATGCCGGAAAATAATAACCAGCCACTATCTGCGATTGATTTCACCCCCTTGGGCAGTGCCGACAGCAAGCGCAAATTACCCCTATCCCCGCAGGCGATAATCCTGCTGGTGCTGACCATTTGCGCGATGCTTATCATGCTCTATCTGGTGACTGCGCGTGCGGTTATCTTTCAGACGCAGCCGAATAATGCCGATATCAGCATCGACGGTTTATCCTTTAATTTAGGCGATAACTATTTGTTACTCTCCGGCGACTATGAAATCACTGCCAATGCCTCCGGTTACTATCCCCTTAGGCAAACTGTTGAGGTTACTGAGCAAAATACCCAGACGGTAGATTTGCAACTGCAACCGCTGCCGGGCAATCTTGATGTCAGTGCCGATTTAACTGATATCAGCACCCGTATCGATGGCCAGCCCACAGCCANTGTGCCGGGTATTATCGAAGGTATTAGTCGCGGCGCTCATCAGATCGAATTTAGCAAATACCGATATTTTCCCCTGCAACAACAGATCGATATCGTCGGGCTCGGTACCACGCAGTCGTTGAATATTAGTTTGCGCCCCGCTTGGGGGCAGATGCAGTTTGACTCGCAACCGCAGGGCGCCGATCTCTATATTGATAATCGTTTGATTGGAAAGACGCCATTAACAACGGAAGTATTAGAGACCGGTAGCGCACTGCGCTTGACACTTAAAGGCTATAAAACCATCGAGCAACAGGTCAGTGTTAAGGCCGGCACTAGTGAGCAATATCCACCCATTCAATTAGTGGTTTCCGATGGTATCCTCGATATTAACAGCACCCCCGCTGGTGCCAATGTCACCATCGATAATCAATTTCAGGGCACCACACCTGTGCAACTATCGATGGCACCCTTTAAGCAATACCGCATCGAATTGTTTCTTGAGGGTTATCTAAAAGCCACTAGAAAAATAACACTAGAGCCAGAAATCCGTTCTGACATCGCGGTGGCGTTGCGACCCAATATCGGTCGTATCAAATTATCNGTCAGNCCNGCCGATGCACAGGTGCTAGTCAATAACCAACTACAAGGCGTCGGTGATCAAACCTTATCACTTAACGCCAAACCGCACCGCGTCACGGTGCAACAAGCAGGCTTCGAATCGCAAACTGTTACCCTCACCCCGCGCCCAGACCATCAACAGGCACTAAGCATCAAGTTACTCACACTGGAACAAGCCTACTGGGCGTCAAGACCGCCAAACATCACTAGTCCTGTGGGCTCAGCATTAAAATTATTTCGTCCGCAGCAATCATTTACCTTGGGAGCACCGCGNCGACAGCCCGGCCGTCGCGCCAATGAGGCCGAGCGCAAAGTCAAACTGCAGCGCCCCTTTTATCTCGGCACCCAAGAGATAAGCAATAAGCAATTTCGACGTTGGCGTGACCATAGCTCCGGTGCAATCAAAGGTCGCTCCTTGGATATGGATAACCAACCGGTAAGCAAAGTGTCCTGGGAGCAGGCGGCACTGTTTTGCAACTGGTTAAGCCGTCAAGAGGGACTACCACCCTTTTACCAAGTCGAAAGTGGTGTGGTCAGCGGCTTTGATTGGACATCCCATGGCTATCGACTACCCACCGAAGCAGAATGGGCTTGGGCGGCCAAAATAGATAGCAATGGCCAGACCAGCGTATTTCCCTGGGCTAATGACTTATATCCACCCAGCACAGTNACCGATAACTACGCCGATCAAAGTGCCGCCAGATTTTTGAGCTTTACCTTAACTAACTACAATGACAACTATCCTGTTGCCGCAAATATTGGTAGTTTCAANGCCAATGCCAAAGGATTGTTTAATCTAAGTGGCAATGTCGCGGAATGGGTCAATGACTTTTATGATGTGCGCCCTTATCGCGGTGAAGCCATTATCGACCCAACCGGCCCTGAATCCAGTAATCGCCATGTTATTCGCGGTGCTAGCTGGGCACTGGGGTCGCGCACCGAGTTGCGNCACAGCTACCGTGACGCTGGTGTCGATGCGCGCGTGGATGTAGGCTTTAGAATCGCCCGTTATGTGGATAGCCCCGGAGGGCAGCCATGAGATTTTATTTAGTTATTTTACTGCTGCNAATCATGGCGCTAGCGCAAGAGCCTGTCGACACAACGGAAGAGCAACAGGAGCCTGCTACAAAAACACAGGAGCCGCGTGAAACCCAACCAGAGGACAGAGATTTTAAGCCTAGTGAAGAAATCTCAGAAGACTTTCCCGTACCTCTGCCATCAGATATCTAAGNACAACAGGAATAGCACCATGAACAGTCCAACCCATCGCGCGACCAATGAAATGTTTTTCCAGNTAGTCGCNNTGCTGTTATCAATCATTATTGTCCACACCCTGTTTGTCACCGTGGTNCGNCCCAATGCTGAAAATACAATTCGCCACCATGCCGAGATGGCCGCGGCTGGTGAGGAGTATGAGGTACCGCGCTCATTTTTTATTGTGATAAAAGATCTGGAGCAGGAAGCCTGTTTTATTTTAATGTTCTGGGCGCTGGCCATAATGGGCTATAAAACCCGCACCAGCCTGCGCGAAAAAAGTATGCTCGAGCGCCCTTTGGTATCAGTAACCGAGGGCTCCCGCGTATTGCCAGAGGATGCAGGACAGCTTGCCCGCCCGCTACAATCACTACCAGACGAGCAACGAAGTTACCTATTGCCGCGCGCACTGCAAACCGCGCTATCCAGATTTGAAGTCACTAATAGCGTGCAATTTGCCACCGAGGCAGTAAACAATGTCTGTGATACCGAAAATGATCGCCTCGACTCTGAGCTATCTATGGTGCGTTATATCACTTGGGCTATTCCCTCCATCGGCTTTATTGGCACCGTACGCGGTATCGGCGCGGCACTGGGTCAGGCCCATGAGGCAATGCAGGGTGATATCGCCGGCGTCACCAGCAGTCTTGGCGTGGCCTTTAACTCCACCTTTATCGCCCTGCTAATCAGTATGGTGGTGATGTTTTTTATGCACCAACTGCAACTGATTCAAGAGCGTCTGGTGCTGGATTCTCACGCCTACTGTGAACATAAATTATTACGCTTTTTAAAAGCGCCAAAATAGTCAAAAAGCCATGACTCTCGCTGTAGTAGAACTCAATGACCAACATCTGTTAATTCAAACAGATCAGGGATTGTTATATGGCGAGCCCGGTTTTGCCCAATTAACCAAAACCGGTATTACCACCGGCGACACTGCAAAAGCCAGTGCCTGGCAACAGCCCCAACATAGCTACAATCAGTATTGGCGGCAACTCAATCAACAACCACTGCCCAGTCCACAACAATGGGCACGCCATCATGCCGATATTGCCTTTGCGCAATTTAAGCAACTACTGCAAGCCGCTGGTTCACCAGACAATATTATTATTGCCGTTCCCGGAACTGTCACCGATGAGCAATTGTCACTGCTGCTCGGTTTGGCCAGCGCTATACCGGTGCAAGTTAAAGCCGTGATCGATAGTGCACTGGCTATCTGTGCCGAACACACAGAGTCAACATTGCTGGTAGATATGCAACTGCACCAAACACAGGTCAGCCTGATTGATTGCAGTGCTGGCATTAGTAGCCTGAGTCAGCAGGAAACACTACCTGATATCGGCATCATGCAACTCTATAATGCCGTCGCCCGCCATATCAGTGACCGCTTAGTGGCAGACTACCGCTACGACCCTCTACACAGTTCAGAGACTGAGCAAGCGCTCTTCGATCAACTGCCTGACTGGCTTATGCAATTGGGCCAGCAAGATAAACTTTCGATTAACTTAGCCTCACCCCAAGGTGATCTTCAGCTCTTGCTAGAAAGGCATAAAGTCGCTGAGATATTTGAACAGCGACTCAGTGGCCTGATTGCCTTAATACAAAAATACCGCGACGCAAAACTCTGTTTTGCCCACGGGGCTCGCCTTGTACCCATATTGCTCAAGTTATTTACCGACTCACCGATTAGCCCAGAATCTATAGGCTTAGAAAACTGCCATAGGCTGCAGCAAACACTGAGTGACCAGCCACTGCAACGCATACAGCAGATACGGCTATCGAAAACGCCAGTAACCAGCAGCACAAAAACCTCTCGTCGAGCCACTCATGTGCTTTACGACAATAAAGCCTACCCACTGCATCAACCGCTCAGTATAGAGAGGGAAAATAAGCGACTCAGGCTAGCCAATAAGCATGATACCGAGGCAGCACTGGTGATCGTTATGGCAAACCAACAGCTGAGAATTCTTCATCAGCACCAGGATCTGGAGATTAAACTGCCGCAACATTGCGAGCCCGGTACGCAGTTAAAAATAGCCGGTCACTGCTTGTCTTTTATCGAGGTGAGCGATGCCTAGAAAGCGCCGTAATATAGCGTTTAGCCTATCCTTTCTGGATATTATGGCCTGTGGTTTCGGTGCCGTAACACTGCTGTTTTTAATCTTGCGCCATAACGCGGTTGAGATTATCACCCCAGATAGCCAACTGGCTGCTGAGGTCGATCTGTTACAAATGGATATTCGCCAAGCCGAAGAAGAGAAAACCCAACTGCTCAATAGCCTAGAAAAAATCCAACTCGAACTGGTCGAAGCACAGGGTCTATCCGAACGCGTGATCAGCGATCTGCAAGAGCAGGAAAATAGCATTCAGTCTGATCCCAATGATCTCGATAAATTGCGCCAACAAGTAGAACAGTTGGAAGAAGAAACTGCGCAGATGGAGGAAGTCGAATTTGGCGATAAAGTGCGTGAGTTTATTGGTGATGGTAATCGCCAGTATCTAACTGGACTGAAACTGGGTGGCGAGCGCGTGCTAATACTGGTCGATGGTTCAGCCAGTATGTTGGCCGACACTGTGGTCAATGCGGTGCGACGACGCAATATGCCGGAGGAGCAGAAAAAACAGTCGCAAAAATGGCAATGGACATTGCGCACAGTTGAATGGCTGCTTGCACAATTACCGCCTAGCAGCCGCTTTCAAATTTATTTGTTTAACACCGAAGCAAGCGTGGCCATTGCCGGTACCCAAGGCGAATGGCTTGATGCCGCTGACTCTCTCGTGCTGGAGCAATCGGTGGATGCCGTCAAACAATTTAGTCCCGGCTCTGGTACCAGTCTCAGCAATGCCTTTGCCGCCATTGCCGATTTTGACAGTCGCCCAGATAACCTGTTCTTGCTTACCGATGGTCTGCCGACGCAGGGCAAACAACCCCCGAAAAAGTTTATGGTCAGTGGCGCGCAGCGACGTCAATATTTCACCGCCGCTATGGCTGAGTTACCCCGCGGCATTCCGATTAATACGATTTTATTCCCAATGGAGGGTGATCCGGAGGCGGCAGGGCTATTCTGGCAAACCGCGCTCAATACCAAGGGCGCATTTATTGCTCCGTCGAGGGACTGGCCATGAAAAAACAGCGCCGAGCATTACAGGAAGCAAGCATCTCATTTCTCGATGTCATCAGCTGTGGCTTTGGTGCCATCGTATTGCTATTAGTTATCGCTAAAGTAGGCGATCCAGCAGCGCTAGACGAGGCTGAAAAACAATTATTAGGCTCAGTCAAGGACTACCAGCAAAGACTCTTCGATATTCGCGGTGAATCAGTCATTCTTGATGAGCGGCTTAAATCACGCCAACAGCAACTGTCCGAACTATCGGCGCGTATCGCCCGCCTTAAAGCTAAACTGGCCAGTGTAGCTAAACAGTCTAACCAGCTATCGCAATCACAGTCCCGCGAAAAAGAGCAGTTACAGCTGGTACTACAGGTATTATCGGAAGAAATGGAGCGCCTACTGGGACCAGAATTCCAACAACAAAATCAACTGATAGGTGGTATTCCAGCCGATAGTGACTACATTATTTTCGTTATCGACACCTCCGGCAGTATGCAGGCAGCCGCTTGGCAAAAAGTGCAAAAAGAAATGCTGAATATTCTCGATATTTACCCTGAGGTAAAAGGTCTGCAAGTGCTCAATGATATGGGGCAATATATGTTTGCCGCCGAAAAAGGCCAATGGATCGCAGATAGCCCTGCCATGCGTACAAACATTATTAACCAATTATCGACTTGGTCACCTTTCAGTAATTCGAGCCCAGTAGAGGGGATTAATGCTGCTATCCAAACGTTTTATCGACCGGGCCGTAAAATCAGCATCTACACCTTGGGCGATGATTTTCAAGGGCGTTCTATTCGCAATGTGGTCAGAGCGATTGATAACCTTAACAAGGCTCATCGTGGCGCTAACCGCTTGGTGCGAGTGCATGCCATTGGCTTTCCGGTACATTTTCCGCCCGGCGGCACGCCCAGCGCCTCGGCGATTAAATTTGCCGCACTGATGCGCGAGCTGAGTTACAACAATGGAGGAACCTTTATTGGCTTAAATAGCCTTAATTAAAGGGTAAAAATGATGATCAGAAAAATAACATATCAAAATATCTGTCACTCGATGACTAGATTATTACTGCTATTAACCACTCTGCTAATACTGGCTGGCTGCAGTTCCTCC
>NYXU01000065.1 GCA_002685715.1 Porticoccaceae bacterium | reverse complement strand
CCCGCAGTAACAAGGGCCCACCATTTTTACTGCGATTAATGGTTGATTGACCTAAAGCCCGAATACAATGACTGACATTCATTTTTTCATCGCTATAATGGGGGTTACTTAGTTATCACAAGCTAACCAAGCGTTGCCTATTTATCGAACGGATATAATGAAAAAGTTTATTGCTCTCGCCAGTTTATTTGCCAGTAACCTCAGCCGCGCTGACGCCTTTTGGTTTGTACGCCACCCCGATGGCTCGACTAACTGGCAGTATGTGGCTAATTTTTCCAGTGGTATTTTGGTTATTGTGCTGTCGCTTACCGCACTGTGGCTGTTCTTTACCCGCCGTCAGATCAACCATTACAACCTCGAGTTAGAAGAGATCCGCACCCAACTTGAGTTGCGAGTCAGAGAACGCACCGCAACCCTAGAAGCTGAAATCGGCGAGCATCGTGCCACCACTGCGCGCTTACTTAGCTCTGAGTCCTATATCACTAGCATTCTGCGCTCTATGCCATTGATGCTAATTGGCCTTAGCAAGGACAACCGTATTACTCAGTGGAATCATCTGGCCGAGGAAGTCAGCGGTATGGCATCAGACACTGTGCTGGGGCAAGACCTATGGGAAGCCTACCCCAACATTACTATTACCCCACAG
This sequence comes from Porticoccaceae bacterium, assembly GCA_002685715.1. Classification (GTDB taxonomy): domain Bacteria; phylum Pseudomonadota; class Gammaproteobacteria; order Pseudomonadales; family Porticoccaceae; genus HTCC2207. The sequence continues at coordinate 11,164 of NYXU01000065.1, read as the reverse complement.
CAAATACAGCAAGCACTGGATGACAATAAAACCCTGACGATTAAATATAGTCAGCGCGGCCAGTACCATTTTGATATTACTATCTATCCGCTACAGGAGCATGCAGACACAGGCGTGGTTATTCTGCTCGACGATGTAACTCAGCGTGTCAAAAATGAAAACCTACTGATTCAACGCGACAAAATGTCGTCCATGGGTGAGATGGCATCAATTATGGCCCATGATATTAATATTCCCCTGCGGGCGATTATTAAAGATGTTAAAGAAGTGCGCAAAGATCTTACCGATGAGCCATTCGACACCGAGGCGCTGCGCGAAGTACTTGAAGATGCGGTTATCCGCGGTCAGCAAGCAACCTCCGTTATTGACAATCTGGTACGATTTTCCGGTGGCGGCGGTGAGAAATCTGAACTCAATGTTGTCGGTGCCATCCATCACAGCGTTGAACTCGCCAATGATGTGCTGTCGGTAATGTCTGGACTGCGTTTTAGAGATATCAAGGTCAATATAGACTGTGCTGAAGATGTCCCCGATATTCCTTGCTATGCCACCGAGATTCAGCAGGTCTTTTTGAGTCTGTTTCGCCATTCCTGTTATGCGCTAGGCAAGCTAGCAGACAAAGACCTTAATCCAGAGATTAATATTGAGGTCACTAAGTTTTATGACAATCTGTGGGTACGAATCCAACACAATGGTCGCGGTATCAGCCTAGAAGAACAAAAGACGTTGTTTGAACCCTACAGCAATAATGGTGGAAACAATGACAAATACGATGCCGGCAAAAGGCTATCCTTTGCTTACTTTATCGTCACAGAACAACATCAGGGTCAAATCGCCGTTACCTCAGCCCCAGAGGTAGGCACCACCTTTCATATCCAGCTGCCTTTAGCGTAGCCTGTCATCGCCGAGATTATTTAGCCTCTGCTAATAAAGGATGATCAGGCGGCAATTGCCGTGAAATCCACAGCGCCAGTTTATGTCGCATTGCGGGGTCACTAATTTGATCTTTGGCCAACGGCTGGATCAATTTATCCTCAACCAATACTCGATAGACAAATTCCACTTTTAGCTTGATCGAGTCTTGCTGCTCAAACTCACCATAGGCACGTTTTTTGGCGTAGACAGCGCCCACCTGCAACGCCTTTTTTACCAGTTCATCTTCATTAGCGATCTTATTCATAGACTGGCCTCTTGGTGCTTAATTAATCGACAAATATACGCGCGTTTCTAAATATCCGCATCCATCCACTATCTTCGCCCCACTCTTGTGGATGCCAAGAATTTTGCACGGTGCGGAACACGCGTTCTGGGTGGGGCATCATCAGCGTTGCCCGACCATCAGCGCTAGTCACCCCAGTAATGCCATCCGGCGAACCGTTGGGATTAGCGGGATATTGGGATGCAATCTCAAGGTTATTTTCCAAAAAGCGCATGGCAACTTGCCCAGACTGCTGTAATTGCGTCAGCGCTGATGTATCGGCGAACTCTGCACGCCCCTCACCATGAGACACAGCGATCGGCATATAGCTACCCGTCATACCACGCAAAAATACTGACTGAGAGTCTTCAATACGCACCAAGGAGAAGCGCGCCTCAAATTGCTCGGATAAATTGCGCACAAATCGCGGCCATAGATCAGCACCGGGAATCAACGACTTTAGATTCGATATCATTTGGCAACCGTTACAGACCCCCAGACTAAAGGTCTCAGGGCGGTGAAAAAATTGCTGAAACTGATCGCGAACCTGCGTATTAAACAGAATAGTTTTAGCCCAACCCTCACCAGCACCTAGAACATCGCCATAAGAGAAACCACCACAGGCCACCATACCGGAGAAATCAGTAAGCACCTGTCGACCTGCCAGCAGATCACTCATATGCACATCCACGGCAGCAAAGCCGGCCCGATCAAACGCCGCCGCCATTTCCAAATGACTATTCACACCCTGCTCGCGAACGATAGCAACCTTCGGTTTAACACCCTTATTAACATAGGGCGCACTAATATCTTCAGCCGGATCGAAGGTTAAATGAGTGGATAGGCCATTATCGGCAGAGGCAATGCGTGCAAATTCTTCCGCAACACAATCGGCATTATCACGCAGAGAGGCCACCTGATAGGAGGTTTCACTCCAGGCACTTTGTAGTACAGAGCGAGGTTGGCTAAATAGCTTGCTGCTGTTGTAACTGATATCAACGGTATCGGTTTGATTTAATTCACCGAGGTGACGCACGCTAACATTGGCTTCAGTAAAACGCTTGATCACTGCCGCAGACTGTTGCTTAGATACTTGAATAACAGCGCCCAACTCCTCATTGAACAGCGACTCCATCCAGTTATCGCCGAGAGCGCCAAGATTAATATCAATGCCCACATGGCCGGCAAAACTCATCTCAGCCACAGTGGTCAATAAACCACCGTCCGAGCGATCGTGGTAGGCGAGAATATCGCCCTGCGCCAGAGAGGCTTGCATCGCACTAAAAAACCCTTTCAGCACGGACGCATCATCAACATCCGGCGCGGTATCGCCAAACTCACAAAACACTTGCGCCAGTATGGAGCCGCCCATGCGGTTGGCACCGGCACCGAGATCAAGTAGCAACAATTCGCTATCACCCTGATCAGTGCGTAACTGCGGCGTAAGCGTTTTGCGCACATCCAGTACTGGCGAGAAGGCGGTAATAATTAACGATAGCGGTGCCGTAACAGATTTATCTTCACCCTGATGCTGCCACGCTGTGCGCATAGACATACTATCTTTGCCCACTGGCACGGTAATCCCTAGCTTTGGGCATAGATCCATACCCACCGCTTCAACCGTGCGATATAACTTTTCATCTTCGCCCTCAGCACCGGCCGCACACATCCAGTTGGCTGACAGTTTGATATCTTTAATATCGGCGATGCGCGCCGCACTGATATTGGTAATCGCTTCACCTATGGCCATACGCCCGGAGGCAGGGCCATCGATTAACGCCAACGGTGTGCGCTCACCCATGGCCATCGCCTCACCGGCGGTGCTGTCATAGGTCACTGTGGTCACGGCACAGTCAGCCACAGGTACCTGCCAAGGACCCACCATTTGATCACGGGCGACCATACCACTGACCGAGCGATCACCAATGGTGATAAGAAAACTTTTACTGGCCACGGCTGGGTGACGCAATACACGGAAAATCGACTCATCAAGGTCCATATCCTGCGCATTAAATGGAGACCCCACCGATGCTACTGTAGTCGCCGTACGATGCATTTTCGGTGGCTTGCCAAACAATACGGACATGGGCAAATCAACCGGTTTATTATCAAAATGCTGATCAACAACGGTAATCTGTTTTTCTTCGGTGGCCTCACCAACGATGGCATAGGGGCAGCGCTCTCTATCACAGATAGCTCTGAAGCGCTCTACATCCGCAGGCAATATCGCCAGCACATAGCGCTCCTGCGCTTCATTACACCAGATCTCTACCGGTGACATACCCGGCTCATCATTGGGTACCGCGCGCAGATCAAATCGACCGCCGGTACCGCCATCCTTAACCAGCTCGGGAAGCGCATTGGATAATCCGCCGGCACCGACATCATGGATAAAGGCGATTGGATTGCTATCACCCAACTGCCAGCATTGGTCAATCACTTCCTGACACCGCCGTTCTATCTCCGGATTCTGGCGCTGCACTGAGGCAAAATCCAAATCAGCAGAACTGCTACCCGTGGTCATAGATGAAGCTGCTCCACCGCCCAAGCCGATCAGCATCGCTGGGCCACCCAACACAATTAGCTGAGCACCGGGTTCAAATTCTGGTTTATCAATATGTTGTTCGCGAATATTACCGTAACCACCGGCAATCATAATGGGCTTGTGGTAACCGCGACGTTGGCCATTAAAATCTGCTTCAAAGGCTCTGAAATAACCACAGATATTGGGGCGACCAAATTCATTGTTAAAGGCGGCGCCACCAATGGGGCCCTCGGTCATAATATCCAATGCCGAAACTATGCGCTCCGGCTTGCCATAGTCCTGCTCCCAAGGTTGCTGATAATTGGGGATTTGCAGATTGGATACGGTAAAGCCCACNAGGCCCACTTTAGGCTTCGAACCNCGACCGACNGCACCTTCATCNCGAATCTCACCACCAGAGCCAGTNCCGGCACCAGAGAACGGTGAAATNGCNGTNGGGTGNTTATGGGTTTCAACTTTCATNAGNAGGTGCACNGGNTCCTGACTATAACCATATTNTTTACTGANTGGGTCGGGATAAAAACGCCCNCCCTCAGTACCAGTNACTACCGCGGCATTATCGGAATAAGCAGACAACACATTATCACCGCCGACATGATTAGTGTTGCGGATCATGCCAAATAACGAATGGGGCTGATCGACACCATCAATGGTCCAACTGGCATTAAAAATCTTGTGGCGACAATGCTCGGAGTTGGCCTGCGCAAACATCATCAATTCAGCATCTGTTGGATTGCGTTGCAATTGCTCAAAACTGGCGACCAAATAATCAATTTCATCCTCAGCCAGTGCCAGCCCTAACTCGACATTGGCCAACTTTAGCGCCCCAGTGCCTCCCGCCAATATATCCACCTGTGTCATGGCAGTTGGCTGTTGATGACTGAATAGCGCCTGAGCCTGCTGTAACTCAGTAAAGACCGCCTCAACCATACGATCACTGAGTAACTCACCCAACTGTTGTAGTTGTGCCTCCGTCAGTTTTTCTGTCGCCTCTATATAGTAGGCAGTCCCGCGTTCAACACGCACCACCTTATCCAAACCGCAGTTATGCGCAATATCTGTCGCCTTACTTGACCAAGGCGAAATGGTACCGGGCCGAGGTACAACCAATAATAAATCACCATTATTCACCAGTTGCTTGACACTGGGGCCGTAAGTNAGCAACGCCTGCAAGNTGGTCTGATCAGCCTCTGATAAAGACGCNCTTACCTCAGCAAAGTGAATATATTCGGCCATTACCGACACGACCGAGGGAACGGTGTTTTGCAGACTAGAGAGTAATTTTCGACGTCGAAAGTCAGACAGAGAAGGTGCGCCGTTGAGGATGATCATGGAAGGCTGGTCTCAAAAATCGTCAGTAAAGGAAGGCGCGTATTCTAGCAGGAAAAAACCCTGTTTAGGCAGATAGAATTGAGTAAACTATGTACAATTAAGTAAACCTGCAAATTCAGTCCACAAGGGTCTGCGTCCATGTCTGTGTGAGGTGTCATAGAAAGTAATGCGGGAACTATCCAACAGAGTGAGAAAAATGCGCAATCGGATTATTCTGATCGCATTGCTGTNTGTCTTTTCCAGTTATATCGCCAAAAGTACCCACTACAACGACCTNGACAANATCAAAGCCAAGGGTCGCTTAGTTATGCTGACATTACCCGGCCCAACCACTTACTTTGAGGACGGGCGCGGTAAAAACGGCTTTGATTATCTGCTCGCTAAAGCCTTTGCTGATAGCCTCGGTGTCGAACTGGAAGTGCAGGTAATGCCAACATTGCGCAGCTTACTGTTATCGGTTGGCGGCCCAAAGGGAGACTTTGTTGCTGCTAACTTAGCGCAAACGGTGGAGCGTATGAAAACACTCAGCTTTGCCACCCCCTATCTTGAAGTCACTCAACGTTTAATCTATCGCAGTGGCAGTAAACGCCCCAAATCACTGGACCAGCTTGATGGTGATCTGGTAATTATCGAAGGCTCTTCCCACAGCGAAAATTTAACCCAGCTACAGGACCAATACCCCAATCTGATTTGGCAAGAACAAGATAATGCGGAAATGAGTGATTTGATGCGCAGGGTCCATGAAGGTGAAATAAGCTATAGCGTGGTCGACTCACTGGCCTACCTTATCAGTCGCCATATCTACCCTAAAGCCCGTAGCGCCCTGAGTATTTCAGAACCCCAACCCATAGCCTGGGCTTTTGCTGGTCATAACGATGGCACTGTTCTCAATGCAGCTAACCAGTTCTTGCAACATTATATTGAGTCCGGACAACTTAAATCACTCACTGATCAACTATTGGCTCAAACCGACAATTTCTCCGCCTCGGACAGTTATCGGTTGGGCAAGTTAGTCGATAATCGCCTGCCCAAGTTTGAAGGCCTATTCCGCGAAACGGCTGCAGAGTTCGATATTGATTGGCAACTACTGGCAGCCGTCGCCTACCAAGAATCACACTGGGACCCAAAAGCTCGATCACCCACCGGCGTGCGCGGTTTAATGATGCTAACCATGAACACAGCCCGTGAAATGAACGTGGGAAATCGGCTTGATGCAGCGCAGAGTCTTAGGGGTGGCGCAGCCTATCTGCTGAAATTAAAAGANCGACTGCCGGAACGTATTAAAGATCCCGATCGCACCCTCTTTGCCCTCGCAGCATACAATGTCGGCTTTGGCCATCTTGAAGATGCGCGGGTGCTCACTGCGCGCAGTGGCAAAAATCCCGATAGTTGGGAAGATGTCAGGCGTCACCTGCCCTTGCTCAGCAAGAAGAAATTTTACTCAACGGTAAAACATGGTTATGCCCGTGGCGGTGAACCCGTGCTCTACGTCGATAATATTCAGTACTACAAGACCTATCTGCAGCTCTATTCCCTTGCGCGACAAACGCCTCAATCAGATAGCCAAGACAATGAACCCGTCAACGACTCCGGAGGTTGGGAAAGCGCACCACCCTCACTGTAATTNACCACCGCGTTTACGACGAAAAAATTGGCTAATCAAGTCACCACATTGTTGCTCCAACACCCCACCCTGCCACTCAATAGAATGATTGAAATGGTCGCTATCCATCAATTGCAACTGACTGNTAAGGGCACCGGCGCGCGGCTCTTTGGCACCAAATACAACGCGCCGGATTCGCGCATGGATCATTGCGCCAACACACATGGTACAGGGTTCNATACTGACATACAGATCACAGCCAGTTAAACGGTAATTACCGGTTATAGCAGCGGCATGCCGCAGAGCAACTATTTCAGCATGGGCTGTGGGGTCACAGTCCGAAATGGGCCGATTGTACCCTTCAGCCAATACAGCACCGTCTTTAACCACCACTGCACCCACAGGCACCTCATTACAAGCAGCGGCCTGCTCCGCTAGTACCAAAGCTCGGGTCATGAAAAATTCATCTGCAGTCAAATTATCGTCGTTCAATGATGTAAACCCTTTAGTCGAGCAATAAAAATAGCGTAAAATCCTCGGTCTCCTGACCGCCAAAATAAGCCTGCAACCCATGCCAACCATCAGCACTATTCAGCCACTGACTTTGCAGCCCAACTGGCAGACCGATCTTAGCCAGAGTATCAGTTCAATCGATAAGTTGCTGGACTATCTAGAGTTAGACCCCCAGCAGCTATCGGCAAGCCAACAGGCCAACCTAGACTTCCCACTGCGGGTGCCNTGGCCATTTGTGCGACGCATGGAACNGGGCAATCCATATGATCCGCTACTCGCTCAGGTATTGCCCNTCGCCGCAGAAATGNANAACACCGCNGGCTACAGCAATGACCCANTGGACGANTCNAATCATAATCCNGTGCCNGGTATTGTACATAAATATGGCAATCGACTGTTGCTGATAGTNAGNCCCAATTGCGCCATCAACTGNCGCTACTGTTTTCGTCGNCATTTTCCCTACAGCGACAATCGCCAGAGCAAANCACAATGGCANNAGGCNCTNNNATANATAAGTNGTAAGCCAGANATTAATGAAGTGATNTACAGCGGNGGTGACCCATTAGCNGCTAATGATAAATTTTTANGCTGGTTAACCGAGCAGATCGCCGCCATCCCGCATATTAAACGCTTGCGTATTCATAGCCGCCTACCCGTTGTTATCCCATCGCGCATCAACCCACAATTTTTTAGCTGGGCTACCACAACCAGACTTAAACCAATTATGGTGTTGCATATCAACCATGGCAATGAAATTGACCAGGCACTTACAAACAGCATCGACCAATGTATCGATCATGGTATTACTTTGCTCAATCAGACAGTGTTGCTAAAAGGAATAAATGATAATGCCGCCACCTTAACGGCTTTGTCAGAAAAACTTTTTGACTGCGGTGTAATGCCCTATTACCTGCACCTCTTAGACCCTGTTTTAGGCGCCAGTCACTTTGATATTAATCGAGATCGCGCCAAACAGATCTACGCTTTATTGCAAGCAGGTTTACCCGGTTTTCTGGTGCCAAAATTGGTTGTGGAAATCGCTGGAAAGAGTAATAAAACACTCATAACCTAAGGCGAGACTCACAGGCAACCTCCCAAGCGACCGACTGGCATATTGCATAATTTCCCTTTTAACCCACTGTTAGTGGTCTACACTAACTCTCCAAAGGCAGACAGGATTTGTCTTTAAAACACTGGTGTAGTGGTGGGTTCAGACCCCATCTGAGGTATTTGTGAGTATCAATAACCAACAGCCCACCGCGCACTATATTTAAACGGAAGTTCATCACAATCATATCTCAGGGAGGATATATGAACTTTAGTACTCGTTGGAAACTAAACTCTATCACCGCAGCCGTTATTAGCGCAGGTGCTGTATTACCCACCATCACAATTGCAGCTGACGCGGCCTTGGAAGAAGTGGTGGTTGTCGGCTCACGAGGTGCGCCACGCACCGTTGCGCAATCACCCGTACCTGTTGACGTGCTCAGCGCGGATGAGCTCAACAAAGCAGGCAGTAGTGATATGTTGGAGCAACTCAAGGGCGCCATCCCATCATTAAATGTGCATTTGCAACCGATCAGCGATGCAGCCTCCATGGTTCGCCCGATTAACTTGCGCGGTCTGCCGTCCGACAACACCTTAGTCATGGTCAACGGCAAACGTCGCCATCGCGCCTCCGTTATCACATTTCAGGGCGGTGGAATAAACGATGGTTCGCAGGGTGCCGATATCTCGGTTATTCCAAGCATTGCACTAAAGCAAGTGGAAGTACTGCGCGATGGTGCTTCCGCGCAATATGGATCTGATGCTATCGCTGGCGTAATTAACTTTGTTCTCAATGATGCCTCCGAGGGTGGCAGTATGTCGGTCAAAAAAGGGCGCTATCAGGCTGGTGATGGTGACACCACCACCGTCGCCGGCAATCTCGGCCTGCCACTCACTGATGCTGGGTTTATGAATCTCAGCTTTCAGATGCGCCAAGCCGACCCAACATCCCGTAGCGTGCAGCGCGCAGATGCGCAGAAACTTATCGAAGCCAAGGTTGCAGGTGTGCCTCAGCCTTATGCACAGATCTGGGGCTCACCAGAGATTAAAGATGATGTTACCTTGTTCTTTAACTCCGGCCTTGATCTAGGCAATGGCTCTGAAGCCTATATGTTTGGTAACTATTCCGAACGTGATGTGGAGAGTGGTTTCTACTACCGCAATCCAGCTGAACAAATCGGCGTTTACATTGATGCCGATAAGAAGCTGCTAGTAGCCGACTCCAATAATAACGAGACGGATGACTGTAGTCGGTACAGAGAGTCCTACTCTGCTCAACTTATCAGACAACTTAAGGCTGATAAAAACTGCTTTAACTTTAACGAGACGCTTCCGGGTGGGTATACCCCTCGCTTTATTGGCAATATCGTTGATACCGCACTGACCGCTGGCGTGCGCGGTGATCTTACAAACGGGGTGCTAGCGGGATATCATTATGATCTTAGTGGCTCTGTCGGTCGCAACAAGGCCGATTTTAGTCTCAAAGACACGCTTAACCCATCTATGGGCCCTGACTCCCCACGTGACTTTGCCACAGGTAGCTATACCCAGCTAGAGAAAACCTTTAATGCGGATCTGCAGAGGCAGTTTGGCAATACCAGTGTTGCAACAGGTTATGAGTGGCGTGAGGCCACCTTTGAGGTGGTAGCAGGTGACGAGGCATCTTGGAAAGCTGGCGACTATGACAGTAGTAACCAGCCATTCGCTGTCGGTTCTCACGGTTTTGTTGGTTTTCATCCAAATTCCGCTGGCGCATTTACCCGCCGCAGCCAGGCGCTTTATATCGATATTGAATCTCAGTTAACTGATGATCTACTGGTTGGTGGAGCGGTCCGCTACGAAGATTACTCAAGCTTTGGTGATACAACCAACTACAAGGTTGCATTTAACTATCAATTATTTGATGCCATCGCACTGCGCGGCTCCACCAGCACTGGCTTTCGCGCGCCAACCATGGGACAAGCTAATGTAGTGAATACTCAAACCTCTATTGATGGGAAGAAGCTTGAGCAGGTACAAACATTACCAAGTGCCAAGCTAGGAGAGGGCGAGCTAAAACCAGAGGAGTCTGAAAGCTATGCCTTAGGCATGGTTTTATCGGCTGGTGAAATGAAAATTACCATCGATTACTTCAATATTGATGTAAACGATCGTATTGCAATCGCCTCCGATGTCACTACCACCGACAGTCATAGAAGCGCTATGAAAAAAGCGGGTATTGCTAATTACCAACGTATTAATAAGGTGAGCTACTTTACCAATGACTTCGATACCGAAACTCAGGGTGTTGACATTGTCGCAACTTATCCGGCTAACTTTTTTGGTGGCACCACCGATTTTAGCCTAGCCAACAGCTGGACGGACACAGAGGTAACGAATGCGGAAAAAGTGACCGCCAACAATGATGGTAAAGTCAAAACTCTACAAGAAGGGTTGCCACATCAACGAGCGACTTTCACTGTGGCACAAAACTGGGAGGATATAAGTGCGTTTATCCGCACCAACTATTTTGGTGGTCATTATGCAATTAACGCTTTTGGTGAGCACAGTAAGCAGGCTGCTTCGGCAGTAACCGTTGATGCAGAGGCGACGTACAGGCTAAACGACAATATATCGGTCTCAGCGGGCGGGCAAAATATCTTCGATCAGGAAGCTGAACGTCTCGATAATGATTCGTCTAAAAAGTTTGGGGCGGTCTATTATGAGACATCACCATTTAGCATTAATGGTGCTTATTGGTATCTTAAGGCAAGCTATGACTTCTAAGTAACTTATCCGAGTCATGGGCAAGCGGTCAGTATCATCGCTGACCAGTATAAAGGGGGTGCCATCGAGCACCCCCTTTTTCATATCAGCTTGATACACATCTGATTCAATTTAAACCTAAAGCTACCCTCCCTCATTTCTGTCCTCAATATTGGCCATT
>NYXU01000064.1 GCA_002685715.1 Porticoccaceae bacterium | reverse complement strand
AAGTTGAATTTCTCTTTGCAGGGTGATCAATCGAGTGACTTTTCCAATTTACGGCTTAGTATTTGTTATGAGGGTGGTTTGACAACATTGGTCCGATGTGACGGCCATAACCACGATCTCTCAGGCACAGCTATTTCTACTCGATATGATACTTGAGATTGAATAGTAACTAAGGTTTATGGAAATTTAGTTGATAGTGATATCTACTACAGTACAAGAAAATAGTCACGCGGTTGAGAAGGGTATGTTTGGGGTAGGACATTAGCAATTGTAATCTCTACAACAGTAGAAATGCTAACCTGCTGGTATTACGACGATTTTAAGATAGTGGAACACACAGAAACAAACCACAAATGTTGTAAAGTCAATTTTCCTCTTGTAAGTCGTCGTTCTTAATGGTTTTTTCTCGCGCGACTATTGTGTGGATAGCAAGCGGCTCAATCAGCTTTGCTATAGACCTTTTCCCCTGCTAGCCAGGTTTCGAGAACCTGCGTTTTCCATAGGTCCTGCACAGGAACGTTGTAAATATCTCGATCAATAACAATAAAGTCAGCCCACTTTCCCGGTGTCAGCCCGCCCAGTGTACTCTCCTGATGAGCGCCCCATGCCGCATCGATGGAAAATGCGCGCATAGCCTCCTCAAGACTCATCGCCTGTGATGGTATCCAGCCGCCTTTAGGCTGATTGGCTTTATTTTGTCTGGTGACGGCTGCATGGATGCCATCAAAAGGATTGGCTAGTTCTACGGGATAATCTGATCCCGCGATAACGATGCTACCTTGATCGAGAAAGGAGCGCCAAGCGTAGGCGCCTCTGAGTCTCATGGCCCCGATTCTAGCCTTTGCCATATTCATATCACTGGTGGCATGGGTGGGCTGCATTGAGGGTATAACATTGAGCATCTTAAATCTTGGAATATCCTTGATGGCGACAACCTGCGAGTGTTCAATACGGTGTCGCAGATGNCGGCCACCAATCGCTGTTATANGCATATTCAATNTCATCCAGCGCNATACGGTTGCCTTTATCGCCAATAGCATGAATGGCCACNTGNAANTCNGCNTNNGTTGCTNGNCTAAANAACTCNCGCANNNNAGAGTGCNCTNGTCAGNAAAAGGCCCCTGTGACCTGGNCGATCGCTNTANGGCTCTAACATNGCAGCACCGCGGCTCCCCAGNGCACCNTCNGTATANATTTTTATNCTACGCGCACTGTAAAAATCATTTGCNTCNGCACTGTGGCCGGCGGCCAGTATTTGCTCNAGATCTGGNTCTGTCGATGAAATCATGCTGTAGATACGCAGAGGCATTTCGCCACTATCAGCCAGTGCCTTGTACAGTCTATGCTCTGGGCCTGTAGTGCCAGCATCATGAGTTGACGTGATGCCCAAGCTTAGAAGATGGCGGCTAACGGTATTCAGAGCGGCGCGTAGTTCACTGTCACTGGGGTCCGGAATGANACTGAATACCAGATTCATTGCATTATCAATCAATACACCAGTGGGCTTGCCAGCGCTATCTTTAATGATCTCTCCACCAGGGGGCGACACAGTGGTGCTATCTATCCCCGCTAATTCAAGTGCTTTGCTATTGGCCCAACCGGCGTGACCATCGACGCGCTCTAGCCATACCGGTCGGTCATTAATTTCTTTGTCGAGATGCGCGGCAGTGGGGAACTGCTGCCCTGGCCATAGCACCTGATTCCAGCCACGACCTCTTANCCAGCTGAGGTAGGCTTTATCCGCCGCATAGGCAGCGACATTGGCGGCTGCCTGTTGTGCAGAAGCGGCATCACGTACATCAATACGCATTAATGTGTAGCCCAAGCTAGAAACGTGCCCATGGGCGTCGATAATACCGGGAATCAATGTTTTATTTTGGCCGTCAATGATGGTTGCATNGGGGAATTGAGTTGCTAAAGATGCCCCAGTCTTTAGTACTTTACCCTGTGCTATGGCGATTGAGTCAAACTCAAACAGTTGGCGATCAGTATCGAAGCTGTAGCCATTAACGTTGTCAATTACCAGAATCTCGCTGCTTGGCTCACTGCAACTGGTGAGTAAGCAGGTAAAGACAATGGATAAACCCATTGTTAGCAACTTATTCGCGTGATTCATGGTGGCATCTCCAGATTTTGATTTTGTATTTATACAGAGCGTTTACTTCCTGTTACATATTGTCTGATTTTAGAGATTTACGCGACCGCTTATTCGTCGGCGAGATATCTGGTTGCGCCAGTTTTTAACAATTATTGTAGGGCGGTTTGCAGAAATATTTCATTTACAACATTCAAATTAAAGTCTAGCTTGTTGTTTTTACTATTATTATTAGAAAAATTTTGGCCATTCAATGGTTGACTAATTTTCCAAAACTGTTACATTGCGCGCAATCTTGCTCGAATTGAGAGAGATTATTAGCCCTAGTACCAGATTGGCGTAACCCNTGCCGCTGGTCATCAATAGAGGTGGCGCTGCTTTTACCCAAAGCAGGACCGGAGAGTCACGCGCCATAGACAGTCATAAGCACTTACCGGTGTGACTGGTTTATACCGCATCCTGCGGTGTCCCTTTTGATGCGACAGCGTCATCCGCCACTGAGAACGGTCCTACTTAATTAGTCAGATCACTGTGTTGGTCTGTGTTTTGGGGGATATATTGTGGAACTCTTATCTGGCGGAGAAATTTTAATCCGCGCTTTGAAAGATGCTGGTGTAAAGGACGTTTGGGGCTATCCCGGCGGTGCCGCACTGCATATCTATGACGCCCTGTATCGACAGGATGACGTTTTTCATATTCTCGTTCGCCATGAGCAGGCCGCTGTGCATGCCGCCGATGGATTTTCTCGAGCAACTGGTGAAGTGGGTACGGCACTAGTGACCTCAGGCCCCGGTGCAACCAACGCGATCACCGGTATTGCCACAGCCTATATGGATTCGATTCCCATGGTGGTTATTTCAGGGCAGGTACCACTGTCCAAGATTGGCCAGGACGCATTTCAGGAAACGGATATGGTCGGTGTATCGCGACCGATTGTTAAGCACAGTTTTTTGGTTACCCGCGCTGAAGATATTGCTGAGACCATTGCCAAGGCTTATTACATTGCCGCGACTGGACGACCAGGTCCGGTGGTTGTCGACATCCCCAAAGATGTNACTGATCCCAGTTATAAGGTTNCCTATCATTGGCCTGCAGAGANCAAGATGCGCTCATATCAGCCGACNGATAAAGGGCATCGAGGNCAGATTAAGCGCGCGGTNAAAACATTNATTGGGGCCAAGCGNCCNGTTATNTACACCGGTGGTGGCATTGTTATTGATAATGCTTCAGAGCACCTTATTGCCTTGGCCAGGCAGCTGAATTTTCCNGTGACCAATACGTTAATGGGCTTGGGCGGTTATCCCGGCACCGATAAACAGTATCTTGGCATGTTGGGCATGCATGGTACCTATGAGGCCAATACAGCAATGCATCATGCTGATGTTATTTTTGCTGTAGGTGCTCGCTTCGATGATCGGGTGACCAATGATCTGGATAAATTCTGTCCTCATGCGACAGTTATTCATATTGATGTTGACCCGACCACGGTATCGAAGAATATCGAGGCNCATATTCCTATTGTTGGTACCTGCACCTCGGTTCTAACCGAGATGTTGAGTATTGCACAACAACTTGATATCGAGCCCGATGCGCAAGCGCTGCAAGAATGGTGGCAACAGATTGACCAATGGCGCGAGGACAAAGGTATGTATACCGCGCCTCGTTACGAGCCTAGCGCTGGCGAATGCATCAAACCACAAGATGTGATTAAAATGCTGTATAAAATCACCAATGGCGAAGCGATCGTTACCTCTGATGTGGGTCAACATCAGATGTTTGCCGCACAGTATTATTTATTTGATAAGCCGCGTATGTGGATCAACTCTGGTGGGCTTGGCACCATGGGTTTCGGCCTGCCGGCAGCGATGGGTTGTAAGCGTGCATTTCCCGATACCGATGTGGCCTGTGTGACCGGAGAGGGCAGCATTCAAATGTGTATTCAGGAATTATCTACCTGCACACAGCACAATCTACCGGTAAAAATTATCAACCTCAATAACGCNGCTTTGGGCATGGTGCGGCAGTGGCAGGATATGAACTACAGCAGCCGCTATTCAGAATCAGTTTACGAGGACTCACTACCTGACTTTGTTAAATTGGCAGAGGCCTATGGCCATGTGGGTATGAAAATCACCCACCTTGATGAGCTAGAAGAGAAGATGCGTGAATGCTTTGCTATGAAAGATCGCACAGTATTTATGGATATCTATATCGATCGCTCGGAGCATGTCTACCCCATGCAAATGCCTGGTGGATCTATGCGCGACCTGTGGTTGAATAAGACGGAGAGAACCTAATGAAACGTATTATTTCGATCTTACTGGAAAACGAAGCCGGTGCGCTTTCAAGGGTAGTCGGTCTATTTTCGCAGCGTGGCTACAATATTGACACGCTGACGGTTGCCCCTACAGATGATGACACATTGTCACGGTTGACCCTGACAACACAGGGCGACGATCAAATGGCTGAGCAGATTGTAAAGCAACTGCACAAACTGATAGATACCATCAAAGTCGTCGATCTAACCGTTGGCGGCCATATTGAGCGCGAGCTAATGTTGGTCAAAATTAAGGCGTCGGACAATGATATTCGCAATGAGCTCAAGCGGTCGGTAGATATTTTTCGTGGTCATATTGTCGACGTAACACCCTCCACCTACACTATCCAATTAGCGGGTGATAGCGATAAGCTGGATGCCTTTATCGACTCAGTACGAGAGATAGGTATTATGGAAGTTGTACGATCCGGTGTTTCCGGTATTGCCCGGGGCGATAAGTTTTTGCGCGTCTAAGATACTCTACTGGGTGATCGCCATTGCGGCTCTCTTNAACGGGGAGCCGTTTTTCTATCTACAGCGTAGTTAAACTATGAATTAGTAATTGAAGAGAGTTTGTATGAATGAGGTGTTAGCAGAATCCAGAGTAATTCCTCTAGCAGGTGGCATTAATTTCCGTGATATAGGCGGCTACCTGAATCGGCAGGGCCGTCAGGTTAAGTGGCGCAAAATTATGCGCTGTGGTCATTTGGCGAATCTTTCGCCTGCAGATTTAGATGCCCTTGAAGCTATCGGTATTAACCAAGTGCATGATTTCCGTCGGGTTGAGGAACAGGCGCAAAATCCCAGTTGTGCNGTGCGTGCGCAGATATTTGATGACTATCAAATATCGATTGGCGATATNTCACGCTTTTGGGAGTTCCTATTTGAAGGNGAGTTAAGCGCCGAGTCATCTCATCAATTAGTGGTTAATTCTTACCGTTCNTGCTTACAAAGTGTTATTCCGGCATTTAGNCGTTTTATGCGTCATATTGTNGATAATGCAGATAATGCCTCAGTTTTTCATTGTTCAGCAGGTAAAGACCGAACAGGTATGGCTGCCGCTTTGATTCTTGCNGCGCTTGATGTACCTCGAGAGACTATCATTGAAGACTATATGCTTACTCTCAAGCATTATGACTCGTCGANATTGATCGATATTGTCGAGGGCCATCTGCGCGATGCTAATGTTGAACAATGGGATCGTGCTTGGTTAATTCCCTACTGTTCCGTGCACAGGGACAATATTGTTGCTTTTTTGGATGCGATAGACGCCGAATATGGTGATATTAAAGGGTATTTGATAACCGCGCTGGGGTTATCTGAGCAAGATATAACCAAGATGCAAGAGAGTTTTTTGCAGTAAATTTAGTTTATACTCGCAGTGATCAAGCATTGGGATAGCGCCTTATGGTAGAGAAATCGTCGTCTAAAGANAAGATTGTGGAAATAAACCAGTCAGTCTCTGGTGCGCCTCCCGCCCGCCGTAAAGGTATTTATCTATTGCCTAACCTGCTCACTACCGGGGCGCTATTCGCGGGTTTTTATGCCGTGTTATCAGGATTCAGTGGCCAGTATGAACTCGCTGCTATCGCGATTTTTACAGCGATGGTCTTTGATGGCTTAGATGGTCGCGTTGCGCGTATGACCAACACACAAAGTGATTTCGGCGTGCAGTATGACAGCCTATCCGATATGGTCTCCTTTGGTGTAGCGCCCGCTGTCGTTGCCTACGGTTGGGGTGTTAGCGATTTGGGTAAGTTCGGTTTGGCTGCCGCCTTTGTCTATGCCTCATGTGCAGCGTTGCGCTTAGCTCGATTTAATGTGCAAACGGAGTCTGCCGATAATAAGGTATTTACTGGCTTGCCCAGCCCCGCGGCTGCGGCACTTATTGCTGGGTTTGTTTGGTCAACCTATCATTTTGAGCCATCAATGGGGCTCTCGGTGCTCGGTGCAGTGCTCACTGCTGTTGCCGGTCTACTTATGGTATCTAACTTTAAATACCCGAGTTTCAAACAGATCGATATGCGCGGCAAGGTCCCTTTTATTGTTATTCTCTCGGTGGCCATGGTGTTTGTTGTTATCACCATTGATCCCCCGCGCATTCTATTTACCATGGCTATGGTATTTAGTTTTTCTGCTCCATTAATCTGGTTAACTAAAAAGCTCGGTTTTCGCCCACCAGTTGGGGGCAAATAAAATAGCCCTTGGTTTTAAAGTCAAAACCTGATTTAATCTCAGCCATGAATTTTGCAACCAACAGGTTTATCGACAACAGCAGGTTAGCTACTGCTGTGTCTGCTCGTGGTCTGCTTCTCCTGCCCTAAGGGGCATCTATCGTTATACCTCATAAAAATTTTCGTGCAGCGCATAAACATGCGTTGAATTTCATCCCCTGCAGGGGGAAAATGCTTTTACATTTGATACGCAGTGCTGTTGATCGACTTTTCAATAGCGGCGAGGAAAGATAACAATATGAGCTCAAATAATAAATTAGTGATTTTTGACACTACATTGCGTGACGGTGAGCAGAGCCCCGGCGCGTCAATGACCAAAGACGAAAAAATTCGCATCGCCAAAGCATTGGAAAAACTGCGTGTCGATGTGATTGAGGCGGGTTTTGCCATCTCCAGCCCAGGCGATTTTGAGGCTGTGCAAGCCATAGCCAATACCGTGACTGATAGTCGTATTTGTAGTCTNTCTCGGGCAATTAGCGCGGATATTGAGCGCGCCGCAGAGGCGTTAAAAGGGGCCAATGCTGGGCGTATACATACCTTTATTGCGACATCGCCTATTCATATGAAGCACAAACTGCAGATGGAACCCGATCAAGTACTAGAGCAGGCGGTTGGCGCGGTGAAAATAGCTCGCGACCTTATTGATGATGTCGAGTTTTCACTGGAAGATGCCAGTCGTACTGAGTTTGATTTTATGTGCCGCATTACTGAAGCGGTGATTAATGCCGGTGCANGCACTATTAATCTGCCCGACACGGTGGGCTACTCGGATCCCGGCGAATATGGCTCAATGATTAAACGGCTTCTAAATACCGTACCTAACGCTGATAAAGCGATTTTCTCAGTGCATTGTCACAATGATCTGGGCTTGGCTGTTGCCAATAGTTTAAGCGCTGTNCAGGCGGGGGCGAGGCAGGTTGAGTGCACGATTAATGGTTTGGGAGAGCGCGCCGGCAATGCCTCTTTGGAAGAGCTGGTTATGGCAATCCGCACGCGCAAAGATGTGTTTCCGGTAACCACAGATATCGATACCGTGCATATCGTGCCGACGTCACGCTTGGTATCCAGTATTACTGGATTTCCGGTACAGCCCAACAAGGCGATTGTTGGCGCCAACGCCTTTGCTCACGAATCCGGTATTCATCAGGACGGTGTTTTAAAGTTTCGTGAAACCTACGAAATTATGAAAGCCGAAGATGTTGGCTGGGGTGCCAATAAACTTTCGTTGGGTAAATTATCAGGCCGCGCCGCGTTCGCCTCGAGACTTGAAGAGTTGGGCATTAGCTTTGATAGCAAAGAAGACTTTAATCAGGCATTTGTGCGATTTAAGGAGCTTGCAGATAAAAAGCGTGAAATCTTTGATGAAGATTTGCAGGCATTGGTATCAGATGTGCAGATGGGTACCGAGGCTGATGCCTTGATGGTAACCGATCTCGAGGTGTTATCTAAAAGTGGCCAGTTACCGACAGCGAAAATTGGTATTCGCTATCAGGATAAAGATCACAGCGCTGAAGCTAGCGGTGATGGGGCCGTGGATGCCATTTTTAATGCTATTGAAAAGTTGGTAAACAGTGAGACTAAACTGCAACTCTATTCAGTTAACGCTGTCACTGAGGGAACCGACTCTCAGGGTGAAGTTACCGTGCGCTTGGAGAAAGATGGTCGCATTATCAATGGTCAGGGAGCCGATACCGATATCCTATTGGCCAGTGCCAAAGCCTATGTGCATGCACTGACATTAATGCGAAATCCCGGACGATTGCATCCTCAACTGGGTGGTGTTTAATGACCAACGCGCTGCGCAACCAATATCTGCAAAAATTGGGCATTGTTCAATATGTGTCCAAAGATTTGCCCTTGGTTGCGGCAGCGCCAGCTATGTTGGATGGTACTGAGTTGGATGGTACTGAAATTATCGGCCAGCCTGTGGCAAGTGAGACAAACACCAGCGATTTACAAAAAAAATCAATGGCTGAGTTAGTTAACCTTGGTCTGGAAAAAAACACTGAATCAACGCCTGCCATCCCAGTAGTATCATCGGCTACTGAATCACACACTGATATCGAGCTGAAGTTTGCTCTATGGCAAGCCAGTGAAACAGTATTAGTCTGCACTGCCATAGAGGAGCAGTTGCCTGATCCACAGCAAATACTATTGCTCGGTAATATTCTTATCGCCATGGGCCAAGAGGTTGGCCAGCTGCCGCAAATGGATTTGGTGGAGTGGCCGCCACACCCCAATATGCAGGGGGACGAGGCCGAGGCTCGAGAGTTTCTAGCCACCTTAATCAAGGCGCGCATTAATAGTAAACAGACCGAAATCGTACTGCTGATGGGTGATGCTGCCGCACAATGGCTTTTAACCGATCAGCAAAAAGCTGCCGTCACTAACGGCCAGGTTGATATTGTTGATCAGGTGACGGCCCTGTTGGTGCCGTCTTTGCAAGCAATGATAGATAAGCCAGAGTGCAAGCGACAAACCTGGCAGACCATTCGTTATCTGTCACCGCTGCGTCATGTTCATAAAGCGCAGTCTTGAGTAGTTCTTACATTATTCGCTCCATGCAACCTGAAGATATTGATCAGGTATATGCCATAGAAGCAGTTGTATCACCTTCGCCGTGGACAGTTCCGCAGTTCCTTGAGAGTTTGCAGCAGAGCGATAGTCTGGTGATAGAACAGCAGGTGCGCGGTTACGCGGTGATGGTCTGCGTAGCCGATCAAGCGGAGTTGCATAATATGGCTATTCACCCTGATTTTCAGGGGCAGGGTTTGGGGCGCAAGCTACTGGAGCATAGTATTGAGCAGTTACCTGAGGAGATTAAAAACCTTTATCTTGAGGTAAGGGTGTCGAATATTTCTGCGATCAGACTCTACCAGCAATTAGACTTTGTACAGTTGGATGAGCGACGTGATTATTATGCAACTGCCCATGGTCGAGAAGATGCTCTAATAATGGGGCGGCAAATTGATGCAGTTACAAACTAAAGTTTGCTATTCTCCCGTAGATATTTTAAGAAAAGAGACAATTAAATGGATATGCAATTATTGTACTGGCACTGGTTGGTTCTCGGGCTAATCTTAATTATTGCCGAAATCTTTATTCCTAGCTTTACCATTATGTGGTTTGGCCTCGGCGCTATTATTGTTGGCCTTATCAGTTTGGCGGTTGATATGAGTTTTAACTGGCAAGTGCTGTTATGGACATTGTCATCGGTGGCCTTCACCGTGCTGTGGTTTTTGGTGATTAAGCCGAAAATAGCCGACCGCAATTTTGAAGGCTTGGCAAAAGAATCNGCTATCGGTGAATCNGGNCAAGTNATAAANGTCCCCACAGAGACCAGTAATGGCAGGATGCGNTTTACTACCGCGGTATTGGGCTGNGATGANTGGGCATTTTCCTGTGATATGGAGGTTGCTCTGGGGGA
Organism: Porticoccaceae bacterium; assembly: GCA_002685715.1. Classification (GTDB taxonomy): domain Bacteria; phylum Pseudomonadota; class Gammaproteobacteria; order Pseudomonadales; family Porticoccaceae; genus HTCC2207. Next base: position 3,454 of record NYXU01000064.1, on the reverse strand, counting down.
TCGCCTGCATATCAAGGAGATTGCCGNNGATGTTCTCATTGTTACTAAACTTACATAGTCTCTAATAGGAGCTTAGAAATGGAAGGTCTATTTGTNGTTGTCACGATATTTTTACTGGTAATTATCACTCTGTACAAAGGTATCCGTCTGGTACCGCAGGGGTCGAAGTGGGTAGTTCAACGATTGGGGAAATATCATGGCTCGCTCAATCCCGGTCTTAATTTGATAATCCCTTATATTGATGATGTGTCGTTTAAAATTACCACCAAAGATATTGTCCTAGATATTCCCTCTCAAGAGGTGATTACATTGGATAATGTGGTGATTATTGCCAATGCCGTTGCCTATATCAATATTGTTAGTCCTGAGAAGGCGGTTTACGGTGTGGAGGATTATGAACTGGCGATTCGTACGCTGGTGCAAACATCACTGCGTTCTATTGTCGGTGAGATGGCGCTGGATGATGCATTGTCCTCCAGAGACCAAATTAAGGCCAAACTAAAAACCTCTATTTCAGATGATATTGCTGACTGGGGTATTACTCTGAAAACTGTTGAGATTCAGGATATTAATCCATCTGGCACCATGCAACAGGCGATGGAGGAGCAGGCTGCAGCGGAACGTCAGCGCCGTGCTACGGTTACCAGAGCCGATGGTGAAAAGACTGCGGCGATTTTGGAGGCTGATGGTCGCTTGGAAGCTTCGCGACGCGATGCAGAAGCACAGGTGGTATTGGCTGAGGCAACTAAATCGGCTTTAAGTAAGGTAAATGAGGCTATTCAGGATAAAGAGCTACCAGCCATGTATTTGCTTGGTGAGCAGTATATTGATGCGATGAAAACCATGTCCAATTCATCCAATGCCAAGTTGGTGGTATTGCCCGCTGACTTGCCGGCAGCTGTGCGTGGCATTATGAATAATACCAAGTCCAAATAGGCGTCAACCGATCTGATCAAGAGACGTTGGCATCAAAGGATACATTAACCAAGTAGGTAAACCCGATGTTTAAACAATACCTTGCCCTAACCATGGTGTTATTTCTCTCAGCTTGTGCCAGTGGCTATCGCTACGGTGCGCCAGAAAAAGTGATTATTGATACGCTGGGCGTTGATCTGGCTCAGTATCAAGTGGATCTCGCTGACTGCGAGCAATATGCCGCGCAAATTAATGTTGCCAATCGCACCGTTGAGGGTGCAGTTGAAGGCGCTGTTGTCGGCGGTGTGCTTGGTGCCGTGGTTGGCAATAGCGACACTGCTGAGCGCAGTGCCGGTGCTGGAGCTGTGCTCGGTGGGGTAAAGTCCAATAAACGCAGTCGCCATAAGCAGGATATGGTGGTAAGAAAATGCCTTAAGGGCCGTGGTTACAGAGTGCTGAACTAACGGAGATTAGGCTTTTACTGGTCGCTTTTGAAGTTTTCTCTGCAATGTTCTGCGGTGCATTCCCAGGCTACGTGCTGTGGCGGAGATATTACCCTGATTTTCATTAAGTACACGCTGTATATGCTCCCATTCCAGACGATTAACCGAGGGCGGTGAGTCTTTCATTAGTACCTCTGTGTTGCCATCATTATTTTCAAATGCAGTAACAATGTCATCGACTGAGGCTGGTTTGCACAGATAGTTAATGGCGCCAAGTTTGATGGCCTCAACGGCAGTTGAGATGCTGGAGTAGCCGGTTAATATAAGTACGTTTATATCTGGCTGTAATTGCTTTAACTGTTTGAGTATGGCTAGGCCACTCTCTTGGTCTAACTTTAAATCCAGTACCACGCGATCAAAGGTGCTATCGGCGCACTGCTGCGCTGCTTCAGCGCCATTATTAGCAATAGCGACAGAGTTGCCGAGGCGACTGAGAGCACGCTTTAGTACAGCACTAAAACTCCTGTCATCATCAATAATTAAATAGTTCATACTGAGGTGCCAACAATGGTGTCGGATTCATGCAGAGGTAATGTTATCTCGGTAATAGTGCCGCCATCTGCATTATTTTGTAGTCTCACTTCACCACCAAAACGGGTTAATGTTGCCCGCGATAAAAACAGACCAAGACCCACACCATCGGCTTTATCTGTCACAAAAGCCTGACCTAATTGATCAATTTTTCTGGCATCTAAGCCCGGACCATAGTCGCGAATGCAAATGATTGCTTGGTCATTGTCCCAGCTCAGCTTGATATCAACCCGATCAGGGCTAGCATCCGCGGCATTATTGAGAAGGTTGATAATTGATTGATCAATCGTCGGGTGGAAACAAGCACTTTGCTCACCATCGGCCAATTCAATATTGGCTTTTACTGTTGGGCGCATAAGTAACCAGCGCTCAAGTAAAGCGGAAAAATATGTATNTAATGGCTGAGCGGCTAGTTGTTTATGCTGAGATTGTTCCGCCGTGGTTAACAGCTGTTTTAATGTTGTTTTGCACAGTGCCAGTTGCTGATTAAGCAAGTGCAAGTCATCTTGCGAATGTTGTGCATCGGCGATCATTTCATCAATCAGTAATTTCATGGTGTTAAGCGGCGTACCTAACTCATGGGCCGTNCCAGCGGCCAAGGTGCCAACGGCCAGTAATTGTTCGTCGCGCAATTGTGCTTCGCGCTGTTCTGCAATCTGCTGTTGCTGATTCTTAAGNGTATTGGCCATACGACTAATAAAGTAAGTAATAATTAAGGCGCTAATAGCAAAGTTAGCCCACATACCTAGAATATGCAGATTATTNCTCTCAGCGTGNTGNCCATGGCCGGNTTGTGCTGNNGGCGCTATCGANNCAATNNCNACATAATAATTAATCAATAAGCTATAGCTAAGCAGTGCAGNNGCAGCGGTGANAATACTGTAGTGACGCGGCAGTGTAATGGCGGCAATACTTATTGGAATCAGNTAGTAGGAGATAAATGGATTAGAGGCGCCACCGCTAAAGTACATNAGCGCTGAAAAGAAAAAGATATCCGCNAGCAAATGAATAAAAAATTCACGCTCAGTAATTGGAATTGTCGATCGACTGCGCAACCAACCGGCCATGGTCACTGAGGCATAAATCGCCAGGACTACGGCAATAGCATTAGCGGGGAGTCCAATGGGATTTACCGCGGTAAAAAATGCGAGCGCGAACAACTGCCCAAGCAATGCCACACCGCGTATCACACTAAGGCGGCGGAGATTTTGTCGTGCAGCGATATGGGTTTGGTATATGCCATCTTCAGTCATGGTTGAATGGTACCAGAAATCATCACTTATCAGTTGATTTGTAGCCNGCNAGTTAAGCCTCTGCGCNNCNNGAAGANTGGAGGCNACAAGGNCANCGGATACCATATTAAGAGATAGAGATAACCTGATTGAGCAGATAGTATCGCGCTAAAATACTGTGCTAGAAGCTTACTGTTTAATATTAAAAATAGGTTCTGGTATGCCCTGCATATCCGTTTGATAGACGAAGAGATGTCCGGCTTGAGGGTCTTT
>NYXU01000010.1 GCA_002685715.1 Porticoccaceae bacterium | reverse complement strand
GATTAGCAGCGGTAATAATTGAATCAATGCGCGCCGGCGAGGCCGCCAATTGCAGTGAATGGCTTTGGCAAAATCTTGTAGAGCAAATNACTCAAGCGGATCAAACCNTGCTTCGTCGCCTAGTANCTGGCACGCAACCTCATGCTAGTAGACGACTGCATGAAATGGAATGCGCTGCNGAATTACTGCAGGAACTCAATATTGAACCANCNATGACCAAAGCAACAATTGATGGCCTAAAAATGGTAATCANAAGNGGNCTNCCTGCAATACCTGATTAACAANAANANAACCANTTTACNGGTNAAGATTAACNCNTATTNCCNAACGAGNTNCACTTGNCAGNCCGNTTATACTAACCAGCAATGATTTNTATCNCCCANTCACTACTCAGGGCGCATATGAGGAAATAGCAACACGTCTCTAATAGAAGGCGAGTCGGTCAGNAACATCACTAAGCGGTCGATACCAATTCCCTCACCAGCGGTGGGTGGCATACCGTACTCCAACGCGCGAATATAGTCTGCATCAAAATGCATTGCCTCATCATCGCCGGCCTCTTTTTCTGCCACCTGCTGTCGAAAGCGTGATTCCTGATCTTCCGCATCATTAAGCTCCGAGAAGCCATTGGCAATTTCGCGGCCACCAACAAAAAACTCAAAGCGATCTGTGACATGGGGGTCCTGATCATTGCGTCGCGCTAAGGGTGATACCTCAGCGGGATACATGGTGATAAATGTGGGCTGCTCTAAAAGATGCTCAACCGTCTTCTCAAAAATCTCAATCTGCACTTTACCCAAACCCCAAATATCTTTGAGCGGGATATGCAAGCCTTTAGCGATCTCACGTGCACCAGCTTCATCCGCCAACTGCTCAGCACTGATATCAGGGTTGTACTGTAAAATCGAATCGAATACTGATAGACGCACAAAGGGTTCGGCAAAATCATAATGGGTCTCACTAACCACCTCACCCTGATNATCTTTAATGGTATTAACGACCTTGGTCGAACCCAGTACATCGATGGTCATTTTACGCAGCATATCTTCGGTTAAATCCATCAGATCATTAAAATCAGCATAGGCCTGATAAAATTCCAGCATAGTAAACTCAGGATTGTGTCGCGTTGATAAACCCTCATTNCGGAAATTACGGTTTATTTCATANACNCGCTCAAANCCACCNACCACCAAACGCTTNAGATANAACTCNGGCGCGATACGCATATACATATCAATATCCAGTGCNTTGTGATGAGTTACAAACGGNCGAGCCACNGCGCCACCAGGAATAACCTGTAGCATGGGGGTTTCNACTTCNAGATAGTCGGCCTCATTTAAGTAGCGGCGAATAAAGTCCACCACTTTGGAGCGAATACGAAATGTGTTGCGCACTTCCGGATTAACAATTAAATCGACATAACGCTGACGGTAGCGCATCTCTTGATCGGCAAGACCATGAAATTTATCCGGCAATGGCCGCAGTGCCTTAGTGAGGAGCTGATACTGATCCATCTGCACATAGAGGTCACCCTTACCCGATAGATGCAACGCGCCCTCGACTCCGACAATATCCCCTAAGTCCAACGACTTGGCAAAAGGTCGCGCCTCTTTCGTCACATACAGCTGGATAGTATCCGAGCTGTCCTGAACCACGATAAAAGCGCCACGGTTGCGAATCACGCGGCCGGCAATAGATACCACCTTAGCCAATTTTTCCAAATCTTCTTTAGTCTCATGAGCAAAGCCAGACTGCAGTTCGGCCGCGCTGTGCTGCGGTCGAAAATCATTGGGAAATGTCGTGCCATCCTGCTCGCGCAATGCGGTTAGTTTGGCGCGGCGCTCGGCAATTAGCTTATTTTCATCTTGTTGGTCAGTCATATTTCAATCTTTACTTTAAATTTAAATGTAGGGTACGAGAGACCCGCTTTTAATGTAAGACATTAAAGACCCGCTTTTAACGAGGCAACAATAAACGGGTCCAACTTGCCATCCAGTACCGCCTGCGTATTCCGTGTTTCAACGCTTGTACGCAAGTCCTTAATCCGNGCATCATCTAAAACATAGGAGCGAATTTGACTGCCCCAGCCAATNTCCGATTTAGTCTCCTCAGTCGCCTGAGCNGCCTCAGCGCGTTTTTGCATCTCCGCCTCATACAGCTTGGCGCGCAACATCTGCCAACACTTATCGCGATTCTGATGCTGCGATCGCTGGCTCTGACACTGCACCACTATACCACTGGGCTCATGGGTTAAGCGCACTGCAGAATCAGTCTTATTCACATGCTGACCGCCGGCACCTGAGGCACGATAGGTATCGGTGCGCACATCAGACGGGTCGATTTCTATATCTATATTGTCATCAATCTCGGGAGAAACATAGACTGCAGAAAAAGAGGTATGACGACGATTACCAGAATCAAAGGGTGACTTGCGCACTAATCGATGAACACCAATCTCGGTACGTAACCAACCAAAGGCATANTCTCCNGTTATCTGNACTGTGGCACTTTTAATACCTGCCACCTCACCGGCCGAACATTCGACTAGCTCCGCCTTAAAGCCTTTATCATCTGCCCAGCGCAGATACATACGCAATAACATCTCGGCCCAGTCCTGTGCCTCAGTACCACCAGACCCCGATTGAATATCCAGATAGGCATTATTGGGGTCCATCTCACCACTGAACATACGGCGAAACTCTAGCTGAGCAAGCTCTGCCTCTAGCTTAGCAATCTCTGCCTCCACTTCAGCGACGGTCTCAGCATCATCCTCTTCGACTGCCATCTCCAGCAACTCGCGAGAATCAGCGACGCCAGAGTCCATATCATCAATGGTTTTTACCACGGCTTCCAACGATGATCTCTCGCGACCCAATGCCTGAGCGCGATCGGGGTCATTCCATACGTCGGGTTCGCCGAGCTCTAGCTCCACTTCGGCAAGTCGGTCTTTACGGTTATCGTAGTCAAAGATACCCCCTTAACACGTCGGTGCGTGCGTGCAGATCATCAAGAGCATTGTAGAGCGGGTTAACTTCCATTAGAGCATAATAGCCTGTGTCAGAATGCCGCGCATTTTACCTCAGCAACCCACTGACACCAAGCTAAAACACGGTTGATTAAGCCTTAGCAGTAACGCAAGATAGCGGCTTTAGAAAAACACATAGAGACAGTTACCATGTTAAGAATCAGCGCTAGTCTTGTTGTAGCCCTGCTAGCTTATTTACTGCTATGGCCCGTTGCCATTGATCCGGTAAGTTGGCAAGCGCCGAAGAATCAGGGATATATTGGCGATTTTGCCCAAAATAATACATTGGCTGCTGTCGATATAATCGAATTAACCGATACCCACGGCCCCGAGGGCCTCGCCTTCCTAGACGGCAATATATACGCCGCTACGCGTGAAGGTTGGATATTGCGTTACAACGAAGCCAGTGGCGAGATCAGTAAACTGGTGAATACTCAGGGAAGCCCATTGGGACTGGCCTTTGACGCCAATAACAATCTGCTTATTGCCGATGCCTATAAAGGTCTCCTGAGTATGTCGCTAGAGGGCGAGCTAACGCTGCTTACCAACAGTATTGATGGCACTGCTATTGAATATGCCGACGATCTGGATATTACCGCAGACGGTAGAATTTTCTTTAGCGATGCCTCGACTAAGTTCGGTGCCGAGAGCAATGGCGGCACCTATGCCGCCAGCATACTGGATATAGCAGAGCATGGCGGCCATGGTCGGCTGTTGGTTTACGATCCTGCCGACCAGTCGACCACCCTGGTTATGGACAATCTTAATTTCGCCAATGGCGTCGCCACTGCCGCCGACAGTAGCTTTGTGCTGGTCAATGAAACGGGGTCTTATCAGATCAACAAGTACTGGTTAACAGGTGATAAGGCCGGTACGGCAGAAGTACTGATCGATAATTTACCTGGCTTTCCTGACAATATTGTGCGTGGTCACGATGGCCGTTTTTGGGTCGGTCTGGTGTCACCCAGAAGTGCGGCACTTGATAGTGTTTCGTCTTGGCCAGCACTGCGCAAATTAAATGTGCGCCTACCCAAATCAATGCAACTGCAAGCACAGGCCTACAGCCATGTCTTCGCCATCGATAACGAAGGCAATGTAATCACCTCTCTACAAGATCCCGCCGGTCGATACCATACTAATACTGGTGCGCTGGAAACTGATGATTGGTTGTATATTAGTAGTCTGCATGCAGACAATCTGGCGCGTATCCGCAAACAGGATATTGGTATTCAATGAAACTCCACCAAGCTAAATTACAGCACAGCTTTTTCGACACATTTAAACACCGTGGCGACCTGCATCTCAGTCAGGTAAGCCCTAGCGGTTTGCAGCAACCCGTATTGGTCAGCGCCAATCGCCAACTGGCCAATGAGCTCGGGCTAGATCCAGATTGTCTTGATAGCGAGGCGTTTCTGCAGTTAATGGCCGGTCATATTACTGGTGAGCACTTTAACCCCATTGCATTGGTATACTCAGGGCATCAATTTGGCGTCTGGGCTGGCCAGCTGGGGGATGGGCGCGCCATAACACTGGGAGAGCTCCCTGTTAATGCGCCCTCAGATGCAAGCGGTAAGCCAATCCTCTGGGATATACAGCTAAAAGGAGCGGGCACCACACCCTACTCTCGCTTTGCCGATGGCCGCGCGGTACTGCGCTCTAGCATTCGTGAATATCTGTGCTCTGAAGCAATGCATAATTTAGGCATCGCCACCACCAGAGCCTTGGCGCTAGTCGATAGCCAAACCCAAGTCTATCGTGAAGAAGTCGAATCGGGAGCCACCGTCTGCCGTGTGGCCCAAAGCCATATTCGCTTTGGCTCCTTTGAACACTTCCACTATCGCAATCAACCAGAGGCCGTCAAAGCGTTAGCTGACTATGTTATTCAACGCAATTTCCCTGAATGGCAGAATGAGGATAATAAATACAGGTTAATGCTCGAAAACTGTGTACTGAAGACCGCCAAAATGATCGCCCAATGGCAAGCGGTAGGCTTTAATCATGGCGTGATGAACACCGATAATATGAGCATTATTGGCGATACCATCGACTATGGCCCATTTGGTTTTTTTGATAGCTATGATCCAGAGCATATATGCAACCACTCTGATACTCAGGGCCGCTACAGTTTTAAAAATCAGCCCAGTGTAGGCCTTTGGAATCTCAACGCCCTTGCCACAGCATTGACCTCATTAATCAGCAACAGCGATTTAGTGAGCGCGTTAAAACAATATGAGCCAGAATATCTCAATCAATACAGAACCATAATGGCCAGTAAAATTGGCTTAGAACAGTATCAATCTGATGATGAAAATCTGATCAATCAGCTATTAGAATTACTGCAAATCAATAAAGTGGATTACACCATTTTCTTTCGATCGCTAGCCGATTTTTCAACCAATAATATCGACATTAGAGACCAATTTATTGACCGCGAGGGTTTCGATAGCTGGGCGGAAAAATACCGTATAAGAATCGCACAACAAAAACTCAGCGCCCAACAACGCAAGCAGCGCATGAACGCGGTTAACCCCAAATATGTATTGCGCAACTATATGGCTCAGGCTGCAATAGAAGCTGCTGAACAAGGTGACTACAGTGAAGTGAATTTACTACTGAGTATTTTACAAAGTCCCTATGATGAACATCCACAGGCACAAAAGTACGCTGGCCTTCCACCCGATTGGGCAGACCAACTCGCGGTTAGTTGCTCCTCATAAGCTATTAACTGCGCCGTGTAAAAAGCCCCTGAAATCTCTCGACAGCAGGGGCCTTAATATACTTTTGTTATCATAGGTAGCGAAAGCACTACCCTGCTAACTTAGCTAGTTTTTACTTTTTTGGCTGAAGCCATACTGTGCCAATTAACAAAACCAGCACTGAGATCAGTAACACTAAAAACACCGGTGTGTTGGTCAATGACGGATCATTAACCCCATACTTTTCTATAAATTCCGCGGCTAAAGGACTAATTTCTGTTCCAGAATCACGCAATGCGGCAAATGCTTTAGCGGTGTTATTCCAATTAGTCTGAGCCATTAGCATGCTGACAGCATTCATCAGCAACACACAGAGACCAAATACTGTGACTGTTATTTGACCTAGCAGGTTGGCGCCTTTTTCCATCATTACCGACGCAAAACGTGCCGCTATCCAGATTGAGATCATCCCAGTCAAGCCCATGATGGCTGATGGAATTCGGTTGGTTGACCAGATGGCCCATATATCCATTTCCATAGTAATACCCTTATAATCATTATTAGTTTGCAACTCCAATGTATCAGCATAAATTGACATATTCAATGTTAAATAATTTTTTCAATTTAAAAACTAAAAGTGATTTTTTAACACATGCATGACTGATTGATCTGCGCTACTACCGCCATCAGACTCAGTAATTTATAATTATGTAATGTTTAATCAACTACCTCAGCAGCTAGCTTATTGGTATCCGCGGCGCGACGAACACCAGTGGGTTTTAGGCTGCGTGTATAAAGTGGAAGGACCCAGTTATCGCAAACCGGGCGCCATGATGCTTTTTAATAATCTGGGCGAACAATTGGGGTTATTAAGTGGCGGCTGTTTGGAATCAGATATCCAGAAGCACGCCTCACAAGTAATGCGCACGCAACAAGCTGTAACGCTGTGTTATGACGGCAGTAATGAAGATGATATGTCTGTTCTTTTAGGTATTGGCTGTGGCGGCACGATCTATATTTTATTGCAACCGCTAACGGAGACCAATGATTATCTCCAGTTGGGATCAGTTGCGCCAAATATTGAGCGCAATCAAGCCTGTATTTTTATGCAAAGAATAACTGATAAACAACAGGCACCGGAGGCTCGTCATATTGGACTCGATAATGCGGAATACTCAGCTGTGGCAGCCCAAATCGCAAACCATAAACGTCACAATGGGGCGCTGATTACACAGAATAATCAAGATTGGTTAGCAACATATATCCAACCGCCAAAGCATTTACTGATAGTCGGCGGCGGTGTAGATGCGCGCCCGCTAGTAGATATCGCTGTGACGTTGGGCTGGCGAGTAACAGTGTGCGATCCGCGACCAGCCAATGCTAGGCGCGAGCACTTTATGTCAGCATCTACTATTTTACGTTGCTCTCCAAAATCTCTGCCCGATGATCCTCTGTTTGATCAGTTCGAAGCCGCAGTAGTAATGACTCATAACTTACAACTGGATGCTGATGCATTGGCCGCACTGCAGCAATCATCAATTGACTATTTGGCACTTCTCGGCCCTGCCGCACGCAAGCAGCAGATTTTTGAATTGGCAGAGCTGGAAGAGCATAACCTGCGTGTCCCCGTCGCTGGGCCCGCGGGGTTAAGCTTGGGTGGTGAAATGCCAGAAGAAATCGCGCTGTCTATTATGGCGGAATGTTTGGCACAGCTTAACCAAGCTACAGCGCATTCAATCAGCAAACTATTATGAAAATAGCCGCACTTATTCTTGCTGCGGGCGCTGCCTCGCGTTTTGGCTCGACCAAACAATTAGTCGATATCAAAGGCAAAGCCATGTTGCAGCATTGTATCGATAGCGCCACCACTGTATTGCCTGACTCGGTATATACAGTTCTGGGCAATCAGCGTGAAATGATTACAGCCAGCATTTTTGACACCCGCATTATCCTCAACTCGGATTGGCAAAGAGGTCTTGGCTCTTCAATTGCCGCTGGTGTCAGTGCCCTGAAGGATAAATATCAAGGTATTTTAATTCTATTAGCCGACCAANCTACGATTAAACACTACCATCTAACTCAGCTGATTCAATTATTTAATGGTGATAATACGGTCTGCAGTTATTACGCCGGCAACAGAGGTGTTCCAGCAATTTTCCCAAAGTCAAAATATGATGACCTTATGGCACTGCAGGGCGATCGTGGCGCCAAATATATTCTGCAGACGATGGACGACCAACTACAGACATTGTCGTTGGCAGAGGCTGCAATCGATATTGATCGGCCAGAGGACTTAGAGGCATTAAGCGCCACCCTTTAAATACTTGCGGGCGGCGCCACACGTGCACTGCAGCTACACTTGCGAAATACGCTCTAATGTGCGCTCGCGCTGAGCTTCCATTTGCTGCGGCGCTTTATCACCAAACTGCTGGAAGTAACGCTGCTGACTCTCACATTCAGCAGTCCACTCGGCAGCATCAATATTCATTAATGTGGCGAACTCGTCACTGCTAAAATCAAGCCCATCCCAACTTAAATCCTGATAATTGGGGACAAAGCCGATAGGACTTTCAACCGCATCAACCTTACTCTGAGTGCGCTCAGCTATCCATTTTAGAACGCGCATATTTTGTCCAAAGCCCGGCCATAGGAACTTACCATCACTGCCTTTTCTAAACCAATTAACACGAAAGACCTGCGGTAAATTGCTGGCCTTATCAGCCATGCTAAACCAGTGGTTCCAGTAATCGCCCATGTTGTAGCCACAGAAAGGTAGCATCGCCATGGGGTCACGTCTGATAGCCTCTTGATCATCAGAGGCTGCTGTCGCCTCCGAACCAATTGTGGCGGCCAAGTAGACACCATGATCCCAATCCAGCCCCTGAAAGACCAATGGCATAGTACTGCTCATNCGGCCGCCAAACAATAGTGCATCCAGCGGTACGCCTTCAGGTTTATCCCACGCCGGATCTGTTGAAGGGCATTGAGAAGCGGGGCTAGTAAACCTGGCATTGGGGTGTGCNGCGAGTCTGCCACAATCTGGCTGCCAATCTTGACCCTGCCAATCAATCAAATGTGCAGGCGCCTCGTCAGTCATACCTTCCCACCAGACATCGCCTTCGTCGGTCAAGGCCACATTGGTAAAGATGGTATTTGTCTCCATGGTTCTCATAGCCGTCGGATTGGATTTTTCAGAGGTACCTGGGGCGACACCAAAATAACCAAACTCNGGATTGATGGCCCGCAACTTGCCATCCTCATCGGGTTTTATCCACGCAATATCATCACCGACGGTCCATACTTTCCAACCATCAAACCCTTCAGGGGGAACCAGCATAGCCAGATTAGTTTTACCGCAAGCACTTGGGAAAGCGCCGGCCATGTAGGTCTTTTCACCCGTTGGCGACTCAACACCGACCAATAGCATATGCTCAGCTAACCAACCCTCGTCACTACCCATGGATGAGGCGATACGCAAAGCAACACATTTTTTACCCAGCAGAGCGTTGCCGCCATAGCCACTACCATAGGACCAAACCGACCGATCCTGAGGGAAATGGGCGATATAGCGATTGTCTATATCACATGGCCAAGCAACATCCTTCTGTCCCGGCACTAGGGGGTGACCCACTGAATGCAAACATTGGATAAAATCTTTATCGCCCAGCACATCGAGTACCTCACGACCCACTCTGGCCATAATATGCATGCTGACCACTGCATAAGGGGAATCTGTGATCTGAATACCAATCTGTTTCAACTCTGAACCCAGAGGCCCCATGCTAAATGGAATAACATAGAGCGTTCGGCCCGCCATAGAGTCGGCAAATAAATTGCCCAACTTGTCTTTCATTTCATTGGGGTCGACCCAGTTATTGGTTGGCCCAGCCTGTTCTTGGTGAGAACTGCAAATAAAGGTACGCTGTTCGACTCTGGCAACATCGCCTGGGTCAGAGCGNCAGAGGTAAGAGTTTGGTCGCAGAGCAGGATTGAGNGGAGTAAACACACCAGCCTCGACTANCTCTNCNCATAANCCATCNTANTCTTCTTTGCTNCCGTCACACCAATAGACATTATCCGGNGAGCANAGCTGTTTTATTTCCTCTACCCATGATAGTACTTTTGCGGGTAATTTGTTTGTTGCGGGATCGATTCCAACCATTTACAGGGGCCTCTAATTTAGTAAAAGATTTTAGAAAGTTGGACTACTCGGGGCTAACCAGTGCAGCCTATTTCTAAAATTTTATTTTAGAAAACTTTTAGTTAATGGCATTTTTTAGGGGGATACAGACAGTAAAGTCTGATTCTTCAAATAAGCTTGCATCAGTACACTAATGGTCAAACCATTAGCTTAAACAATGCAGAAATAATTGACGTGCAACCGCAAGCGCAAGACAGCCGCCGCACAGCAGACGCTAAATCATTGCTCTTCGCTCTCCCCTCGGTCAGCCGTGACCGCTCTAAAGTGCGAGTATTGATTATACCCAAACAGACTTATTACTCAAACCAGTTTGAGCAATAACAAGCATTCTATAAGTGAATAAAGCGTTTGCTATTTACGCACAATACAAGCAGGCGCGTGCACGGCTAATCTACTGTGCTAGAAGTTTTTTGCCTGGTTGAATAGTAGACACAAGCTCACGGCTGGCAACTACCATAGTTCCCGCGACCAAGACATGAACTATACCGTTAGGTTTGAGATAGGGGTCACCGTATATAGCATTTGCTGCGACCGTGTCAGCGTCAAAGATCACTATATCTGCATCGGCACCCGATTGTATGCGTCCCTTCTTCTTAAATAGTGGTGCCGCTTGCTCCATCCACTGCGCCTGATACAGACTCAGTTTAGCCAATGCCTCGGTAAGACTAAGCACATTGCGCTCACGCACATAATGCCCAAGAACGCGGGAAAATGTGCCTGCCACATTGGGGTTAGTGGCTATGCTGGGGTGAATGGCGGGCAAGGCATCGGTGGATACCATCATACGCGGCCATCGCAGGGCAGTTTCTACCCAATCCTCTTTAACGTAATGATGATTTACCATGCCCATAGGCTGCTCTGCGGCATATTTTTCCCATGTTTCTTTGGTCAACCATTCACCGGTAGCAACCCATTGCACGTCCTCATAACTAATATCGAACATAGCCTGCCAATCGCGACGGCGGAATATATCCGCAGAGATGCTAGTACCACCCGCGGCGTAAGACAGTGTTTCAGTGGTGATATTCGCACCCGCACTATTGGCTTGATCGATCAGCTCTAGCCATTCACCAATACGCCCCATTGCATTATGAGTAATATGGCAAATAAACAATGCTGCACCAGTCTCTTGGGCCAGATCAATCACCTCTATCAACCCCGCTGGGTCTCCGGTATAACCGCGTCGTACATGTACATAGAGTGGCACTTGACGCTCTGCTGCCAACTCAAACAGCATACCTAGTTCCGCGTCGGAAACTGCGGCGGTCATATAGTCCAACAACACACCGATACCCAGACCGCCTTCGTCTAGACCCTGATTAATCAGCTCACGCATTTGCCTAATTTGCGTCTCGGTAGCAGGTTGCATCCACGCGGGACCGCCCATTTGTAAAACTTTATCACCAACAAACAGATAGGGCATATCGCGCCCTTCAATCACTTTGGTGCGCACCGCCCAATGACCAACAGATGAACCATAATTAATTTTTGCCCCAGCTTTAAAATGCTCGCCATAAAAGCTGATTGGAAAGGCACCAGCCTCGAGATCCAATTGCGTGGTAATGCCATCTAGCAGGTTGGCTTGCTGACCAAGTAATGTGGGACTGTGGCTATGGACATCAATAAACCCGGGGGCAACCACCAAACCTGAAGCATCAATAATATTTTTAGCTTGCAATGGCTTTTCTGAGATAACAGCGATGCTTCCGCCCTTGATACCGATATGCGCTATTTGATCAAAGTTGGTTTCTGGATCAATTACTCTGCCATTGGCGATAACCAGATCATAGCCTGTGGCAGTAAGAGGCAATGCAATAACAATCAGTAAGGCGATCGATAACAACGTCAAGGTAACCTTCGATAGACCCATCATTTTACCTCCGGCATTGCTATTATGTTTTGCTCGCCAAGTTAGCGTCGTTGAGCTCGGGCCCGACAGGCATCACCAAAGGCATTAAAAATGGCCTTATAGAAATCNTTTTCCTGCNCCTGCCACTCTGGATGCCATTGCACAGCCANTGCAAATTGCTCGGCAGCAGTAACAGAGACCGCTTCAACTAAACCATCCTCTGCCACAGCTTCCACAGACAACCCCTCTGCTAACCGATCAATGCCTTGACCATGGACAGAGTTAACCAGCGGGTTTTGTTCATCTTGCAGCCCAGACAGAATACCACCGGCCTGCAGCGCTACCCAATGTGACAAACCATACTGCACTTCTACCGCAGCCGCTTTATCCTCCCGATGATCCAGCATACCCTCGACCTCATGCACACGCTGAAATAGGCTACCGCTCATGCACACATTAAGCTCCTGGAGGCCCCGACAAATACCTAGCACAGGAATCCCGGCCGCGATAATTTGTGGTATCAGAGATAAGTTGGTTTTATCCCGCTCTGGGTCACGTTCATCTTCCCCTCGGGCCGGCTGCTGACCATAATAATGGGGCTCAATGTTACTGTAGCCGCCCGTTAGCAATACACCATCAATGCGTATCAATAGGTCCTGCAGTGCGAGATCATCAACTAATGCCGGCAAAATTAGCGGGGTACATCCCGCTCCTCTGGTAACGGCGGTTAAATATTTCTCACCGGCAGAATGTATCGGGTGCAGACCATTAAGGCTTCGGTCAGCGGTAACCAGTACTAGTGGTGGTTGGGCAATTGGCAATTTAATCTGCTCCGCTTATCATTTGTCTTCCACAGAGTAACAGAGCCTAAAAACTTCGCCAATCACCCTAAAAGGGCTATAGCGTAATTTATATCTATAACCCTAGTATGGCAGTGGCATGACGCTAATTGAACGTTTACTATGCAGCGCGGATAAGTGTTTCCTTGACTTATTAAGTAAACTCTTCTGCCATTACCCTAACACTGAATCAATCTTGCAAAGAGAGACAATCAATGAATATTGACGGCAAAGCCGTAGCGCAAGAACTGCGCCAATCATTAGCAATTGAAGTAAAGCAACTCAAGGACGAGCGAGGCATTACCCCTGGCCTAACCGTAATACTGGTGGGCGAAGATCCGGCTAGCCAAGTCTACGTACGCAACAAAGTGCGCCAAACCAAAGAAGTGGGCATGATCAGTAATGAAATCAGAATGTCTGCAGACACCAGTCAGCAGGCGCTGCTAGATGAACTCGACAAGCTCAACAAAGACCCCGCAGTCCATGGCATTTTGGTGCAGTTACCATTGCCCAAACATATTGATGAAGCGTTGGTGATTGAATCAATACTGCCAGAAAAAGATGTCGATGGTTTTCACCCTATGAATTCAGGCCGATTGGCCAATGGCGATGCCGCCGCATTGGTGCCCTGCACGCCTCAAGGCTGCGTTATGCTAGCGAAAAAGCATCTTGGCGATAATCTCTCGGGTAANCATGCTGTGATCGTAGGCCGTTCAAATATTGTCGGCAAGCCAGTNGCANTGTTGCTGCTACAGGAAAACTGCACCGTTACTATCGCTCACTCACGTACAGAAAACCTAACTGACCTCTGTACCAGTGCCGATATTTTGGTAGCTGCTGTTGGCCGACCGGAGATGATCAAAGGCGACTGGATAAAACCTGGTGCTACTGTGATTGATGTCGGCATTAACCGCATTGCTACGGAGGATGGCAAAGGTCGTCTGGTAGGTGATGTTGACTTCGCAGAAACCGAGGCTATCGCCGGTGCAATAACACCAGTACCGGGTGGCGTTGGGCCCATGACAATTGCCTGCTTACTAAAAAATACCGTTGAGGCAGCCCGTCGTTTCGGCTGACCATCGAAATAATAAAATCAGAGGTCTTGGCGATTACAGCCTTTGATAACGCGGATATTTAGATCGGAGAGTATTATGAGTCATTCACCCTATGATGCTGTCATTATCGGCGGTGGACACAACGGTCTTGTGTGTGCCTATTACCTTGCCAAAGCGGGTCTAAGTATCCGAGTTTGTGAGCGAAGATCTATTGTCGGTGGTGCCGCCGTGACCGAAGAATTTCATCCTGGCTTCCGAAATTCACTGGCTAGTTACACCGTCAGCCTGCTCAACCCTCAAGTGATTGCAGATATGAACCTTAAACATCATGGCCTGCAGATCATTAAGCGACCGATTTCTAATTTCTTGCCTATCGACAACAGCCGCTATTTAAAACTCGGCGGCAGTCTTGAGCGCACCCAAGAGCAATTTCGCAAATTTTCAGCCCGCGATGCCGAGCGACTGCCTGAGTATTACGATCGTATTGAGGCTGTAGCTGATGTGCTTAGAGATATTAGCACCAAGACACCACCTAACCCCAAGCGCGGGCTAAGAGCCGCGCTTCAAGCCGCACTACAACTTTGGCCTGTCGCCAAAGGCAGTAATCAGCTACATCGAGATGTCTATGACCTTTTCACCAAAAGCGCCCGCAGTTTTCTCGATGGTTGGTTTGAAAATGAGCATATTAAAGCGATCTTTGGCTTTGATGCTATCGTCGGCAACTANGCCAGCCCCGACACCCCCGGCTCAGCCTATGTNTTGCTNCACCATGTNTTTGGTGAGGTCGATGGTGAAAAAGGNGCNTGGGGNCANGCGATTGGCGGCATGGGTGCGATTACTCAAGCCATGCGNNANGCCTGCGAGGAAGCTGGGGTAACGATTTCTACCGANAGCCCTGTANATAAGGTNTCTGTAAGTGATGNTGCGGTCACTGGGGTTAGCCTAGCCAATGGTGACAATATTGCAGCAAAAAAAGTCATCGCTAACGTCAATCCGAAAATGCTCTATGGTCAAATGTTTGCCGAAGGTGATCTGGATCCAGAGTTTGTCCGCCGTATGGATGGCTATAAAAATGGTTCAGGGACATTTCGCATGAATGTGGCATTGTCGGAATTACCTGATTTTACCGCCCTGCCCGGTAAGCAAGTTGCTGAGCATCATCAATGCGGTATTGTTATCGCACCAACCCTTGATTATATGGACCAAGCCTATGTCGATGCCAAACAAAATGGTTGGTCAAAACAGCCCATAGTGGAGATGCTGATCCCGTCGACATTAGATGACTCTCTGGCACCAGCGGGTCAGCATGTGGCCTCATTATTCTGCCAACAGTTCTCGCCAACACTACCCGATGGCCAGTCTTGGCACGACGCTCGTGAGGCGGCGGCGGAGACCATCATTGATACCATTACCGCCCATGCGCCCAATTTTCGCGACGCCATTGTTGGCAAAGTTATGCTATCGCCGCTGGATCTGGAGGAAAAACTGGGTCTTATTGGCGGTGATATTATGCACGGGGTGATGACATTGGATCAGATGTGGGCCGCTCGCCCATTAATGAATCATGGTGATTATCGCGGCCCGCTGAAAGGCTTATATATGTGCGGCGCCGGTAGCCACCCTGGCGGCGGTGTTACCGGGCTACCCGGTCGCAATGCAGCACGGGAAGTGCTTAAAGACGGTAACTAATCGCTGTTTAATGCAGATTCATCATCGCTAATAACAGCGTTTGTGGTTGCTCTAAATAGTGCTTCCAAAGCTTATTGAACCGTGCAATGGTGCCACCATCAATAACACGATGATCGCCAGACCAACTCACCGTCATAATGCTGCGGGATATCACATTATTGTTATGATCAAACCGCGGTAGTTGCTGAATCTTACCTAACGCGACAATCGCCACCTCCGGTTTATTAATAATTGGGGCGGCTGCCGTGCCGCCTATGGCACCGATATTGGAAATAGTCACAGTGCCACCAGAGAGATCAGCCGGATCAATCACACCATTGCGGGCTGCCTTAGATAACCGGTTTACCTCACGAGCCACATCGAGCAGACTCAACTGTTGAACGTTCTTAATATTGGGTACCAGCAAACCGGTTTTGCCATCAACAGCCATACCAATATTATGACTGCTTAAATAAGTGAGTTCGGTAAACTCCTTATTAGCACGACTATTGATAATGGGAAATTGATTAATCGCCAATGACAATGCTTTGATAAATAATGGCATTAACGTAATTTTNAATTCATCGGTGCCGTAAGTCTGTACAAGAGTAGCACGGAGCTCGACTAGCTCGGTGACATCCAGCTCCTCGATAAAGGTGAAATGAGGAATACTGGACACCGATTCTGCCATGCGCTCTGCCATGATTTTGCGCACACCTTTTATTGGTTCACAACGATCCTGATTCTTATCTTGGCCCAGTGTTGGTTGGTTTGACGGGGCGGCAAGATAGGCCAATACATCTTCTTTAAGTACCCGTCCCTGTTTACCAGATCCAGCAATATGACTGAGATCAATACTGTGCTCGCGGGCCATTTTGCGCACCGCCGGCGTGCTCAGTACTTTGCCATTGCTATTCGCCGTGGTTGTTTCTGCCGTTACCACTGTTAATGTTGGCTCAGTAGCTGCTGCACCGTTAACCTCAACGGGAGGATTATCTGAGACTGCTTCAGTCTCTGCTGATTTATTCTCCACTACTTTGGCTTCTGAGCCTTTAGTTTCTATTTCGCCATCAATCTCAATGGCAAATAATGGTTGATGCACCGCCGCAGTATCCGCTTCCTGATAATAAAGCTTGGTCACACGCCCGTTGTACATTGAAGGAATTTCAACAATCGCTTTATCGGTACTGACATCAACAACAATCTGATCCTCTTCAATCTGATCGCCCTCCTTGACCTTCCATTCAATAACCNNGCACTCAACGATGCCTTCACCTATATCCGGCAATATAAAATCTTTATTCATTATCAACTCCGATCAAAAATTGCAGGTGGCCACAATGGCTTCAAAAATCTTAAGATGGTCGGGCAGATACTGTTTTTCGTGGACAAGCGGAAAAGGGGTATCAAGTCCCGTTACTCGAGCGATAGGCGCCTCTAAATTGAGAAAACAATACTGTTGAATAGTGGCAGCTATTTCGCCAGCAAAACCGCCGGTCAGCGGTGCCTCATGACTAATCANCAAGCGCCCTGTTTTAGTGACTGATTTAATCACCGNGTCGCGGTCCCANGGNAGTAGNGANCAGAGATCAATCACTTCACAGCTAATACCCTGCTCCGCCGCTAAATCTGCGGCCTTATNAATCTGCACCATCTGNGCGCCCCANGCGAGCAAAGTAATATCNGAACCCTGNCGAGNAACCTCGGCAANACCCAGTGGCAGCTCATAGTCNCCCTCTGGCACCTGNCCTANCGANGCNCGGTAAATCGCTTTGGGNTCAAANAAAATCACNGGGTCTGGATCNCGGATAGCCGANAANAANAGNCCTTTGGCCTGATAGGCATTGCTTGGNATAACNACTTTTANNCCCGGNGTATGACAAAAATANGCNTCTGGNGACTGNGAATGNTAGAGGCCACCATCGATACCACCACCATAGGGNGCGCGGAATGTAACGCCACCACAGTTAAATTCATCACCACTGCGATAGNGAAATTTAGCCGCTTCATTCACAATTTGATCAAAGGCAGGAAATATATAATCCGCAAACTGAATCTCAGCGACGGCAATCGACCCCTGAGCTGCCAAGCCAATGGCAAATCCCGCAATCCCTTGCTCAGAGAGCGGTGTGTTAAAACAGCGCGCCTTATCATATTTTTTCTGCAGATTGCTGGTCGCTCTAAACACCCCACCAAATTCAGCAACATCCTCACCAAAACAAACCACACGCTGATCACTGGCCATCGCAATATCGAGACCGCTATTGATGGCCTGTAGCAAGTTCATTTTGACCGCTTTAGACTCATGGCCTATCTCTCTTAATGTTGAATCGGTCATGCTTAACACCCAGCATGTCCGGTATAACGGTCCGGATATTTTTCAATATGAGTTTGCAGGTGCTGAAATTGCTCAAGTAAATGCGCTGGTGTGGTTTTGTAGACATCAGTCACTAGGCTACTCAGTGGCTGCTTATCTCGCTTTTCCGCCAGCTTCAATTCAGTGAGAATCTCTGAACGATAGGCTTCCTGCAGTGCCTTATCTTTCTTTTCATCCCACCAATGCCGTCCGATTAACCAATTTTTCATGCGTTCAATGGGATCCAATTGACGCCACTTATCCTCCTCTTCGCTACTGCGATAACCACTGGGATCATCAGAGGTTGAGTGAGCAGCGAGTCGGTAGCTCATCGTTTCAATCAATACGGGCCGCTGTTCTTCAATGGCGATCTTTCGCGCTTCAGTGGCCGCGGCATACACTGCTAAAATATCATTACCGTCAACACGAATGGTTTTAATTCCATAACCTAAACCGCGCGGAGCAATGCCATCAGTGGCAAACTGCTGAGATGCAGGTGTTGAAATCGCATAACCATTATTGCGTACCACAAACACCACAGGACAATGCAACACTGCCGCCATATTCAAACCAGCATGAAAGTCACCTTCTGATGCAGCGCCTTCACCAAAATAACAGACAGTGCAGGCATCCCGACCTTTAAGTTTTTGGCCATAGGCATATCCCGCAGCCTGAGGAATCTGAGTAGCCAGCGGCGAACTAATAGTCATCATATTTAATTTGCGGCAACCGTAATGAACAGGCATCTGACGGCCTTTGCCTAAATCGTCAATATTGCTAAATAGCTGATTCATAAACTCGGCAGTGCTAAACCCGCGATAGCGCAAAGCCACCTGCTCTCGATACTGCGCCATCACCATATCCTGCGTATCGAATGCAGCAATCGTGCCCGCTACTGACGCCTCCTCACCGGCACAGGTGAGGTAAAAACTCAACCGCCCTTGACGCTGAGCACTCAGCATGCGCTCATCAAATAGTCTGATATAGAGCATATCGGAATATATTTTTCTCGCATGATCGCGCGACAGTTCAGGCTCATTAGCACCCTCAATGAGGCTACCGTCCTGATTAAGAATCTGTAGTTTAGGAATAGTGATAGACGAATCGTCGAGAAACTCTACAACCGCCTTATCGGTGTTTATTGTTTTAGCCAGTTTTAGGCTCATGCTGCACCTCCAGAAATCCATTTACGGAGCCAAAGTTGTTACCCCAATAAGCTCCTGTACTCAGTACTTAAGTTAGCATGACAATCTCGAGAGAATCCTGCCAAATTGGGGGAAATAATGCGAAGCAGAGAAGCTATTATTGCTATAAACTATTTTATATTAGTGATAAATTGCGTCATTTATATAAAATTGGTACACAACGTTATCGATCACCGATATCCTAGCATCTGATTAATTAGCAGGCCTGTGCTGAGAGGAGCCTCTATCAGAACTGCTTGAAGCCCTGCTAAATAGTATATAACCGTCCTATCAGAGGACCCAGTGAAGACACAGTGAGGTCGCCGCTATGGACTACAATCTGGACAGTATTGACTGGAAAATCCTAACGATTTTGCAATCCAATGCCGCTATCGCCAACATTGACCTGGCTGAACAGGTCTGCCTATCACCCTCTCCCTGCTCGCGTCGAGTTAAAAACCTTGAACGACTAGGCTTTATCAACCGTCGCGTCACCTTGATTGATCCGCAACGGGCAGGCCTACCAGTAACGGTATTTGTGCAAGTCACCTTACATCATCAGATAAAAAAAGATCTTGATCGCTTTGCCACTCAAGTGACGCAATGGCCCGAGGTTATGGAATGTTATCTAATGACCGGAGACTTCGACTATTTAATGCGTGTGGTAACACCGGATTTGCAGGCCTATCAAACCTTTCTCGATGAAAAATTAACCGCGGTAGAGGGTGTCGAACATATTAAGAGTAGCTTCTCACTTAAACCGATTTGCTACAAAACCGAGCTACCTCTGGGTCATATGGTTTAAGTAATTTCCAGCGACAACTGACCGAGGGAAGGATTAGAACTGGTAAAAGCTGTGCGTGCCAAACGGATTTTTTCATTGTGATCCTCAGTGCTATTGGCAATTTCTTCTGCTATTGCCAGCCTATGACGCAGACCCGCTTGATTGGCCACTTGAATAGTCAGACCAGGTCGAGCATTTAATTCCAGCANCATTGGCCCGCGCAANCGATCNAGTACAATATCTGCGCCCAGATAACCNAATCCAGCCATATTGGCACANCCGGCCGCCAGTCTTAATACCTGNGACCAAAAAGGTACTTNNAATTGATAAAANCCAATACCGGTATCCGGATGAGNNGANATCACTGCNCTGTGNTGCACCGCCGCNACTGCTTGACCAAGACCTATATCGATNCCCACACCAACAGCNCCTTGGTGTAAATTNGCCTTACCATCTGANGCNTGNGTCGCACAGCGCATCATCGCCATCACNGGNACACCGCGAAAAACAATAATACGAATATCNGGCACTCCATCGACGCTAAAATCTTTTAGNATCGGCTCGACNTCAATCANNGCCTCNAGCATAGCCACNTCNTTGCGGCCNCCNAGACTATATAAGCCCGCAAGAATATTGGATACNTGACGCTTTANCTCNTCACNACNNATNGTGACACCANTNGATTTAACAAAGCGATCACCCTCACGACCGACAATAACCAAAATACCTTTACCACCACTGCCCTGAGCTGGCTTGATAACAAAACTGGATAATGACTGTATCTGCTTATCTAGGCTGGGCACCTGGAACTGATGATCCACCGTGCCATACAGCTCGGGCACTGGGATACCACGATCCAAAGCCGCACTTTTAGTAGCTAATTTATTATCGGCGATATGGTAATTGATACGCTGGTTATAACTGCCAATCAAACCAATATTACGCTGATTCATACCCAGTATACCGAGTGTGCGCAATGCCTTTGGCGATATTAGCTTAAACACAGATTAGGCGTTTTGCTGAGGGGCAAGATCACGAAAACGATACAGCTCTGAGAGCCTAAAACCAGTATATTTGCCCAATAATAAAATCACCCCTAACAAACANAGCATTAACTCCGGAAAGTTAAAGGTGAGATGCGCAATAATCTGACTAGACATCACCAGATAAGCTAATACCGCTACGAGTAAACTTCCGCCGCCCTGAATAAGTACCTCTTTACCTCCCTCTTCCTCCCAGAGAATCGACATGCGCTCAATCGTCCAAGCAATAATAACGGTGGGAAAGAACGTTACCGTCAGAGCCTGATCCAGCCCCAGACGATAGCTGGTGACTGCCAGCATTGCCATCAATAAAATCACTACAATAATCACCGCAGCAACACGAGACACCAGTAGTAGATTAAGTCGACTAAGATAGGAGCGAATCCATAAACCCACGCCAATTAGACCAAGAAAAATAACTAGCCCCAGCAGCAATGTGGTTTGAATAAAAGCCAGTGCAATCAGCACCGGCATAAAAGTACCCGACGTGCGAACACCCACTAGTACCCGCATAAAAACGACAACCAAGGCAGCCACCGGAATTAACAGCAAGCCTTTAAAAATGCCCTGTTGCTCGACAGGTAAGGCATAAACAGAAAAGTCCAAAAGATCGACCTGCTCAGACCGCTGGCCCATACCTACCAAGGTCTTGACCGGCAGACTATTACTCACCAGAGCAAACTCCAAACTGGAATCACGACCACCGACCACCTTGAGGATAGCATCACCGCCACGCTGCCAAATNAAGAAATTATCGGGCACACCAATACTCGCTGTTTTAGGATCAAAAACAACCCAGTTGCGACCGGTGTAAATTTCTATTAGCGAGCTGAGCGTCTGTCTGCGACGACCATCCTCCAGTACCAATCCTCGTACCTGATGAGCGGGAATGCCGCGATAGGCCAATGCATCCATAATCACCATCAGACTATTCTGCTGATATGAGCCGAGCAAAAACAGGCTGTCTTGATCGGGCGACTGGCGCAGAAATTCCTGTAACAACTGACTGGTAAAACTCCTGCGATCGGAGGATTTTTCTGAGAGGCCATCAACCAACCTGCGCATTGCTGCCTCTCTATCCTTCTCCATTAGCGGCCGACGAACCTCCGGCACCGGCTTATCCGGCAAACCACTGGACTCAACAGCGCGGAAGGCCTGTAGTTTGTAATACAATGTGGTCGGACGGTCGAGGCGCTGACGTGTCCATTGCGCAAAACGCTCACCAAGTCCATCACCTTGGACAGGGTTAATCACCGAAAAACCAAACCCAGAGGAAGCGAAATACTCATCAACACTAGTCCAACCATTAAGCATTTTCGGTAATTTAAGCTCTACTTCCACAGGATCTGCTTTGGAGGGCTTAAAACTCACTTTGGATTCCACAGTCCATACATCGCGGTACTCGCCCGGGAAAAGTGGAAAACCTAGATTGATAGCCTTGTACAAACAGAGCCCCAAGCCCACCGTAATCAGCAAGGTTGCATTAATACCGACCTGCACTCTAGAGCTGATCATGTCGGCAAACCCGATTACTTATCAATGGTGTGATGACGACTGACATCAACAATCAAGCTGTCAGTCAAGAAGTTACGCCCAATCAACATGGGATATTCAAAATCGGTGCGGTCAGTAAGGTTAACATCAATACGTGAACGCGTATCGCCAACGGCTACCCACATCCGCACAACAAAGCGTCTATCACGGAGACCGTTACTCTGCTTAATTAGCACCCGACGGCGTAAACGCAATTCTTGCCGCACTTGCCTGCCAGTCTCAGGTTCAACCAATACAAAACGCACATAGCGACGTCCGTCTTTTTCAATTAACTGAATATTGTCGGCATGGATCGAGGTCGTATCTGCACCGGTATCAATACGCGCTTCCATCATAAGCTCAGAGCGCCCGACCGCTACCCATTCAACCGCACCGACAATAGGCAGATGCATTTTACCGGCAGTAGTGGCCATAGGCGGCAATTTCGCCGGCACCTCTTTAGTGACGATACGCTCGATCACTTTTGCTGGCGGGCACTGCTGTTGGGTGACTACAGGCTCCTCTAGCACAGGACAGACGGCAACCGGCTGCTGCTCTGGAGATAACAGGGTACAGCCCGAGAGCAGCAAAAGCCCTAGGCTCTGACTGAATATCGATGAAAATTTAATAGATCTGACCCGATTAACTCTCAGCATGGGTCAGAGTATAACGCTGAAAGGTATTTAAAGCATAACCNCAAGAAATATTAGCTCGTCAGTCTAGACTGCAAATAACACAGTTTAGACGTCGTCAGACTGATAGACCTTAGCGACAAAGCTAGGGCAAATCATCAACCAACTCACCTTCAACCGGCTCGAGCAGATCCTCACGGTCCACATTCATCGCCAACATAACCGTTGCAGCTACGTAGATGGAGGAATAAGTACCAATGCCCACACCAATCATCAGCGCGATAGCAAAGTTATGAATCAACTCACCGCCAAAAAAGAACAATGCTAAAAGCACCAGCATGGTGGTTACCGAGGTATTGATAGTACGCCATAGCGTTTGTGAGAGGGATTCATTAATCACTTCAACTGCGCTGGCTTTGCGGATTTTACGGAAATTTTCTCGGATCCTATCTGACACCACGATAGTATCGTTGAGCGAATAGCCCACTACGGCCAATACCGCGGCTAATACGGTCAAATCAAATTCCAATCGCGCCAATGAAAATACGCCCAAGGTAATAATCACATCGTGGGCCAGNGCCAATACCGCGCCGACCGAAAATTTAAACTGGAATCTAATCGCCACATAGAGCATAACGATGGCCAACGCGGTCAACATACCGAGACCACCATCGTCGCGCAGCTCTTCACCGATCTGCGGGCCGACAAAATCGACACGGCGCAATTCAACCCTATCACCATCTTCCTGCAATACAGCATAAACGCGATCAGATAGAGACTGTTCAGGTTGGCCTTGCAGGCGAATCAATACATCGGTCTCGGCACCAAAATGCACCACTACGGGGTTATCAAACCCAGCCGCCTCAAGCTTATCGCTTAATGCACCGACGTCAGCAGGCCGTTCGTAACCCACTTCAATTTGTGTGCCACCGGAAAAATCCAATCCCAACACCAATCCTTGCACAGACAGTGACCAGATGGAGACCGCCAGCAAAACAGCAGAACAAACCACGGCGATTTTGCGCAAAGCCATAAAGTCATACACTTTTAAATTTGTCATGGGGCGCTCCCTAAATCCAAAGCTTTTCAATTTTGCGACCACCGACCACGGCATTGACCAAACCACGGGTCATCACAATAGAGGTAAACATCGACGTTAAGATACCGATCGACAGGGTTACCGCAAAACCTTTGACTGGCCCGGAACCAATCAAGAATAAAATAAATGCCACAATCAGCGTGGTGATATTGGCATCGAGAATCGACACAAAAGCACGGTCATAACCCGCACTGATCGCACCCTGAATGGATGACCCCAACGCAAGTTCTTCGCGAATCCTGGAGAAAATCAGCACATTGGCGTCCACCGCCATACCTACCGTCAATACGATACCGGCAATACCTGGCAAGGTGAGTGTAGCTCCCAGCAATGACATAAAGGCCACCAACAGCAACAAATTCATCGCTAGCGCTATATTGGCAAAGACACCAAAGCCTTTATAGATAACCAGCATAAACAACAGTACCAGTGCCATACCCAAGGTCACCGACTGGACTCCCAATTGAATATTTTCAGCACCAAGCGATGGACCAATGGTGCGCTCTTCAACAATATACATTGGCGCTGCTAGCGCACCGGCACGCAGTAGCAGTGCCAGTTCGGAGGACTCACGCTGACCATCGAGGCCTGTGATACGGAAGGAGGTACCCAACTGCCCGCGAATGGTGGCCAAGCTAATAATATTCTTCTCGACGAAAGGCACCGGTGTAATCACTACCTCACCCTTTTCATCGATAGATTTTTCTAACTTGGTTTTATACTCGATAAACAATACACCTAAAGCGCGACCGATATTATCACGCGTGGCGTAGCCCATTTGCCAACCGCCCTTAGCATCCAGATCAATATTGACTTGTGGACGGCCATTTTCATCAAAACTAGCGCGAGCATCAGTCACATTCTCACCGGTAATCACGGCTTTATTTTCTAGGCGCGCATTNGGATCGATCTCTTGNCCCGAGGGCGTGCGNAAATCAAANGTCTCNCCNCTNCGNCCCTCAGCTTCNANNCGGAANTCAAGGTTAGCNGTTTTACCAATAATACGTTTGGCNTCNGCGGTATCCTGTACACCNGGCANCTCCACGACAATACGGTTTTTNCCCTGCCGCGACACNANNGGNTCAGACACNCCCAACTCATTCACNCGATTGCGCAGAGAGGTCAGATTTTGCTTAATTGCATTATCCTCAATTTCCCGCGTTGCCAGTTCACTGAGGTTCAATACCAATGTTAATTCAGACTGCCCCTGCCCTGATTGCGGTTGTAAATCACGGTAGTTNGCACGGACTAATGCAGTGGCGCGATCAATCTGCTCCTGATCACGAAACTGGCCGACTATCTGGCNACCTTTGAGGGCAAAACTGCCGTAGCGGATACGCTCTTCACGCAATTCGGCCTTGATATTTTGCATATCGGCCTCAAGCCTAGTCGCCAATGCCGAGTCGAGATCGACCTCGAGCAAAAAATGCACGCCGCCGCGCAGATCAAGACCCAGCTTCATCGGCTTGCCGCCCAATGCAACCAGCCAATCTGGGGTAGTGGGCGCTAGATTAAGTGCGACAATATAGTCGCCACCCATCTCGGCCTGAATCACCTCTTTGGCACGCAACTGCAAGGCTGCATCGCGCAAACGAATCAGTGCACTACTGCCATCGGCTTCACCGGCAAAATACTCAATGCCCGCCTCATCCAGAGATTTTTCCACCTTATCCAAGATAACTTGGTCAATCTCCATGGCACCACTCTGCCCAGACAGTTGCACTGCAGGGTCTGGTGGGTAGAGGTTAGGCGCGGCAAAGAGAAAGCCGAAGGTAACGACCAGAAGAATAAGTACATTCTTCCACAGAGGAAACTTATTTGGCATGAGTTAGGTGATCCTGTATTTCAAGCGCGCATTATACCGACATTAGGGGTTAAATAGGGGCACAAATTTGTATTTAAACCCCAGCGCCCATTTAACGATCCGTGGTCGCCTGCTTGGTATAAAATTCAGCGACAAAATCGTCCAGTCGTCCTGCGGCAATCGCCTCACGTAAACCCGCCATCAGGGTTTGATAATAGCGCAGGTTATGAATCGTATTAAGCTGTGCACCAAGCATTTCTCCGCATTTTTCTAAATGATGCAGATAGCCGCGACTGAAGTTAGTACAGGTATAGCAGTCACATTCTGCATCTAACGGGCTGGTATCATGGCGATGCACCGCATTGCGAATTTTTATCACCCCAGTGCTAGTAAACAGATGGCCATTGCGCGCATTGCGTGTTGGCATAACACAGTCAAACATATCTATGCCGCGACGCACGCCCTCCACCAGATCTGCTGGNTTACCCACGCCCATCAGATAGCGCGGCTTGTCAGCCGGCATATTATCGGNCAAATGATCGAGAATGCGAATCATATCCTCTTTCGGCTCACCTACCGACAGACCACCGATGGCNTAGCCATCAAAACCAATCTGCTCCAGCCCTGCCAACGACTCATTGCGCAGGTTTTCGTACATACCACCCTGCACAATACCAAACAGCGCAGAGGGACTATCAGCATGCGCCACTTTGCTGCGCTCAGCCCAGCGCAATGACAACTGCATCGACTGGTAGGCCTCTTTCTCAGTGGCGGGATAGGGCGTGCATTCATCAAAGATCATAACTACATCGCTACCAAGGTCACGCTGCACTTGAATAGAAGTCTCGGGATCAATAAACACCGCGCTACCATCAATAGGCGACTTAAACTTAACGCCCTCCTCGGTTATTTTGCGCATATCCCCCAGACTAAACACCTGAAAACCACCGGAATCAGTGAGGATAGGTCCCTGCCATTGGGTAAAATCATGCAGATCACCATGGGCTTTTACCACGTCAGTGCCCGGTCGCAACATCAAATGAAAGGTATTACCCAGAATAATCTCGGCACCGATCTCAACGATATCGCGCGGCANCATGCCTTTCACTGTGCCGTAGGTACCCACTGGCATAAAGGCCGGCGTCTGCACGGTGCCGCGGGGGAAGGTTAACTCACCACGACGGGCTTTACCGTCGGTGGCGCTAACATTAAATTGCATAAAACAGTCGCCTGAGTCGCTATTACTCATTGCCGGGTATGTCCTGTGCTGCATTGGGGTTGTGAATTAACAACATGGCGTCACCGTAACTAAAAAAGCGGTAGCGTTCGGCAACCGCTGCTCGATAGGCTGCCATTATAGAGTGATAGCCAGAAAATGCGCTGACCAACATAAGCAATGTCGATTCAGAGAGATGGAAATTGGTCAGTAGCGCATCAACCACCTTAAATTGATAACCGGGGTAGATAAAAATATCGGTATCGCCCTCAAAAGGCGCAATATCACCGGCTTTTGCCGCCGTCTCTAAACAGCGCACACTGGTCGTGCCTACAGCGATTACGCGACCACCTTTAGCCTTGGTCGCCGTCACTTGCTGACAGAGTTCAGCGCTGACCTGCAACCATTCCGAGTGCATATGATGATCTTCAATATTATCTGCCCGCACCGGCTGGAAGGTACCCGCCCCCACATGCAAGGTAACAAAGCCAATGCTGGCGCCCTTGCCTTTAATATCATCCATTAGCGCCTGATCAAAGTGCAGCCCCGCCGTGGGCGCTGCAACTGCCCCCGAGTGCTCGGCATATACCGTTTGATAGCGGGATTTATCATCCTCTGTATCTGAGCGGTCGATATAAGGTGGCAAAGGCATATGACCAATCTGATCCAATACCGCTAACACCGGCTCAGTAAAAGCTAACTCAAATAACGCATCGTCTCGACCCACCATCTCCGCACGCACATTATTATCGAAGATTAGCTGAGTACCGGGCTTAGGGGATTTACTGGCACGGATATGCGCCAGCACGCGATGGCTATCCAGCACTCGCTCCACCAATACTTCAATTTTACCGCCACTGTCTTTCTGTCCATACAGTCGTGCGGGAATCACCTTGGTATTGTTAAATACCAATAAATCATCGGGCCCGATATAAGTTAAAAAGTCACTAAATTGGCTGTGTTGCAATCGCTCAGCAGCCGAGTCGAGATACAGCAGACGACTACCAGTGCGCTCGGCGGCAGGCTCGCGGGCGATTAACTCATCAGGGAGATCAAAATAAAACTGGTCGCGTCGCATAGATTTTTAGACGTTTAGTACGGTTAAAAGAAAATAGGCTCCAAGGGTATAGAAAATGCACCTAAACGCCAAACCATTTCAGTACAAATCGCCCTAACATCAGTTGACCCGCCTATGATCACTGCTATAATCGCCGCCCTATTAGCGCACTGATAGTAGTGCACTGATAGAAAATAGCGCAACCGATAGACAATGCCAGTGTGATGGAATTGGTAGACATAGGGGATTCAAAATCCCCCGCCCTTAAAAGCGTGCCGGTTCGAGTCCGGCCACTGGTACCAAGCATACTTTGAAGCCCTTGTATTTACTGAGATACGAGGGCTTTTTAGTTCTTATCTAGTGATTTGTAGTCACATTTGTAGTCACACAAGAAAACTTTAGGGGCGGGAGGGGCACTGAACTTCCTTAAGGCCAATGAACAGAGCGAATTAAACTAAAAGTCGCAGACTGCCATGTAGGATGAAGCTTTAAAGGCCATTAAGCGCTGTTTCCAACCAATCCATTCTGGCCTGATACCAACTTTTTAAATGAGCCACTTCCTCGGCGTGGGTATCAAAATAAACAGGGTTGGGCCATACGTACTCACCAAACAGCTCCCACTTATCATTATTTTCTTTCTGGGACCATTTTAGCTTCTCTGCATATTGGTCAATCTTGTCCAGGATATAATCTTCATTATCCTTAAAGTAGGCAAATCTAGTTCTTACTTTGTCAGCAAACGCTGGGTCCTGTAATAACCTCTCTATCCACGGGTTCCAGCGTACCCAAAAGCCTTCAGTGTAGGTGGCATCTGAATAATCAACATTACCAAACCCTAGATCAAAGTCCCAGAGAGGTCCCATCTTAATTTTTTCACCCGGTATAACATTGAGATAAATACTGGAAAAAGACATAGAATCTTGGTTTTTTACAATCTCATTGATCAAAAACCAATCAATAAAACTGTCAATATCAATGAACTTAGCATAGCCATTCACTGGATCGGCAAAATCACCACTAAACAAATTTAACTCAAATTGGGTAATCAAATTGTCGATGTAAGCATATTTGGCATCATTCCAGGCTAAATCAGGTTCTTTAATATTGATAATCTCAAACTGATCTGTGGTGATATAAACGTCATCAGCATCTATTCTATCGATGTTATCAATCTCTAAGAGATAACCATCATCACCTAAGTCAACGCGCGTGCTATCTTCCTCAACTTTTTGCGTGATATTGTAGATTCCGTTGTATTCCCCATTAAGAAATACCTCAGAAAATGTACTGGCAGGTGTCCAATCAAGACTACTGATATAGCCCATCTCAAAAACAATGGTATTGCGCAGTAGTGATTTGTCTGAGTATTCGGCAAGAAATAGCCATTTTTTATTATTGGGCATGCCCAAAAATTCTTTCTTGTCATCCAACTTCATTTGATAAGGTTTTTTTGGATGTAAGTGCCAAGTAGAATTACCTCGACCACGGATCTTCATATCCATTTCATCTAAACTAGGGTAATCGCGCCATCCATCCACCGAGATTCTACCCTCAACATAATCTTCTCTACCTATGGGATCATTATTGTTAGTGGTTAAAAAAATAATGGGTAAGCCAGTAAATTGAGTGATATCAACCGAATAGGTGGTTTCAACACCCGATGGGGAGGTCAACTTGTAGGACACTGGGTGAGTAAAATCGTTAGAAGTGACACCATCTGTTTGACTGGCACCAGCGACTGTTATCTCACCACCCTCATGCACAACGGTTGCGACAAGACTATCAACATCGATACCTGCCTCTACCCTGCCTGTAATCGAGTTTTCATCAAGAGTTAAAACAATATCAGAAGACAAACTGGGATTATTAGCTTTTAAAAAGGAAAACTGTGTAATTTTTGATGGGGTACTAACAGGGTCTTCCACCACAGGCGAAGTTGAAGCACCTCCACCTGTAGCCGAACTACCTCCTCCGCCACCGCAGGAAACAACCAGAGTACTCAAGGCAATAATAAAATATCTAATCAACATTGATTACCCCCCCCAGACTAGATAGATGTTATTTTTTTCAAATAACCCTTAACGGCAGATTTAGCTTATTTATCTCTACTTATAAGCGCAAATTTTTATACATAGGACAATGATAAATCAACAATGAATAATAATGGTGCAGTCTTACCACAAAGCGGCAATATTTTGAGACTAAAATGCCCATAGGGTGATGTGACTGGCCACTGCTGCCAAGCATACTTTGAAGCACTTGTAAGCATATGCCTACAGGGGCTTTTGTTTTTATAGGCAGTCAATTTCTGTCACACGTTATATCACATAGAGGAACTTTATGAGGGCGGGAGATGCGATATAGCAACATTAGTTTTTACTGTGGCGGCATGGGTACAAAGTAAAGTCGGTCAGTTTATCGACGCACCCGCTGTAGATACAGGTTGTCTGCGTCGCCAAAAGATCAAAAAGATACCCATAGTCATCTGCCATGCACCATATAGCAGCATAGAAAATAGCGCCATATCCGCAACAGGGTTACTCTGTCCCGCAACTGTTGGAAACAGCGATACCTTCAGTAAGAAGCCCAGATTGATATTTCTGACCACCACTTCCATCTCTATGGCTCTATTGTCTTCACTCGCCAAACCAAAGCCCTTAGTCAACCATATGCCCACTAGGCTAAGGCTAAGAATAAACACACAAAGAACGCCTATATCATCCCCTGATGTATTGGCAAAATTGAGCCTGCCTGCGCCCAAAGAGCCGATGACGATTATGCCAATGCCAACCAAAGAACCCTTAACACAGAGGTTAGAAAATCGTTCGGCGTAATTGGGCAAGCGTTTTAAAAACGCCATGCCCAAGCCAAGCGGCAAAAGCAGACAGAGACCTATCTCAATAGCGACTTTTTTTGCCGGCATCACAAAGCTATCGGTCATATAGTCAGATATTAGAAAGTCTAAAATTATCGGCGTGGTGACTAGGCAGGCAATGGAAGTCAGCGTGGTAATACTGATGGAGAGAGGCACATTGCCCCGCGCCATAAAGGTAAAGATATTGGAGACTGTACCCCCAGGAATAGAAGCAACAATAGCCATACCAATCACCATGCCCGAGGGTAAATTGGTCAACACAATAAACCCAAGGGCAACCAGTGGCACCACAATAAGTTGCATCAATAGGCCAATGGAAGCTGCCTTGGGCTGCATTGCGACGTTCTTAAAATCAGCAATTTGCAGACCTGCGCCCATTCCAAGCATGGCCAGCACTAGCTGTACAGCAGCTACCCAGTATTCGTATTCTATGTACCAAGCAACCATACATTTCCCCAAATGCTAGCTTTATAAGCCAGTTGTTATTTTGCTAGCTGGGCGATAGATTTCAACGATAAACCTTGGTGACTGTGGGCCAGTAGCTATTGCATTATCTCTGATTAATTTAACCATGAATAAAAGTTCCTAACTACCTGTAAATTTTAGATTTAACCATGTATTGCTTAGTAACGGAGTCGTAAAAACGTTCTAAGGCGACCAACCTGAAAAGGGCACCGGGAACCCCACTGAGGCTCTGCCTTAACGGCAACTGCGACAATTTGTCACATTCTTTTTAANACNATCTNTTGGTAGCATGCGGNCGNTTTTTATCCNACCNAGGNCCTCTTGTGTACAGCCANATTTNTGCGCGTTTTTGTCAATANTTAGCCATTANTCTTANCCTNAGCAGTNCTTCAGTTGTATCTGCTGTAGAGGAGATCACTGTNATTGCTGATCAGGTGTTTAAAGACACCTCTGTGNTCAGNCCGACTAGCTCNATTACGGCACAGCAGTTNGAGGCNATNAGNNTCACTACCGTTGAAGACGCACTGGCTCATGAGCCCAGCCTTATTGTNCGCAAGCGATTTATTGGCGACCCCAATGGCGTTATTGGTATGCGCGGTTCCAATATGTTCCAGACCACTCGCTCCATGGTCTTTGTTGATGGTATGCCACTGCATTACCATTTGCAGACAAGGTATCGCGGCGCACCGCGTTGGTCGTTGGTATCGCCGGGTGAAATCGACAATGTTGAGGTGATTTATGGCGCCTTTTCCGCTGAGTATAGCGGTAATGCCATGGGCGGCGTGGTCAATGTCAATACCAGAAGGCCCTCCTCTGAGCGGATAACCATTGAGACTGGCTACTTTGCTCAGGAGTACCAACAGCAGAGTACCGATGATACCTACGCTGGTTATAGAACTTATATGTCCTATGAAAACAAAGTCGGTGANTTNGGTTTATTTNCATCCTACACAAGAATGGATAATGAGGGACAACCTCAGACCCAGCTCTTTACCCAAAGCGGATCAGGAACAGCAGGGGCAATTGCGGCTTCAGGGTTTGTANAAGGTGTTAATGAAGCCTCTGAACAGGGCATGTACTTTGCAGACTCTGGTCCTGAGTCATCCACAACTGATTTATTTAAAGCCAAACTATTTTATGATCTTGATCGCATTCAATTGCGCGGATCGATCGCCTATGAAGAGCGCACCCGCTCTGAAGATCAGCAAAATAATTTTCTCCGCGATAGCACCGGCAATGCCATTTTTGATCGGCGCGTTGATATCAATGGCGAGGTGTACGACACCTATGCCTATGGGCGCAGTCGTTTGCAACAGCGCAGCCAAGAACGCAATAGCTTGCTGCTCGGTGCGGGCATTAGTGCGGAGTTGAGTAATGACTGGGTTNGTGACGCTTTCTATAGCTACTTCAATATCATCGATGATGTTGAGATTCGCTCTGGCAATCACCCATTAGCCGACAGCTACGCCGCAGATAATGCGAAATACCGAGCCCGTATTACTGAGTATGATAATACCGGCTGGCAAATATTTGATATCAAGTTGGCCACCGAGTCGTGGCTTGGTGATGACCGTCAGCGCTTATCTGTTGGGGCGCACTATGATGACTACGAGTTAAATTATATTGTCGATGACTACAATAGTATTCTTGGGTTGCGTGATACGGATGAAGTCGATGGGGATCCCGCCACCGGTCGCGCCGATAGTGGTGGTAAAGCCAGTACAGCGGCACTGTTTGTTCAGTATGGGTATGCATTATCCGAGCAATGGGACCTATCGCTGGGTCTGCGCTATGAAGACTGGCAGGCGCAAGATGGCTTTATCGGCGCAACGCAAACGCCAGAGCGCGCTGAAAGCGGNTTTTCACCCAAATTTTCCCTNGCCTGGGAGCCCAATGATCAGTATGAAATCCGCTATTCATTAGCCAAGGCCCTGCGTTTTCCGGTGATTGANGAACTCTATGTCAATGACAGTAAAGGAGCAGGCGCAGCGATTATATCTGACCCCAGTTTAAAACCCGAGGACGGTGTTTTTCATAACCTGTCAGTAACCCAGTTAATCGATAACGGCTCCCTGCGGATCAATCTATTTTATGAAGTGATTGATGAGGTTATTTTCAATCAGCGNGCCACCAATGGCACATCGACTTTTTTGCCCGTGGGTGAGGTTACCACCNGTGGTAGTGAATTTATCTGGGAACAGCAAGGTATTCTCAATACCCCTATGAATGTCCGCTTTAACCTGACTTATATCGATGCGGAGATTACCGATAATGTATTTAATCCGACATTTGAGGGTAACCAGTTTCCGCGCTCACCCAAGTGGCGCAGCAATCTTATGCTCAATTACAAGCTCGCCCCGCAGTGGGATATGGGTACGAGCGTGCGCTATGCTAGCAACAGTTTTGGTGAGTTAGATAATAGCGATACTGCTGATACTGTCTTTGGTGCTCAGGATGATTATCTATTTGTCGGCACAAAGTTGAACTGGCAGGTATCGGAAGCACTTAAATTAAGTGCCGGTATCGACAATCTATTTAATGAAGAGGCCCATGTTTTCCACCCATGGCCTGGTCGAACCTATCACTTACAAGCCAAATATCAGCTAGCAAAATAATATGACCGACAGATCACTGCTACTGAAACAACGACTCTGGCGCTGGCATCTTGTCGCGGGGCTGGTGGTCTGTCCTTTTGCAATACTGCTGGCGATTACCGGCAGCATCTATCTGTTTAAACCGCAGATTGATGGCTATGAAGAAGCCACTATTAACGCTCTAGCGACGGCAGGTGCACCACTGTCATCTAACATTGCTCCCAGCACGCATATCAAAAATCTACTAGCTGAGCAGCCGCAATCACAGTTAAAACGGCTGATATTGGATAAGCCCGCTGATCGCTCGGTGGAAATCGAGATACAAAATACTCAGGGCGAGAATAGGATTTATTGGATCGACCGCATATCTGGACAGGTACTAGCGAGTAAAAATAGCGATCAGCGGTTTATGCAGCGCATCAAAAAACTTCATAGTGAGCTATTAATGGGCAGTATAGGCTCGTATATCGTAGAGCTAATGGCTAGCTGGTTTATTATTTTAATTATTAGCGGGCTGTATTTATGGCTATCTAAACCCAATAGTACTCAGCACTCTGCCCAACCGGCAGCCTCCGAACTCAATAAGATCAAACCGAGCAAAAAGTGGCGTAGTCTGCATACTGTCACGGGGTTATGGTTTGCCATTCCGATTACTGTTCTACTGCTCTCTGGGCTTCCTTGGACGCAATTATGGGGTTCTGGATTCGATCAAGTTAAAGCCCTTGCGGGCTGGCAGGGGCCGNGCCAAGAATGGTTCGTTACGCTGCAATCAGAAAAACCCGAAACACAGATAAAACCACTGACCGACGCCGGCCTTTGGCAGATTAATTCCGATCCTCATGCGCACCATAATGCAACCGCCACAGTTGATATCGATGCACTAGATCTGAGCATACTGGATATTATTCGCAATCAACCCGCGGTAATCAGTTTGACTCACCCTGTACAGATAATACCGCCAAAACCTGATAATGGCGTTTGGACAGTGCGCGCCATGTCGAATCAGAGATCCAAGCGTGAAACACTGCATTTTGATCAGTATTCTGCTCAGCTTATACAGCATATAAANTTCGAAGATCATCACCCAGTNGAGCAGTTTATTTCTCANGGTGTGTCACTTCACGAGGGCGCATTATTTGGTTGGCTAAACCAGTTACTCGGTGTACTTACCGCATTGGCCATTATTTGCCTTAGTGGTTTTGGGTTGTACGCATGGTGGTTGCGCAAACCGCAAGGCCAACTGGGTGTGCCCGATAGCGTTGACACAGCAGCATCAGCCAAACTGGTAGTGGCCATTGTACTATTGGGTATACTGCTACCAGCGGCCGGCATTAGCTTTGTGGTGATCTACATCATTGAATGGCTTGGCGCCAAATTTGATTTTATCCGGCGCTCCGGCTGATAGCATTAACCCGAGGACCATGAAACTCTGCTGTGTGGTTATCGCAACAATCTTGTCTTCAGTGGTAATAACCTCATTCTTCAGGCTGACTCATGCCAACAGATTTGAGCCTCACTTCAGACGGTGTCATAGACGACCAGCGCTTAAAGGCGCGGCGGAAGTTGGTTGCATTATTGAATCCCAATAAATGGGCTATTTCATCTGTCGCCAAATGGGTGTTGTGCAAATATTCCAATGCTAGCCTGTATCTCACTTCATCCAATAGCCGCTGATACTTCGTTCCCTCTTTTGCTAATCGTCGCTGCAGGGTGCTTTCACTGATATGCAGTCGTTGAGCCATCATTGCACTGGTGGGAAAAAATGATCGCGAATCAAGCAGCTCTCTTTTCACTGGCTCACTGACAAATCCCGCATGACTATCACGCGCCAACAAGCGATCACAATGGCGACGAAAAATATCCTGAGCCAGCGAATCTGATGTTTGCATGGCTACCAGTAAACTCTGCGCCGGGATATTGACGGCACAGCGATCAGCGTTAAATCTTATCTGACAATCACCAAAAATAGCGTCTAACAGGGCAGTATCCGACGAGCTCGGATAGCTTAGCTCAATCTCAAGATCCTCTAGTGCATGGGGTGCTAGGATTTTTAGGTTAGTGACAATACTGGCATTCATAGCATCGACATAAAACCGTTGTAGGGACTTAGGTAAGTGCTCGCCTTTAATAAGCAACTGAGAGAACCGCTCATTGTGTTGCAAAGTAATATCAACACTGGGTAACAGCGCGCGGTTATAGCGCAATAATAGTTTTAGCGTGCTGCCCACTGTTGGGCTGGTCATCAGTGCGTAACCAAACATCCCCAACGACGCAACCGTTAAATTTTGACCCAGTTTGAGTCCCAAATCTGCATCTTTACACAGCACGATTGCTGTACCGCAGAGTCGATCAGCTACAGCGGCATTAAGAAATTCAGCATCATCCAAGGTCTCCCCCGCTATACCCGCTTTATACAGCCACTCATCGTGCTCTACACCCTGCGCCTTTAGCAAATCCCCTATATATGAAATAACAAATTGATGCATAGCTAACCCTGTATAAAAGCCCAATCATCGCTCAGCAACCGTTCAAATGATGGTAAATGACCTGCACCTTAAAGGTATTTAACCTATCTATTGATGGTATTTGACTCCCTGTAATTTGACGATATCGCTTAGTATTTTGCAACTGTTTTATAGGTTGGAGTGATTTTATATGATTACGTACAGTGTTGAGCACCCACAGAAAGGGTTAATTAGCTATACCGACAATAAACGCCACCTTTGGTTATTATCCGTTTTAATGCCCGTTTTTGCTCTGTCAGGAATCTTTTGTTTTCAGCTTACCGGCGAGCAGTGGACGCTTTGGCTACCAATTCTGTTGAGTTATTTAGTCATACCAATCTTAGATTGGCTTATTGGCGTTGATAACAATAATCCGCCTGAGGAACTTGTGCCACAGCTTGAGGCTGACAGCTATTACCGCTATCTAACCTACATCACCATCCCATTGCATTGGCTGGTACTGATACTGATGGCAGCATTTGTTGGCACTACTGAACTGAGCTTCGGATCAATAGTCGCGATTGCAATAACGGCCGGTGGTTACAGTGGCTTAGGTATTAATACAGCCCATGAACTGGGGCATAAGCAAACCGCTATGGAACAGTGGCTGGCGAAAATCTGTCTGGCTGTGCCCGCCTATGGCCACTTCTGCGTAGAGCATAATCGCGGCCATCATGTGCTGGTGGCAACACCGGAAGACCCCGCCAGTTCGCGCATGGGTGAGTCAATTTATCGATTTGCCTTACGCGAAATACCCGGCACTTTTGTGCGCGGTTGGCAACTTGAAAAAAGCCGCCTACAAAAACAAGGCCAAGCAACCTGGTCTAGGCACAACAATATCTTACAGTCCTATGTAGTCAGTGCTGTATTGCAGGGAACATTGATCTATCTGTTTGGTTGGATGATGTTGCCATTTTTGCTGATACACAATGTATGGGCATGGTATCAACTGACCTCTGCCAACACGACCAACACCAACACAACCTCCCGCCGCCTCCTCACGACAACCACTGACTA
>NYXU01000002.1 GCA_002685715.1 Porticoccaceae bacterium | reverse complement strand
AGATATTGTATTTTTGGCTCGCAAAGATGCCATTAAATTTAACCCAAAACAACTGGCCTTGTTGTTGGATCAATCTTGGGGCAGACTGCAGCAGCGTTGCATTGGTCTGGGGGCTGCGGATGCGTAAATTAGTAATTAGTATGATTAAATTTTATCAGTTGGCAATTAGTCCCCTGACGGGGAAAAGCTGCAGGTTTTACCCCAGCTGCTCTTGTTATGCTGAAGAGGCAATTGAGCAGCACGGTGTCTTTAAGGGGGGCTACCTTACCCTGGTAAGGCTTTTAAAATGCCACCCTTTTCACCCGGGGGGCTATGACCCTGTTAGTACCTACGACCCTCTTAGTCGTGACGCTAAAACCGAGCAGTCACCGTCCTTTAACAATAACCACATAGAGTAGTGAATAGTATGGATTGGCAAAAAACATTAAACATAGCAGCAATTTTTTTGGTTGGTTGGTTATTGCTTATCGAGTGGGATCGCTTTGGTGATGTTAATGGTGATAGTGAGCCTGTTATAGATGGAGCTGTTGAATTCTCCGCGCCCGCAGAATTGGTAACACCTCAAATGCAAAATAATGGCGAGGAATTACCCACATTGGTTGCTGAGCCTCAGGCGCAACGACCCGCGCCTGTGTCGTCTAGTCTGGTGAAAGTAAAAACAGATGTTCTTGATGTGACTATTGATCCTCTAGGCGGAGATATTGTTGAGGTTCGACTACTCAAACATTTAACAGCGATGCCCGCAGATGGNGGGAAGCCATTTACTCTGCTTACCCGAACCATTGATAATCAATATATTGCTAAAAGTGGCTTAGTTGGTCCAGACGCAACAGATACAAGACAAGGTCGCCCGTTATTTGCCACCGCAAGTACAAATTATGAAATGCTTGCTGGCGACGACCAGTTAGTTGTTGATCTAACACTCAAACAGAATGATGTACGTATTGTTAAACGGTTTACCTTCAGCTCTGGTGGATACATTATCGGCGTTGAGTATTTAATTAATAACCTCAGCGATGCCTCTTGGCAGGCCGCTTTTTATGGTCAGATTAAAAGAGATTCGCGGGAACCATTGGTTCAGTCCAGTGGCGGTGTTGCACCTTACCTAGGCGCAGCGTTAAGAGAGCCTGAGACCAATTTTGCGAAATATGATTTTTCTGATATGCAAGACGAGTCTGTAAAAACAACCATCCAAGCTGGTTGGGTGGCTATGGTACAACATTACTTCGTCAGTGCCTGGGTCCCTCCAAGAGAAGACGAAAATACCTTTAGTTTGCGTAAGTTAAAGGGTCAGGATATCTACTTAATGGGGTTTGTCGGCCGCACAATTAATGTCGCGGCAGGATCTGCGGGTAGCTATCAAGCTCAGTTCTACGTTGGTCCAAAGGATCAGGAGACCCTTGAGTCGTTAGCGGAGTATCTTGATTTAACGGTCGATTATGGGTTCCTTTGGATGCTAGCCAAGCCGATTTTCGCCGCCATGAAGTTTATTCACGATGTGGTCGGAAATTGGGGATGGGCAATTATTTTATTGACGGTGTTGATTAAATTGTTGCTCTATCCGCTGTCAGCGGCAAGTTTAAAATCGATGGCGAAGATGCGTAATTTGCAACCTGAGATGGCAAGGCTAAAAGAACTCTACGGCGATGATAGACAAAAGATGTCGCAAGAGTTGATGGGTTTGTATAAAAAGGAAAAGGTTAATCCTGCCGGTGGTTGTTTGCCTATGCTATTACAGATGCCTGTCTTTATAGCCCTTTATTGGGTATTACTGGAATCGGTCGAAATTCGTCACGCACCATGGTTTTTATGGATACAGGATTTATCGGCGAAAGACCCTTACTTCGTTCTTCCATTAATAATGGGTGGCAGTATGTTGNTGATGCAGAAGTTACAACCTATGCCCACAGACCCTATGCAAGCNAAAGTNATGCAATTAATGCCNATNATGTTTACGTTTTTCTTTATGTTTTTTCCTGCAGGGTTGGTACTTTATTGGACGGTCAACAACCTCTTATCTATGGCCCAACAATGGGTTGTTAATAAGCAGCTAGAGACCAGAAAAAAGAGTTGATTGCTATANAAGGCTCCTGAGGGGGCCTTTTTTTNCGGCATAATAACCCAATGAAACAAGCCTCTTTACAAAACAATACTGACACCATTGTAGCTATTGCCACTGCGCCTGGCCGGGGGGGGGTTGGCGTGGTACGGATATCCGGTGGCGATTTATCATCCTTTGTTAAGCACATGTTATCCGTTGGCGATAACTTGCAGCCAAGGGTGGCAACCTTTTGTCGTATTGTCGACAGC
The DNA here is from genome assembly GCA_002685715.1 of Porticoccaceae bacterium. Taxonomy (GTDB): domain Bacteria; phylum Pseudomonadota; class Gammaproteobacteria; order Pseudomonadales; family Porticoccaceae; genus HTCC2207. The sequence continues at coordinate 194,116 of NYXU01000002.1, read as the reverse complement.
CAACAGGAGACCATTGACGAAGCTGTTGTTCTGTTGTTTCCAAGCCCCAAGTCATTTACCGGTGAGACTGTATTAGAAATACAAGGACATGGTGGTCCGATTATCCTTGATCGTTTGGTGCAGCGATGCGTTGAGCTGGGTGCTCGTCTGGCAAGACCGGGAGAATTTAGTGAGCGGGCGTTTCTTAATGACAAAATGGATCTTGCACAGGCTGAGGCGATTGCTGATTTGATTGATGCCTCTTCAATAGAGGCGGCAAGATCAGCGGTGCGCTCTATGCAGGGTGAGTTTTCTGGGTTGGTTAATGCGTTAGTTGAGGAAATGATTGAGCTGCGTATTTATGTTGAAGCTGCAATTGATTTTCCTGAAGAGGAGATAGATTTTCTAGCGGATAAAACATTACGTGATAATTTACACGGGCTTGCTGAAAATCTTGCCACTATCTTGCAGCGAGCGCAGCAGGGGTCATTATTGCGAGAGGGTTTAACATTGGTGCTGGCGGGCAAGCCAAATGCCGGTAAGTCCAGTTTACTCAACGCACTGTCAGGCAATGATACAGCGATTGTTACTGCTATCCCTGGAACCACTCGAGATGTTTTAAGGGAAAAAATTATCATAGATGGCATGCCTCTCAATATTGTTGATACAGCCGGTCTGCGTGACTCAGACGATGAGGTAGAAAAGGAGGGTGTGCGCCGAGCTTGGGCTGAAATTGAAAAAGCGGATCTAATATTGTTCGTGGTTGATATAACTGAAGATGCGGATCCTCATCTTGAGGATATTTGGCCAGAGTATTTTCTGCGTTATCCACATTCTCGTCAGCCAATCACTTTAATTTTAAATAAGATAGATTGTTGCAATCAATTAGCTGGACCACTGATTGATCGCGAAGCCACCTTCGCCTTATCAGCAAAAAACCATCTTGGGTTCGATGCGTTGATTGCTCATTTACATTTAGTGGCTGGTTATCAAAAACAACAAGAGGGTCTTTTTTCTGCGCGTCGCCGACATCTTGATGCTTTAACGAAAGCTCAAGATCTAATTAGTACGGGTATACAACAACTTGAGTTGGCAGGCGCTGGAGAGTTATTGGCTGAAGATTTACGACAGGCGCAAAATCAACTGTCTGAGATTACCGGTCAATTTTCCTCGGATGATCTACTTGGGCGTATTTTCTCTTCTTTCTGCATAGGAAAGTGACCAACACTATCTTGTTGGTCACTTTCCAGTTGTTATTCTTCCTCACAGCCTTAAAAATATGTCGTTTTTGCAGGTTAAACACTGGTTTTTTACTGTATATACACAAGTTATCCACAATAATTGATCAAATATTAACCACTTTTTTTGCTTTTGTTGTTGATAAAAAAATTGTTGTTTTTATTTAAGGTGTTGATATTTATAGCTTTTATTTTTATTGATTAAATTTACTGTTTTTTGTCTGTGTGGATAATTGTTTTGGCTTTGTATAGACTCTGTGAAAAATCTAATAAGAACTAATTAATAAACAATAGAGTCAGATTTAGTAACCTCCAAAGGTTGAGATGCGCCAGTTATCTTTGTTGATGCGAGGTTTAATTTGAATAACTTTCTGTATCGCTAAGGGTTTAAGAAATGGGGTTTAATGTTCCTGAATCAGTTTGGTCTCAATGCCAGAGCCAACTGCGTGATGAGCTTCCTGAGCAACAATATAATACTTGGATTAGACCCCTTACGGTACATGCTCCTTCCAGTTCAAGAGGTGACGGTGTTGTTGTCCAGTTAGTGGCGCCAAACCGTTTTATTGAGGACTGGGTTAAAAATAAGTTTTTTGCCCGTATCCAACAATTATTCAGTGACTTTGGCGGGCAAGGCATAAGTCTTGGTGTTGCCAGCGCAGTAAAACCGCAGTTAGTTAATTCGGTGGTCAAACCGCCTCTTCTAGCCGACAAGATAGTAGCCAACAAAGCAGTAGCCAACAATGTTGAGTTAGACAATACCGGGCCATTAAATGGCGTAGAGCAAGATTCAAAATTCATTATTGATGCGCCTGTTTTGATAACGTCGGCAGCTGAGAGTAGCTTAAAAACTAACCTTAATAATAATTTCACATTCGAAAGTTTCGTTGAAGGAAAATCAAATCAATTGGCTTTTGCCGCTGCACAACAGGTTGCTGAAAACCCCGGTGGTTCCTATAACCCGCTGTTTATTTACGGTGGTGTTGGGTTGGGCAAAACGCACTTGATGCATGCAGTGGGCAATGCCCTGAAGGCAAAGAAACCAGACGCAAAGATTGTTTATTTGCATTCCGAGCGCTTCGTGGCTGATATGGTCAAGGCGCTGCAACTTAAAGCGATTGATGAGTTCAAGCGGTTTTATCGTTCCGTGGATGCTTTACTGATTGATGATATACAGTTTTTTGCCGGCAAAGAGCGTTCACAAGAGGAGTTTTTTCATACTTACAATGCTCTGCTTGAGGGTGGTCAGCAAATGATTTTGACCTGCGACCGCTACCCGAAAGAAATTGATGGGGTAGAGGAGCGGTTGAAATCGCGCTTTGGTTGGGGCCTTACTGTGGCTGTCGAGCCTCCTGAACTAGAAACTCGCGCGGCAATTTTAATAAACAAAGCGGAACAGGTGGGGATGGCCTTGTCCAAAGATGCTGCTTTTTTTATTGCTCAACGCATAAGATCTAATGTACGTGAATTGGAGGGCGCGCTAAAAAGAGTGATGGCCCACGCACAGTTTACCGGTCGAACCATCGATATTGATTTAATTCGCGAATCTCTTAAAGACTTATTGGCACTGCAGGATAAGCTAGTTACCATAGACAACATTCAGCGCGTGGTCGCTGATTATTACAAATTGAAAATGTCGGATTTGTTAAGTAAGCGTCGCAGTCGATCTGTCGCTAGGCCGAGACAAGTTGCTATGTCGATCGCTAAAGAGTTGACGAATCATAGCTTGCCTGAAATTGGTGAGTCATTCGGTGGGCGCGACCACACTACTGTGCTGCATGCATGTCGAAAGGTTAAAGAATTAGAGGGCACTGATAGAGAGGTTCAACGAGACCTTAAGAACCTCTACCGAACCCTCTCCACGTAAGGGTTTATATTAATTGTTGCAAAATTTTGGAGAATAAACGTTACCATGAAATTTAGCCTTTCCCGAGAAGCATTACTCAACCCGCTACAACTTGTTGTGGGGGTGGTCGAACGACGTCAAACANTACCCATTTTATCCAATGTACTGTTAAGCCTTGAAGGCAACCGACTGTCTTTGACTGGTACTGACCTAGAGGTTGAAATTGTTGGCTCGACGGATGTGGCGGTCGCCGATGAAGTTGGGGAGGTGACTGTTTCAGCGCGTAAGTTTTTAGATATTTGTCGGTCTCTCCCTGAGGGGGCGCAGGTTGATTTTTCCAGTAAAGATGGTAAGGCTCTACTTAAAAGCGGTCGCAGTAAGTTTACCTTAGCGACATTGCCGGCTAATGAATTTCCGTCGGTAGATGAAGGGGAGAAAAGTATTGAGTTTTCTGTGCAATCGACAACACTCAAGGGTTTGATAGAGGCGACCTCTTTTGCAATGGCCCAGCAAGACGTCAGATATTATCTTAATGGGATGTTGTGGGAGTTATCTGCTAATAAATTACGCGCTGTCGCCACTGATGGTCACCGTATGGCGCTGTGTGACGGTGCTTGTGAGGTCGTGGTCGATAGTACTATAAAGGCCATATTGCCCCGCAAAGGTGTTATGGAGTTGTCCCGATTGCTTGGTGATGAGATGGTACAAGTTTCAATGGGGGCCAACCACATCCGCCTTACGGGTACAGATTACATCTTCACGTCCAAACTGGTTGATGGGGCTTATCCGGATTATGACCGCGTTCTGCCTAAGGGAGGAGATAAGGAGGTCATTGGTGACAGCGCTGAGCTAAAGCAAGCCTTTGGTCGTACCGCTATTTTGTCTAACGAAAAATACCGTGGTGTGCGAATTCTTTTAAGCACCGGCGCATTGAAAATGGTCGCTAATAACCCAGAGCAGGAGGAGGCTGAAGAGGAAGTAACGGTTGATTACAGCGGTGACGATCTTGAAATTGGCTTTAATGTTAGTTACTTATTGGACGTTTTAAATGTCCTTAAAGGTTCACAACTCAAGTTCACCTTGTCAGACTCAAATAGTAGCGCGTTGGTGGAGAGCACCGCGGATGATGGCGCTGTCTATGTCGTTATGCCGATGCGGCTGTAACACCACGGGTGTTAAAATGCCTGTTTCGGCTTAACGCGTTTCACTTAATATGCATGTTTCAAAGCTGGATGTTCTCCAAGTAAGAAATATCAAGAGCGTCCAGTTAAATTGCCATCCTGGCGCCAATATAATTTACGGCGCCAATGGCAGCGGTAAGACCAGTCTTCTTGAATCCATATACCTCCTCGGTCGAGGGCGTTCCTTTAAGCATAGAGATCTTCGTGTCGTGGTCAATAATGACTGTGACGAGTTGGTGGTTGCGGCCAGTATTGAGCGCCAGGCACCTCAACGTAGTTATCAACTGGGGCTAAAGCGCACGGTCAAGGGGCATTTCGAGGCGCGACTTGATGGCGTTGCACTGCAGTCTGCGGTACAACTAGTGGAAGAACTACCATTACAATTAATTGATGCGCATAGCTTTACCCTGTTGGAGGGCGGCCCATTGCAGCGGCGGCAGTTTTTAGATTGGGGTGTGTTCCACGTGGAACATGAGTATCGATCCGCTTGGCGAAGATTTCAAAAAGCGTTAAAACAGCGCAATCAATTGCTCCGTCATGGTAGAATAGACGACGATTCGTTGCCTGTGTGGAGCGCGGAATTGGCTATGTTGGCTGAGAAGATTACCGATTATCGCCGGCAATATCTTACTGAGTTAATTGTGGATGTAGCCGCATTGGCGAGTGAGCTCGATTGCTTAAGTGGGTTAGAGCTTGATTATTATCAGGGATGGTCAGAAGGGTTGGCTCTGATGGAGGTTTTGGAGGCTGATCGAGCGCGAGACTTTGCGAGCGGCTCAACAAACCATGGTGCCCATAAGGCTGATATACGGATTAAGCTTGACGGCGTGACTGCAGCTGATCGCCTGTCGAGGGGCCAGACGAAATTGTTGGTCTATGCGCTGAAGTTAGCACAGGCGACCCATTTTCGCCGACGGATGGGCCAGTCATGCTTGTTTCTATTGGATGATCTGCCGGCAGAGCTTGATTATGAGCATAGGGGACAAGTGATCGATTGTCTTAATAACCTTGATTGTCAGTATTTTATGACAGGGGTTGATAAGAAAGATTTTGAATTGTTGGTAGAGGGAATGGCTCATCGAATGTTCCACATGGAACATGGAGTGGCTGTAGAAGGTTGAATAACAGGAAATTAGAANGCTATGACTGAAGAAGTGAATTACGACTCTTCGAGCATCAAGGTACTCAANGGNCTNGATGCGGTTCGNAAGCGCCCNGGNATGTATATCGGTGATACTGANGATGGNACAGGCNTNCATCATATGGTGTTTGAAGTGGTTGATAACTCNATTGATGAGGCGCTTGCTGGCCATTGCTCNGAAATACGNATTGTTATCCANCCNAATGAGTCNATTACTGTCTCTGATAATGGCCGCGGTATTCCTACAGAAATGCANGATGAGGGNGTTTCTGCGGCTGANGTTATTATGACCGTCCTNCATGCGGGTGGTAAGTTNGATGATAATAGCTATAAGGTCTCTGGCGGCTTGCACGGCGTCGGTGTTTCCGTAGTAAATGCGCTGTCGAAAAAGATGCGCCTAACTATTCGTCGCAACGGCAAAGTCCATGAGCAAACCTACTCACATGGCGTCCCTCAGGGTCCTTTGGCAATCATTGGAGATACCGATGTTACCGGAACAGAGGTTTATTTTGAGCCGTCTGAAGACACCTTTACTAATATCAAATTTTTCTATGACCAGCTAGCTAAGCGGCTGAGAGAACTATCATTTTTGAATTCCGGCGTTTGCATTGTGTTGCATGATGAGCGTTCAGGAAAAGAAGAAAAATTCGCTTATGACGGCGGTCTTAGCGCCTTTGTTGAGTTTCTTAATACCAATAAGAGCACAGTCAATAAGATCATGCATTTTAGTAATGATCGAGAAGATGGCACCAGTGTTGAAGTGGCACTTCAGTGGAATGATGGGTTTCAGGAAAATATTCTCTGTTACACCAATAATATTCCTCAGCGAGACGGTGGTACGCATTTGGCGGGATTTCGCTCGGCATTAACCCGCGGTTTAAATGGTTACATAGAGAAGGAAGGCATTAACGGAAAGTCTAAGGTGAATACCACTGGTGACGACGCTAGAGAGGGTTTAACCGCGATTATTTCAGTTAAAGTCCCCGATCCTAAATTTTCGTCGCAAACAAAAGACAAGCTGGTTAGCTCCGAGGTTAAGACTGCGGTTGAGCAGGAAATGGGCGAAAAATTCAGTGATTATCTGATGGAGTATCCCCAAGAAGCTAAAGCGATTGTTAATAAAATGATTGATGCAGCGCGGGCGAGAGAAGCCGCTCGTAAAGCGCGAGAAATGACTCGTCGCAAAGGCGCGCTGGATATTGCTGGCTTGCCAGGCAAGCTTGCCGACTGTCAGGAGAAAGATCCAGCGCTGTCAGAGTTATACTTGGTAGAGGGTGACTCTGCGGGCGGTTCGGCTAAACAGGGGCGTGCCCGCAAAACTCAAGCTATATTGCCGTTAAAAGGTAAGATTCTCAATGTTGAAAAAGCTCGCTTTGATAAGATGCTGTCCAGCGCCGAAGTAGGAACACTGATTACCGCTTTGGGTTGTGGTATTGGAGCCGAAGAATTCAATCTGGAGAAGCTACGTTATCACACCATTGTTATTATGACAGATGCTGATGTCGATGGCTCACACATCCGCACCTTACTGCTAACATTTTTCTTTCGTCAAATGCGCGAATTGGTTGAAAATGGCCATATTTATATTGCTCAGCCACCGCTTTATAAAGTCAGTAAAGGAAAGTCAGAACAATATGTAAAGGATGATGCCGCCTTGTTGGTCTATTTAACCCAGAAGGCTTTGGAGGGAGCAAGTCTGCATGTCAATGCTAAGGCACCTGGAATTCAGGGTGCTGCGCTGGAAAGTTTGGTTGCGCAATTTAGACATGTTGACGACTTAATTAGTCGCATGTCTCTAGTTTATCCTCAAGAAATACTCAATACCTTGGTATATACCAGCGGGTTAGATAGCAATATTTTAGAAAAACGCAGTGATCTTGAAACTTGGTGTGCTGAACTTCAAGACAAGCTGTCAGAAGTGGATAGCGGCACTCACCGCTACAAGGTTTCCGTTACGGAAGATAAAGAGCGCAATCTATTTCTCCCCAATATTGAAATTACTGCCCATGGTGTACCTCATTATCACAAATTGGGCCGAGACTTTTTTGTCTCCAATGAATATATGGCCATGGTTGAATTAGGCAAAACCTTAAATGGGCTGATTGAAGAGGGTGCCTATGTTAAGCGTGGCGAGCGAGAGCTTTTGGTTACAAGCTTTAAACAGGCGCTTGACTGGTTGATGGCAGAATCACGACGCGGTATTAACACGCAACGCTACAAAGGATTGGGCGAAATGAATCCGGAGCAGTTATGGGAAACCACAATGGATCCAGAGAGTCGCAGAATGTTAGTTGTGACCATTGAAGACGCGATTGCAGCTGATCAAATGTTCACTACATTGATGGGCGATCATGTAGAGCCAAGGCGTGATTTTATTGAAAGTAATGCGCTATCTGTGGTTAATCTTGACGTATAGAAAAGCCGTAAAACGCAATATTATAAATAATTATTAAAATTAGCATTTTAATAGCCTAAGATAATTATGATTTATAAATGCTTTTTTAGCTGCAGTAAAAACTTACGTCGGTGGGTTACTACAGTTTTGGTGCCAAGAGTATAGAGATTGGTAGTGCAGCATCAATACTGCTTTTGAAAGAATGGATCTGATGGTGGTTAAGGTGTTTGCAAAGCCTGTTTAATCCATTGCCGAGCTTGCTCTGTCAGAGCGCGCACATCTTCGTCGGACGATTGGATGCTCGGACCGATTTTTAATGTGATGGTTCCTGGGTATTTCATAAAGCCTGTTAGGGGCCAGTGATCACCGGCGTTATGTGCGACAGGTAAAATGGCCACATCAGCTACTTTGGCGAGGGCCGCACCGCTGGTTTTAAAGTCTCCTAAGCTATTTTTTTTCACCCTCGTCCCTTCGGGATAGATGACAATCTTATTGCCTGATGATAGTCGTTGTTCACCGTTTTTTAACACATGCCTAATAGCGCTGGCAGGTTTGGATCGTTTAATCGCTATGGGTTGCATCAAGGCTAAGGCCCAACCAAACAGCGGTATCCNCAGCAGCTCATGTTTTAAAATGACGCTGGCGGGCTGAAAAAACCATTGTAGGTAAAAGGTCTCCCAAGTGCTCTGATGGTTACTGAGTACCACACAGGGCCCTGCAGGAATATTTTCTCTGCCCTCTACAACAATTGTTATATTGCAGGTCACGCGCAGCCAAACCATTATTAGCCAGTTGCCAGTGGTGGCGATACGCTGGCGCATGGGAAAGGGCATAAAGAACAGTCCGCAAGTAACGATGCTGACAATAATGATAAGCAAAATAAAGCCGAGGTAAAAAATAGCCGACCGCAGACCTTGAATGGCTGTCGAAATAGCGTTGTCACTCAATGATCAGGCCTCTACTTGGCCGGCGCTAATTGGGAGATGTCAGCAACATTAATAAATAATTGCCGCAAATTAAACAGCAGGGCAAGTCGATTATTTTTAATATCAGGGTTGTCTGCCATTACCATTACCTGATCAAAAAATGTATCAACGGGTTCCCTTAGATGGGCTAATTTTTGCAGTACGGTATTGTAGTCTCGTTGATCTAATAATGGCGCAATCGTGNCATTGAGATTCTCCATCGCATCTGCAAGGGTTTGTTCTGCCGCTTCTTGGAGCAAGTCTTTGCGCACTGCACCAGGATCTGCAGAGCCCAGTTGTTTGGCTAGTATATTGGCAACGCGTTTATTAGCTGCTGCCAGCGCGGTGGCCTCTGGCAGTTGAGAGAATGTGTTGACCGCCTGTACTCGCGCGTCGATATCTAATGGATTGGACAGTTGCAGCGCGGCAACGGCCATAAATACTTCAGATGCCATATCTTGGTCTCGATACCATGATTTAAAGCGCTCATTAATATAAGTGAGTACTTGCTTACATACATTTTCCCGAGATAACTCACCGTCTCCAGCTAGCTCAAACTGAGCCGCCGCACTATTTAATGCTACAAGGAGATCCATATCAATATTGCGCTCCATTAGGATCCGCAATACCCCAAGGCTAGCGCGACGTAAAGCGAAGGGGTCGCGAGATCCAGAGGGCTGTTGCCCGATACTGAATATGCCAACCAGACTGTCGAGACGATCGGCTAATGCCAGAGTCGTTCCGGTAGCTGACGCTGGTACTGTATCGCCAGCAAAGCGAGGCAGGTATTGCTCAAACAGAGCCTCGGCGACGTCTTTGTCTTCACCATCATGATAGGCGTAATCGCGACCCATAATGCCTTGCAGATCATCAAATTCGCCAACCATATCAGTAACAAGATCTGATTTGCTAAGTTCGGCGGCGCGGCGGGCTGCAGTAGCCTGAGCACCAGTGTAGGGGGCAATTATTTCCGCCAGAGCGGCAACGCGCTCGGTCTTTGCGTAGACTGACCCAAGTTTCGCTTGAAAGACCACCTGTTTTAATGATTCTCGCCGACTATCCAAGCGAGTTTTCTTATCGTTATTGTAGAAAAAAGCGGCATCGGCGAGCCTTGGGCGAATCACCCGTTNATTGCCGTCAATCACCTGAGCTGGATCTTTGCTTTGTATATTAGCAACGGTAATAAACGCCGACATCAGTTGGTTATTTTGGTCTACAACATGAAAATATTTTTGGTGTTCCTTCATTGAAGAAATCAGCGCTTGCGCGGGCACAGCCAAAAAATGCTCATCGAATCGGCCCATCAGTGGTACAGGCCACTCATTAAGGGCGCTGACTTCATCGAGCAACTCATCATCAATTACTGCTTGCCCATTAATTGACGCCGCCAACTCGATTGCTCCGGCACGAATGATATCTCGGCGCTTAGCAAAGTCGACAATTACATTGGCCTGATAGAGCTGCTCGGCGTAGCTATCGGGCGAAGTGATAATCACCTCTCCCTGGCTATGAAAGCGGTGACCGCGGCTACTGTTACCTGATGTAAGACCAAGGATTTGTTCGTTGTAGACCGCCCCATTAAACAATAACACAGCCCATTGCACCGGCCGCACAAACTCTTCTTTACTGCTTCCCCAGCGCATACGTTTGGGAATTGGCAACGCTGATAATGACTCATTGATCACAGACGCAAGTAGTTCACTCGTTGCAATGCCGGCCTCAACGCGGCGCACGCATAATTTGTCTTGTTGCCCGTCATTATCGATAAAGTCGCTAAGCTTGCTGAGCTCAATACCATTTTTCTCAGCAAACGCTTGCGCTGCCCTGGTGGGTTGTCCATCGGCATCAAAAGCAACCTTGACAGGAGGTCCCCAAGCCACGACTTCAGCATCTGGTGTCTGCGTATCAAGCGCTTTTATGATGATTGCTAGGCGCCTTGGAGCAGCGTAAGAACGCACTTCTTCAAAATGCAGGTTGGCGGCTTTAAAACCGTCGGCCACGCCTGAAGTAAAGGCATTAGATAGGGTTAACAGCGCCTTAGGTGGCAGTTCCTCGGTGCCTAACTCAACTAGAAAATCACCTTTCATTTTGCGTCTCCCTGACGTTTGGCAATAACGTCGGCGGCAATGGTTTTATCCGCGAGAGGAAAGCCCTCAGCTAAACGGGAGTCAAAATAGCCCTGAGCAACCCCTCGAGCTAGAGTTCGTACTCTTAAAATATAACGCTGGCGCTCAGTTACTGAAATCGCTTTGCGGGCATCCAGTAAGTTAAACGTATGAGATGCCTTCATCACCATCTCGTAGGCGGGAAGAGGGAGCTTCTCGGCAATCAGATGTTCAGCATCTTTTTCATATTGGTCGAATGCTGTAAATAAGAAATCAACATCAGCATGTTCAAAGTTGAATGTCGACATCTCCCGTTCATTCTGCAGAAAGACATCGCCATAACTGACATCGCCTTGAGGCCCGTGAGCCCATATTAAGTCATAGATACTATCCACTGCCTGCAGATACATGGCAATACGTTCCAGACCATAGGTAATTTCTCCGGTGACTGGATAGCACTCGAGTCCGCCGACCTGCTGGAAATAGGTGAATTGCGACACTTCCATACCGTTTAGCCACACTTCCCAACCNAGACCCCANGCNCCCAGCGTTGGNGATTCCCAGTTGTCTTCGACAAAGCGCACGTCATGNACGGTNGTATCAATACCCAAATNCTCGAGAGAGCCCAAGTAGAGTTCCTGAAAGTCNGCNGGTGANGGTTTCATCACCACTTGAAATTGGTAATAGTGCTGNAGGCGGTTAGGGTTCTCNCCGTAACGACCATCGGTAGGCCGTCTNGATGGCTGAACATAGGCTGCATTCCANACTTCGGGCCCAATCGAACGCAAAAACGTCGCTGGGTGGAAGGTGCCGGCACCGACTTCCATATCCAATGGCTGCATAACCAGACAGCCTTTATCAGCCCAATATTGTTGAAGTCTTGCTATAAGTTCCTGAAAAGTATCAGGAGCAGCATGGAGTTTGCNCACAAATATCACCTACGACCATTTAATGCGAATCAAAGAAGGCGCAATTATAAACCCCAATAANCAGAAAGATAGGGCATTGCATGGCTAAAAGNGGGATTTAATGANCTTAAGTCGCGCGGATAAGGATATAATGCCGCTTGCAAATGATCAGTGAGCATGAAAGGAGTTTTTAGATGGTGCACGTTAGGCACGGTGAAAAAGTTCGCAAAGCCGTTTTNCCAGTGGCAGGCATGGGCAGCAGATTTTTACCCGCAACCAAAGCTAGCCCCAAAGANATGATGCCGGTAGTCGATAAACCGNTGATNCAATATGCGGTTGAAGAGGCCGTTGAGGCGGGTATTACCGAAATGATTTTTATTACCGGTAGAGCTAAACGTGCTATTGCTGATCATTTTGACAAAGCCTATGAGCTAGAGCATCAGCTAGAGCAGCGTGGTAAAAAAGAGTTATTGGCGATCGCACAGAATGTCGTACCCAAAGGGGTTAGCTGCACTTATATCCGTCAAACAGAAGCCCTGGGATTGGGTCACGCAGTATCGACAGCCGCGCACTTAATTGGCGATGAGCCGTTTGCTGTGCTGCTCGCCGATGACTTGATTCATCACGGCAAAGGTGCCGTTAAGCAAATGGTAGAGATTTATGAGTTCTACAAAAGCTCGGTGATTGCTGTGCAAAAGGTGCCGGGCCCAGAAATTTCATCCTATGGTGTGATTAGCGGCAATAAGCAAACCGATCGTGTTCATCTGCTGGATAAAATTGTTGAGAAGCCGGCTTTGGCAGATGCCCCTTCAGATATGGGTGTGACCGGTCGTTATATTTTTACGCCACAGATTTTTGCCCATCTCGCAGCACTTAAGCCAGGTGCAGGTGGCGAATATCAGTTAACCGACGCCATTCAAACATTGCTCAATGAAGAACAAGTCCTCGCTTATGAGTATGAGGGCATCCGTTATGATTGTGGTAGTAAAATGGGCCTACTAAAAGCCAATATTGAATTAGGCTTGCAGCATGACGAAATTGGCAGCGAACTGCTGGACTATCTGAAAAACGACCTGCTTAGCAAGCTGTGAGTAACGGCAACACAATAGGTCAAAGTTGTCTGGTATCCTTACCGGACTGCCAGACAGTCTGCGATTAAAACGTGAGATTTTCATTTGCCTACCACCAGATTTTCAAATTTCCGCTTGTACCAAGAGCCCTCATGGCGCTCGCTGCTATCCCATTCAGATCGTTCCGTACCCAAGCAGTGGCGCGATTGGTTGTTGGATACAGGTTCGCTGACCCAGCGTTTAATTGATGCCAGCGAAAACACCTTGACTGTGCAGATAATCAATCAACGAATTGATATACCAAGGTTTACAGAACAGCGGGCACTCAAACTACCGCCCCGACGTTTAACCATGATTCGAGAGGTAGTATTGCTGGCTAACTCGACTCCATGGGTGTATGCCAGAAGTATCATTCCCCTGACGACCTTAACGGGGCGATTGCGTAAATTGCGTCATCTTGATAATCAACCGTTGGGGGCATTATTGTTCCGTGACCCCACGATGACCAGAGAGGCGGTAGAAGTAGCCTGTCACACCAAAGTTAATGCCAAGCTACCAACAACATTATTGGGTGGGCTACAAAAATCTCTATGGGGGCGTCGATCGGTGTTTCGTTTAGACGCCAAACCCTTATTGGTTAGCGAGGTCTTCCTGCCTGATTTTAAACCCTACAATCAAACACTTCATTTTGGTTTTGCTGGTGCACCATGACGATAATCACCAGATTACAAGCTAATCGGTGGCTGCGCCTTATGCGCCTAGACCGACCAATAGGGACCTATCTTTTACTATGGCCAACCTATTGGGGGCTGTGGTTTGCTGCACAGGGTATTCCCAGTATCAGCAATCTGATTATTTTTACTTTGGGCGTCATTGTTATGCGCGCGGCGGGATGCGTGATCAATGATTATGCCGACCGCAAAGTCGATGGGTCAGTTCGCCGCACAGCGCACCGACCGTTGCCGCAGGGAGAGATAACCGCGCAACAGGCATTAACGCTATTTTTTGCCCTACTAATAGTGGCCCTAGGTTTAGTCCTGATGCTTAACAAAATGACGCTGCTATTATCGATTGGCGGCCTCCTTCTGGCAGCAAGCTACCCTTTTTTAAAACGCTTTACCCACGTGCCCCAATTGGGGCTTGGTGCAGCTTGGGCTTGGGCAATACCCATGGCTTTTGCGGCTGAACGACAAACATTGCCGCCAGCCCTGTGGTTACTATTTAGCGCGGTGATTCTGTGGACTATCGCGTTCGACACCTACTATGCCATGGTCGACCGTGAGGATGATGTAAAAGTCGGCATTAAATCCACCGCCATCTTATTTGGTCGTTATGACTTAGCTATTATTGTTGGCTTACAGATAGCTACCCTAGTGCTGCTAAGTCTGGTCGGAATGGCTTTTGATCGGGGCTTATATTACGCACTGGGAATAATCGCTGCGGCCATCAGCTTTTTAAGACAGTATCTTCAAGCCAGAGATCGAACGGAGGAAGGCTGCTTTAACGCATTCCTAAATAATCACCGAGTTGGCATGATGATCTTTGTCGGTTTGGCAGTGGATTATCAAATGACCACGACGCTGTTATAAGGTTAGATTTTCTGCCAAATTAACAAGCGGTTATTAGCGGGCATCGCATGATCGTCTTGCAGCTGTAAACCGGCTTTTTCAGCTAAATGATTGATCTTATAGAAATCACGTATGCCCTGATGGCTGGCCTGCTGCCGCAGACGTGCATCAAAGTCGCGATTGCTTTGAGGCTCTAATTGGCCGTTGTATTGCATTGGACCATAGAGACAGAAATGCCCACCATCAACTAAAAGTGCCGCCCCTTGATTAACCATATTGACCACCCCATCCCATGGCATAATGTGAGCAGTGTTGGCTGAGTAAATACCATCGTAAACTATTTCCGGCCAATCATTCGCCAACATATCCAATGTGATCGGCGGCAATAAGTTGGGCGCAGGAAACGCCTCGATCCACTGCTGGATACCGGCATGATTTTGTTTCAGATCACTGGTTTGCCAGCTCACCGACGGCATATTCTGCGCAAACCATACCGCGTGTTGACCGGTGCCACTGCCAATTTCAAGGACACAGGTTTTGCTTTCAAATAAAGGTTGCAACACCTGCAGAATCGGAGCGCGATTATTTTCGCAGGCCTGTGAGAAAGGTTTATTCATCAATTATGCAAAGCGTTATTGCTCGCGAGTAAACACCCAACTGTCACAATCTGACATCGCTGCATTGTAGCAGTAGCCATCACTATCAAAGTCTTTGATACCCTCGACGGCACTGATTTTATTTTTAATGATATAGGCGCTCATTAAGCCGCGCGCTTTTTTAGCGTAAAAACTAATAATTTTATATTTGTCGTCTTTTTTATCCATAAAGACTGGGGTAATAATACGGCCATTAATAGCCGTATGCTGCACTGACTTAAAGTACTCATTGGAGGCTAAATTAACTAATACGGGCGAGGTGGACGCAGCTAAGAGCCCGTTGATTTCATCGGTGATAATGGAGCCCCAAAAAGCGTAGAGATCTTTACCGCGCTGAGTAGCAAATTTGGTGCCCATTTCTAGTCGGTAAGGCTGCATCAGATCCATAGGCCTAAGTAATCCATACAGCCCTGAGAGAATACGTAAATGGTCCTGTGCCCAAGCTAATTGACCGTCCGTCATGCGGTCAGCGTCTAATCCCTGATAGACATCGCCTTTAAAGGCAAGAACCGCCGGCTTAGCGTTGTCTTCAGTAAAAGGTCTTTGCCAGGCTTGAAAGCGTTCATAGTTAAGCGCGCCAAGACTATCACTTAGCCCCATTAAGCCACAGACCTCTGAGGGCGAGAGTTGTTTGAGACCCTGCAGCAATTCCGCAGCGTGATCAAGTAGTTGCGGCTGACTGGCGTTGCCGGCGGATACCGGGGCAAAGTCGAGTTTTTTAGCTGGCGATATAACAATAAGCATGATTTTAAATGATCCTATAATGGAAATTCATGGCAAATGATGTTGTCATTATATCAAGCCATTGAAAAGGTGCGTCAAGCAATATTGACCTATTGATCTAGCTTGATAATCAACCATAAAAAGGGGAATAGCCATGCATAGCGCCCTGTCTGGTCTTAGCGTTGTGGCCATACTAGTCACTACTTTAGCGATTCAAAGTTGTTCAGTAAATCCANTGACCGGCAAAACAGAACTGTCTCTGATGTCCCAACAACAGGAAATCGCCCTTGGTAGCAAAAATTATGCGCCCTCACGACAGTCACAGGGGGGTGATTATTATATTGATCCAAGCCTGCAAGCCTATGTTGCCAACATAGGTCGAAAACTGGCGGCAGTCAGTGATCAACCAAATTTACCCTATGAGTTTGTGGTGTTAAATAATGCCGTACCCAATGCTTGGGCCCTACCTGGTGGCAAGATAGCGATTAATCGTGGNCTGCTGGTGTATCTAGAGGACGAGTCACAGCTTGCAGCGGTTTTGGCCCATGAAATTGTTCATGCGGCAGCGCGACATGGGGCATCGCAAATGAGCCGAGGTATGTTGGTCAATCTCGGTATGACCGCGGTGACTATTGGTACACAGAACCAACAGGGGGCGGAAATATATGGCCTCGCATCACAGCTGGGTGCTGCCACATGGATGGCCAAATATGGGCGTAACGATGAATTGGAGTCAGACTTTTATGGCATGGACTATATGGCCAAGGCTGGCTACGCACCGCAAGGGGCCGTTGAACTACAGCAAACATTCGTTAAATTGAGTGAAGGCAAGCAAACCGATTTTCTGTCGGGCCTATTTGCCAGTCACCCACCATCAAGCCAACGAGTCGAGGCCAATAGAACCAAAGCCACAACATTACCGGAGGGCAAACGTTACCGGCAGCGTTATCAATCTGCTATTGCCCAGNTGCAAAAAGATGCCCCAGCCTATCAAGCACAGCAAGANGCCATGGCGGCTTTAGATCAAAAACAGCCTCGTCTGGCTATCAGTAAGCTGGACAAAGCGGTCGCTCTGCAACCAAAAGAGGCCTCTTTTTGGCTATTGCGCGGNCNTAGTTGGCAACANCTNCAACAGCCTGACAATGCCGATAAGGCTTACACTACAGCTATAGCAAAAAACCCTAATCACTTTGGTGCTTATCTCGATCGCGGCATACTACGCTATGAACAGGATAAAAACTCATTGGGCTTAGTTGATATCAATCGTAGCTATAAACTCTTGCCAACCCCTCAGGCCAGTTACTATCTAGGTGACGCCGCAGTAGAAGCCGAACAGTATGAGCAGGCGATTGCCTACTTTGAACAGGCACGTCNGGCGGGTGGAAAATTGCAGAAACAAGCTGAGCAACAGCTTGTTGCACTTAAGTTACAATTGCAGCCCGAGAGTTTTATTGGCGCTAGCGGAAGTATAAATAGCCGTGGTTATCTGCAAATTTCATTGGTTAATCATAGCCCGGTGGCAATGAATCAGATACNGCTACGGGTTGATACTATGGCCAATGCCTTTCAGATTCGCAGTAGTCGCAATCTAGTGGTGTCGCAAACTATAGCGGCGGGTAAGACGGTGCAACTTCAGTTGAATATTGGTGCTACAGATGACGCGCAAATACCAACTTTTCGGTTGGTGGTGCAAGCAGCTAAGCCATTGAATACGCTTTAAATGGCGATTATTTACTATTCGCTGTAGCATTGTTCTACAGATAACGGGTTCTAAAGATAAGTGGTCGGAGGGGACTATGGCAGAAAAAAATCAAAAACCGCCGTGCGCAGTNTGTCGANTAATTCGCACCTATATGCTGATTGCCATNCCNATGATTCTAATTTTGTACATACAGCCGGAATTTAATCGTCTTAAAGGGGTTGCTCTAACGGATCTTTTTGCGACTTTTATTGGCGTGATGTTTGTCGTTACCGTGCTGTGGAGAGCCTACCTCGAATACTGGAAACCAAAACGTGATGCCGCCAGAAAAAACCGCTCCTGACTGTTGGCGCTGTATTCATTTTAATATTACCCATGATCCTAAGCGGCCCTATGGCTGTCGCGCCATGGGTTTTAAATCAAAGATGCTACCATCAATGGAAGTTATTCGGGTGCACGGTGACCCCTGCTTAAGCTTCTCGCCAAAACCAGCAGATCCAGCCGGCCGAGCTTAACCGCGATCTTGCACTAACATAAAGGGCTGCTCAATCACTCTTGCCTGCCGACAAGACAGACTACCGTTGTAGGTATTTAACGCGCACTTAAATGTTTTTTGATGCCAGCCATCGCTGGAGGTCCAGTGATTAGTCACTTCAGTGGCGGGGAAAACATTATGATTAATTACCGGTGCTATACAGGATGATTCGACAATGGATTTCATCTCGTCGTTCGTCGGCAAGCGCCATTTGACGCCAGATTTTTCTGAAAACTCAACGGCATAAGCCGTGGCATCGTCCCAACTTAAAAAAAGCGTCTCACCTTTGCAGCGAAAATTGGAGAACGTTTGCCCGCCTGGGCAGCGATACCAAATGGTCCCTGTACTACTGTCTCTCGCTAATCCGCTTGGGTCAGTAACAAACGACCCTTTGTCGCCAGATTTAATCACATCACCACATTTTTCCTTGGTTCTATAGTCGCCACAACCCGCTAGTAGTAGGCACGTCGTCGCCAATCCTAGAGCTACTTTAACCTTCACAAGTTCTCTCCTTATATAACCGCTAGCGCTGTCACTTCGTTAGTAAGAGACATCTCTCTCGGTTTAACATCAGTTTGTAATGCTATGAAGCAAAAACTAATCTTCCCACTCAGTGTAAAGTACTAAACCTCGCACTTAAAGGATCGACAGTTATAAGGATTACCTGAAGTTTATTTTTAAATTAATATTATGATTCTAGCGGTTAAGCTAAACTGCTGAAAAACGCATTACAAACTCAATTAATCTCAGTAACTGCCGATAGAAAAGAGACAGAGATTTAATTAGCTGCAGCTCAATTTAGCTGTGGCTGCCGCCAATGTGGCAACGACAACATTACATTTGTAAGGAGAACGTATGGATATCGCAACTATAGTAGGGCTGCTTGGCGCCTTTGGCTTTATTGTTATGGCCATTGATGATTTTGCCGCCTTTGTTGATACCCCGTCACTACTCATCGTAGTTGCTGGGTCAATCATGGTGGTGATGTTCCGCTCTTCTTTAAGTGAATTTATCGGTGCTGTTGGGGTGTTGGGTAAAACTTTCAAGAATAAGCTCGATGCCCCGGAAGCATTGATTGAGCAAATTGTTGAACTGGCGACCATTGCACGAAAAGANGGCATGATCGCCTTAGAAGGGCAAGAAATTGCCAATCCATTTATGTCTAAAGCCGTCGCTATGCTAGTTGACGGTACCGATGGTGGCGTGATTAAAAACTCGCTCGAACGAGAAAAAGACATGACTAAATTGCGCCATGATATGGGCGCTAAAATTTTCTCTGCTTGGGGCGAGATTGCCCCAGCAATGGGCATGATTGGCACCTTGATCGGTCTGGTGCAGATGTTGGGTAATATGTCGGATCCGAAAGCGATTGGGCCGGCGATGGCCGTGGCCCTGCTAACAACAATGTACGGTGCGATTTTGGCTAACGTCATCTGTTTGCCGATCTCGATGAAATTACAAAATCAGGCGGTATTAGAAGAGACTAATAACGAGCTAATTATTGAAGGCATACTGTTTATCCAGGAGGGTGGTAATCCCCGCGTTCTAAGTGATTACCTCGGCGCCTTCCTCAGCCCGAAAGTGCGCGCGAAAATTGCGCCGGCGGCCTAGCGAGCAATTGAGCAATGGCTGAAGAACAAACCCCTGAAGACGATCTGGAACAGATCGAAGATCAGGAGGCAACAGAACAGCAGGAAGGTGGGCCCGTTGATGCTGGCCCTCCTAAGCCAGACGAGTGCCCGCCTTGTAAAAGCGGCGCACCCTCATGGATGGCNACCTTTGCTGATATGGCGACGCTATTGATGGCATTCTTTGTTTTGCTGCTGTCTTTTGCTGAAATGAATGTGCCGAAATACAAGCAAATCGCCGGCTCGCTAAAAGCAGCGTTTGGTGTAAAGAGAGTTGTTCCTGTTATTTCTATTCCCACGGCCCGCAGCCTTGTCAAAGAAGATTTCACCCCTGCTGTGGCACAGCCTACGGTGATTGATCGCAAGCGTCAGCGCTCGGAAGAGATTACAAAGAGAAATATTATTGCTAAAACGGAAGAAAAACAGGCTGATTTTGAAACTGAGCAAAACTTTCGCAAGTTAGAAGAAACCCTAGCAGAAGAAATTGAACAAGGCCAAGTAAGCNTGCGTCTTGTCGATGACAAAGTGATCGTTGAGTTGCGCTCCCCCGACAGCAGTGGTGGTAAAAATGATAACACCCAAGGCCAGGGGTCTGGCGGCCCTGTCAGTCAGGAAACCTTGGATATTGCTGCCAAAGTTATTGAGGCACAGGCTGAAATGTCGACTGAGGTTGAGGTACGTAAGCAACCGTTAGCTACCGGCGAGCAAAACAATGCCAGCGCTGACCAGGCGGAAAGCTCTGCTATGGGCGGAAATGCACAGCGTAAAAAGCAGGATATTGAGGATCAATATCAAAGAGTACGCGCTGATCTTGCGGCCGAGATACAAATGGGGCTCGCTGAGGTTGAATTGAAAGACGATAAAATTATCGTTCGCTTGGCGAGTCAAGGGTCTTTTGTCTCTGGTAGTGCAGACCTGCAACCNGGCTTTAATAGGCTATTATCGCAGGTCGGTAAGAGCTTAGCGGCGAGTACTGGGAAGGTACGTATTGAAGGTCATACAGACAATGTGCCGGTAGCCTTTAGTGAACGATTTAATTCTAATTGGGATCTATCAGCCGCTCGCTCCGCCTCCGTGGCAGATTTCTTTATTAATAACTCGGGCTTTACTCAAGAGAATATCACCGTTGCTGGGTTTGCTGACACTAAGCCCATTGATAGTAATAAGACGTCTTCAGGGCGTGCACGCAACCGCCGCATCGAGGTAATAGTCGATGGGTCTTAATTCGCTAATATTTACCCTGGGGGTTGTCTGATGGCAGAACAAGACGACGAAAAACGTCCGCTCACCCCAGACAACGAGTCAACCGCTGAGCTTGAGGAGGCGCCATTACCCGTGGTCGCCGATGATCCAACCGATCCCCCTGAACCACCGGAAGAGGCTGAACCACCAGAAGAGCAAGAGCCAGCGCCAGATCCCGATTGTCCGGAATGCAAGAGTGGTGCCCCGGCTTGGATGGCAACCTTTGCTGATATGGCAACGCTGTTGATGGCCTTTTTCGTACTTCTGTTGTCCTTTGCTGAAATGAATGTGCCTAAGTACAAAGAAGTCAGTGGGTCACTAAAAAATGCTTTTGGTGTNCAACGCCTAGTNCCTGNTGTNGAGCCTCCCAAGGCAAAAAGTATTATTGCCCAGCAGTATAAGGCGGCCAGAGTCGACCCGACTTTAATGGATGTGATTCAGGAACAAACCACCAATCTTGAGCAACCCATTGATCCGGAATTAAAAACTGATACCAAGAAAGCAGACTTTGCCACTAATTCAGATGTGGAGTCAGTGCAAAATGCCTTGGCTAAAGAAATTGCCGAGGGAAAAGTCTCCGTGCGCGTAGAAGANAATAAGCTTNTTGTNGATGTNGCCTCNGAGGCGACAANNGGTNTGAGNGGTACTGACAGTGCGCGCAATTCTGGCGCTAAAATTGCTCAAAACGATCTTGAAGTTTATGCCAAAATTGCCGCGGCTCAGGCGCAGGTCGCCTCTCAAATCACTGTGGAGCAGGCGTCTCCAGATAATGTCGCTGATAGTATGAGCGGTGAAAGCGCCGAGGGCAAAGAGCAGGCTATTGCTGATCAGTTTAAGCGTATTCGCATGGCGCTCTCCAATGAGATATCTCAGGGTCTGGCAGAAGTTGAGCGGGACGGCGATAAAATTATTGTGCGTCTTGCCGAGCGAGGATCATTTCGTAGCGGCTACGCTGATTTGCAGCCGAGCTTTAAACCCTTGCTGAATAAAGTTGGCGCATCAATCAGTGATGCGGCTGGCTTAATTACGATTGAAGGTCATACCGACAATGTGCCTATCGCCTTTAGTGAGCGTTTTCGCTCTAACTGGGATCTATCTGCCGCTCGTTCAGCTGCTGTTGCAGATTATTTACTAAACAACACTGATGTGGCTGATGGCAGAGTCACTGTAACGGGTTTTGCAGACACCAAGCCATTGGCATCGAATGATACCCCGGCCGGGCGTTCACGCAACCGTCGTATCGAAGTGATTATCGACGGCGGCTAATGTCGCTTATTTCTTCTCTGCCAACAGCGCAAAAATCTGTTTAGCGTGTTCTTCAGGAATATTAAAGCGTTCACGCAATGCTTCGATATGATCACGTTCGTCAGATGTCACCACACCATCGCTCATAGCAGCTGTAATTTCTGCCTCAAAAATAGCCTCGCGACGCCCCATCTGGCTGGAAAATGCCGAGGCTACAATACCAGTCAGCAGAGCCACTGTGCAGACGCCCATCAATGCGGTAAAGGCACCAATAATTTGGCCCAAGGGCGTGATTGGTGAAACATCGCCATAGCCTACCGTAGTTAATGTGATCAGCGACCACCACATAGTTGCGGGAATAGAGCGGAAATTCTCTGGTTGTACCTCATACTCAGCCAGATACATCATGGAGCTAGACAAAAACAACGCTATAGCCATTAAGTAGAGCGCCGCGGCAAATGAGCGTCGCTCCTCGTAGACAGCGGAAAATAAATCCTCCAAGGCTGAGGAATAATGAGAAATTTTTAACAGTCTTACTAATCGCAACACGCGTAGCCAGCGCAGATCAACACCACCCATAATCAACGGTAGGATGCTCGGCAAAATTGCCGCGAGGTCAATTAGGCCAGTAAAACTGAAAATATACTTGGCTCTGCGTCCCGTAGCGGTCTTAGCGCTGCTTCTGTTATCTGCGGCAATAGACCAAATACGCAGAAGGTATTCAACCAAGAAAATACTGACCGAAAACCATTCAAAGGCCACCAGTAAGTCATGATATTGTCGATTGATAGACTCGACGGATTCAAGGCAAACGGCGATTAGGTTAAGAATAATAAGAATCGATAGGAAGATATCACAGGCTCGACTGACAGAATCTTGATTACTGTCTTTGTTAAGGATTTCCATTACTCGCTGCTGATAAGACTTCATTGCTCTCGGTCTCCACATTCGGCTTGTTATATTTTTAATCGCAGCGCCGTTTATGCCATGGGCTAATAAAGCCTGTCAAGGCATGGCGCTGTGACTATTTGTGCACAGACTGAGGCAGAAGTGAGGAGGAAGAGAGAAGTGACTAATCTTTGAAGCGATTAATAGAGGAGGCAAGAGCCAGTAATTTTGGGCCGTGAAACCTCGGGTTAGGGGGTGCGTATTGAGATAACTGTTGCATAATCATCAATTCATCCAATGACTGGCAAGCCAACTGATTATTGCCGCCACAAACAGGGATTTCTTGATCGTTATCGAATAACAGCTCGATCTCGGCAAAGATATTATTTGATGGCTGGTCCTTCCCATCCTTCTCATCCTGAGAACCGGGCTGTTTTTTGCCTGTAGACTGCTGACTTGATCTCACCTGATTGGTCAGAGGCAGGGGAGGGAAACGTTGATTGAGGGATAATTCAGACAAGGGACTGCACCGAGATCACCCGGCAATGGCTTATGAAGCCATTGCGATAGGTTGATCCTTGAGTAGAGAGGGCAATAACTCCCAAGCACCGTTGATCTCGCCCAACAGACCCTTAATTTCTTGCACCGCTTCAATATCGTTACGGATATTGGCTTTGAGCAGACGACGTGTTGCGTAGTCGTAGAGATCATCAAGGTTGCGTGCCAGTTCGCCACCTTTTTCAAAATCTAGTGAGCCTTTCAGGCCGATAATAATTTTGGTCGCGCGACTGATAGATTGGTTTTTACCGGCGATATCATTGCGACTGATATGTCCCTCGGCATCTGCCAAGGCGTCCATAAGACCGTTGAACAACATCTGGATTAGCTGAACTGCGTCGGCGTAGTCAACCGCTGAGGTAACGCCCACATTGCGATAGGCATTCATTGCCTTTTTGTTTGGTGCCATTGTTGTTGCTCCATCGATAACCTAACTTTTGATACTTATAACATCGGATATTGATGGCGTTTCTTTAGCAAAAATTTGATTTATTTACCTGTACACAGACACAGGTGTTATTTTGGGCACTGTTCGTAATTCGACGCTAGGCACTGACGGGCGAGATCGGGGACTTTTGCCAGCTCATCATCATCAACCAGAAGCTTAGAAAGATTAGAGATATCCGACGCATCAGTTTTACCATTGCGGCTGGCCAGTTCTGACCAAACCAGAGCTTTGATAGGTTCTGATTCGCCGCCATCGCCAGCCTGCAACATATAGGCATACATAAATTGTGCATTGGCATAGCCCTGTATTGCCGCTTTGTAGAACCAGTATTTGGCAAACTCATAATCCAACCCTACCCCCTTGCCCTGATGATAGGACAGGCCAAGCATATATTGTGAATCGGGAAGATCTTGTTGAGAGGCTTTTTTAAACCATTTAAGTGACTCACGGAAGTTTTGCGCGACACCATAACCATGGTAATAAAGCATCCCTACATTATGCTGTGCTTCAGCAAGCCCTTGGTCTGCCGCTTGACGGTACCAAACCATCGCTTCAGCATAGCTCTGTGACACGCCATACCCCTCCTCGTAGAGATGCCCGACGTTATTTTGCGCCTCGGCGGCACCTGCTCGTCCCAGCTTTAGCCAAGCCCGCATTGCCGTAGAATAATGGCCTCGTTCCAGCGCAGCGAGTCCGGCTTGGAACGCATCGGCAACAACAATAGGAGAAGCAACACAACAGCATAGAAGTAGATTGCGCAGCATTTGTTTCATGGGTATCTCACTTACCTTTGGTTATAAATCATGCACGCTCTAGAGTGCGTGCTTGAGCTTGAATGTCAATGACCGCTTGAAAAAGCGCCCCCTCGGCAATGCTCCCTTGCATAATACGATGTTTCCTCTCGATAACGGGCAAACTTTCACCGACAAATTGACTGACTTTTATCATGGCGCTGTCGAGCGGTTCATCTGCATAGAGGCACAGCGGATGGACATCCATAAAGGCGGACACCTCCTGGTCACCACATTCAATTACCAGATAAATTGTCATTTTCCCAAGTAGTTTACCAGTATCGTCGATGATATAGGCCTCAGTATGACCACGACTTTTCATTTCCTGTAACAGCGCTGTGCCAGAGGTATTGGCTGCGGCCGTTATACAATCGTCACTGGCAAAGGGCCCGATAACTTGTTGACCAAGAGCTATTGCTTCACGACCTTTGGCTAAATCAACACCGCGATCCAACAACTGGCGATCAAAGAAGGACTGGCCAAACAGCCTATGGGTTAGTAGACCACAGAGCATCACAGCCATCATCGCGGCCACGGCATATTCGTAAGATTGAGTCAGCTCAAGCACGATCAGCACCGCTGATAATGGCGCGCCAATAACCGCTGCACTGACAGCAGCCATCGCTGCGATACTGATTATGCTGGCAATATCAGCAAAGCCAAAGAGAGTAAGCGTTTGGCCTGCCAGCGCACCTGTGGCAACACCGATAAACAGCGATGGTGAAAAGACACCGCCAAAAAGGCCGCAGCCAAGACATAAGGCGGTCATCAGCACCTTGGCCACCAGCACAGTAATTAATAGAGACAGAGCAAATTCTCCCGCTATCATATCGTTGATACTGTCTATGCCGAGGCCCAATATCTGAGGCACCCATACGCCCACTAGCCCACAAATAGTAGCGGCAATAAACGGTAATAGCATTGGCGAAATGCCACTTTTTGTAGCGCGACTAGCGGTGTAGCGTAGAGACAGCATAAACGCAATAGCGACCAGAGCAAATAGAGGCGTCAGCATAACAAGAAAAGGCACAACTTCAGCAAGACTTGGTACCTGACTGCCGATATCAAACGTGGCGCTATGCGGAAACCAGTAATTACCAAGAGTGCTTGCCGAAATAGAGGCCACGGTGATTGGCGCAATGGCGCGCACTGAAAAGTGTCGCAAAATGGCCTCATGCGCAAACACTATACCCGCGATGGGCGCATTGAAGCCCGCAGAAATTGCTGCAGCCACACCACAACCAAGATAAATTTCATGACTGAGGCGACTGGAGACAAAGCGTTTTACCCAGATGCCCATGGTAGCGCCAAAATGAACGATAGGACCGTATTGTCCCACTGAGGCGCCACCACTGGCAGAAGTGAAGGCGGCCAGCGTTGAAGCCAACCCCTGTTTAATATCCAATGGATGTTGTACTTGATGGGCAGCATACATACTATCAGCTGGGCCGCGCCATTGAGGGACAACTAGGGCGGTTTTAATAAACACAACGATAGCCGCGGCTATCCAAAGAAATAGAACGCTGGAAAAAGACAGCGTTTGAGTCCCAATCGTTAATGTTAGCAGATCACTGGCTGCGCGCTGGTGACTAAAGTATTGCACACCAATTACAAACCCATTAGACACCATGGCCAGCACAGCGCCAATGAGACCACCGACACAGAAAATAATAACCACTTCAGTTAATGCTTCACGTACCTTGTGCATAAGTGCTCCCCTTGCGTATGCAGTGGTGACGTTCTTATTGTCAGAGTAAGCTTAGCTAGTCATACCGAGCCCGTCAAAGAGAGATTAGTCGCCTTAGACCAGAATTATCGCTGTATTGGCAACCTACAGGGCAATTAATCGGTTTAAATTTTGTGTGCCTGTAACCACAGCACTAATAACCAATATAGGAATGATTTGTTTTTGTTCTAGGCTGTGGCCCCAACATTAGGTAAAGTACGGGGAAGTTTCGCGCTATTTCAGTGGATGAGGTAGCTAAAGTCATTTCGGGAATAGTCCGAGACCCTATATTTGTTTGAGCTAAACTCAATTATTGGCCTCAGTCGTGACATCGATGAGCTACGTTCCCTTATTAAGGTGGTCGGGCCCAGTGATGCCACCGTTTTGATTTCGGGTGATAGTGGCACCGGTAAAGAGCTAGTCGCTCAGGCTTTACATGGCTGTTCCTCGCGCAACAAAGGCCCGTTTATTCCGGTTAACTGTGGGGCTATACCGAGAGAGTTGTTGGAGAGTGAGCTGTTTGGGCACCGCAAAGGCTCATTTACTGGCGCGATTTCAGATCGCAAAGGTCGCTTTGAGCTAGCTGATGGTGGCACGCTGTTTCTCGATGAAATTGGCGATATGTCCATGGACTTACAGGTCAAGTTGCTGAGAGTCCTGCAAGAGCGCACCATTGATCCGGTGGGCTCTCAGCATGGCATCCCTATTGATGTGCGTGTGGTCGCGGCAACGCATAAAAATATTGAAGTGCTTATCCAGCAGGGCGACTTCCGAGAGGACCTCTACTATCGTCTCAATGTGATGCCCATGGAAATTATCTCACTGCGAGAGCGCAGAGAGGATATTGCTGTTTTGTTCGAGCACTTTGCCAGTCAGTATACGCGCGATAATCAAGCGCCCATCACATTGCATACAAAATCGCTTGAGTTATTACTGCAGTATGATTGGCCGGGTAATGTGCGTGAATTATCCAATTTAGTCGACCGCTATAGCGCGCTCTACCCAGGGCAGGAAGTCGACCTACGCAAAGTGCCGCCGAGTATGGTCCCTCAGGGTATTAGACAGATATCCGACACGCAGGGCGCCGACGCGCTTCAAGCTTTAATTGGTGGTCTGGCCAATCAGCAAGCACCTAGTCAGGATAGTGCCGCGCCGATGGTGACTGAGCAGGCCGAATTGACGTTAGCCGCCGATGCTAATGAGCCGCTCGACAATGAGGTGCAGAAAGTGATTATGCTGGCTCAGGGCGGCGGCGAGATTCCCGAACAGGGATTGCAGCTCAAACAGCACCTCCTTGAAATTGAACGCAGCATTATCAAGCAGGCATTGGGTCAGGCCGAGGGCAATGTCTCTAAGACCGCTCGACTGCTTAATCTACAGCGCACGACATTGATTGAAAAGATTAATAAGTACGGTCTGACTGACGCCCCATAATATCCTTCCAAGGTCCATCGAAGCGGCCACCCCATACCGATTAATTGCCACTCTGCCGATTTAAAACTGTCAGATTGCCGACCCCTTGCCAGTGGCAAAATACCGACAGTTTCTTGCCGCTATCTAGGTAACCCTCTGTTTTTATTGGCTTTATTGTTTTGGCATGTAATTTGCTACTACTGGTTTAACAGACACAAAGTGGCAATTAAGCTAAAAGGGTACAAAGTGGCAAAATTAAATAATATCTCAGTACTGTGGGTAGATCAGCAGGCAACACTAACTGCCGACCAGACCGCGTCATTTGCTGAGCAGGGTATCGCAATTCAATGTGTGGCCTCAGTGGATCAGGCCGAAGGCGCTGTTGTTTCAGCACAAGCAGTCGTGGTTAATCTCAATGAAAACACCGAGTTGCTAAAGCAGGTTCAGTTGCTACAGACCCAAGTCAATGCAACCGCACCGATCATTGCTCGAGTACAGCGAGATAATTTTGAGTTGGGTATCCAAGCGATGAGTGCAGGGGCTCTCAACGTTGTTGCCGCCGACCAGTTTTTAGTGGAAGAGTGGATAGAGTCCCTTAGTGCAATTGATATTTCGGTCGATAAGCAGACGCATTCTTATGTATTTGCCGACCCCGTCAGCCGCAACCTATTGGCCTTGGCCGAGCGCGTTGCGCAGGTTGACGTCACCGTTCTACTCACTGGACCCACAGGAGTAGGCAAAGAAGTTTTGGCCCGCATACTGCATGATGCATCTCCCCGATATGAGGGTCCTTTTATTGCGTTTAACTGTGCTGCTATGCCAGAAAACCTTATCGAAGATATGCTGTTTGGTCATGAAAAGGGTTCGTTTACAGGAGCGACCAAAGTTCAGCCAGGCTTATTTGAGCAGGCACAGGGAGGCACGATCTTTTTGGACGAGATTGGCGAGATGTCCTTTCATCTGCAGGCCAAACTGCTACGCATATTACAGGAGCGCTCTGTGGTCCGGTTGGGAGGCCAAAAGGCACTAGATCTCGATATCAGAGTGATTGCGGCGACTAACCGCAACCTTAAGCATGCCATAGCGCAACGCACATTTAGAGAAGATCTGTATTTCCGCCTTAGCGCCTTTAAGTTATCACTGCCGCCACTGCGCGAGCGCCCTCTGGATATCTTGCCGCTGGTAGAGCAGTTCGCGGCTCAGCAGTCCACTGATGGCCAGCCAGTTCGATTAACCAGCCAGGCGCAACAGATGCTGACCGACTATTCTTGGCCAGGCAATGTTCGAGAACTACAAAATGTTATTTTACGGGCCATGGTATTGGCGCACCAAGCACCTATAGACACACAACATCTTATTTTTGACGATATACCAGCGATGGACGAACAGTCTATGGCATATAAGGTTGCCCCCTTCTTTGTCGGTCAAGATAACAGCGCGCTTGATCCAAGTATGCCATCACATCAGTCCTATCTTAGCGAGCATAGCGGCGCTGTCACGGCAGCGGCTACAACGGGCTTGAATCAAGCAGTTAAAAACAGCGAGTGCCAGACGATTATGGCGGCATTACGCGCTTCACGCAGTCGCGATCAGGCAGCTGAAAAACTGGGTATTAGCCCAAGAACACTCCGGCATAAGCTGCAAAAGCTTCGTGAACAGGGTGTATCTGTAACCAGAGCTTACGCGCGATAGTGGAGGAGGAATAAATCATGGTCAATCCAACCAATATGGGCAATATCGAGGCGGTACTGGGACAAATTCGCCAGTATCAGGCGCAGGTCGAGCAGGGTGTCAATATTGCGCCNACGGCTACCGTNACNCCAGAGTTAAANNCCACAGGNGTAACNGGTTTTGCNGACAGTATTAAAGGTGCGCTNCAAGAAGTAAATGCNACACANCAAGCCACCAAAGCAATGCGTACNGCCTATGAGCGGGGAGAAGATATCCCGCTAACCGATGTGGTGATGAGTATGCAAAAGTCATCGTTAGCCTTTGAAGCAACACTGCAGATTAGAAATAAAGTGCTTAAGGCTTACGAAGAAATAATGAACATGCCAGTGTAACAATTGAAAAGAGAATATTGATATGGCAACGACAGTCGCAAATCCAACTGATATAGCATTGAACCAAGACGGGGCAACGCCCCCTCCGGCTCCTGCACCGGCACCAGCTAACGCTGGGCAGGCAGTGCCAGCCGCCGCGAATGCTATCACTCCATCATCCCTGCCCAGTGTGCGCGAAGTACTTGAGCAGCCAGCGGTTCGCAGATCGATGCCGGCTATTATTGCTTTGCTCACCGTGGCCATATTTTTGATGGCATACTCCTGGGTGCAGGAACCCGTTTATCGCACGGTATATCCCGGGCTTTCAGAAGCTGACCGACAGGCGGCCTATGAAGCACTTTCCGGAGCTGATTACGGCGCTAAAATCGATACCGGCACGGGGGAATTAAAGGTCCCTGATGCGCGTTATCACGAAGCACGCATCTTCTTAGCCTCCAGAGGCTTACCTCAGAGCGGTGCCACAGAGGGTATTGATAGTCTAAGCAGCGATGCTTCGATGACCACCAGTCAGTTTATGGAGCAGGTGCGCTATGTCGCGGCCATGGAGCAAGAGTTGGCACGCAGTATTACTCAGATCAGCACCATCAAATCGGCTCGGGTTCATTTGGCCTCGCCAAAACAGAGCGTCTTTGTTCGTAATCGCACTCAGGCGAAAGCCTCGGTGGTAGTGTCACCCTATCCGGGCCGTGTAGTCTCAGCTTCACAGGTCCAGGCCATTGTCCATATGGTTGCCTCTAGCACACCATACTTAGCGGCTGAAGACGTAGTTATTGTCGACCATCGGGGTAAGCTATTAACTGATGCCAATACCTTTGAGTCAATGCAGTTAAACGCCGTGCAAATGGAGCATAAGCAGCGCATTGAGGAAACGTATCGCAATCGCATTGACACCTTACTAACGCCAGTAGTCGGTGAGGGTAATGTGCGAGCCGAAGTCGATGTACAGATAGACTTTACCGAAATCGAATCGACCTATGAAGAGTACGATGGCAATGATAACGGCCCGCGCGCAAGGTCGGAGACCTTGGCCGTAGAAAAGGGCTCCATGAAAGATGCTCGTGGTGTTCCTGGCGCAACGACTAATACAGCACCGGCGAATCCGGTTACTGAGGTCGACGGCCAGCTGGTTTCGCAAACTGAGGGTGCAGATGAAGGCCTCAGCACATTAAGTAGTACGACAACCCGTAACTATGAAATGGATCGTGCGGTACGTCATGTAAAACGACAGGGCGGACAGCTCGATCGTATCTCTGTTGCCGTGGTGATTAATGAGCCTGTATCAAAGCCGATCGATGACGACACATTAGAAGGAGGTCAGGAATTAGGTGGTACAGCCGTTGCTGCTGGCTACTCAGAGCTGGAAATAGAGCGCTTTACTAATTTGGTCAAAGGTATCGTTGGCTTTAATGCTGAGCGTGGTGATGTGGTGACCATCGTATCTGCAAAATTTGAAGAGCCGAGCATTATTGAAAATCAAATGCCTTGGTATGAAAGTGCGCAAGTGATGAGTACAGTGAAAAGCCTTGGTGCTGCACTGACCTTTATTGCGTTACTATTTATCGTAATCCGACCAGTGATTAAGTCTTACCTACCGGCTGTCGATGTGATTGAAGATGCAGAGGGTGCCGTAATTAAAGACGGTGAACTAACACAGGCAGAATTAGAAATGATTGAGCTCGGCGATGGCGAATCTCTTGAAGATATTAAAGCCAAACTCAAGCCTAAGAAATCGACAATATCCGCAGATATGCTGGATACTGCCAATACTTATGACGACAAGGTCGCTCTGGTTCGCCTATTGGTGGCCGAAGACTCTGGCCGCGTTGCCAATGTACTGAAGAAAATGATCAAGGCTGTATAGGCCGGGTGAGGAGAATTTAAAATGCCAGAAGCTAACGCACAGGACGTTACCGATTTCAAAGAAGATATTCCTATATCGGAAGAACTTCAGGCGGAATTGGATGCAATGACAACCACCGAGCGTGCCGCCGTCATTATGTTGTTACTTGGTGAGCAGCAGGCCGCAGATATAATTCGTTATCTTAATCCCCGCGAGGTTCAAGCATTGGGTGGCGCGATGGTCGGGGTTGCCGATCTTTCTCAGGAGGCGGTGAATTTAGTGTTGGACCAATTTGTTGCCACCATTAAAAACCAGACCAACTTGGGTTTGGGTACCACAGATTATGTTGAGAATGTTCTCAAACGCGCCCTAGGTGAAGACAAGGCGGCCACAGTATTGGGCCGAATAATGCCTGGCTCTTCAAGCAAGGGATTAGAGATATTGCGGTGGATGGATGCGCGCTCAATCGGTGAAATGATCCGCGAGGAACACCCTCAGGTTGTCGCTATTATCCTATCGGTACTGGAATATGATATCGCCGCTGATGTGCTCAACTTTCTGCCAAAAGAAAATCGAGCGGAAATTATGCAGCGCGTAGCCAGCTTAGAAACCGTCCAGCCTTCCGCGATGGAGGAGTTGGAAGGCATTATGAAGCAGCAATTCTCATCTAGCTCTTCCGCTAAATCATCAAGCTTTGGTGGTATTAAAACGGCAGCCAAGATCATGAACTTTACCAAGGTAGACTTGGAAACTGCGATTATGACAGGCGTTTCAGATCTAGATGAAAACTTGGCTATGCGTATCCAAGATAGCATGTTCACCTTTGACAATTTATCGGGTGTTGATAACCGCAGCGTGCAGGTATTGATGCGCAGTGTTGAGCCTGAAATGTTAATGACAGCACTGAAAGGTGCCGATGAAATCGTTAAAGACAAGTTCCTAGACAACATGTCTCAGCGCGCCAAAATTATGTTCCTTGATGATATGGAAGCCAAAGGACCCATTCGAATCACCGATGTTGAGGATGCGCAAAAAGCGATTATGCGCATTGCCCGGAAACTGTCTGACTCCGGTGATTTGGTGTTAGCAGGCCGAGGGGATGATTTTGTCTGATACTAATCCATCAGTAAGTTGGCGGCTCAATGATCTGTTGAAAGCAGGGAAAAAAGCCAAAGCCTTTGCCAGTGCCTCATGGCGTACGCCTGAGGAAACCACAGTTGATCAGGGTTTTATTCAGTGGCAGCCAACCAAGCTCAATGAATTGCCAGACGGGGCTCGGGAAACTGAGTCACTCGATATGGTAGAGGAGACTGCGGCCGAGGAAGTACCTGAGGCCGCAGAGATTGTCGAGCCTGAAGTTGAAGAGCCTGCGGAACCAGAACCGAGCTTTGATGAACAGCAACTTGAGGCGGCAAAACGTGAAGCACATGCGGCCGGTCACAGACTTGGCCAAGAACAGGCGCAAGCCCAGTGGCAACAGGCAAAGGACAGCTTTGTTGAGCTAACACAAGCGCTGCGCGCTGCGCAGTCTGATATGACCGAATTTTATACACCACTCAAAAAACTCGCTTTGCATTTAGCCGAGCAGTTGGTGCGCGGTGAGCTATCACTTTCTGGCGCCGCCATAGAACGGTTAACCAAAGAGGCATTAAAAGACTTAGAGCAGCAAGGAGAGGGGCCCATTGTTGTGCGCTTGCATCCTCTTGATGTAGAAAAATTCAAACAGCATCTCAGTGGCGAGCTTGAAGGCATTGATTTGCGAGATGATCCTGAGTTAACGCAGGGTAGTGTAAAAGTCAGTATTGACGACAGCGCTATAGAAGACCTGTTAGAACACCGACTGGCGGCACTGTCCGAATCAGTCCTAGGCTATTCCTACGGCAGTAATGGTCAGAGCAGCAGTAATGTTGACAGTAATTTTGCTAATCCAGTCCAAGAAAAAGTGATTGAAGGAGCGGTAGTCGTTGAACAGCCATCCAAGATGGAGGAGCAGACGACCGAGCTCAATACAGTCAT
Source organism: Porticoccaceae bacterium (assembly GCA_002685715.1). GTDB lineage: Bacteria > Pseudomonadota > Gammaproteobacteria > Pseudomonadales > Porticoccaceae > HTCC2207. The sequence continues at coordinate 160,252 of NYXU01000002.1, read as the reverse complement.
GGATGAAAACGTCGATGCTCTGCCGGATGAACAACAGCAATCCGCTAGTGGTGAGGACATCATCGATCCGATAGAAACATCAGAAGGGAATGATTTAACCCCTCCCGCTGCTGAGTCACCAGAGGACAATGACCCCGATGCTTGATTTCGCTACAGAGGTAGATCAGCTGGTTGCCGAGGTGCGAGCCCCTGAGGTGTCGACTAGCGGTAAACTTGTGCGCGTGGTCGGTTTAACCCTGGAAGCCAAAGGCATTATCGCGCCGCTGGGTGCCCATTGTCAGGTGGAAAACCTCGATCTGGGCACCTTTATTGATGCAGAAGTGGTCGGGTTTCAGGACGACCTACTATTCCTTATGCCATTTTCAGAACCAGGAGGAGTTGGTCCGGGCGCACGCGTGTGGGTGCGCTCCAATCATTCCAAAGCTTGTTTGGGAAGAGCAATGTTAGGCCGAGTTGTCGACGGACAGGGTCAGCCAATTGATGGCAAAGGGCCTATAGATTACAGCGATCAACTGGGATTAGATGGGCTGACTATCAACCCCATGGAGCGCGGTGCCATCAATCAAACTTTGGATACCGGTATAAAAGCATTAAATACTTGTTTAACCATAGGTCGAGGGCAGCGAATTGGTCTAGTTGCAGGCTCTGGCGTGGGTAAATCTGTACTGCTTGGCATGCTGACACGCAATACCGAGGCTGATGTTGTGGTTATTGGCCTGATTGGCGAGCGTGGCAGAGAAGTTCAAGAATTTATCCATCAGACCTTGGGTAAAGAGGGATTAGCGAAATCTGTTGTGGTTGCGGCACCGGCGAATATATCCCCTGTGTTACGTTTAAAAGCCACCAACCTCACGCATTTAATTGCTGAGTACTTTCGAGATCGCGGCCAAAATGTGTTGATGCTATGCGACAGTTTGACCCGTGTGGCGCATGCTCAGCGTGAAATTGGCTTAGCCATTGGCGAACCGCCAACCGCTAAGGGTTATCCTCCCTCAGTATTTGCTTTGCTGCCCAGATTAATTGAACGAGCGGGTGTAGGTCGTAATGGCCATGGCTCTATTACCGCCGTGTATACGGTACTCGCTGAAGGCGATGATCGCTCAGACCCAATTGTTGATATAGCCCGAGCGTCCTTAGACGGACAAGTGATGTTATCCCGCCAGTTGGCTGATGCAGCGCATTATCCAGCGATAGATTTAGCCGGCTCAATTTCCCGAGTGATGACTAATTTAGTGTCTCCAGCCCTGCTCAATGCAGCCAATCGCTTTAGGCGTTTGTGGACCTTATATCAACAAAATCAGGATCTTATTCAGGTGGGTGCCTATGAAGCAGGTACCAATGCTGACCTTGATGAAGCAATCAGGCTGCGATCTGGCATGGAGGCATTATTACAACAGTCTAGCGACGATAGCGTCAGCATTGAGGACAGTCACAAGATGCTGCAACAGCTAACCGGCCAAGTCAGTAGCTGAGAGGGGTGAGAACATAATGGCGACAGCATCTGACACTAAACCCGTTTGGCAGGTCCTAGCGGCTAAGGCGCAAAAAGAAGTGCGACAGGCGCAACTGTCTCTGGCTGAAGTTCATCAGCGCAAAGAGCAGGCATTGGCGNGNGAGGAAAANCTNGANGNGCTATTAGTGGAATATGCCGCGCAACTCAGTCAGCTGCAACGCCGAGCTCACAGTACCAGCGAAGTCGGCAACTACCGTCAGTTTATTGGTCAGCTTCAAGAAATCAAAAAGCAAGCTATGACTGAGATAACTGCGTTGGAGTCTGATTGTGCAGAGGCGCGACAAATCTTACTGCTCGCTGATCGCGAACGCTTAAAGTTAGAAAAATTAGCTGAGCGTGCTCAGCAACAACAGGACCGCGCCGCAGAATTGATGGACAACCGCACGCGCGAGGCTCAAAGCATTATGCAATACAACTTGAGGCAGCAGATGAATCGCCCATAAAAAGGGTTTGGCACGTGTCTTGCAATCTTTCCAGTATTAACGCGAAATAACTGGATAAAAAGCAATGGCTGAAATCAGTAATCTGATATTAAGTACAGTTTCAAAAGCCCGAAATGTCGCTGGTACAAAGCCTGCAGAGGCAACTGAGGCTGGCGACAAGCCGCAGAAAAATGAATTTTCTGCGCTACTTGCTAGCCAAATAGCAGAGCGCAACGCGGCTAAAAGTGGCAAATCATTGCCGCAAAGTGGCGATAAAACTGCTGGTGATAAAGCCGACCACTTAGGTCTGCACAGTCATCAGTTAAAAAGTGGCTTGACGCTGATGGTCGGCGGTGAAAAGCCATCATTAGAGGGTATTTCCGCGTTTGCTGAATCGCAGGGGATAGATCCAACCGCACTAAAACTATTGTTAGGTAAGACGAATCTAGCAGAGCGTTCAGATCAAGTGAGTTTGGAGCTTGATGCGAAGATGTCTGCCACAGCGACAGTCAAAGAGCAGGGTATGGATCTAGCATCGCCCTTGCAGCCTAACGGTTTGCCGTTTAGTGACAGTGAAACCAAGGCGACCGATGCTTATNTTGCAGGGCAGGCCAATAGTCATCAACCGCAGGGTGATGATTTACTGGCAGCGTGGATAGCCAATAGTGCCGATGCAGATAATACTATGGCAAAGCAGTTATCGTCAGGCTCGGTTGAAATAAAGTCGCCTTTTGAGTTGCTTTCACAGCAGCAACAAATGGCTGGCCAGGGGTTAAAAACTATTGTGGCTGATCCCAAAGGCATGACGGTAAAACAGCAGTCTACTGAAGCAACTGCTATTGCGCTCAGTGCCAAGCAATTGATTGAGACATTGAAACAAGCCAGCCAACAGGGATTGAGCAAGGAGGCGGTATTAACCACGCCGGTAGAATCGGCTGCTAAGACCAATGTATCAGCGGTCGCACCAATAGCGGATTTGGCGGGCAAGCTTCTGTTTAAGGAGGCACAGTTAAAAAATATAGTTGCACGGTGGCAGGGGCAAGATAAAACGGCGCACATAAGCCCTGCCGTAAAGTTAGATGCGATTAATCTAACCATGCCTCACGCATCAGCCAGTCCGGTGACGTTTGGTGAGTCAGCTTTTTTGGCGGCGCAGCACAGTTCGGCTGAGATGTTGAATAAACCACTGCCAGAGAGCTTGCCTGAGGATGCCATGCAGCAAGCGATGCGCAAACAAGACGAGAGCTTAGAGATGTCTCGACGGCTAACGGAAGCGTTGGGTCAGCGCCTTGCGGCGCAGATAACTAGAGGGGCTTGGCGCGTTGAAATGGACCTTCACCCTAAATCGTTGGGCAGAATTGAGATACAATTGGAAATGAAAAATGGTGAGTTAGAGGCCAATTTTCATGCCGCTAATAGCGCGACAAGAGAGCTATTAGCGGAGAGTATGCCAAGATTACGCAGCGCACTGGAAGAACATGGCATGGAAACTGCTTATATAGGTTTAGAGCTGGCAAATCAGGGTAAATCTGACGGAAAATCGACAGCCCAACAACAGCAGCAAAGTGAGTCTGGCGCGTTGGTAGATGAGGAGCCCGAGAGTCGAGAAACGACGAGACATTTATCTGATGATGGATTGGATGTGCTTGTATAGCAGGCACTTAAGATATAAGAAGAGTTAAGAATTAGAGGAATAAACCATGAGTGAAGAAATTTTAGAAGAAGAAGAGAAAACAGGCAGCCCCATCCTTAAGATTCTTCTTATTGTTTTTGGTGTTTTGTTAATTGTTGCTATCACTATCGGTGCAACATTNTTCGCCAGTGGCTTTTTTGATGCCGATAAAGACGAAGATGCAGAAGCAGCAGTGGCGGCTCTCGAAGCGGCGGCAGAGGCAGAGGCAGCGGCAGCAGCAGAGGCAGCGGCCGGCCCGAATAAGGTGCAATTAGACAGCCCAGAACTGACCAAATTTCAGCAGTCTTATTACCAGTTGGAAAAAGAGTTAACCACCAATGTCAGCAATTCGCGAAAAGTAATGCAGGCGTCCGTGGCTATTATGACGCATTACGATGACCGCGTCGTTGACAACGTTGAGAAGCATGAATTTCCATTGCGCAATGTTATGTTGATCGTTATGTCCCAACAGACCGAGGAAGATCTTGCCGATCCAGATTTTAGGTTTAATCTTGCCGATGAATTGAAATTAGTGATGAACGCCAAGCTCGAAGAGCTCGAGGACTTTGGCGGTATTGAAGAAGTGTACTTAACTGAGTTTGTGGTTCAGTAATTTGCCAGAGCGGCAAATTCAGACACCGACATTTGTGAGGGCCAGATGGCTGAGACAAGCAATTTATTATCGCAAGAAGAGTTAGACGCACTAGCGGCCGGTATTGAGGACGGTTCAATTGAATCGGATACAGGTATTAATACAGGTGCGCGCGCAGTAAAACATGATCTAACCAATGAAGATTCTTCACTGGGTGTGAATGTTGGCGCCGTCGATATGATCAACGAGCGTTTTGTCCGGCAGTTCCGTTTAGGGCTGTTAGAGGTTTTGCGCACCACGCCCAAGGTCAATATGGCCAATGTTGAGATTATGAAATTTGGCGATTATCTAAAGGATTTATCGCCACCACTTGCAGTAAATACGATTCGTTTAAACCCCTTGCGCGGTTACTCTATGGTCGTGATCGAGCCATCAGTTATCTTTGCTTCGCTGGATAACTTTTTTGGTGGCTTTGGCCGCGGTATTGACAGTTTACCGCCAGGGCGCCTATTTACACCGACTGAGTCCAGCATTATCAAGATTATGATGGATGTCTTTTTTGGTTCCTTGCAGGAGGCCTGGGCACCGATCCTACCATTGCAATGTGAACATGTTGGCTCCGAAATTAATCCTCAGTTTGCGCAAATCGCTGATGAGAATGACTTGGTGGTAGTAAGTCGTTTTTCTTCAGATCTGGGCGATCAGGCATCGGGCAATATTGACCTTGTTTACCCTTACAGTNCACTTAAACCCATTCGTGATTTGTTGCGCAGTCGAGTGCAAACCGGTGATGGTAATGATGCGTCAGACAAAGCCTGGAGCACAGAGCTTCAGTCGGCAGCACTGGATGCGGAACTCGAACTTAAGGTTACCTTGGCAGATATTGAAACCACATTAAAGCAGTTCGAAGAACTGCGGGAAGATGACATTATTTACTTAAATAAAGCAGATTATGCCCGCATCCATATTAATGATGTGCCGGTGTTTGATGCCGACATCGGTAGCAATGGCTCTAATATGGCCGCGCAAATTGTCAAATCATTAGCACCGATAAAGTAACCAAAGACAGTATGATTAAAATAGTGAGTAACAAAGTATGGCAGAATCAGAAGTAGAAGCAGAAACAGTCGTTGATCAGCCCGAGGTGTCAGCGGAGGATGCGGAGAAGAATAAGATTAATTCAGAAGTTCTTCAGAATATTCCGGTTACCATTTCCGTTGAAGTTGGTCGCGCGTCGCTCAAAATTCGTGATTTAATGCGACTTACGCAAGGCAGTGTTGTTGAACTCGATCGTCTAGCAGGTGAACCTTTGGACCTTTTAGTGAATAATACCCTTGTGGCACAAGGCGAAGTTGTTTTGGTTAACGAGCGTTATGGTGTTCGACTAACCAGTGTGGTACCGACAGCGGATCGTGTTAAAAACCTTTAAGCTGGGAACAAAATGGCAGCTGAATATGGTTGGGCTGAATGGCTATCGATGATAGCCTCCTTTTTACTAGTAATAGGATTACTGGTTGCCACATTATTCGCGCTAAAAAAATTAAACCTCGGTATAGGGGGCGATGAGGGCAAACGCCTCAAGATTCTCGAGGTCAAAAATCTGGGTGCTAGGCAGAAACTCCTGCTTGTCAGTGTCAATACTGAACAAATTCTGTTAGGTTTAACCCCGCAAGGCATAACGAGACTGGGTGGTTGGGAAGCGCATGAGGCGCTTGCAGACGACAGCCTGAAAACAGATGCTGCAGCAGAACAAAAAGGCAAAAACTTTAAACAATTTTTATCGCAAACGGTGAAGAGACAAAAGGATTAAATTTTGGCTCGTTGGATGATAAGCAAGCAGTTCCCCGCCATCAAAAGCCTCGTACTGGGTTTTCTACTTTTCGCTGTCAATAGTCCAGCCTTTGCAGAGGCAGGCCTGCCCATTGTCAATATGGTCGAAAATGACGCTGGAGGTACGCAGTACAGCCTAACATTGCAGCTTATTGCACTGATGACGGTGCTCACGCTGTTGCCCAGTCTACTGCTGATGATGACCTCCTTTGTGCGCATTATTATTGTCTTGTCCCTGTTGCGACAGGCATTAGGCACCGCGCAGACGCCGCCGAATCAGGTATTACTCGGATTGGCTTTATTTCTGACTATTTTCATTATGTCGCCGGTGCTGAGCAGTGTTTACGATGATGCCATTACCCCCTATTTTGAAGAAAAAATTGGTTTCGAGGAGGCACTGGCTGAGGCGCAGATTCCAGTGAGGAATTTTATGCTGAACCAGACCCGGGAAACCGATATCGCCATGTTTGCTGAAATAGCCGGCAATGAAGATATTGAAGAGCCAGCCGACGTGCCTTTTGCCACCTTAGTNCCCGCATTTATTACATCNGAATTAAAAAGTGCATTTGCGATTGGNTTCTTAATCTATATACCGTTTGTGGTGATTGATCTGGTGGTGGCCAGTGTTTTGATGTCGATGGGCATGATGATGCTGTCACCAATGATGATATCGATGCCGTTTAAATTGATGCTATTTGTTCTGGTTGATGGTTGGACGTTGATTATGGGCTCGTTGGCCTCAAGTTTTGCGGTGACCTAGGAGAATATTATGGATGCAGCACAGGTAATTGATCTGGGCCGTGAGTCCCTATGGATAGCCGTTAAAGTAGCGGCTCCGCTACTCGGTGTGGCTCTGGCAATTGGTTTGCTCGTGGGTATTTTGCAGGCGGCGACCTCAATACAAGAAATGACCCTGAGTTTTATACCNAAACTTGCGATTATGGTATTGGCATTGGTTATATTTGGTGGTTGGCAAATTGCCGTCATGGTCGATTTCTTCCANCGTATCTTTGAGCGTATTCCTACGCTATTTATTTGATGGATCTGCTGGTCGCAGAAGTCGTAGAGCGGTTTTACATGCTGCTCTGGCCAATGATACGTATATCCGCTTTTTTGCTGGCCGCTCCCTTCTTTTCTATTCGCTCAGTCACTGTACGTATACGCGTGCTGTTGGCTCTATTGCTAACATGGATGATCTACCCGTTGACTAGCTGGCCGGCGTTGGATCCTTTTTCTGCCATTGGTCTAAAAGAAATCTTCAATCAGGTGTTTATCGGCGTGCTGATGGGGCTAATATTGCAGGTGGTTAACGCTGCACTGGTAGTCGGCGGTCAGGCAATATCTGCGTCGATGGGACTGGGTATGGCAAATATGGTTGACCCCAATATGGGCAATGTTCCGGTTATTTCTCAATTTCTGATTATCTGTTCAACGCTACTTTTCCTAGGGCTTGGCGGTCATGTCCTTGTTATCACTATGCTGTTGGAAAGCTTTAAGTTGCTACCTATCGGTGACATGATTGGTACTCAGGCACTATTGCAATTGGTCGTGCAGTGGAGTGGTATGATTTTCCTTGGTGCGGTATTACTGGCCATGCCAATATTGGTGTCTCTGTTGTTTATTAACCTCGGTCTAGGCGTTATTACTCGGGCAGCACCGGCACTAAATATTTTTGCAGTGGGTTTTCCGGCGATGATTCTCGCCGGTGTTATTCTCCTCGCCATGTCCATGAACAGTATTGGCTTTCGTATTCAATGGCTTTGGCGTCAAGGTTTCGAGACCCTTAGTCAGGCATTGGGGCTGAGTTAATGGCAGATCAGGATACCAGTCAAGAACGCACCGAAGAACCCACCGCCAAACGTTTGGAAAAGGCTAGGGAAGACGGCCAGGTAGCGCGGTCTCAAGAGCTCAGCGTTGCGGCGATGATGATTGGTATCGCCTGTTTTATGTATCTCTTTGGCGGTTATATCCTTGTTGAGCTCAGCGAAGTTTTTGTTTCTGGCTTTGTATTTGACCGTAAAGCAATTTTTTCCGACAACCTATTGCCTGCGACGTTCGGGGTTCAAGCATTAGCTAGTATGATCGTTGTGTTGCCCATCTTTGCTCTGGCGATTGTTATAGCGTTAGGTGCTGCTGGGGCACTGGGNGGCTATATTTTCTCGATCAAAGCCTTGGCTCCNAAGGCNAGCAAAATAAATCCATTGGCAGGCTTTAAACGCATGTTTGGCATGAAGGCGCTAGTGGACTTAACTAAGGCACTGACAAAATTTTCCCTCGTTGGCGGCGTCCTCTTTTTGGTGGTCAGCCAGAACTTCGATAGCTTTATACAGCTAGGTTTTATGGATGTCGGATCAGCCATGAGCGAGGCCGGAAAGATTATCGCCGGTGGTACCGTGCTAGTGACCTTGACCCTATTGATTGCTGCAGCGATCGATGTGCCCTATCAAATCTTTGAATTTAACAAAAAAATGAAGATGACCAAGCAAGAGGTCAAAGATGAATTTAAAGACACCGAAGGTCGTCCCGAGGTAAAGGCACAAATTAGGCGCAAACAGCGAGAGATGGCCATGGGCCAAATGATGGAAGCGGTNGCAGATGCAGACGTTATTATTGTTAACCCAGAGCATTTTGCTGTTGCCCTCAGTTATGACCCCTCCAGCGATGGGGCGCCATTAGTGGTGGCCAAAGGGGTCGATTTTTTGGCCCAAGGTATCAGAGAAAAGGCTGCCGAGTCCGGAGTACCACTTTTTNTNTCGCCAACNNTGGCGCGGGCACTTTATTTCACCACAGATATAAATCAAACTGTGCCGGAATCGTTATACTATGCTGTGGCCCAAGTTATCGCCTATATATTCAGCCTCAATAGCGTCGGCAGGGGGGGTGGCCCAGCAGAAAAACCACAGCCCGAAGTGCCCGCAGGTATGAGGTACAATCCAGATGGTACGTTGAGCGACTAGTCGGTTGTTGATTAGGGAGTAAAAAAGCATGAGAGATAATCACAAAGAGCCAACCTTTGAGTTTCAAGACTGGTTTGACGGTGGCGATATTTTTTACCGCTCAAAAGATAAACAGCGCTTCCAGCTAGCACTAAACGCTTTGGTTGATGATGATTTGGGTTTAGCGGTCATCGGCACCAATGAGACCGTCCTCGACCATTATTGCCGTATGTTGGTGGCGCGCCTGCGAGATCTGAATATTTTTCAGGTAGAGGTATTTCTGCCGACCAATACAGACAGTCTACTCAAACGCTTTAACGAAATGTTAGCGACCATGAGCATGGAGCAAGCGCGACAGCCTGCANACCCCGCCGCACCGGTTAAATTACTGGTGGTTAATGATGCTAAATCAGTTAACGAGGAGCAGTGGGCACTGTTGGTGAGGNTGCTGGCGGATTTCCCTGGCGTCAATGTCCGTTTGGTGCTCTTCCTAGATAAAACTGGCTGGCCTAACTATGAGAAGCCGCTGACATTGTTCGGTCGCAAACTCTACCGCTGGGTGGTTGAAACACCGACCCTTGATGAAGCTAGCCAGCTTATGAAAGCCGCGGTTGAACATGGCTTTGAACGAGAGACAGAAACACTATTAATGCATACTGGCTTGGGAGCCGCCATTCGCGGTGGTTATGCAGAGGAAGACACTGAAGAGTACGCGCCACCGTTGGACCATGATGATGAAAACGATTATTTGGGTGGCGACTATTCTGCAACTAACCCTTTTCCACCGCAGTCCATGGAGTTTATTGATGACCTTGCTGAAGAGGATGAAGAAGAGCAGGGTGCGACTGCAGGTAAAGGATTAAATTGGTCATTGATTGCCGCTTTTATCCTCAGTTTGGGCATTACTTGGGCCGTGGTATCCAGTCTTGATCCTCAAGGGGCCGATGAGGTCAAGGCGGTTATTATTAAAAAAGCGCCACCGCCAGTTGAGACGCAAGAGCCGCAACCCGCNGCGCCCGATGAGCTGACGCAAATTGAAGAAACCGCAGCGTTGATAGAGGCTCTAAGACAGGAACAGCAGCAAACAGAAGTGATTGCCGACACCATAGAGCCTGAGCCGACTATGCAACCGCCGCCAGTGCCAGTGGTTGAACAACGACCATTAACGGCAGAACAGAAGGCGATCGCAGCGGTCGACAAGGCTCGCGCCAGTGATTTTTTTGTGCAGCATATTGTGTTGTCTGAAAAAGCCCAGGCGAAGTTCTATATCCAACGTTACTCAGGGTTAAGGTCGGCCCTTGTTGTGCCTATTCGGACGCCTACCTCGGTAGCTTATGCGGTGATATCGGGACCTTTTGACTCTCGCGAAAGAGCGGAAGTTTTCGCTAAAGGCTATGGTAGACCTGCCGATTATTGGATTAGAGGCGCGCTCCAGTTAGAGGCCGCTATAGATAACAATTGACCAGTTTGGCCACAAAGGTGTGATGTGATCAGTTCAGATGACGGCGAGCTATTTCCAACCGAAGGCGCTAGTACGACTGTGACCGTTGAGGGGCAGAGCAATGTCCCCCAGCACTCAGTGCAAACACAGACTGAGCAAAAGCCTGCAGCCGATCCAATTGCAACAGTTGCATATGTTATGGACTCTGATTACGAGAACCCAGAACTTACTGCCGCATTGGCCGATCTTGGTTTGAGCGTTGATGACAATGCAGATGGCAGCAGTGAAAATCAGCAATTTGCGGAATTATTTGAGCAACGAATCGCTAAAGTAAGAAGCATGACTGCCGATATTTCTGAACAGTTAACAATAATTTCTCCGCCTCAGTCCGCTGAGGCCGATAATTCGGAAGACCTATGAGTAATCAAGAAGATCAAGAAAATCAAGTCGATGATAATGCCGAAGCGGCNGCNGTTGAGTCNANTGAAGAGTCNACNGAAGGTTCCATTGCGGTAGCGCAAGAACAAGCTGCAGAGGAAAGTACTGACGANGCCTTATCAGCAGCAGATCTAGAGCGCTTTTCTCATGTGCTTAAAAATGCCAAGGATATTTCTGGTCGCCTAGAGGTATTGGTTCCCGGTGTGTTGGATACTGCGGATGCNACAAATAGTGCGGCTGATGTGAGCCGTCGGGCTTCCTCGGCTCTAGAGAATGGCCTTGACCATTTGCAAAAACGCGTTAATGAATTGGTTGATGCCAGTGCTAAGAGTGCCAACTTATCTGGACGTGTTCTTTTAGGATCGGTATCAGCACTGCTGGTAGCGATTGGCTTATTTGTGTTTATGTCCTTCCAGCTTTCAGATCGCGTGGCTCAGGTTGACGGTATGATGCTTGCTATTAGCAAGCGGGTAGTGCAGATGAATTCTGGGCTAGAAAATTTCGAAAAAATGAACTACTCGATTAATCAATTGGCTATCAAGCAGGCGCAGTTTGCTGATAACCAAACGCTATTGGTGCAAGCAGTGAGCGATGCAGAGGCTGCGACTAAAAGCCTCAATACGGAAGTGCCTGATGCGGCAGCCAAGAGTGTTAGCGCACAAACCAGTGTCTTGGCGGGGCAAGTNAAGAGTTTAAAANCTGCCCTGGTGGCTCAAGGGGCACAGNTGGACAAGGTGTCGAGCTCAGTCGTGGCTCTGGGATCCCAGCTTAAATCGTTCGAAGGNCAAGTAGATAACGTGTCAAAGCTTAANGCAGACGTAGAGGCATTAATTACCTTGGAGCGTGACAAATATTTGGATCTTTTGCGCCGCCAAGTTGAACTAGAAGAGTCGCGGCAACCAGTGGAAGAAGAGCTTGAAGAAGAGATAGATAACTCGATCGTTGTCTATCCTTTTGTTAGCGCACGCTAGGTAGTCGTTAGCAGGCAGTCGTTAAGCTCTCAGAGCAATGGTTCTTCGTTATCTGTTTCTAGCCCCTCTTCTAACAACACCTCCTCGGTGTCATTATCAGCTGTAGGCAATAACAGCGAAGAATAAGTCTGCTTGAGAGTAAGGTCAGATCGCGAGAACAGCATTTCGGTGCTTTCGTCTAGAGAGGCCCTTAATCTTGGTAAATCGTCTTCGCTAGCAGAAGCGGATTCAAATGCCACGTTGTAGATAGTCGATATATGTTGCNGTGGCAACCAGGACTCAACTGAGCCTCTTAGGGTACTTATAACTGAGGTGGGCTTGGGCTTTTTCGCTGTGTCGCCAGACTGTGCATGATCCAGACCCTCCGCAAAAACACTTTCAATATGTTTTTTGAGAACATGCTCATAGCGGGGCTTTAGCGCTACTAGGTCGTTGCTATTAAACCCTTCGGGAGGCTTGCCACACATCGCATCCCATAGTGCCTTACCTTTAAGACCAAGAAAGCCGCTGTCGGCGTTGCTGTCCAAATTTTTATCATCAGCTTTTTCGCCATTGGCACTGGCTATTTTTTCTAGCCGATTAACTCTGTCGATCAGATAGATAATCAGGATCACGGCGGCGGCAGTACCGAGTAAAACGGCCAAAAGTAATATGGTAACCATTATTTTGCCCTCCGGTTACAACGCAAATGCTTATTCATTGTCGTCGTTGTCATCTTGCAGCTCATTTGAATCTTTATCAGACACCGCGCTGTCATCAATGGGGCTATCCTGTCCTGCTTCATCTCGCAAAAACTGCAATGTAGTCAATGGTTGGTCCAAATCTAAGTCTAAAGCAACTTTATCGGCGACCTCTTGTACTAGTGAGATGGCTTTATAGACGTCAATCTGCATGGTTTGATACCTGCATCCCAACGAAAAAACCTCTTCGGCAAATTCAGGTGGTACATAGGTATAGACCACACCATTAAGCGTTTTTGCGGTTTGAAAAGGGCTGGCTTTAGGCGGTTCCGGCCTTGGCTTTCCTTGCGTTGCGGCACTGGCACATTGGTCTTGATAGGCGGCGGTTTTTTTGGCGCCCTCGACAAATACCTTATCTAAGTGCGCGCGACAACGAGTGCCTATGCGTATTTTATACGAGCGCGCTGAACGAGAGTCATCACTCAGTTCTGCCGCTTTTATATAGTCATCTTTGGCCTTGGCCATGGCGGCTTTAGCCGCTTTATTTTTAAAGATTGAAAGGACCATTACTTAGTACTCACTTACCTCTAAATGTCGACGTAATTTTTTAACGCTACTTGAAATTATCTGGCTAACCCTTGATTCACTAACATCGAGAACAGCGCCGATTTCTTTTAGGTTCATCTCCTCGACATAATACAGGGAAATTACTGTTCGTTCTCGCTCTGGAAGCATTTCGATAGACTCCACCAATGAGTCCATAAACTGTTCCTCTGCCACCTGCGCCTCAGGCTCATTGATTTCGCCGGTGGGTAAATCGACTAATTCTGGTAGCTGAGATTCAAGAGACACAGTCTGGAACCTATGGGCATGAGCGCGCTCTTTTTGGAAGCTTTCAATATCTTTGCCCATAAAATCAGCAAGCTCCGCCTGCGATGGTTCGCGGCCGAGCTCTGCAGTAAGTGCCGCCGAAGCCTCATTGTGATCGCGGATATTAACAATAGCGGACCGAGGTAAGTAGGAGAGCTTTCTTACTTGGTCGAGAATTGCGCCACGAATACGGTTTTTGGCAAACACCTCAAATTCGACCCCTTTGGAGGCGTCATAGGAATTGTTGGCCTCAAAAAGACCAATCATGCCGACCTGAATTAGCTCATCCAACTCCATAAAATTTGGCAGTCGCGTTTTCAAATGCAGAGCAACACGCTTTACCAGACCGACATGGGCTAGCAGCGCGTCGCTATTATTATCAGCGTTCTGAATATCTTGATAAACCTTCAGATCAACCATAATTATCCGCTATCCGGCAGTGGCCTGCTGTGTGGCCAAACGCTCAATAAAGAACTGCAAACCACCACTCATTGGCACATTCTTGTCTAAGTTGTTTACCGCCTTACCCAGCGCTCTAAAATCGCGGCTGGCAATGCTAGAGGGGGCGAAGGACACCAGCGGTTGCGATGCTTTAATAGCCCGCAGTACCATTTCATCCTGAGTAATGGAGTGTAAGTAGTCTACTCTATTGCCTAAAAAATTCTGAATCACGGAATTGATACTGCCATATAGTCGCTCCCCCTCATCTTGAGAGAAAACGCCGTTGGGGATAAGTGCAATATTATCGAGCTGATAATCCTGAATCATAACTTTTACCGTGCCATAGGCATCGGCGATAGAGGAGGGCTCATTTTTTAACACGATAAAGCGGTGCTGGCAGGCGCGTAAAAAGGTCATTACCGTGTCGGATAAGCCTGCAGCAAGATCGACAATAAAGTAATCGAGCTCCTCTTCAATATCTGAAAAGGCTTGAATAATGCCGGCAGTCTCAACCTGATTAAGGCTGGCCATATGCTGTATACCGCTGGCACCAGGGACAAGCTTCACGCCCATGGGCCCCTCAATAATGATTTCTTTAACAGTCTTTTCGCCCGACAGGACATGACTGAAGTTAAACGGCGTTCGGCACCCAAGCGCGAGTTGTGCATTGGCAAGCCCCAGGTCAGCATCAAAAAGCATAACTTTCTTGCCCATGGAAGCCAGCATCACGGCGAGATTCACCGAAACGGTCGTTTTACCGACGCCGCCTTTACCACTGGCGATCCCAATTATCTGGGTAGATGCTCTACTGGACATTGTTCAACCTTCTGGTCACTATTTTTCTGGTAAACGTATTCTTGTAAGCGCGTGACTCGATACTGTTGGCTGGCATATAGGCCAATCCGTTATCCGCCGATAGTAAACCAAGAGGAACAGCAAACACAGGCAAGACCTCGACCAGCTTCCCTGCGCCACTACCAACGTTTAGCGATATTGATCGTGATTTCATTTTCGTTGATCCCCCCTAGCGAGTCAAACAAAACTAATAGGTAAGTGGGCCAACGCGTGCTGTGCCAGCGCATGCCCGCTAATTGGCGTCGCTGGGTCAACAATGCTAGGCTCAGCCGCGGCAACTGAAATGGGCGTATCTTTGTGCAGCAAACTGTTGATGACCGCCCAAGGATATACACCGGACTCAAGCCGCGACAACATAACAGAGTGCCATTCAGTCCCTTCAGGGCGCAGGTAGCGTTTAACTGAGGCTTCAGAAGCGTCTGCCGCAACCACCAGATGCGCCTGTGCATCGGGAAGGAGTTGTAACAAACTGCTGCTGTGTGCCTCCACGTCCTCTCCAGGGGTATCAATAATAATTAGCTTGCGAGCCTCCAATTCCTGTAAAAGCTGTTCAAGCATTTCTGTGCTGTTGGCACGGAAGGTTTCTACACCCGCTTGAGCGCCGACCAGTTGTGACTGATTCCAAGCGCCGAAGCGATTGTCATTAAAACTGATAATAGCCACCTGATGCTCGCCGTAAATCAGCGCTCCCTGCTTGGCCAGCCTTCCAGCCATCAATGTTTTACCAGATCCAGATCCACCGGCAATCACATGGATACCTTGCATATCATCGAGTAAATTTACATCGCGGATACTATTGCCTAAAACCTCAGTAATAGCGGTCAAAGCGTTTGCCATATCGGTATTTTGATTAATGGTATCTGTGACCAGAGCTCGTAATCCAATAGGCATACCAGTCTCATTAAAGGCTTCAATTAGCGGGCGCATTTCGTCGGCAACGGAGTGCGTGCCGCTCCAAGCATCTAGCTGTTGTGCCAGTTTAAATTCATTGCGCATAACGGCGAGTTCTTGTTTCACCAAGTCAACAATTTCCCGTGCTTTAAGATTGTCACGATCCTCCGCTAGGCGAGTATTATCNGNTTGCTGTTCAATCAGAGCCTGACGCTCGATTTCTTGCTTAAACAGCATATTGGTGTCTTCAGTAAATTCCTCTACTAGCTGGGCGGTAAGATCCTCAGGCAATTTGCTAAGCTCAGCATCNTCACGNGTACTTNTAAANACTTGCGATTCCATAACATCATCGAAGNTGGGCATATCACCAAGAGCAGCNCGNGGNTCTTNAAGTCGNGGNGCCTGAAGTTCATTNAGNGCNTCACCGGACTTNTCGGNTAAGTCGATGGCGACAATAATTTCNGTTTGNTCCTTNGCCTTNTTGTTGGATACCACCAANGCATCNTTGCCATANAGCTGNATNACTTTCTCCATTGCACTGCGGCTNTCCGCGGCTAAAACTCTCTGTAGTTCCATTTCTTTTTACCTCAGATTAATTGATGTTATCAACCGCGACCGTCGCGACTACCTTTACCGCCTGATCATCAGGTATTTCACTGTAGGACAGCACGGTTAGGTCGCTTAGGCGGTGTTTAATAATTTTTGCCAACCAGGGGCGAATCCCTGGCGATACCACAAGTACTGCGGGATGGCCTTGGTTTTCAACGTCNTGTGTATTTTCCGCGAGCGCCTTGAATAGGCTCTCAGCTAATGTTGGTTCGATAACAAGACCTTGATTACTGCTGCTCTGTTGCAAAATATTGTGCAGCATTTGTTCGAGGGAGGGGTCTAGCGTAATCACCGGCAGATTGTCATTGACGTCAATTAAACTCTGCACAATCATACGGCCCAGTCTTGGACGCACCGCGGCAGTAAGCTCGTCTGCATCCTGTGTGCGGCCACTCTCTGTGGACAGCACCTCAATAATGGTACGCATATCGCGCACAGAGACAGATTCGTCGAGAATATTTTGTAGTACTTTGGTGATCGTCGCCAAGGGTAATTTTCCTGGCACCAGATCTTCAACCAGTTTCGGCGATCGACCGGCAACCTTATCTAATAGCTGTTGTGTTTCATCGTGACTTAATAACTCAGCAGCGTTATCTCGCAATAAGGTATTGAGATGAGTGGCAATAGCGGTTGCCGAATCGACAACGGTATAGCCCAGTGTGCGTGCATAATCCCGTTGTGAGGGCTCAATCCACACAGCATCGAGACCAAATGCAGGTTCTTTTGTCGGAATACCTTCGACGGAGCCATGAACATGACCGGGATTAATCGCCATTTCGCGGCCGACTTTAATCTCGCCTTTGCCTCGTACCACGCCGTTCATGACAATATGGTATATATCCGGCGCTAAATCTAAGTTATCGCGGATGCGAATCGGTTGCACCAGAAAACCGAGTTCAGCGGATAGCTTTTTGCGCACGCCTTTGACTCTGGGTAGCAGTTGGCCGCCCGTTTCCGGATTGACCAATGGAATAAGGCCGTAGCCTATATCAAGACCTACCAGATCGACTTGATCGACATCATCCCAGTTCAATTCTTCCTTGCTGGCTTTATCTGCCTCGCTTTGCCGCAGAATTTCTGCATTATCTTGTTGCGCCAACTTATTGGCACCCTGAGATAGCATTACCCCAAGCCCAGCGACAGCCGCACCCAAAGTAAGAAACACTAAATGTGGCATGCCCGGCACTAATCCAAGCAACATCAGAATACCGGCGGCAACAAACATCGCCATCGGATTATTAAGTTGTGTTTTAGCTTGCTCGGTCATTGACTCCGAGGTGGTTACTCGAGTGACGATAATGGCGGTGGACAGTGATAAAAGCAGCGAAGGAATCTGCGCGACCAAGCCATCACCAATGGTCAGCAAGACATAGATTCGGCCTGCTTCAGAGAAACTTAGATCATGCTGAGACAGTCCTATTGCTAGGCCGCCAATAATATTAATCAGCAAAATAAGTAGGCCGGCGATCGCGTCACCGCGGACAAACTTGGAAGCACCATCCATTGAGCCAAAAAAATCGGATTCTTGGGAAATTTCTTCCCGCCGCGCTTTAGCTGTTGCCTGATCGATAACGCCAGCATTTAAATCGGCGTCGATAGCCATTTGTTTGCCGGGCATCGCATCTAAGGTAAAACGTGCGATAACCTCGGACACTCGCCCAGCACCTTTGGTCACAACGATAAAGTTAATAATCATTAAAATGGCGAAGATAATAAAACCGACAAGATAGTTGCCGCCAATAACAAACTCACCAAAGGCTTCAATAACCTTGCCTGCTGCATCTGGGCCCTCATGACCTTTAACCAAAACCAATCGTGTCGAAGCCACATTGAGCCCGAGCCTAAGCATGGTTGCCATTAACAAAATGGCGGGAAATGAACTGAAATCCAGCGGTTTGGAGCTATTGATGGCAATCATAATAATGATTAACCCGACAACAATATTAAACGTAAACAGGAAGTCGAGCAGAAATGCCGGCAGGGGCAGTACTAGCATGGAAATAATCAATAGAACAAGAAAGGGAATGCCCAATCCAGAGAGTTCGATTTTTGACAGGTCCTGTCGTAGGTTTGACAGTGTTGCAATAGCCATCTAATAAAAACCNTATAAAAAACAATAAGTTAAAATTCTGCGCTCTAACGAAATCCTTCTAATTTCGCCCTTTACGAATAAGAGAGCAAAAACTATGCCAGACATGCTATTTTGGAGTTGGCTTGATCTTTGTGGCTTATCAGTTTTAGTTATATTTAATCTAAAGCCTAGTCTATTTGTGCCGATAGTAAAGACAGGAACACATTAGCGGCGGTCGCCCTATTAGCTGATATGACGGCGGCGGTCGATAAACCTTTTATCAAAACGGTAGGACCTGCGATGACAACAATTTTTACAAAGCAATTTGCTAAGGGCCTCAATCGGCTGTCTGCTGTTATGGCTGCCAGCCTGTTGAGCCTAGTGATTAGTGGCTGTGCCACAACACCGGACCATTACGACGATGCAATGATTGATAATATTATTAACAAACAAGAAAATATTATGGCTACCGGCTATGCAGTGATCAGTGTTCAGCCACATGATAATCCCGCCCAACAGCGTTTGCTGTCGATCCGAGCGTCTAAGCTGGATGCCTATCGTTCATTGATGGAGCAGGTCTATGGTCAATACCTAGATGCCAATACCACTGTTGCCGAAATGGTGGTAGAGAGCGATGCTTTTAAAGCCCGTGTACAGGGCGTAATTTACGGTGCTGAGTTAGAGAGTATCTCTCCCGTAGGCGACGATACCTACGAGACGACTTTGACACTGGACCGAGACATTGTTGACGATCTGCGCGTGCTTTACTTGGAAGCATTGGCACATGGTAAAGGCGCATAACCTTTTATGTTGATCAAGGGCCAAATGTTATCAGTGGTAAGGTCAGTCGGTTGCATGCCTCGGTGGCTGCTGCTGTTGGTGCTTTTCAGCTCTTCTCAGACGACGGCGGAGAACCTCACGGCAGCGGCTAAATTAGANGCGATAAAGCAGGCGCTTGTCGACCTCGCATTAGGGACAGAGGTGACACTCGGAAGTGCCGCCTACCTTGACCGCAATGGCGGCTTGCATGAGAGCGCGGTAATGTCGACCAACACGCAGGTGCGCGGTATTCGTGTGCTGTCCTATTTGCAGGAGGCAGGCATAACCACCGCCAGAGTCGATGCTAGTATGCTTTCCGATACCAGCTGCCCCGGTTATCGAGCGGGTATCCGCCGCGAAGCGACAGTCAGGGTTCTCTTAGACCCCGTTAATACCAATCCCAACCAACGTGCTGGAGATCATTACTTTAATGAGTTATTGACGCTGACCGAACAGACTCTGGTGTCGGCGTTATCAGTATCAAAAGACTGGTCTGTTCGATCGGAAAGGCATCATGCCAATACGTATGAGTCCATGACCTATGGTACCGGCGCTGATCATGTTCCCTATCGATTTGATATAGTATTGCGCGACCGTAAGCCGGTGAAGGGCCTGGGTCATTATCCGCAGAGACTCTACCACCATGGTAAGCAGACGGGGTATCAGGCAATCAGTTGGTTGACCGATGCGCGACCCATAGCTGCCACCTATGAGCCCTGGCCGGCTAAAGCTCTTGAGTATGAGCTGAGATTGATTGATCGTGCCACTGAACAGCCGCTATGGAGCGAAACGCGTCGATTGCACTACCCTAGGATCGATAGAGGGTACGGCAAGACACCATTACCAGTAGATTTGAAACGTCAAGTGCGAGCGGCCACTCACGGATTAATAGATCAAGTGACAGATAGCATGCACTGCTATGCCCAAGGCTATCAGCTCACCGCGATTGCTGGGGATAGTAAGCATGTGCAGATAAATGCTGGGATAGTGGCTGGTATCAAGGTTGGTGACCAGTTCTTATTAACCGATGATGCCAGACTATTGGATCGCGCTGTTCGTGCGGGTGGATTGGAAATGCTGACCTTGGCACAAGTGGTGTCTGTGCGCGGACACAGTGCTTCATTGAGACTAATGGCAGGGCCCGCAGGGCAGTCGCCATCCGATTTAAACAATCGCGTTGCAGTGCATCTATAGTCGCGGCAACAGCAGAGGATAAAACCATGCGAAGGTTACAAAAACAGATGATGTCAGGGATGGAGAGGGTGCGCAGAGTATTTTTGGTGGCGATTATTTCGGCCATCGTAACCGCACTTCTAGCAGCTTTTGCTGCCGGCACAGCTCATGCTAATCCAAGCCTAGCTAATATGACTGACTCGAAGAAGGCATTGGCAAGACTGGTCAAGGATATCGATTTGCTGCGTCCAGCATTGGCGGCCAAATCGGAAAGCACAGCTGACGGTTACTATCTTATCCGTCGCGGTGAGACTCTCGATGGCATTATCGCCAGAACCTTGCCTGATTTGCCGTTGCGTAAAAATATTTTACAGCAGGCTATTGTGCTGGCTAACCCCCACGCATTTAAGCGTAAAAACCCCAATTGGATGTATGCGGGCAAGCGTATAAAGTTGCCTGGCGCCGAAGAAATACACCATGTGATTTTTACCCAATCAAGGGATAAACTGGATAGTGCAAAAATTTCGCGTGAAGAGCGCAAATCCTGGGTGCATTATCCCTGACAGAGATTGCGCCTAACATAAAGGTAATCATTTGCTGGGCCCAGAGCAGTTAAATTTTGTTTCCAAACCTACTCCAATCTTTTTGGAGGGCCTAGTTGCGATTCGGGTTTCTGAGCAATTGGCCAGAGACCTTGGCTTAAGAGACAATCAAGTGATTCGCGGGGTTATCGAGAATCGCGGCGACTTACTCAAGTTAATCCTGAATAATCGCGAGATTGACTGGGCGGGTAGCAAGCGCTTTAAGCCTGGTGATCGCATTGATTTTCGTGTTGAAAGTTCGGTCTACGGTCGCACATTAAAACCCATCTCCAATGCGCCATTGCCCGCGGCTGAGCCGTTAGCGGCGCCATCAGCAAGACTGCTGAGCTTACTTTACCGNCCTGCAGAACCCCAAGCCGTCACTGAGCTGCTCAGGCCTGCCACACTGAGCGCTCTGCTAACACAGCTGGGTGCTGGTGATCACAATCAAAGGCTCAATCATTTAATCCAAAGTATGGCTCGTTTGACACCTGAGATGATCAAAGCGGCCCTAGTCCAATCGGGTTTATTTGGTGAGTTCTTGCTTGGCACGCAAAATCACTCTGGCCCAGATCTAAAACAATGGTTACGCAGTCTTTTACGGGTAGCGGCGCAATCTCAGAGTCAGCTCAGCGTCGATCTTGAGCGCGCTATCGACCATTTAGAAAGTCGCCAAGTGGAGAGCCTGCAGGCGCAACAAAACCGTGAGCTCAGCTATAGTTTTACCTTGCCATTTGTCGATGCCAACCCAGTTGAAGTGCAGTTTGAGCGCGGCCCATACGATGCCGAGCAAGGGGAGGCAGACTGGGTTATTAATTTGCATACCGATAGTGCTGAGTTGGGCGAACTGTGGCTTAAAACAACGCTGCGATCGGATAATAGCTTAGAAATGATCATGTGGGCCGAGCGCTCTCGGGTGGCGCATATCGCTCGCGAAGCAACGACGGAGCTAGCCTATGAATTGCAGAGTTTCGGCCTGCAGTTACATAAAATAACCGTCTTAAATGCGTCGCGACCCAGCCTTGATGCTGAGCTTAGTGGTCCAGGTCATGTTGTGGATGTGCGCACATGAGCTATAAGCCCAATAAAAAGGCCGTGGCATTGGAATACGGCAAAAATCCAGCGCCTTTAGTTACCGCCAAAGGTGAAGACGGACTGGCGGAAGCCATTATTGCAGAGGCACAGAAGCAGGGNGTNCATATTGCTGAAGACGCCCAATTGGTNGGGTTNCTCAGTCAGTTGCAGATCAACGAGGAGATACCNGAGAACCTGTATGTCGCCGTTGCGGTTATCTTGTCCTGGGTTTACTGGCTTAAAGGCATGGAGCCCGGTGACGGCTAACCAGCAGGGCGCGATAGCCTAAGCATCACCCATGGTTTGACGGCTGCGATTAGAGCGCAGTTTGCCCAACCGATCGTACACCTCCACTGAGCTCTGCGGGTCGGGAGATTGGATAGTCTGCAGAGCGCCTCGAATGGCGTCTAATTTGCGGGTAATCAGCACTTCATTGCGGCGGTGCAGATCTTTGCAGGTGGCGATTAATTCCATTACGTCGTCCCACAATTCCAGTGTCTTGCTGGCTGTTTGCGGGTCTTCATTAAGCTGTTTGACGCGCTCGAATAAATCCTGATCGCCGAGGAAGGTCAAAATATCGAGTTTTTGCTGTTGTAGTGCGTCGAAGTTGCTGAGGTCCTGCTGCTTTAGCGCNTCAAACTCAGCTTCAAGCACGGTCTTGAGGGCCTGAGCTTTGTGAAGCACCTGTGAGAAGTATTCTTGTTCTAAGTTATCCATAGCACCACGATACGTCTTATCGGGGGAAGAAGATAGCGCGGAGTTTATTATCCGCGCTGGTATAACATTACTTTCTGCCTAGTTACTTTCTGACTAGTTACTTTCCGCCTATCATTTTCTCCAGAGACACGAAGCTCTCAGCAATGCGTTTTGCATCCAAAGGATAGTTGCCTTCCTCAATCGCCTGCTTGATACGGGCTACTTTCTCGCTATCGAAAGCGGCGTCAGCCAAAGCCATCTCTGCAGCTTCGCTAAGTACAACTTCGTCCTGTTGTGGTTTAGGCGCAACCTTATCAGCTTCGGCGGCGTCCGCTTTCTTGTTTTTGACTTGATCAGCATTGGGGTTCATCTGAACCGATGCTCTGCCAAGTTGTGAAATAGGGTCTGTCATATGCTTTTCCTCAGGCATTGTGCCTAAATACCTCTCTGTCTTCTCATACTATCGACAGCATTAAGAATTTCTGTAGGGCGAAATTCAATTATTTTGCAATTAATTATACCCTGCTCTGAAAGCCTTATAAACCGNGGGCTTGACCCGGTCCAGTAACCAACCCACGCACTGTTTCGCCGGATTCTGGGTTCAATAGAGCGATTTGTTGNTCAATTTTACCACTTTCCAGTGCCGTCATGGTAACACTAATCGTTAGCAGCCCAGATCCAACGGTTAGGGNGACATTATCCCCTTTGTTAATAAGGGCCGCAGGCCTGACATCGGACAGACGTAGCACCTGTCCCGACCTAATCCCGCGAATAGCCTCCATTTGCACAATATCTTGACTTGATAGCAGCGCGTCCTTTGGCAGGTTGCCATAAAACGCCTGTAATTGGGTATTGTCCGCGGTTAACTTTTGCCCGCGACTAAGATTCGTGGTGGTCATTATCGCCCGATTTTTAATTTTAAAATCTCTGCGCGACAAGCGATCTCCGGCGTTTAAGTACCGTGCTGCAACGGCTTGCGCTAGCAGACGCCGAGGGAAACGCTGATCTGGGGTCGTTGACGAAAGCCCGACAGCAACCGCACTGACATCGCTACTGCGAATGCGTTCGCCAGCGAGTATGGCCCGATTGAGACGAAAAACCACGGTGCTTTTAATCAAATGACGCTTAGCAACGGCATCGCCGGCGTTCACTGCTGTGGTTAAATTGTAGCTATCGCCGCCGCTAGCCAAATTTTCAAGCCCTTGCATCAGCCCAGTGCTGGGACCTTTGATGGTTGTTTTTACAATATCTTTTGCGCGCAAGGGTTCTTGCGCTTGCATGTCTCGGCGATAGACAAAGCCTTCAACCTGAGCTTGCGTTTTGACCTGAATAAACACACGCCAGTCATTATCTGGACATTCCACAAGCAAGGTTTTTTGGCTGCTGGTAAAAGGAAAGCTAAAGCGATGAGGATGATCACAGTTAGGTACTTTTAGGCGTCGATCTAGAGCGACAATGACCACTTGCTCGGCGGCAATCTGTTGCTGTTCCGCGACCCAATTTTGCGCACGCTCAATCAATAACTGCTTGTTGAGATCGAGTTGCGCATTGCTTTGCATAGTCGCTTGCGCCACCAATTGATGACTGAAAAGTAACAGCCAAATTGTTGATACCAGATTGATCATGTCGCGAGTATGGGGCACAAAATGCGCTGACGCAATACCGACATAGCGGCAACAAACAGCGGCAAAAAGCTGCCACTAAAGCGGCAAGCTATACATTATAGAAAAACCAAAAGACGCCTAACCTGCTGATTTTGAAGCTATTTATTTTTTAAATGCGGCATTGATGGTCAACTTGGCATCTGTTTTGCATTGATTGGTTTGGAGAGATTGTTTTTCCGACAGATGAACAATCGACAGATAGGGAAAAAACTTTAATAGGGTTGATATGAATTTGTTTGATACAGCTTTTGGCATCCACGAACGCGCTCTTGATTTGCGCGCTCAGCGTTTGGAAGTTATTGCCAGCAATATTGCCAATGTCGATACGCCTTACTACAAGGCGCGGGATGTTGACTTTAAGTCGGTATTAAACGATGCCCAGCAAACTCTCAATACCACACAAGCTGGCCATATGAAGTCGTCGGCGGTGGGGCCACAGAGTCATCTGGTCTACAGCATTCCCTTTAATACCTCACTTGATGGCAACACTGTTGAATTGAGTGTTGAGCAGGCTAAGTACGGTAAAGCCGCTGCACAGTATCAGGCGACCTTGAGATTTATCGAGGGCGATATAAGTGGTATCCGCAAAGCGCTTAGAGGAGATTAATAGAGTATGGCTTTTAACAATATTTTTGGTATCGCGGGAACAGCGCTTAATGCGCAGTTGGTGCGCATGAACTCGACTGCATCGAATATGGCCAATGCGGGCACTCTAGCCTCCAGTGCCGAGGATGCATTTAAAGCTAAGCGCCCAGTGTTTGAGACTCTTCTAAATGAACAAATGACAACCCAGGGTGCACAATTTGTTGGCGGTGTCAGAGTGGTCGGTATGGCTGATGACACGACGCCTAACCGAAAAATTCATGACCCGAGTAACCCTAAGGCTGATGCAGACGGTTTTGTCTACGAATCGAATGTCAATGAAGTAACCGAAATGGTTGAGATGATGGGTTCGGCAAGAAGCTATCAGAACAATGTAGAAGTGGTTAATACCGCGCGCGAGTTAATGATGCGCACTCTTGATATCACTAAAGCGTAGGGACAATTTACATGGTAGCCAATATAACCAGCAGTTCGTTTTTAACCACTGACCAATATGCCGATCAGCAGATTGAAGCGCTTTCTGGCGAGGATGAGTTGGGACGCGACGCGTTTCTAACCCTATTAACAACGCAATTAACGAACCAAAACCCCTTGGATCCAATGGATAACGAAGCCTTTGTTGCGCAGTTAGCGCAGTTCTCTTCGGTAGAGGGTATCAAAGGTATGCAGACATCATTAGAGAGTATGGTGACTGGCATGCGCCAAGAACAAATGCTTACCGGTGCTAACTTGGTGGGCAAAAAAGTGGCTGTTCAAGGCGGTTACTTTGACGGCGGTAATGGCCAAATTTCTCAGGGCTCTATTGATCTTCCTAATGGTGCTGAGTCGGTTATCTTCAGTGTTTATGACCCCGTCTCTGGCGATCTGGTATTCCGTGAGACTCAGGGAGCACAGCTGCCTGGGCGCATGGATTTGAATTGGAACGGTTATAACCGCGAGGGTGAATTGGCCGCCAATGGCAGCTATGTCATGAGCGCCAGTATTGTGCGCAACGGCAAGCTTGAGGCCGCACCAGTTACCACCATGGCTCAGGTGAAGAGCGTGAGCTG
The DNA here is from genome assembly GCA_002685715.1 of Porticoccaceae bacterium. GTDB lineage: Bacteria > Pseudomonadota > Gammaproteobacteria > Pseudomonadales > Porticoccaceae > HTCC2207. The sequence goes on along the minus strand of NYXU01000002.1, from coordinate 134,361 downwards.
GGACCCTGAAGCACAGGAACTTTCTCTTGAGGTTGGCGATGGCGATTTTGTCACGCTGGCTGAAGTCGAACGCATTGGAATTTAAATAAAGAATTTAAAAGGTACTAAGGAGAATAACAAATGTCATTTTATACCTCACTTACAGGTCTTAACGCAGCGACGACCGAGCTATCTGTAACCTCAAACAATATTGCTAACTCGGGTACATCAGGCTTTAAACGCTCCGATGCCGACTTCGGCGATATTTTTGCAACCTCTCCTCTACAGAANGCATCGAGTGTTATTGGTCGTGGTGTATCTCTNAAGGANGTGAGNCAGGAGTTCAGTCAGGGCAANATTGAGTTCTCTGCAAACTCGCTGGATTTGGCCATTACTGGTGATGGTTTTTTCCCCCTAGAGTCTCCCGATGGCACCAAAATTTATACCCGTAATGGCGCCTTTATGTTGAATGAACAAAACCAGATGGTGAANAGTGCCGGTCAGGCATTGCAGGCACTGCCGGTGGATTCGACCAACAAAGCGGATTTCGGTGAACCAATGAGTGCACTGGCTATTCCTCGGGCAACAGTATCCGAGTTTCTGCCTACTACTGAGGTAGAGTTGGGACTTAACCTGCCATCGGATGCAGCGCCAATTACTGAAGCCTTTAATCCAGCCAAGCCAGAGACTTATAATAAGACCACCTCGTTAACGGTTTACGGTACTTCAGGCTCTAGCCACCTGGCCACCATTTACTATGTAAAAACCGCTGAAGCAACAGCCGATGTGCCATTTAACAAATGGCAGACCTATGTCTATATTGATGATCAGGCAGTTGATTCTGCACTGATTCAAGCATCGGATACTGCTGGTGACCAATACTTTGTTAATAAGTACGGTGAAGTTAAAACCCAGTCAGAGCTTTTAGAATTACAGAAAACCAGTGCCGAAAGTGAAAAGTATCTGGTGACCTTGGGTACGCTGTATAAGAAGTACTCATTTGATAATCTTTCAACGCCAACCGATTCGCAGCCAGCCAGCGTTAACTTTGCGGTAGCCGATGACTCTGTCTACATTGATGATCTCAATCTGACCAATAACAGTGATGGTATTGATTTTACCGCTGGCGCAATGACCAGAACGGCGCTATCGAATATGTTTAGCCTGAGTATTGATGACTCTCCGGCGACAAAAATTGGCTTAGAGCACCTTGCGGGCTCNTCACAAAAGCTCTCGGGTTCAGAAATTGCCTTTGAGTTGACCAACGTGATTAATGAACGTTTTGGTGATGGCAAATCATTTGACTTCTCTGCTNCAGCCTCACGGCCTCTGAAAATAACTAGGGTTACCGCGGCTGGCGCAGTGACCACAACGAGTCTTAGTATGCCCACCATTCTAAACGCTCACAGTTCGGCTGATTATGTAAACAATCAAGTTGCTGCGGAGCCATTGGCCTATGCCATTGACGCTGCCCTGGGCGCGATCAACGGTTTTAATGATATTTCCGTATCCTATGATGCCGCGAGCCAGGGTTTTAGATTCTTGCAAGCTAATAGTGGTACTGATTCTATCTACCTCAGTTCCGGAGCGTCTGGCACAGCGACCAATGCTGTTTTTGGCGTCGCTGCTCAGACAGTAGATGGCTCGGGTAATATTACGTCTTATGGCACGTTATTGCCGGCCCTGGATACCGATGCGTCAGATGTTATTTTGAAAAATGTGCTACCCAACGGCACCGCATTTACTGCAGCAAATAATCAACGCTATGGCATTTCAGTCAGCTATACCGAAGGTAAATTTATTGTTGCCTCTGGTACCACTGGTGATGAATCAAGTCTGGAGATTAGTAGTGTTTCGACCATGGCCCAGAACTTGCTGGGTATGGAAGCAAACGGTCATGTGGTGCAGGCGGAAACCTCGCAGATTAATAACCTGCCTGCGGTTCGCGGCCAGTTGTCCTCGCCTGCGGTGGTAACAGGTAACCAAATGGGTGTTGATCCACGTAAATCATTTTTGGTTAACACGGATAACCAAAACGTCACAGTGATTGTCGATGGTATTTCTGCGCAGATTCAGTTAACGCTGGGACAGTACTCCATCGGTACCTTTACTGAACATTTGCAGTCAAAAATTAACTTGATGGCCGACGCCTTGGGCCGCAGTGTCTCTGGTGTCACGGTTGGCTTCGATGAAGGTTCAGAGTCTCTGGTTATTACTGGCGCCACTGCCTCAGACAGTTCCTTTATTCAGGTAGCGGGTCACGCTGACTGGGGTCTGGAAGATATTGATGCGGGCTTTGGTAAAACATCCTCTTACATTGAGCTGGTTCCAGATACATCGGGTACCAGTGAAGTTTATGTTACGCAAGATAATGCCGGTAACTGGATCGAGACCACCGATAAAGCAGATTTCGATGATGAAGATATTCCCTACTGGACACCAATTTTCCTTGATAAGGGTGAGTTGACCTTTGATACCAGTGGTACGTTGGTATCGCCCATCGGTGGTGCCAAGCTAGAGAGTGACAATATTACCGGTGGCTCGATTAATCTGGCTTACAACAACAGTACCCAGTTTAACAGCCCCTTCGCGGTATTGAGTCAGTCGCAGAACGGTGCGCCTGAAGGTGACTTAGTCGGTGTAAATATCGGCGATGACGGTCTTGTGGTTGCCAGTTACTCCAATGGCTCACAGAAATCTCTGGGTAAGATTATTTTGGCTAACTTTGCCACGCCAAAAGGGCTACGTCAGGTAGGTGATACCAGTTACTCAGCGACATCGGGTTCTGGTGATGCGACCTTGGGTGAGCCCGGTGCGGCCGGTTTCGGAACCATCCGAGCGGGTGCAAGAGAGCGCTCCAATGTGGATCTGACGGCGGAATTGGTTGATCTTATTACTGCCCAACGAAACTTCCAGGCTAATGCGAAAGCGATTGAGACAAGCTCATCGTTGACGCAAACCATTATTAATATCCGCGGTTAATAGACAGGTCTAAAAACAGAGAACTGATATGGACAGATTAGCATTTACTTCGCTTGCTGCAGTACAGAGCCAGACCAAAGTCAGAGCGCAGATTACTAATGCCCTGGCCAATGTGTCGACAATTGGCTTTAAAGATAGCTATCAGATGGCTACTGAGGCAGTCAAGCTGGATGGCGCAGGCTATGAATCGCGTTTTCAGTCCTCATTACACAACAGCGATGTAATTAATCTCGCTCAAGGTACTGTGACGATGACGGGCAACCCTATGGATGTTTCTCTGAATGACAATACAGTGCTTGGCGTAGAAGCGGAGAATGGTGATATTGCCTTTACACGACGTGGCGATCTGCGCGTTTCGGTCACCGGAGTAGTTGAGAATGCAGTGGGTGATTTGGTGTTAGGAGAGGCGGGACCAATAACAGTGCCACCGGGTCAGTTAGTCAAAATTAGCCCAGATGGCACGTTGTTCGCCTCGTCACCGATAGATCCAGAAGCGCCCGCAGTAGAAATCGGTAAGTTAATGCTAAGGGACGCCAGTGAAACCCCATTGATCAGACGTACTGATGGTTTGTTTGAGCCACTGAACCCTGAATACAGGGGCGGGGATTTTCCCACAGGGCCAAACAGTGCATCGCTACAGAGTGGAGTGTTAGAGGGCAGCAACGTCAACCCGATTGAGACCATGGTTAAGTTGATGGATTTCAGTCGTTCCTTTGAAGCACAGATAAAAATGATTAAAGAAGCTCGGTCTATTGATGAAACCGGGTCAACCATGATGAGACTTCCTTAGGCCTCAGGGCATAAGTGAAAAACATTTGAGGAATAGATAATGGATGCATCACTTTGGATTGCTAAAACTGGACTAACTGCGCAGCAGACACGCATGCAGGTTATTTCCAACAACTTGGCTAACGTCAACACTACCGGTTTTAAGAAAGACCGCGCGGTGTTTGAAGATATGCTCTACCAGAATATTGTCCCCGCCGGTGGTCAGGCTGATGCTCAGACTGAAACGCCCACAGGCTTGATGCTAGGGACAGGAACAAGAGTAATGGCGACAGAGAAGATGCATGCTCAGGGTAATATTATCACCACTGAAAATGCCCTCGATGTGGCCGTGACAGGCGATGGCTTTCTGTCAGTTCAGCAGGCTGATGGATCAATTGCCTACACCAGAGATGGCTCGTTAAAACTATCCTCCGAGGGGCAATTAGTCACTGCCGGTGGCGAGCCGATTATCCCTGCAATCACTATCCCACAGAATACCGCCAGCATAACCATTGGTCGTGATGGCACAGTAACTGCAGAGCTTGCCAATAGTGGCGGTGCGGTTCAGGTAGGCCAGTTGCAGTTATCCAGATTTGTCAATAATGCAGGGCTACAGCCAATTGGCCGCAACCTGATGTTACCCACTAATGCCAGCGGTGATGCCATTATTGCTATTCCCGGCGAAAACGGTGCTGGTATGTTGATGCAGGGCTCCCTTGAGGCCTCCAATGTCAACGTGGTGGAAGAAATGGTCAATATGATCGAGACCCAGCGCGCCTATGAAGTAAATTCCAAAGCGATCTCTGCTGCTGATGGCATGTTGCGTTTCTTAAACAATAACCTGTAGGACAAGCTGATGAATGTTAAACGTTTAGTCATCACCGTTTTTATGGGTAGCCTGTTAAGCGCCTGTGCGGCGCAGCCGCGAATGATGCCCACGGCAGAATTTTCACCGGTACAGCCTATACCAGCACAGAAACCAATACAGCCAACCGGCGCCATTTTTACTAATGGCCGCGATCTGTTTGGTGATCTGCGCAGCTACCAAGCTGCCGAGATACAGGTCGGCGATCTGATTACTGTATTACTCAATGAAACCACTCAAGCGTCGCGCACCTCAGGTCTTAGCACCAGTCGTGAAACGGAAAATGATGTTATTGGTGTTGATCAGAAAAATTCGATTGTTAATAAGCTGGGCTTTGGTGCTGGCTTTATGACCAATGCAGAAACTGATGGCTCGGCTATTAGCAGTGAAGGCGCCGGAACCGCGGGGCAGACAGCTTCCTTAACGGGGTCCATTTCCGCCATGGTCACGGAAGTATTGGCCAATGGCAATTTAGTTATTGTCGGTGAAAAACAGTTAGCCCTCACTGAGGGAACTGAATTTATTCAGGTTAAAGGCATTATTCGGCCAGCGGATATTCAGCCTGACAACACTATTTTGTCGCAGCGTATTGCCCATGCCCAGATTTCCTATCGTGGCACGGGTCAGTTAGCGCGCGCCTCTAATACATCTTGGGGCACTGGATTGCTCTATAAATTCTGGCCGTTCTAAGCGGTATCAGGAGATACAACTATGTTAAAAATAAAAACCTTCATTTTGTTGCTCGGGCTTGCTAGTACATCGATTAGCAATGCCGACCGGATTAAAGATCTTACCGATGTAGCGGGGGTGCGCTCCAATAAACTGGTGGGTTTTGGTTTAGTGGTTGGCTTGCAGGGCACTGGTGATGGTAAAGACTTACCGCTGACCGCTCAGGGTCTAAAAACCATGCTATCGGGCTTGGGTGTGAGTGTCGATGGCCCAGTCAGTGATTTTGATCTCGGTGATCAAATGGCTGATTTGGCAGCGCAGAACGCCAAGAAAGAAATGAAAGTGGAAAATGTCGCGGCGGTGATGGTCACGGCAGAATTGCCGCCCTTCGCTAAACCTGGCCAGAAAATTGATATCAATGTTTCCGCCATTGGTGTTGCCGAGTCCTTGCGCGGCGGTAGCTTAGTTATGACCCAATTGCGCGGCGTCGACGGCCAAACCTATGCGCTGGCCCAAGGTGCCATGACGGTGACCGGTATCAGCACAGATGCCGCCGGCAGCAGTATTCAAGTGGGTGTGCCCACCTCTGGCCGAATTCCCAATGGGGCAACGGTTGAGCGTATGGTTGATACTCCCTTTGATAGTGCGGACCATATTGTACTCAATATTCGAGACAATGATTTTTCTACGTCTAATGCGATCACTGAAGCGATTAACCTCGCCTTTGGCCCTGGTGTTGCTCGAGCTATCGATGGTGTTTCCGTCGCTGTGACGGCGCCCGCAGACAGCTCACAACGCGTAACTTTTTTAAGCATGATTGAAAACCTCGATGTTGAGCCTGGCGAGCCTCCGGCGCGTGTCGTGATAAATTCAAGAACGGGCACTGCCGTTATTAATCGCAGCGTTAAGGTAACCGCTGTGGCGGTAACCCATGCCACGATCTCGGTGAGTATTTCTGCAACCAATGAAATCAGTCAGCCCGAGCCTCTTAGTGAGGGTGTCACTGCTGCAGTACAAAATGCGGATATTATGGTGGCTGAGCCAAATAACCCAATGTTTCTGTTCCAGCCTGGGGTCGATCTTCGCGAGATTGTTGATGCCATTAATCAGGTTGGCGCATCTCCCTCTTCATTAATTGCTATTCTGGAAGCGTTAAAAAGCTCCGGCAGTTTGCGTGCTGAGTTAGTGGTGATCTAAATGTCGGACCTCAACTTGTCAGCCAAAAGTTATCTTGATTTCGCCGGTCTCGGCGAGTTGCGCTCGCGCGCTAGAATCAATGAGCAAGAGGCTGCGCAAGAAGTTGGTCGGCAATTTGAAGCGATGTTTGTGCAGATGGTATTTAAATCTGTGCGCGAAGCCAATGTGCCATTAAAGAGTGACTTAATGGCCTCATCCAGCATCGATACTTTCGAGCAAATGTACCATGAGGAACTGTCACAGGTAATGGCTCAGAAGGGTGTCTTTGGTTTGGGTGACTGGCTCTCAGGTCAAGTGGAAAAACAAAGCAATGCAACCAAAGCTATGGACGCTTACAAGCAATTAAGTGAGCGTCAGTCGAGCGCGACAATGGCACTTAATCCGCAATCTGAGCAGCCTTCATTGTCGTTGGCTACTGAGCCGCGCAAAGGAATTGCATTATGAGTGATATTTTATCCATTGGTGCTGGCGCCACGCAGCTGTATCGACAGTCGCTGGCAACCGTCAGTAACAATATTGCCAATCTTAATACCGAGGGTTACTCGCGACAGGTGTCGAGTTCTGCCGAAGGTATGCCAAGTCAGCAAGGTACAGTATTTATTGGTACTGGTGCGCGCTTGCAAGGTATTACCCGCGCCTACGATGAGTTTACTGAAAGCAGTCTACGCAATAGTAGCAGTGATCTGTCGACCCAAGAGCCGCTTATCGAGTACGCCAATCGTATTGTTGATATTATGGGCTCGCAGACGTCGGGTCTCTCCAGTGCACTCGATCGGTTTTTTGCTACGGCCAGTGATTTAAGTACTGATCCGGCATCAACCATTCAACGCAAGCTTTTTGTTCGCGATGCCGATGCACTGGCATCGCGGTTTCGTGAGCTGGCCGGTCATCTCGGTGCTATTGAGCAAGAAGCGCGATCGAATATTGAACTACAGGTCAGCACCATTAACACATTATCGGCACAATTAGTGGCGGTTAATTCTCAGTTAAGCGGTAAAATTTCCGTTGATAAACAGCCTCCTGGCTTACTCGATCAACGCGACCAAATTCTGCGTAATTTAGCGGAAATCAGCAAAATCCATGTGAGTGAGTCTTCCAGTGGTGAGGTGGCCGTGCGTCTGGGCAGTAGCTCGGGCTCATTGATCGTTGATGGTAAAGAGTCAGTGGATCTTGGCGTTAACTTCGATAGTAATGATCCCGGCAGAGTCGATATTATTGTTGACCCCTATGGTGATGCGCGTGCCTCTAGCTCAGTGAGCAGTGGTATCTTGGGAGGGCTAATCAATTTCCGTAGTCAGACCCTCGGGCCGGCGATGGATAACTTAGATTATCTTGCCCAGACCGTGGTTAAAGAGATCAACCAAATTCATACCTCTGGTCTCGATGCCCGCGGTGAACGCGGNACCAACTTATTTCAAATTGATTCAGTATTTGAGGTCAGTTCNCCCACNGTCGATTCCGATATNGATATCGAGATTGAGGTGGTTGACCCNGANACATTTACATTTNCGCCCTTCCAAATNCGCTGGATGGCCGAGGACAATGTNTGGCGCGTAGAGGANGGTAGCACCGGCGCNGTAACATTTGCTAAGCCGGATACAGAGGGTTTTTCCCANGCCGGATTACAGCTTAATTCTGTCGGCAGGCTTACAGATGGCGANACCTTTTATATTGAGCCGGTAGAGCGGCCAGCGGCCGGCTTTAAGCTTATTCAAACNGATCCGCTNGCGATAGCGGCGGCAGAAAGACTGCGCGTCACGGCCAGTGAAGCCAACATCAGCGAATCAAAAGTGGCGCTGGCCTATGGCCAAGAATCACAGTTTAAAGGATTTGCCAACGGCACCGAGATGGTGAGTCTGGGAAATAATGCCAGCACTGCCGCCGGTGTTGAATTTACTGCTAATAATCTTGAGCCATCGGTGATTATTCCCCGTGGTGCCGATAATATCGCCTTGATGATGGAAGTGCCTCAGAACAGCAATTTGCGTCTGCAGGTCATGAATAGCGAGGGCGTACATGTCCTTGGTCATAGCATTGACACAGCAACGCAGACAGCGATGCTGTCGGGCGATAGCGGCTTTAATATTGACAGTGCCTATAGCAATACCTATTTAAATGCCGTTGGCTCCGATGCCTATATGGATATGGATCTAACCTATGGTTTTTTAGCCAGCAGTATTGTGCGTCAGGAATGGGTGCCCAATGCCAACAATGATGGTCTGCAAGAACAAACCACCAAGATTAATGCGCAAGTGGAAACCGCCCCAGTGCGGGTACAGGAAAATGCCTCTGGCAGCACGGTTGATCTTATTGCCGCCGATACGCTTGTATTAAACGGTCATTCACTGACGGCACTGACCATTGCAGATGGCACCGAGAGTTCGGCGGCGACAATGGCCAGTTGGTTAAACAGCGCCAAAGCTAGCACCGGTGTTACCGCTACCGCCAGTAATGTTATTACTGTGGCGCAAGAGGATATAGACCTTCTGCAGCAGGTGCGCATCAATAATGTGTTGATAGCCGGAGCCTCGAGCATTGATGCGTTATCGGCCGCTATTAACGCGAAGTCTGCCTCCACCAAGGTGACATCCTATGTTAGCCGCGATGGCGGTCTAATAATCAGTAATGCGCTTGGCCATGAGGGTGAGACAATTACTCTGAGCAACCCAGATGCATCCTCTGCCACCAATGCGTTAGGTCAGAAGAATCAGGCCTATGCTGGCAGCTTGCATTTGGATAGCAGCGACAAAATTCGCTTTACCTTTGGTACCGATGGCGTGCCCGCAGATCTTGCGGTATTAGGTCTACGCACAGGCATCTATATGGACGGCGCTGCCAGTGAAGACCTTGCCGTGTTTGTCACCGGATCAGGCAATGCCAATATTGCTGCTGGCTTTTCGCCACCGCCGCTGGGAAATGACACAGAAGAATCACCGTTTAGCCTCGATTTTACTTCCGAGACGCGATACAGCATTACTGATACCGCCACTGGAACAGTCGTAGCCTCCAGAGACTATGTCGCTGGTGACGATATTCACTACCAGACGCTGACCCTATCGTTTGATAGTGCGCCAAAAACTGGCGACCGTTTTATTGTCGACAGNAATGAAGGTGGTATCGGTGATAACGGCAATATGCTGTTACTGGTGGCACTGCAAGATAAACCGGTTTTGGCCAATGGTCGCACCATTAGCGATGGCTATATTGATTTGGTCAGTAACGTGGGCAATAAGGCCACCTTGGGCAAGATATCGCAAGAAGCGCTGCAAGTGGTTTATGACCAGGCCGTTGAATCCAGAGATCAAGTGTCTGGCGTCAGTCTGGATCAGGAAGCGGCAGACCTTATTCGTTTGCAGCAGGCCTATCAGGCATCAGCACAGATTATTCAAATGTCATCAAAGATATTTGATTCCATATTAGGTATTCGTTAAGGCGGTTACAGATGAAAATTTCTACTGGACAAATATTCGATCGCGCAATTAATCAGATGAGTACTCAGCAGAGTAAAGTGGCTGAAATGCAGGCTCAGCTGGCATCGGGTAAGCAAATTATGCAGACCAGTGATGACCCCGATAAGGCCGGTCTGATACAGCGTCTCAATACCGCTTACAATCGCCAAGAGACCTATGAGAGCACCCTNGATTCTGTTCAGGACCGTTTATTAGCTGAAGAGTCCTCGCTGGTCTCGGCAGACAGTATTTTGCAGCGTGTGCGCGAANTNGCTGTGCGTGCTAGNTCAGATACAACCTCTGCAGATGATCGTTTAATTATTTCCAAAGAGGTCGACACGCTGAGAGATAGCCTGCTGGCTTTGGGTAACACAAGAGATGCCAATGGCAATTACGTATTTGCCGGTTCAGCGGTAAGGACCGTTCCTTTTGCTACTGATGCCGAGGGAAAAATGCGTTATCAGGGCGACAATAAGACGGTCGCAGTAGATGTATCCGAGCAACGCCGACTGAATATTAATCGTCCCGGAAACGAAGTTTTCGGGGGCGTTGTGCGCGAGAACACAGATGGTAGTGGCGCTGAAAAGGTGAGCTTTTTCAATGTAATAGATGACTTTAGTCTGGCCCTAGCCAGCAACAATACAAGTGAAATTCAGCGAAGCTTAGCAGAGGTTGATGAGTTATCAGCAACCGTGTCGCTTTCAATGGCTGATGTGGGTAGTCGTCAAAATGCAGTGGAATTACAAAGGGACATATTGAACGATACCAAGCTTAGGTATATGTCGGTTTTGTCCAATGCAGAAGATTTGGATTACGCTTCTGCTGTGACCAAGCTTTCTGCCGAGCTGCTGTCGCTAGAGGCGGCTCAAGCCAGTTTCGCAAAAATATCGCAACTTAACTTATTTGATTATATACGATAGAGAACTTAGATGGCCGACGTAAGCAGTAGCGCATCTGTTGGAAATAGTATTTCCTCGACGATCTTTACCTCCTTGGATGTTGGTTCAGGTATGGATTCGCCTAAACTCGCGCTTGACTTAACCAATGCAGAGAAGTTGCCCAAACAAAAAGCCATCAACGCTGATATCGAAGCGAGCGAAGCCGCTGTCTCAGGGTATGCACTAGTTTCGGCGAAAATTAAGCAGTTACAAACGGCCTTTGAGTCTCTCAATGATGCAGATGAGCTGTCAACAGGCTCAGGGAGCTCTTCCGATAGTAGCAAATTAAGTTTTTCATCAGTCTCTGGTAGTGCAGCGCCTGGTTCATATAATTTTACCGTCAGTCAGTTAGCACAAAATCAGCGCACTACCTCAGATCAGTTTGCCTCAGCTACAACTGCGTTAAATAGCGGTGTGGCGTTTGATCTCTCGCTGTCGATTGGTGTGACGCAAAAGGGCACCTATGAGCAGACCCTAAGTGAGGCAGAGCTGCGGACGGCACTGGATAGTAGCGGAACCATTAGCCTGTCAGATGGCACTAATTCCTTTACCATCAGTCAAGCACAGGTTAACTCTGCCGGAGGCACCAGCGCTGGCTCAGAGACCCTCGCCGGCTATGTTGCTGCCATTGAGGCCAATAAGCCCAGTGGATTCCAATTTAACTTTGCTACTAACGGTACTGAGGGCGTCACTTTTACGCAAAAAACAGCGGGCACCGGAGTCCTTACTAGCGGCTCTGGCGTGGTGACTGCAGGCGTTACTGCAGCCACACCAGTGACGGGCGTGGCCGCGGTGTATCAATCGGCTCTGACTGCCTCAGTGACCGGCGCTATTGCTATTAGTGACGGCACAAATACCCTGTCTTTGCCAAGTGCAACCTATAGCACTGTGGCGGCGCAGGTTTCAGCAATACAGGCTGCTGCTGGTTATGATGATTTACTTTTTACCGTCGCTGCTAACGGCGATAATATTGATATTACCTATAAAACCACTGGCGCTATCGCGACAGCACCGACCCTCACTGTGGGCACAACCGCAAAAACGGTAGCCACCACAACCGCAGGGNTTACTGCTGTCAATAGCCCCGTTGTGACTCGGGTTCCGGTATCGACAACAACGCCTGCAGGGGTTGTGCAGGCGATAAATGACGCCAATACCGGTGTGACGGCTTCGCTGGTGGATACTGGTGGTGATGGAACTAACTATCGCATTATATTATCGGGAGCAAGTGGTATTGATGGCACCTTCGCCGTCACCAGTTCAGTCTCCGATGACCTTGGATTTGGCGATGCAGACAAAATATTGCAGAGCAGCCAGGACGCAATTATAAACTTCGATGGCCTAACAGTTACCCGTAGCAGCAATCAGATTTCAGATGTTATTTCAGGCGCAACGATTGCGCTTAATGACACCGTGTCGTCTGCGGTAAGATTGACCATTGCCAGTGATATTGGCACTTTACAGACAGGCATCGAAGATGTGGTGTCAGTGTATAACGAGCTACAGAGCTTATTCACAAATCTGGGGGCCGTAAGTGACACATCGACAGACTCAATGAATGGCGCACTGGCTAAAGATTCCAATATGATCAATCAGCTAAAGTCGACCATTCGCACGGCGATATTTGCTGATTCTGGAACCAAAGCGGGCAGCATTAGCGCTCTGCGAGACCTTGGTATTAGTTTGAGTCAAACCGGCACAATGACATTTAGTGAAACAACATTTTTTGAGGCTGCAACATCTGATTATGCCGANGTGGTAACTATGNTGACTGCNGACACTACCGACCAAAANCTATTCAGCACAACTGAAAAAGGTCTTTCCCAGGATATTGCCACAGTACTCGAGGGACTTATCGATACCGATGGCATAGTAACAGTCAGGTCAAAAGGTGCAGATGAAACGGTGCTGGATCACAAGGCTGAACTAGCCACTCTTGAGGAACGCATGGAGGCCGTATACCAGCGCTACCTTTCACAGTTTGCGGCAATGGAAACCATTATGGCCAGTATGAATACAACCAAAGATTATCTTACAGGGCAGTTAGAGTCGCTTTCAAAGGCCTATGATGATTGAATCTAGGCGCGTATCAGTGCTCGNCTGTCTATTGNCACCACCGTTGGCATGGGCTAACGCCTGAGATTAGATTTGTTATCAACTAAGTTCAGTTGCCTAGCCTAGATACCGATAATGTCTCGATGCATTCAAGTCCCGCAATAGTGTAATGCCTGAGGCTTTTTTGGCATAACGCTTTCGCCTAAATTGAATGCTCTTGCTGCTTACCAAGTAATAAAAGAACTGTTATTCAATGTTGCTAAACCTGCATAAGCTTCAGTTTCGTCACGTAGTCTACTATTGCTAGCGCATAAAAAACCCGACACTAGGACAGTGCCGGGTTTTTTGTAGAGCGTAATTTTGCTCTTAGTCAAACATGACTTACTTAAGCAGTGCTAGTACTGACTGAGCCTGCTGGTTAGCCTGAGAGAGCATAGCAGTTGCAGCTTGAGAGATGATCTGAGTACGTGCTAACTCAGATGTCTCAGCAGCATAATCTGCGTCTTCAATACGACTGCGTGATGCAACCGTGTTTTGGCTAACGTTAGTCAAGTTGTCAACTGTATGCTCCAGTCGATTTACCCACGAACCGAACTCAGCACGCTGAGCGGCAACACCGGCAATTGCAGCATCAAGTTCAGCAATAGTGGTCGAGGCTTGCGCTTGACTGCCCGCTGTTAGGAAATCGGAAATGTTAGCTCCCATTGGATCTCCATCCCCTGCAGCGGCACCATTTGTGGTTTGTACTAAACCTCCACTAGTGATTTCTGCTAGGACACCAGTAGCGGTGGGCATTCTATAAATCTTTGAAATTGTGCCAGTACCCGCCGTTGCTTGGGTGAAAGTAATCGTGTTGCCATCTACAGCAGCAGTTATATCGGGAACTCCGCCAGAAGCGGTAGCAGCGCCATTTTTGGTGTTAAAAACCGCAGCAAAGCCAGCCAGNGTGTCATCAGTGGCGTCAGTAACACCAGTGGTGGCAGCGATCTCAGCAACATCCATGGTCATGCTTGTTCCATTATCAAACATAATTACATAGTCATCAGTGGAGGCAGAGCCGGTGCGTAACTGAGTCTGAGTAATAGATAGAGTCTGAACGCCCGCTGTTGCGGCAGTAGAACCAGCAGCAAGGTTGAAGTCTTCAAAATCAACAGTAACCGTCTGGCTAGCATTAGCGCCGATATTAAAGGTAAATACGCCAGCTGTGCCAGCAGAACCGTCTAAAAGCAGTGTGTCGTTATACTCAGTGGTATTGACAACGCGTTCAATTTCGGTCGCTAGGTTGGCAAACTCTTTATTGAGGTTAGTCAGGTCAGTCGCAGTATTTGTACCGTTAAGTGACTGAACTGCTAATTCCCTCATACGCTGAAGCATAGCATCGATTTCGATGGTAGCTCCGTCGGCGGTTTGGATCATCGCTATCGCATCATTGGCGTTTCGCACAGCAGCATTTAAGCCGGTTACCTGAGCATCCATTTTGGACACAATGGCAAGACCAGCAGCATCATCCGCCGCTGAGTTGATGCGACTACCTGTTGAAAGACGCTCCATAGTTTGGTTCATTGAGCGCTGATTTTCTGTTAGCGCATTGGCAGTTAATGTTGCTGCCATATTGGTGTTGATAACTGTCATAGTCTTATCCTCTTAGGGTATAAATGTTAAATAGCATTAGAAATTGTTGAATAGATTCTCGTTGCTAAGATATACATCGACAGAAAAATAAAATACTTGAAAAAAATAATGGTGCTAACTAACAGGATCGCTAGTTGGTTATTTTTTTATTGAGGAAATAACAGAATAGAATAGAGGAGGAATAGATGACAGACGCTACAGAAAACCTAGAAACTATCGCGTGCAAAAGACCAGTTTTAGTTGCCGAGCCCCCTAAGTAGAAGCTCTAAAGATTCTACTTAGAGGGGGCTTAAAAGACGCGGCTGTTTAGCCTTTCAATAAAGATAAAACAGATTGGTTAGACTGATTAGCCTGAGCTAGCATCGCAGTACTTGCCTGCTGAATAATTTGTGTTCTAGCCAGCTCTGTAGTCTCAGCAGCATAGTCTGCATCTTCAATGCGACTGCGCGATGCCTTGGCATTCATGGAGCCGTTACTCAAGTTATCAATCGTATACTCAAGACGGTTCATTCCTGCACCAAACACGGCTCGCTGAGCATTAATGCCGTCTAATGCGGCGTCTAGGTCAGCCAATGCTTCATTGGCACCAGTATCTGTAGCGATGGTTAGATCNGTTAAGTCTCTGCCATATACGCTGCTAAGTGCTGTAACGCCAGCTGTTACAACGGTCATGGCATTGGCGATATTAACGCCACCATCATCAGCAGTTATCGTTGGCGTTGAAAGTACCGCCTTGGCGTCATCATAAGTAAAGGTTAAGCCTGCTGGCACTTCCGTCACGCCAGCCACGGAGTTAGCGACTGCATGAGTGGTATTGCCGATAATTGAGGGGGTCGTGGTTGCTGGACCATTGGTTTTACTTGTTAGTAGAAGCCCAGTGGTACTATTTGCGGTAACGGTAAAGTCAAAAGCAGCATAGTTAGCATGAGCCTGGATAACGGTGACTAGTTCAGCCAATGTGTCAGTGCCGTCTAGCATATCGGGGCCAGTGGTCGTTACCTCGATGGTTGTGGTGCCATCGCTAAGCGTGATTGGTGAGTTAGCACCGGCGAGTGTCGCAATATCGCTATTGGCAAGGGCGCTAATGGTAAATGCTGCGGGAACACCGGTGACCGCGGTTGTTTGCGAAACGGTAAACCCTAGATCAGCATGTTCTGCATGAGATGTAATAAGGCTAGTCAGCGCCGCAACTGTTGATGCCCCGCTGGCATCGACAGTAAGCGAGTGTTCGCCATCAGAAAGGACGACATTGCCATCAATTGCAGCCACATTGGCATCAGTTAGGGCTGTTCGGTAGACACCGGCTACGGCAGCAACTGAGACACCCGCGGTAGAAACAGTGACGTTTCCGGCTACTTCTACTCCGCCATCATCTGCCGTGAATACAGGAGGAGACGCCACGGCGCCTGCGGTCTTGTAGGTGAAATCAAGTCCAGTTCCCGCGCTGTCAACAGCAACAGTAAAATCGAGTGAGTTATAGACTGGGTCAGCTTTGATATCTACTACTAGGTCCGCCAGATCTGTAGGTGCAGTTTTGATGGTTGATGCGTAGTCAATACGCAGATTTGTGGTTCCATCCGAAAGGGTCACTGCACCGTCAATAGCTGCCGCAGTGGCACTGGAGATACTAGAGTTGTAAACAGCAACGATATTAGACGTTGGTGCATTCAGATTCCAGTTGCCGAAACCTACGTCAACGACCTGCTGAGAGTTGGCGCCAATCTGAAAGGTGGCTGTACCATTACTTGATGTACCAGCGGTACCATCGAGAATATTGTTGCCGTTCCATTGAGAGTTATTGGCGACGCGGCCGATTTCAGCCTTTAGCTGTTGAAACTCTAAATCCAAGCTGCCCTGATCCGTTGATGTCACGGTGCCATTGGTGGCTTGAACCGCTAGTTCGCGCATCCGTTGCATCATGTTGGCTATCTCAATAGAAGCTCCATCAGCAGTTTGAATCATGCTAATGGCGTCACCCGCGTTTTGCACCGCGCGGTCCAGGCCTCTAATCTGAGACGTCATACGCGATGAAACCGCAATGCCGGCAGCATCGTCCTGTGCGGAATTCACACTCTTGCCTGTGGATAAACGCTCCATCGTTGTTTGCATGTCGCGGTCATTCTTCAACATCGCATTCTGGGTAATCACTGCGGATATATTGGTATTAATAACGGCCATTGTAAAAATCCTTCATTTATCTGTTGTACATATTGGGTTTTAAAAACAACCCTATCATCAGTATCACTTAATCATCTGGTTAAAAAATTTGGACATTTAGAAATACAACTACAAAAGTCCTATAACCCTGATAAAGCAAAACAGATGCCAACTTTTAGATAAACGCAGAAAACAATAATTAAAGCCAATAAAAACAATAACTTGCGAGATTGAATAAATATGAGTTTTTAGCCGCCACCTTAATGGTGGCAGATATTTGCCGATTTTTTGCCGATATTTGCCGCATATCAGCGTCGCCTGTCGGGAATCCGGCAGGGCGTTGTTAGGGGTCCAGAGGAGTGTCTTTAATTACCACTCGGNAGCAGGTTAAAACAGTTCATCAAAGAGAACNCCTTTTAACGACTCCAATTGNCGAGCAACACGCAATACAGCCTCACCTGGAAGATTGCGGATCACCTCGCCTGTCTCTGTATCGGTAACTTGAACCACAAAGCGATTAGAGGAATCGTCTCGAGAAAAACTTAGCGCTGTGGGACTCTCTTTGACAGCAGCGTTTAGCGTCTCAATGGCTTCATCTAATTGCTGGTTCAGATCGCTCAAGATATCTAAGGTATGGTCTTTGCGTGAAGCGGCCTCCGCGCTAATTTCTTGTGCGGTGATGACTTNGGTAGGCGGCGGGTCGCTTTTAGCGGGGGCNCTATTAGCCTCTACCGCTGGCGCAGTATCAACTGGTTGCCTTACCGGAATGGTATCGGCGCTATCCACTCTGATGTCTGTTGCTGGCATNTCTNTCACCGTTTAATGATCGTCNTCGAGATCACTGCTAATTATTNCANGCAATCCTNTNTCGCTGTTNNGCGACGTTACTTTTTNTCCTGAACNTANNATCGACAGCAAAANAATAATCTTTAATNTCNATGCNATATATTAATNGCTTTCTGCCACAAGCACACAGTTTACGGCTATGATACTCTGCTTCTTTTGTATGGCATGCTTATGTTGCATAAAACAAATATCCTTATTGACTGGATAGACCAGTTTACTGAGACAATTGGCCGCGCCTTAGCTTGGCTGACCATGGTTATGGTGGTCTTAGTGGTGAGCATTGTAGTGGGTCGATACTTTCTTGGGTTGGGATCCATTGCCTTGCAAGAATCGGTCACCTACTTACACGCCATGGTCTTTATGCTTGGCTTAGCGTTTACCTTGAAACGCGGCGGCCATGTACGGGTGGATATTTTTTATCGCAATTACTCTGTGCGTCAGCAAGCAATGGTTGATTTGATCGGTGGCCTAGTGTTTTTAGTGCCATTTTGTCTGTTTATTTTTATTAGTTGTTGGGACTATGTGTTGGCGAGCTGGACTATCGCTGAAGGCTCCTCTGAGAACGATGGTATCGCCGCGGTCTATTTGCTTAAAACGCTGATGTTAATTATGCCGGTGACATTGTTATTGCAGGCAATTGCCGAGTTGCTTAAAGCGCTGATGGTTCTTAGAGGGCATGCAGTTGGGCCTGAATCCGACACTGAGGCCGAGACCTTTCTGTAATGGCTGAGATGATTCCCTTTTTGATGTTTGTCACGGTTTGTCTGGTGTTGATGGCCGGTTATCCGGTGGCATTGTCTCTTGCTGGAACGGCATTATTATTTGCTGCGGTGGGCAGTCTAACAGGCCATTTTGATATGGCGTTTCTGCAGGCGCTGCCCAATCGTCTGTTTGGCACCATGGAGAACACTACATTAATTGCCGTCCCGCTCTTTATTCTGATGGGAGTAATGCTAGAAAAGTCGCGGCTCTCTGAGGATTTGCTGGAAAGCATGGCGGATTTATTTGGTCGCTTTCGCAGCGGGCTGGGTATTTCGGTGGTTTTGGTAGGGGCGCTGTTGGCGGCCAGCACGGGGATTGTCGGTGCCACGGTGGTAACCATGGGCCTTATGTCATTGCCGACTATGCTTAAACGAGGCTATAGCCCCGCGCAGGCAACTGGGGTTATTGCTGCGACCGGTACGTTGGGACAGATTATTCCCCCATCTATTGCATTGGTGTTGCTCGGCGACACGTTGTCGAGTGCCTATCAGCAAGCACAATTAAATATGGGTATTTTTACCCCTAAAACAGTGTCAATCGGTGATCTGTTTGTCGGGGCATTGATTCCCGGATTGATTCTGGTTGTGATGTACTGTCTTTATATGATTTTTCTGGCGCGACCATCGCTACCTGAAACAGAGGATGCGGTTTCTGCAAATCATAGTTTGGCCAAGGTTATGCGTAACCTATTGCCGCCGGTTATTCTTATTGTCGCGGTACTCGGCTCCATTCTTGCCGGTGCGGCTACGCCCACAGAAGCGGCGGGCGTCGGTGCCTTTGGTGCAACTGTGTTGGCTGCCATCAAAGGGCAATTAAGTATCGCCCGTTTAAGAGAGGTGGTGCAGAGCACCACAGAAGTCACTTCCATGGTGTTTTTAATATTAATTGGTGCCGCGGTATTTTCGCTGGTTTTTCGAGGCTTTGGTGGTGAAGAATTAGTTGAGCAGTTTTTTGCTGGATTGCCCGGGGGTGTTGTTGCGGCAACATTGCTGGTGATGTTGGTGATCTTTTTGCTTGGCTTTATTCTGGATTTTATTGAAATCACCTTTGTGGTGGTGCCTATCGTTGCCCCAGTATTATTAGCGATGGGTTTGGATCCTATTTGGTTGGGTGTGATGATTGCCATTAACCTGCAAACATCGTTTTTAACCCCACCCTTTGGTTTTGCACTATTTTATTTACGTGGCGTGGCGCCAGATACGGTTGAAACCTCCGATATGTATCGCGGTGTAGCACCCTTTATACTATTTCAATTATTCCTTATGCTGTTGCTTTCCATATGGCCGCAAATTGCTACTTGGTTGCCGAGCATAATTTATAACTAATGGATGAGATAACAGCCCAATGAATAATATTAATGAATCCCCTAAACCTATTGGCGCGCTGATTTCGCAGGTGATTGCTATGCCTCGTGAGGCGAATGCCAACGGTGATATTTTTGGCGGTTGGTTACTCAGTCAAATGGATCTGGCCGGTGGCATTTTAGCCGGCAGAGTTGCCAAGGGAAGAGTGGCAACGGTAGCGATTAGTAGCATGTCGTTTCTTAACCCTGTGCCCGTGGGTGCGGTGGTGGGTTGCTATGCCAATGTTACTTCAGTGGGTACCAGCTCGATTAGCATTTCTATTGAGGCTTGGATTAGTGATCGTCAGGACACTGAGTTATGCAAGGTAACTGAGGGTGAGTTTGTGTTTGTTGCTATTGATGACAATGGCAATACTAGGACCGTGCCTAGCAGTTAAAGAAATATTCTACAGTTTGAGGGCGGCAAATATTTCCTGACGCAGAGGCTCTATTTCATTAACCAGATGGTGGTTGGCCTGAGCGATTAGTTGCACCTCAAGCCCGCTTAGTTTGTGTTGAAACTGTTGCAGGTTATATTGCCAATTCAGAGTCTTATCACCACTGCCTTGAATTAAATTAATCGGCCTATCGCTACCCTCAAAGGCGTTAAATTCGTTAATCCACTTATCCAGTGCACCGACCCACGCCATAGGCACAGTTCTAGGCTGAAAAGGGTCTTGCTGTTTTACGAACTGGAGAAATGTCTGGTCATAGGAGCTGGGACGAAATTGTCGCTTTGATGACTTGCGGAAACCTTTGGTAATCAGAAAGAGACGACGTTTTATCGACCAGCCGCTTGGCTCAAGCAGTGGTGCTAGTAAATTCACTCGGGTAAACGGATACGGTGAAGGACTGTTTTGTGCCATCAGGTGCTTAAGCAGTATTGCTCCACCCATGCTTTGGCCAACGGCCTGCAGTGGCCCATCAAACAGTGATCGACTGGCCGCGATGACATGATCAAGTGCGCTGACGTAATCGCTGTAGTCTGAAATAAAGCCCGGTTGGCCGGTTGATAGACCATGCCCAGGCAAATCAAAACAGATTACATTGAGCTGACATTGCAGAAGATGGTCAATTAAATGACGAAAAAGACCCGTGTGATCCATATAACCATGCACGACAATTACTGAGCCATTGGCATGTTTCGGTGCCCAGCTTATGGCCACCACTGATTGTTGGTCTGACTCTACTGTGCCGATGCCCAGCTTAAGCTCTCTGTGTGGTTGGGGGAGCTGATAAAAGTTGAGATATTGCAAAAGCTCAGCATTTGCTGAGGTTACCAATGGCAGCTTGGCGTTAAATGGCAGCAGGTTTTTGCGAATGGCTGAAATCGTTGATTGATCGAAAATGGCTGTTGACTGCCCCATGGGTGGTTCCGCAATAAGAGTTATGGTTTGGATTAGTTTACTACCGAGGTGGTGTTAATCGGTATCTTGTCAGATTGCCAACCAATTACAACACTAAAAAGGTGAATGACAAGCTAGCCGTGCGGATATGCGGGAAAGACTATAAGGGCGTAGACAGTCGTGGGGAGATCGAGGCGTTATAACTTTCGAGGGGTTATAACTATGGTTGCTCGACCACTAAAGATTGTTACGGGTATCTGACGTATCCGCTATCACCAATGCCCACTTTCAACGGCCAAAAGTGGCTTTGACCAAACTAGCTCAACCTATTTAGCTTAGGTTATTCGTCTGTAGAAAGGGAAATATCGTAAACACCGGCTTCTCGGGCCTGATCGGAGATCTGGGCGAATAACTCAGTTTTAGATTTCGGGTGAGCACTGACCACGACTTTGGCCTCTGGTTTCTCAGCGTGCATTCTCTCAACATTAGCTCGAACCGAGCGAATATCGATGCGGCGACCTTCGAGCATAAGTTCGTTGCTCTCCGAAATACGGAAGACAATATTGGTATTTTCCGAATCTGGTGGCGGCTGATCAGAGGTTGGTGGGCGGTTAACGCCAAGGCCTGACTCATTGACGAACGAAGCGGTCACAATAAAGAAGATCAACATAATGAACACGACATCAAGCATAGGCGTCATGTCGATCTGGGATTCGTCTTCTGCTTTACGTCTTTTGCCTAATGCCATCTTCTGTCGTACCTTTCAATAGAACTGCTGAGTCACCGAGAGCCGCATTCTACTGGTTTTTTTGAAAAATGCTAGTGATTGCAACGCTTTTACCGCACCGGCTGTATGCTATTCTGGCAACTTGTTTGAGTATACGCCAGTAAAGTAATTGCGCATGGTAAAAATTATTCTATCTGAGACCCGATAATGCCGGAATTACCAGAAGTAGAGACGACACTTCGGGGGATTTCTCCCCCACTTACCAATGCGCTGATTAATCAGCTCAGTGTGCGTCAGCCGTCGTTGCGCTGGCCGGTGACTCCTCGACTAGCCGATATTGTCAAAGGTCAAAAACTTCACTCCATGCATAGGCGAGCCAAATATATCATTATGCAGCTAGATCATGGCTCAATGTTGGTCCACCTCGGTATGAGCGGTAGTCTGCGTCTAGTGGTTGCTGGGTCCGATTGGCGTAAACACGATCATATTGAGATGCAGATGGATAATGGCGCGGTGCTACGCTATCACGATCCACGCCGTTTTGGCTGTTGGCTGTGGTCGGAGTCAGAACACAGTCAGTTGGCCAAGCTGGGACCTGAGCCACTGTCGTCAGCATTTGATGGCGACAGGCTCTATCANCTATCGCGCNCGCGAAAAATNGCNGTAAAGCCTTTTATNATGGATAACCACACGGTGGTGGGNGTGGGTAATATCTATGCGTCCGAGGCGTTGTTCCGCAGTGGTATAAGGCCTGATCGCGCCGCAGGAAAAATTTCTAGGCAGCGCTACGATATTTTAAGTCGTCATATTAAAGATGTGCTTGAGGCGGCTATTAAGCAGGGCGGTACGACATTACGAGACTTTGTTAATGGTAATGGTGAGCCCGGATATTTCCAGCAAACCTTGTCGGTCTATGGTCGTGGAGGATTACCCTGCACTCATTGCGGTAGCCTATTAAAGGACATTAAGCTGGGTCAGCGCAGCTCTGTTTTTTGTTCCCGTTGTCAGCGCTAGCGCTATTTTTTTAGCTTATCAGCCTAGCGGTTAAGTTTAGCTCTTAAGTGATTTGTGCTTAGCCATCAGCGCATTGGCGACATTGACTGGCACAAATTTTGATACATCACCGTCCAGAGAGGATATCTCTCTTACCAAGGACGACGAAATATACGAGAAGCGTTCCGCGGGCGTAAGAAAAATACTCTCGATATCAGGCGCTAATGCCCGATTCATATTGGCAAGCTGGAATTCATACTCGAAGTCCGAAACCGCTCTAAGGCCACGCATCACTGCATCAGCTTCACAGTCTTTGACAAAGTTGACCAGCAGATAATCAAAGCCACGGATTTCAACATTGGGTATATGTTGCAATGCTTCTGATGCTAATTCAATGCGCTCTTCTACCGTAAATAGCGGTCCCTTGCGCTGACTAGCAGCGATACCAATTACCACTTTGCCAAATAACTTGGCGCAGCGTTCCACAAGGTCGATATGGCCATTGGTGATTGGATCGAAGGTTCCAGGGTAGACAATTGTTTTCATTGTTGGCGTCTCGCACAGTCGTCAGGGTTGGGCATAGTACTGAAATTAGTCTTTGGGCTCAATCGGAGAATACAGGCAATATTTGACCTCGCCCGCAAGTTTTTCCTGTAATTTCCTCCAACTCGGTGGTGCTTTAAATTTAATATCGGAAGCGGGCAATTCACAGTAAATAATGGCGTCCTTAGCCAACCAGTTATTCGCCTGTAGGGTTGCGCAAATTTCGCTATGCAATTGGCCGTCGAAAGGTGGGTCGATAAAGATAATATCAAATGTCTGCGTTAAGCTGTTGTGCCGTAAATACTGCACAGTATTGACTTCCAGAATGGTCAATTGCTCGGCATTTAGGGTTCGCTTATTGTCTCGTAGTTGGCTTGCCGCGGCACTATCCAACTCCAGTGCAGTGCAACTGACGGCTCCGCGAGACAGCGCTTCTAGACCCAGAGCGCCGGATCCGGCGAATAGATCGAGGCAGCGTGCGCCAGGGGTATAAGGCGCTAGCCAGTTAAAAACAGTTTCGCGAATACGATCGCCAGTAGGCCGCAGACCTGGCGCGGAGGCAAAACTAATTTGCCGGCTACGCCATTGCCCGCCAATAATTCTAAGTTTATGTACGCTATTGGCTCGAGTTCTTTTGCTAGACAATGAAACACTCCCGCGTTGCGACTTTTAGGCACTTTGTTTGGGCTGGATGGTAGGATACACTAGATCTTAATAACCCTTATATAAGAACCTTGATGGATTCTCCAACACCAGATAATTCAACCACCGATGCGAAGAAAAAATCTTTTTTTGATCGGTTTAAGCGCGGTAGCACATTGACGGCGGATGCAAACGCCTCTGCAGCAGACGTCGACTCAAGAGATCTGCAGACGCCGGCGCTACCATCGGCTACAAAGAAGGGCCTTATGCAGCGGATGCGCCACGCATTATCTCGCACCGGAGAGGGCATTGGCAGTCTGTTTCTGGGCGGTAAGGCCATTGATGATGAGTNNCTTGAAGAGCTCGAAACACTGTTATTAATGGCCGATGTCGGCATTGATGCAACGGCCGCTATTTTGGCTGAAATTACTGAGCGCTTGAATCGCAAGGANCTNAANGACAGTGATGCGCTGCATATTGCGCTCCAAGAGATACTGACCNCTAAACTCAAGCCCTGTGAAATACCNTTAGATNTTTCAGCTACGCAACAGCCNCATGTTATTTTAGTTATTGGCGTCAATGGCGTCGGTAAAACCACCACCATTGGTAAAATCGCCAGCCGTCTGCAGCAGCAGGGCAAATCAGTGATGTTGGCGGCAGGAGATACTTTCCGAGCTGCCGCTGTTGAGCAGCTGCAAGTCTGGGGTGAGCGTAACCATGTGCCGGTAATCGCACAGCACACCGGTGCGGATAGCGCCTCGGTTATTTTTGATGGTATTCAAGCGGCAAAATCCCGTGGCGCTGATGTTATTCTCGCTGATACTGCCGGGCGACTGCACAATAAAGGCAACCTAATGGCGGAGCTTGAAAAGGTTAAACGGGTCGCTGGCAAGTTGGATGCTGCTGCGCCTCACGAAGTGCTATTGGTGCTCGATGCTGGGACCGGACAAAATGCCATGGCACAAATGGCTGAGTTCAATGATGCGATTGGTGTTACAGGCATTGTGCTGACCAAACTCGATGGCACCGCCAAGGGCGGGATAATTTTCGCGTTGGCCGATAAATTCTCGGTGCCAATTCGCTTTATTGGCGTCGGTGAAGCGCAGGAGGATTTGCAGCCTTTTGTTGCCAGTGATTTTGTCCAAGCGCTGTTAAACTCAGAGCCGGGTGAGTGAGTAATATGATTCGTTTTGATAATTTAAGTAAACGCTACCCCGGTGGTTTTGAAGCACTTAAGAATGTCAGTTTTGAGATGGGTGCCGGCGAAATGGCTTTTCTAACCGGTCATTCAGGTGCTGGCAAAAGCACCTTGCTTAAAATGTTGATGCTAATGGAGCGACCAACGTCGGGCAATTTATTGATTAATGGTAAAAACTTAAATCGCTTACCCAATTCGCAAATACCTATCTACCGCCGTCAGGTTGGCGTGGTATTCCAAAACCACCAGCTGTTATTGGATCGCACCGTATTTGATAATGTCGCTCTGCCATTGCAGGTTTCGGGTTACCCAGCCAATGAAATTGGCCGTCGTGTGCGGGCGGCTCTAGATGGCGTTGGGCTGCTCGACCGAGAGCAACAAAAGCCTGTTGCTCTGTCTGGTGGTGAGCAACAACGTGTCGGTATTGCTCGTGCGGTGGTACATAAACCTCGTATTCTGTTGGCGGATGAGCCCACGGGTAATTTGGATCCAGAGCTTTCTACCGAGATTATGGCGCTTTTCCGACGGTTTCAAAATGTTGGTGTCACGGTGTTAATAGCCACTCATGATGTTAATTTAATTAATCGTATGCAGTTACGAATTATGCGTCTTGACGATGGTGCGATGATTGATGATGGAGCGAGTTATGGCGGCTACTGATCGGTCTAGAGAGGGCGCGCAACGCGGTGCCAGCGGACAGAAAATCAAGATCACTGATCGTTGGCGTGGCTATAAATCGCACCATCGAGACACCATTCGCATCAGCCTGAGTAAAATGCTGCGAGAACCAGTGCAGACCATAATGACGGTCGCGGTGATTGCCATTGCCCTAGCATTACCCTCCGCGCTCTATCTTGCAGTGGAAAATATTCAGCGGCTGGGGAGCAATTTTGAATCCTCAGCGCAGATCACCGTTTACGTGCAAAGAGATGCTCAGCCACAAGCCATCGAGAATCTGCAAGATGCGCTGGATACTTTGCCAGCGGTCAACTCCACTACCTATATTTCGGCCAAACAGGCGCTGTTAGAGTTTAAGGCTTTATCTGGATTTGGGTCTGCTCTGCGCTATCTTGAGGACAATCCATTACCAGCGGTATTTTTGGTGCAACCAGTGGTCTCAGAGTCTATCGACATGTTGCAAACGGAGCAGTTATTAGCCTCGCTCAAAGAGTTGCCCAATGTCGATGATGTGCAGATCGATATGCAGTGGCTACAGCGGTTACACAGTCTGACAGAAATGGGCCAAAAAATTGTATTGGCCTTAGGCGCCACATTGGGTTTGGGTGTGTTATTAGTTATAGGCAATACCATTCGCCTAGCTATTCAGAGCCGCCGCGATGAAATTATTGTGGTTAAACTTGTCGGTGGTACCAATGCCTATGTGCGGCGCCCATTTCTCTATAATGGCGTGTTACTTGGCTTATTTGGTGCATTGCTCGCATCGATTATGCTTTATTCTAGTCTGCTGTGGATCGCTAGTTCGATTGCTGACCTAGCCGATCTTTACCAGAGCCATTATCGTTTAGCCGGATTCGGTTTTTTACGTTTTTTGCTACTTATGTGTCTAGGTGGCTTTTTCGGACTTGCTGGCGCTTGGATAGCGGTGAGCAAACATTTAAAAGATATCGAACCAAAATAGCGTTCGCACAGTATAATTCGAACAATATAAAAGGTTGCTTTAACCCCTCTGGTTGACTAACTTTCAGGGGCTAGGCACGGATAAACGTTTAATGTTAAAATCGCTGATCGAGATTTACGATCGTGTTGTAAAAGAGAGAACAATGACTAAAGCCCTTCAAACAATGGAGTGGATGACCCCAGGCGCTAACCTGAATGCCTACATTCAGGGCACGGCGACTGTGCCTATTCTTAGTGTTGAAGAGGAGAGATCATTGGGCGAAGCACTTTACTATGAAGAGGACCTCGATGCAGCACGTCGATTGGTTATGTCGCATCTGCGCTTTGTCGTTCATATTGCGCGCTCCTACAGCGGTTATGGTTTGCCCTTAGCTGACCTTATTCAAGAAGGTAATGTAGGGTTAATGAAAGCGGTGCGTCGGTTTAATCCTGAAAAAGGCGTGCGTGTTGTCTCTTTTGCAGTGCACTGGATCAAAGCAGAGATCCATGAATTTATCCTACGCAACTGGCGAATTGTAAAAATTGCCACGACCAAGTCTCAGCGCAAATTATTTTTCAACCTGCGCAGTGCCAAAAAGCAGCTTCAGTGGCTGACAGCCGACGAGGNCAAGGCTGTGGCGGAAGATTTGGGTGTGGAAGTTAAAGACGTTATGGAAATGGAGATGCGTCTTACCGCTCGGGACTCAGCTTTTGATGCGCCGGCAGACGAAGATGAGGATACTGTTGCCTACGCTCCAGCGTTGTACCTTGAAGATAAAGGCGCTGATCCGGCGCAGCTGGTTGAGAGCGAGAACTACGAAGGCGACAATAACCTGCGTTTGGCCGAGGCGGTAAAAATGCTCGATGAGCGCAGTCAGGCTATCCTCCAACGCCGTTGGTTAGATGATAAAAAAGCCACATTGCATCAGCTGGCTGATGAATACGGTGTTTCAGCTGAACGTATTCGTCAGTTGGAAAAAAATGCTATGAAGAAAGTTCGTGTCGCGATGGAAGCCTAACTAACGCCAAGAGATTGCTAAGCCGCACTGGATCGGTACCTTTCCACTGCGGCTTTTTTATTGCTCTTAAATAAGGTGCTATGAACAAACTGAAGTGGATAAAAATTATTGCTCTAAGCGGCATGTTCTGTGTTGTGATGGGGGCTTTCGCTGCCCATAGCTTGGAGTCGAGCCTGTCAGTAAAGTCTATGTCAGCCATACGTACCGCGCTACTCTACCAATTCCTACATACATTGGCTCTACTCGGCATTATCGCTTTGCCGGATCATTTGCTCGACCAACAGCGGCAAACTTGGGCCGCGTACTTTTTGTTGATCGGTATGCTACTTTTCTCTGGTTCTCTCTATTTGTTGGTGTTTACCGGTATCAGTATGCTGGGTATGGTGACACCAATGGGTGGCTGCGCATTAATTATTGGCTGGTTACTGTTATTTAGTGCCGCAAAAAGGTCATAGTTAATGGATATCAGGCCAGAGTATCGGAAAAAATCTATTCGCAGCTATGTGGTTCGTGCCGGTCGAATGACTGAGGCGCAACGCAAAGCATTTGATACAGGCTGGCGGCACTATGGCCTTAAGTTGGCCGATGGTGCTATCGATATTAAGGCCGTGTTCGGCCGCAGTGGTCCTAAGGTAGTGGAAATCGGTTTTGGTATGGGCGACTCATTACTGCAGATGGCTGCGGCCGCTCCGGACACTGATTTTATCGGTATTGAGGTTCATCCCCCAGGTGTTGGAACTCTTATCAATGCAGCTCAAGCTCAGGGCATTGATAATCTAAGAGTCTATCTGGCCGATGCTAACGATGTATTAGAGGACTGTCTTGCTCCCCAGAGCATCGATCGGTTGCAGCTGTATTTCCCTGATCCTTGGCACAAGAAAAAGCACAATAAACGACGTATAGTGCAGCCGCAATTTGTCCAACTGGTGCGCAACAAATTGCGCTGCAACGGTATTTTACATATGGCCACAGACTGGCAACCCTATGCCGAGCAGATGTTAGAAACATTGGATCAAGCGGAGGGGTTTGAGAATACTGCTGGCATCGGCAATTATGCGCTCAGGCCGGCTTACCGGCCGATGACCAAGTTTGAGCGGCGTGGTGAGCGTCTAGGCCACGGGGTATGGGATCTTATCTATCAAAAAACCGATTAACCAAATTCAATAAATCACGTAAAATTAATGCTTAAGGCTAAAAAAAGGGAATACCATGACTTTATTTCGACTTCTTTCACTGACTGCGTTACTGACTCTCGTTGGCTGTGATCAAATAAATAACCAGCCTCAGGAGGCAGATTTGCAAACTCAAGATCAAAAAATAAGCTATTTACTCGGTATGGATAATGGGAAAAATATCCAGTCCATGGATATCGATATCGATATCGCTGCATTCCAGCAAGGACTTCAAGATGGCCTGACCAATGCTGAGCCACAGTTGCCTGAAGATCAGATTAAGGAGGCGATTGCTGCGTTTGAAACACAAATGACTGCCAAGCGTGAAGAAATGCAGCAAATGCAACAGCAACAGACGCAGGCGCAGGCAGAAGCAAATTTAGCGGCAGGCAGTGCATTTTTGACTGAAAATGGCGCCAAAGAAGGTGTTGTTACTACTGACTCTGGTTTGCAGTACAAGGTTTTGGTTGCTGGCTCAGGCGCTATTCCAACCGCTGATAGCACCGTTGAGGTTCATTATGCCGGACGCCTGTTGGATAACACAGAATTTGATAGCTCGATCAAGCGCGGTGTACCTGCACAGTTTGGTGTTACTCAGGTGATTGCTGGCTGGACCGAGGCCCTTCAATTAATGCCAGAGGGCTCAAAATGGGAGCTTTATATTCCTGCCAATTTAGCCTATGGCCCAGGTGGAACAGGTCCTATCGGCCCTAATGCTACGCTGATTTTTGAAGTGGAGTTATTACAAGCTAATGTCGGCGCTGATGCCGGTTAAGTGTTAATTACGCATGTAAAAAGCCCCGTTTACTCGGGGCTTTTTTATACCTATACCTTTATATCTGTACTGGGCATTTAATCACTGGACTGAGTTTGTCTGCGACCCTTCTAGTAACGCTGGCACATGGGCATTGTGCAGNACTTCAATCATTTTATCCTCAGACTCGAATCGTTGCGCCAGCACTTCGCCAATTGTCGATAGATCANNCGTCAATGCTTGTAAATCGTCTGTGGCGAGGTATTTGTCATTAAAATCGAGCAGGGCCTCAGTTGAGGGCTGAATAGCTTCTACTAGNTCCGCTCCAACCCGCAGTCCTTCATTGTCGCTGAAAGCTTTACCTTCACTGGCGAGTTGTTCAAATACTTCAAAATGACCGACTGAAACATAGTCCACCATCAGTTCACAGAAGCCCTGTAATTTATTACCGTGCTCCGTATTACCTCCATCAAACGCCTGAATCTCGCTGAGTTCACAGTACTTGACCAGTAGCTCGCGGCGNTCTTCGAGCCAGCGATCAATGATTTCATTGACGCCACCCCAGTGATCTAGCAGTGTTTGGCAATTATCTAACATAACGATCTCCACAGTTCACTTCCTTTGAATGATTAGTTTACCTTCTTTTACCCAGAGATTAACTATATTCAGAAGATTAATAACGGTAGTAAGGTAGGCAAAAAAATCGATGTCCATATGCCATTGAGTCCCATACCNAGTGTAGCAAAAGCTCCGCAACGAGGACTTTTTTCAAAGGCTTTAGCGGTGCCGATGGCATGAGCAGAGACACCTAAAATAAGGCCTTGCCAGCGTTCGTCAGCGATATGTTGATAGCGAAAAATACGTTGGGCGACCAAGATGCCGATAATACCGGTCAGTAGCACCACCATCACCATTAGGGTGACCAATCCACCGATTTGCTCGGTGATTCCGACTGCTATAGGGGTGGTGACGGACTTCGCCGCTAGGGACAGAAGTACCACATGATCTNCACCTAGGCCGGCGGCAATTGCCACAGCGCAGATTACGGCAAACAAGCCGCCTAATATCACTGTGGTCAGCACNGTGATNAGTAATGGNGGCAATTGTGGCATCTGNCGTGCCAGNGGAACNGCAAGNGCGACAGTGGTGGGNCCAAGCAACCANTTGAGAATACCNTTGCCNGCGTAATAACTGTTNAAGTCTATATTGCTAAGATATAGCGCAGCGGCCACCAAGGGGGTGCTGATTAATAGAGGATGGCATAGAGGGTTTCCTGCGCTGCGTCGATAACCCCATAAGCCGATGATATACCCACCAATTGACAATAATACCAGCCAAGAGCTGATGTTGATGTCATACCATTGGTTATCTAACCAAGTCATTATTGAGATTTATCCTGCGTCGCGTTGGGCAAAAACCTTATCAGCACCGCCATAAATAAAATGGTTGCCATGGTGCTGAAGACAATACTGGCCAATAGCGAGGGAAATTGTTGATAGATCGCCCCACTGAGAAAAAAAGCACCGACGGATGGCGGGATAAACATTAGTGACAGATGTTGAATTAATAGATTACTGACCCTATCGAGAAAAACCAAAAGGGTTGGGCATAATGTTAACAGCGCCAGCAGAAGCAGCATACCCACCAAGGGTGCGGGTAAATCTAGCCAAAGATATTGGCATAACAAACTACCCAACCACTGAAACAATACCAGCACGGCCAGGGCCGCTGACAATTTTAAGCCTTGCGTAAAAATTGCACTGCTCCGAGCACGGCAAAGCCGATAAAGCTGACCATAACCCAGCCGGGCATACTTAAACCCATCAGTTGCCATTGCACTTCGGCGCAGTTGCCATCACCGCGCAGTAACATGCTTATGGCTTCGGTTGCGGAAAAACTATCGAATAGATAATCGACGGGAATACCGCAGGCGGGCACCTGATCCTCGGGCAGACTTTGTAACCAAAGTTGTTTGCCAGAAAAATAGCTACCTGCTATCGCCATGCATATCGATAGGGCAGCATAAATCTGCTGGCCGCGTCGCGGTGGATTATGCACTACCGCGAGAGCACAAATAATGCCGATGGCAATAACAAAGGCGCGTTGTGTCATGCATAAATAGCAGGGTTCCAATTTCAGGCTGTTTTCAAAATAGGCTACAGCAATAATCATCAGCATTAGGCTGGCAAACGCTTGCGCTAGATTCACCATTCGGTAACTGGGTAGTTTCAAGTCAGGCTTCTCCTTGCTGGGTTAATAGGGGCTTAGTGTAATTCAATTTGGTGCAAACTGTGACGCATAAAAACTTGTAGTCGCGGATAGAGCTGGTGAAATTCATCAGCAATTGCGGCGCTATGCTGTTCGACAACGGGCAGAGCTTCTTGTAGCGCGACCGGGCGGCGGAAGCGCTGGCCAATACGTTGCAATATTAACGGCAAGCTGTCCCGCTGGGCGTAACTCTCTAGCCAGCCTATCTGCGGTGCGTCCCGCAGAAAACTCTGCGCTCTTGGCGGGAGTTGCTGGTGATAAATGGCGAGATGTTGATAAAAATCCTGACAAAAATGTTCTAGTGGCTGACGATAATATCTGTGCCATTCGGAGGCCAGTAAATGGTCATAAAAAATATCGGCAACGATGCCGGCATAGCGGCGCATTGGGCTGTTAAAGCGTTGTAGAAAGGCTTTAAGTTCCGGTTGCTGATCGACATAGGCGTCCAGTTGACGATGTGCTTTGATACCGTCTTCAATGCGAGGCGAAAATTGGCCAACTAATGGCCCGCGGATAAAGTCGCCCAGCAAACCACCGACCTGATGTTGTGCATCGCCGCCAGCAAGAGCAATATGAGCAAGGTAGTTCATTTGCTAAAGCCGTTAGTAGTTGGCTAAAAACTCATCGAATGACATATGATCGCCCGCTTCTATTGCCATTTGTTGCTGCCGTGACTCAACTGCTAGTTGCTGATATTTAGCCATGGTCTCTGCACTGGGGCTTTGATTGCGAAAATAGTCGCGTTGCTCACAGGCCTTGCGCATGGCCATGGCATAGTAGGTTTCATTGTTGTCGGCCATTTCTTTAAGCAACATTGCCGATGGGGTTGCCTGCTCACTAGCAAGCCTTTGCCGCATGGTGGTCAATGCCGCGCTGTAGTCCTCAGATTGATGTGCCTCGTCAAGTCTTTTAGCCACATCGGTCATAGCGTTAATCAACGAGGTTCCCCAGTCTCGCAGTGGCACAGGACTCTCGCCTTGCAAAAGTTCAACGTTCGGATCGCGACCGTTATAGACGGTTCGGCGCATATTCTCGGTTATATTTTTATATTCCTGATTATTGGTTTCAGGGCTGTCACTGAGTAAGCAGAACAGTAAAAATGTATCGAGAAAACGAATAGTTTGAGCGTCAATTCCAGCGGTTATAAGTGGGTTTAGATCAACGCAGCGTACCTCAATATACTCCACTCCGCGTTCCTCGAGTGCCTGTAACGGTGTGTCACCGCTATGAGTAGTCCGTTTGGGCCGAATCGCACTATAAAACTCATTTTCAATTTGCAATAACGCGGTATTTAATTGCCTGTAGTTACCTTGATCATCTTTAAGGCCGATTTGATCATAGGCGGGGTAGGGTTGCTGTAGTGCGGAGCGCAAGGTACTGACATACTGCTCGAGGTTGTTATAACAGACGATCAGCGAACTCTGGGCATCGCTTTGATAGCCTAAGTCTCCCATTCGCAATGACGTGGCATAGGGGGTGTAAAGACTATGACTATCCTCACTCACCTGTTGCAGACGATGCTGGCGGTTGCGCACAAAACTCCTACAAACTGCTGGTGCGGCACCCAATAAATACAGCAATAGCCAAGAATAACGGCGGAAATTGCGAATAGTGCTGAAATAACCTGCGGTCTTATAGTCTTGCAATGACTGTTGATTGCCGCTAGTCGCCTGCAAATCCAACCATAAGGCGTCTGGGATAGAAAAGTTGTAGTGGATGCCGGCGATAGTTTGCATCAAACGACCATAACGATGACCAAGACCCACTCGGTAGATCTGTTTCATTTTGCCAATATTTGAANTGCCGTATTTGCCGACCGGAATACTACTATCATCGCCTAGNTGGCAGGGCATACTGCTAACCCACAGCAGTTCATCGTCAATATGTTGATAGGTAAAGCGGTGGATTTCATCGAGCTCCTCNAGCACCTGATCAATAGAATCTGATGGTGAAGTAATAAATTCTAGCAAGGCCTCAGAATAGTCGGTGGTGATAGAGGGATGGGTCAATGCTGAGCCCAATGCTTCAGGGTGGGGCGTTTTAGCTAAGTGACCATCGGGGCTTACTCGTAAGCTCTCTTTTTCAATACCCCTGACAATACCTGTTAGTAGAGGTGCCTTTTCCTTACCCGCGAGATTCGCAAGTTTGCTACGCAAAGTCACAGACTATTACTCAATCAGGCTGCGTTAGATTGATCAGAGGCAGTGCTATTGGCGTTGCTAGCCTGCTGTCCGACGGTGAGCACTGGGCGCCCTTTGCTATCGGCCTCGCATTCAACAACGCTAGCACGCAAAGAAATATCTTTGGCGTTTAATTCAATTAATTGATTGATGGCGATATCTTTGTGAGGCGTGTGGAAAATAGCATTGCGGTCTGCTTCTGAACTCCACTCTAAATCATTGTTTAGAATGCGTTGATCCTGCGTTTGCAGTATAAAAATTTTCATTCCTACCCCGTGACAGCTCCGTTTATTTGCGGCACAGTGTAACCTATACCTACAGCTGATAAAAAGGGAAATCACATGGCAAAGACCGCGCTTGTCGCTATTGCAGATGGCAGTGAAGAGATTGAGGCAATCACTATTATTGATGTGCTGCGCAGGGCTGATGTTGACGTCACCGTGGCCAGTGTTGGAGCTCAACAAGTCACCGGCGCTCATGGCGTTGTTATCACCGCAGATTGTACTATTGACCGCTGTATTGATGCCACTTGGGATCTGATTGCATTACCCGGCGGCATCCCAGGGGCAGAGCATCTGGCGGCGAGTGAGCCACTTGAGACATTATTGCGAGCGCAAGTGGCAAAGGGTAGTTTATATGGGGCAATTTGTGCTGCGCCAGCGCTGGTACTCGGGGCTAAAGGCTTATTGCAGGGTAAAACGGTCACTGGTCACCCCATGTTCCAACAAAATATGGACGCCAAAGAGCTCAATAGTGAATCGAGAGTGGTGGTAGATGGTAACTGCGTGACCAGTCAGGGNCCTGGCACAGCATTGGATTTTGCTTTGGAGCTGGTTGAGCAACTCTGNGGCGTNGTAAAGCGCGAGGAAGTGNGCGCACCTATGGTGCTAACNACCTCTGCTACTGCGTACTANTAAAAAGCGGGTTATTTAGAAACCCATGCCATTACGCGCTCAATAAAGATTTTATCAAGNGCAAATATAGCGCTNAAAAATACCGCATTCATNAANGCNACGGCCAAAAAGAATTGCGGTATTGACCAGCCTAGGATGCTNAGAAAGAGCATNCCCAAAAGNGCACCTANTACCATAAAGATGGCATTNATAATGTTATTGACNGATAAAACACGCGCTCGCGTNTNATCTTCAGTGCGCTGCTGAATCATTGAGTATAACGGNACNACCAACATNCCNCCGAACATGCCGATAAACATNAAATCCAACAGAATATGGATGCCATCGGTAAGNGCAATAAATGTTAGCGGCAAAACAGCNGATAAATCTGCATTNGCCGNCTGATACAGNCCNGAAGTAAAAAACAGATCTACGGCAAAGACGCTNAANCCCANNCCNCCAATNGGCACNAATCCAGGTTCGACCTGGCCTTTTGACAGNCGATGACAGAGCANNGAGCCAATAGCCACNCCAACAATAAAGGCNCNAAGTAANATTGAAATCAACGTGGGNTGCCCTTNAAGCACTGTAACAGCGTAATTGGGTACTTGNGTGAGGAANCTNCCGCCATATAACCAGAACCAAGAAATGGCAATAATGCAGTAGAAAACNGTNGGNTTCTTGCGNGCCAGTTTTAAATTGCCTCGTGCGACNGTCAATGGNTTGAGAGCTTAGNGTTCCCTGNTGNGCNGCTGNGGTTGCAGGGGCATTGGGAATATGCCGACTGCTGAGCCAGCCAATAACTGCAAACAGGGTGGCCAATAAGCCAACATACATTGGCCCTTGATCAGCGGTTACTAGCCAACCGCCAATTAAAGTACCCACTAGGATGGATACGAAGGTTCCCATGCCTACCTGTGCATTGCCGGCCAGCAGTTCATCAGCGCTGAGATGCTGAGGGATAATGGCATACTTTATAGGGCCAAAAAAAGCCGATTGCACGCCAAGGGCAAACAATATACCCAGCATTAAATTAATATCAGCGCGCCATAATGCATAGCATCCCGCTACCATCAGAATAATTTCAGCTATCTTAATACGTCTTATTAGAAGCGCTTTATCGTATCGATCAGCCAGCTGGCCAGCAGTTGTAGAAAATAAAAAGTAGGGCAGAATAAATAAGCCCGCGGCAAGATTGGTTATAAAGTTAGTATTACTATCCGAGCCAGCGACAGCACCACTCACCACAATGACCAACAGTGCATTTTTAAATAGATTATCATTTAGCGCGCCGAGAAATTGGGTGATAAAAAAAGGTAAAAATCGTCTCTGTGCAAAGAGATGAAATAGACTTCTCGATTGAACGCGATCGCCTTGAGGTTCGGGCATGGAAACGTCACCTTAATTTATTTTTCTTTAGACAGATGCGCTAGTGAAGCGGCATTTTGCTCCCAATTTTGACCGTCAAAAGGGTCAACAACAATTGAATTAATATGGGTTCTATCTAGGCATTTGATATTAATACTTAAGCCATCAGGATTAGAGCGCGGCGTATAAAATGGTTTTACACCGCAATACTGACAGAAGGTATGCTGAGCAATATTGGTATTAAATTGATAGGTGGTAATTGCCTCTTCACCACAGAGTAGACGAAATCGCGCTGCAGGCACGATCATGCGATCGCCACCACTGATGGCACAAATGGAGCAGTTGCAAGCGTGGGCATGTAAGTCAGCGGGTGCATCGATTTCGAATTTAATTGTACCGCAATGGCAGCTACCTTGATGGGTTTTTAATTCCGCCATAAATGACACCATATTGTTTATGCAAGCGATTAACATTTGGTGCCACGATCATAACAGTTGTTAGACCTTATCGTCGCTATTTAACTGAAGGCATAAAATTGCTGTATTACAGCTCCCATAATGTCGGCGCTTAGGGTCGTTGTATATTGTTACTAGCTCAAACCCTGCTTTACGCATCATTCCGGCGGAGGCCATATTTTCTTCATGGCGNTCGATCAANAGTAGAGAGGCATTAAAATCAGCTGCCTGATCAATAATCGAGCACAGCAAATGGTATCCAATCCCTTGACCAGTGCAATCTTTATGCACTACAGCCTCAGCGATATAAATGGTGGGCTTTGATTGTGCATATTGCAGATACTGACTGGGCAGACTGTCAGGATGATAGAAAATCGCAAAGCCAACAAACCGAGCGTTCTCGACGGCGACAATTATCTCGGCAGCGCCGTTGGTGACCAACGCAAATTCCTTATCCACTCCATCAATTGGCAGGTGATTCCATGGGTTAGTACCATGCTCAAATAAAAAGGATTTGAGGTCGTTTAATTCCGACGCCATTGCACGGCGATATATAATCATGTCCAAGCCTATAAAAATTGAATACAGTTTATTAGCCATTGAGCAAAAAGGACAAGCTGTTGCAGGGCAAAATACTCTTTGTGATGTTTTATTGCACTGTATTTCTAAAGAAATTGTGTCAGATGGATAATACGAAACACTTTACCGCGAAAGCGAAAGTTTAAATAAGATATAACCTGAATTGGCTAGCCTAGCAGTAAGTTCAGAGTGCTAGCTGCCGATGCGATCGCCACTAAAACAAAATTCTCGCGCGAAAAATATCCCCAATATAGCCACGAACAACTCAGGGCGCATTGCCAAAACACCAGTACTGACCAAATCAACCATAAAAACAGTACTATGGAGATTCCCACTATAACGAGCGGTAAGCTAATGGTCGGTACGCTCAAATAGACTGGAAGTAGGATTGTGCTTAAGGCTATAGCAATCAATATGTTGTGCACGCAAAAAACTTTCCATAACTTCTCATTTCTTATGATGTCCATATACATTCCCTGTATACCTAGCATAAATNCAGTAAAACCATCTCAGCGTTTGATTCCTNTCAATACATAAGNTNTGCNCAGNAATTGANAACAGAAATTGGAGATGATTGGNNTATAAGGTCNGCTCANATGGCAACNGCCACAATGCTATAAGCAAGATCTCATGCAACTTTGGCNTGCACTTATTTGGCTTGCACTTACTTGCATTCAAGGGGAGCGGTATAAACGATATTATTGGTGTGTGAATTTTCGCCATCTCTTCATCACCATTCCTTTGGTTATTGCTGAAGTACTTATTTTGCGACTATCTTCAATTTAGACAGATTTTGGCATTTTATCCACTATGATTTATAGCGACTACGATTCTGCGTGTTGCGATAACTAGCAAGGGTTAAATAGAGGTCTGCATTTTTGACGCGGAAAGCTCCCGCGCATTAGACAATTGGTGTTACTAAAAACGCTACACAGTCTACTCAGAATATAGCCTATAGCAGCAGTAAACAGTTATTTGGGATTAATACCTAGCTCATCCCATAAATTATCAATCCGCTGTTGCACCGCCTTATCCATTACAATCGGCTCACCCCATTCACGATCGGTTTCACCGGGCATTTTATTTGTCGCGTCCATACCCATCTTTGAGCCGAGACCTGAAACGGGTGAGGCGAAGTCCAAATAGTCTATGGGCGTATTATCGACCAGAACAGTATCTCTGGTTGGGTCCATCCTTGTGGTCATGGCCCAAATAACATCGTCCCAATTACGCACATCGACATCATCATCGGTGACGATAACAAATTTGGTATACATAAATTGGCGCAAAAACGACCACACTCCCAACATGACGCGTTTAGCATGTCCAGGATATTGTTTTTTCATGCTGACTACCGCCATGCGGTAGGAGCAACCCTCTGGAGGNAGATAAAANTCGACTATTTCAGGAAATTGTTTTTGCAAAATAGGCACAAAAACTTCGTTGAGAGCCACGCCTAAAATGGCTGGTTCGTCTGGCGGGCGACCAGTATAGGTGCTGTGATAGATCGGATTTTTGCGATGGGTAATTCTATCAATGGTAAATACAGGAAAGCGTTCCACCTCATTGTAGTAGCCGGTGTGATCACCAAACGGTCCCTCTTGTGCCTCTTCGCCAGGCTGTAAAAANCCCTCGAGAATATATTCTGCCGTCGCAGGCACCTGCAGNTCNCTGCCAATACATTTGGCAACCTGAGTCTTTTCGCCTCTAAGTAGGCCGGCAAAAGCATATTCAGACAGGGTATCAGGTACGGGCGTGACAGCACCTAANGTAGTTGCAGGGTCGGCGCCTAAAGCGATGGCAACAGGATAGGGTTTACCAGGATACTTTTTCTGAAAGTCGCGATAGTCTAGTGCGCCACCACGATGGGCCAACCAACGCATAATCAATTTGTTTTTTGCAATCTTTTGCATGCGGTAGATGCCGAGATTCTGCCGCTCCTTTTCTGGTCCTCGAGTAATTGCCAATGCCCAAGTCACAAGGGGGCCAACATCGCCCGGCCAGCAGGTTTGTATTGGTAGTTGATCAAGGTCTACTTGGTCTCCCTCAACCACAACCTCCTGGCACGCTGCTTTGGAAACAACTTTTACAGGCATATTGAGCACCTGTTTAAAGTCGTGACGTTTTTCCCAGAGATCGCGTAACCCTTTCGGTGGCTCTGGTTCTTTGAGGAAGGCCAGTAGAGTTCCAATATCGCGCAGTGCGGAAACGCTTTCTTGACCCATTCCCATAGCAACACGNTCTGGTGTGCCAAATAAATTACACAATACTGGTGTGTCGAAGCCTTTGGGGTTTTCAAATAGCAGGGCAGGGCCCTTTGCACGCAAAGTACGATCGCTAATTTCGGTCATTTCTAGGTTGGGATCAATCTCTTGGGATATACGCACGAGCTCTCCCCGCTGTTCGAGGAAAACAATAAACTCGCGAAGGTCGGAATATCTCATAGCGCTTGTGCCTAGATCTCTATTGTAGAGCCTATGATACGCAGGCTGCCTTACTGTTGGCGCACTGTCTTATTTGCGCTTCATGGCGCCAAAGAATTCAGCATTATTTTTAAAGCCCTTAAGCTTTTCAACTAAAAATTCAGCTGCGGCCAGATCTTCCATATCATGAAGTAATTTGCGCAAAATCCACACTCGCTGTAGTTCAGCTTCGTCCATCAGCAAGTCTTCGCGGCGAGTGCCGGAGCGACGCACATTGATGGCCGGATAAACACGTTTTTCTGCAATCTTGCGATCCAGAATCAATTCCATATTACCGGTGCCCTTAAACTCTTCGTAGATTACTTCATCCATTTTAGAGCCGGTGTCGACCAGAGCTGTAGCGATAATACTCAGGCTACCGCCATGCTCGATATTACGTGCAGCACCAAAGAAACGTTTCGGCTTTTCCAGCGCATGGGCATCAACACCACCGGTAAGCACCTTACCTGACGACGGTATAACTGTGTTGTAAGCTCGAGCTAATCGGGTAATCGAATCCAGTAGAATAACCACATCTTTTTTGTGTTCAACCAAGCGCTTAGCTTTTTCAATTACCATTTCAGCTACTTGCACATGACGATTCGGTGGCTCATCAAATGTTGAAGCAATCACTTCACCGCGCACTGTGCGCTGCATTTCGGTCACTTCTTCAGGTCGCTCGTCAATCAATAAAACAATAATGTAGCATTCAGGATTGTTGCGAATAATCGCTTGAGCGATATTCTGCATCATAATGGTTTTACCGGCTTTCGGCGGTGCTACGATAAGACCACGTTGTCCCTTACCGATGGGGGAAACTAAATCAATAATGCGGCCAGTCAAATCCTCTGTGGAACCATTGCCTGCTTCCAATCTAAGAGGCTGATCTGGGAACAGCGGGGTTAAATTTTCAAAAAGAATTTTGTTGCGAGCATTCTCTGGCGCATCAAAGTTTATCTCATCAACCTTGAGCATGGCGAAGTAGCGTTCACCATCCTTGGGCGGTCGGATTTTGCCCGCGATACCATCACCAGTGCGCAAGTTAAAGCGTCTAATCTGGCTAGGAGAGACATAGATATCATCCGCTCCGGCTAGATAAGATGCGCCGGCTGAGCGCAGGAAACCGAAACCATCGGGTAGTATTTCTAAAACCCCATCACCGTAAATGTCTTCGCCACCTTTGGCATGCTTTTTAAGCAGGGCAAAGATAATGTCTTGTTTGCGTGAGCGCGCCAGATTGTCGAGTCCAGCAGCAGCAGTCATTTCCAGAAGTTCGTCGATTGGTTTTTGTTTTAGTTCGGATAAATTCATAAAGAGGTTTTACGTTGCTATAGGATTGAAAGAAGCGTTTAACTTAAATGTCGTGAAATTAGTTGGGTAGTGTGTCGCTGCTAGTGGCGCAATGTGAGGTAATTGGAGCGTCAGAACAGGTGAAACAAGAAATTTATACGAAGTATAGCGTTGCTTTTCCAAAGCGCAAGAGAATTTTTGTGGCCCCAAGTTGGGGCCACGGCAATTATTAGATTAAAGCATCTACAAATTCGGTTAACTGTGCCTTCGATAGTGCACCTACCTTGGTCGCTTCAACGGCACCGCCTTTAAAGACTAGTAGCGTTGGAATACCACGGACATTAAATTTAGCCGCGGCCTCTGGATTACTGTCAACGTCTACTTTGCAAATTTTTATTTTGCCCGAGTACTCATCAGCAATCTCGTTGAGAATGGGTGCAATCATCTTACAGGGGCCGCACCATTCTGCCCAAAAGTCCACCAGAGCGGGGATATCAGACTGTAGTACATCAGATTCAAAGCTAGCATCAGTCACATGAACAATATTGTCGCTCATTACAAAGGGTCTCCAGAGAAAAAGTTAAAATTGTGNTATAGGTTTTCGCGCATCATAGCATTAGGTTTGCGAACCAAACAAACGGTATGCTCTATCAGGTTAAAAGATTTACACTATAACAGTGGTCAATTCCCGCAGGTTTCACTGGCTAGTATTTAATTAGGGGGCACTATGCCTGCTCAGAAGTTTGCCGTATTACTACTGCTTGCAATGATTAGCTATGTACTATTCGATGCTCAGCAGTATCTCTCTATCGGCTTTTTTCAAAGCCTTTATCAGCAACAGCCGCAGATAACAGCGCTAACTTTTTTTGCGCTGTATATTTTAGTTGCCGGTTTATCACTGCCAGGGGCTGCGTTGCTAACTATGATTGGCGGCATCATATTTGATTTTTGGATCGCCCTGTTGTTGGTATCTTTTGCCAGTGCTATCGGCGCAACGATTGCTTTCTTGCTGTCGAGGTATCTGCTCCGAGATTGGGTCCAATCCAAATTTTCCCGCTATCTAACGACGATCAATCAAGGTGTTGCTGAGGATGGCGGCTTTTATCTTTTTAGCCTGCGACTTATTCCGCTGTTTCCATTTTGGGCGATTAATCTTGTCATGGGTGTTATGCCTATTAAGGCCACAACATTTTATTGGGTGAGCCAGGTTGGCATGCTTGCGGGTACAGCGGTATATGTTAATGCAGGGGCTAGCATCGGCGCTGTGGAGTCGTTTTCAATGGAGGGAATTCTGACGCCAAGCTTAGCCCTGTCTTTTGCGTTGTTGGGGCTTTTCCCATTTATTGCCCGTCACTTGCTGGCAAAGGTAGGACAGTACAGGCAGTTGAGGCGGTTTCAGCGGCCTAAAAAATTCGATGCCAATTTATTGGTTATCGGCGCCGGTAGCGCAGGGTTAGTGAGCGCTTACATAGCCGCAACGTTNAGGTCAANNGTAATATTGGTTGAGCAGTCCGCAATGGGCGGTGACTGCCTCAACACCGGCTGTGTTCCCAGTAAAGCGTTAATAAGGGCGGCGAAATCAGTCAAAGAAATTGAACGTGCCACTGACTTTGGAATCAAGACGGCAAAACCGTCGGTGGATTTCAGGCGTGTGATGAGCCGAGTTCAAGAGGTTATAAAGACCATTGAACCGCATGATTCTGTCGACCGNTTCACTCAGTTGGGTGTGGACTGTATTCAGGGTAGTGCCAGGCTAGTGAGTCCATGGCAAGTAGATATCGATGGCCGCCAGATAACGGCAGAAAAAATTATCTTGGCCACGGGTGGCAGTCCAATAATTCCGGCAATACCCGGTATTGAGATGGTTGAACCACTGACATCTNAAAATCTCTGGGAATTACAAGTATTGCCAGAACGTCTGCTAATTTTGGGTGGTGGTGCTATTGGCTGTGAGCTAGGTCAAGCGTTTCAGCGCCTTGGATCAAAGGTGACGTTGGTAGAGGAACTGTCTCGTGTTTTGCCGAGAGAAGACGCGGATATTGCCCAGCGTGTTAGTGAGCAATTAGTTAACGAAGGCGTGACCATACTTTCGAACTATAAAGTTAATTCCTTTACTGTACACAACCATCAATATCAGGCATCACTGTCCAATTCTGTCGCTGACCAGATTACTCTGGACTTTGATCGCGTCTTGGTCGCTGTGGGTCGTCGGGCCAATACGGATGGTTTTGGCCTAGAGGAATTGGGGGTATTACTCAATGATGATGGCACAGTTAGGGTTAATAAGTATATGCAAACCAGTTGCCCAACGCTCTTTGCTTGTGGCGATGTTGCCGGACCTTACCAGCTAACCCATGCCGCGGGTCAGCAAGCCTGGTTTGCTTCAGTTAATGCATTAGTAGGACAGTTTAAAAAGTTCGCTGCAGATTATCGGGTAATGCCACAGGTGATTTTTACTGATCCGTCATTGGCGCGGGTGGGCCTCAATGAGCTAGAGGCTGAACAGCAAGGCATAGCGATCGAGGTGACTACATACGACTTGTCAGACTTGGATC
Organism: Porticoccaceae bacterium; assembly: GCA_002685715.1. Classification (GTDB taxonomy): domain Bacteria; phylum Pseudomonadota; class Gammaproteobacteria; order Pseudomonadales; family Porticoccaceae; genus HTCC2207. The sequence continues at coordinate 90,659 of NYXU01000002.1, read as the reverse complement.
GAGCGATTGTTGATGGCGATGCCAATGGCGAGATCAAAGTACTTACGGCTCCGGGAACAGACCGTATTTTGGGCGCTACCATTTTAGGGCCACAGGCGGGAGAATTGATTACAGAGTTTGTCACTGCCATGAAGCACAACCTTGGGCTCAATAAGCTATTAACGACTATTCACAGTTACCCGACTCTGAGTGAAGCGAATAAATATATTGCCGGCGAGTGGAAGCGCAAACATGTACCCGAAACCATTTTGCGTTGGGCGGCTAAATATTACCGCTGGAAATTGAGGGGTTGATGACTGACTTAGTTAAAATCTGCCACGGCTTCATGACCGACCACAGACTGCGGGTCAATATGGATAATAATCTCCGAATCGGGAAACGCTTGTAATAGGCTAAACTCAACCTCGTCTGAAATTTTGTGTGCTTCAAGTAACGAGAGGTTATCGTCNATNTCCAAATGTAGNTGGATAAATGTCATGGTGCCAGAATGTCTGGTGCGCAAGTCATGCAAGCCATTCGCATTNTTATGCTGNAANACGATGTNNGCTATNTTNTCGCGNTGNTCATCNGGNAGTTCGCGNTCCATNANATGATCGTANGANACTGAGATNATTTCCCACGCACTGTGCAGNATNTAGANTGCGATTGCNCAGGCAAANAAGGCATCNAANCCNGCCCAACCTTGTNCNGAAAGCCATAGNGCCAGTATNACACTGCCATTAACAAGNAGATCNGTACGNTAGTGCAANGCATCGGCTTTAATNGCNGTTGAGTTGGTTTTACGGATAACATACTGCTGAAATCCCAAAAGCACTAATGTCGCCGCAATGGAAAATAGCATTACCGCGATACCGATACCTGTGGCTTCAACTGCGATGGGATTGATAAGTCTACGGCCCGCTTCGAGAAGCAGGAAGCCGGCTGAGCCAGCAATAAACATAGCCTGACTCAGTCCGGCCAGTGCTTCAGCTTTGCCATGGCCAAAACGATGTTCTTTGTCTGCTGGGGTTAGGGCATGTCGAACAGCGATAAGATTAATCAACGATGCCAGAGCATCGAGTACGGAATCGATTAATGTGGCTAATAGGCTAACAGAGTCAGATAAACCCCAAGCGATAAGTTTAGCGACAATCAAAATCATTGCCACGGTGATNGAGGCGTAGGTTGCCAACCGCAGTAATTTTGCGTTATCTGTTGTATTAGCAGCTGTTGGCTGGCTGGGTGTGGTCATAGCGTTGAATCATTTCACCGTTGAACTGATGGTCGGCAGTTTAGCAAATTACACTACGCCTCTGAAGCACGGCCACTCTATGAATTAAAATTTTTGCAATAGCGTGTTTAAAAACTGATAACCTAGATCGGTGGCGCGATAATTGTCTACATCGGTTGCCATCAAGCCGCTGCGTTGAAGCTCCTCGACTTGAGTTTGCACGGCCGAGGTCGGTAACCCCGTGCGATGAGGGAAGTACATGATTGGTATGCCGTCTCGTAGGCGCAGACCATTCATCATAAATTCAAGTGCCATTTGCTCATGGGCTATCGACTGTTGTTGAGCCACAGCGGATTCAGTGCGCGCTAAGTAATGGTCGGGTTGACGAGTTTTACTACTGCGCAACACCTGATTAAGTTCAGGCAGCGTAACCTTGCCATGCGCACCGGCACCAATGCCGAGATAGTCACCAAACTGCCAGTAATTCATATTGTGTTTTGATCGCTGTCCATCCAGTGCAAAAGCAGAGACCTCATATTGACTAAAGCATGCATGCTGAAGTTTTTGGCTACCGATGTTTTGGATATCGGCAAGATGGTCATCGCTGGGCAGTAAAGGAGGGCGCGAATAAAACTCGGTATTGGGTTCAATGGTCAATTGATACCAAGAGATATGCTGTGCCCCAGTCTGGATAGCTAGCTCAATATCAGCCTCAGCTTGGGCCATAGTTTGTGCCGGCAAGCCGTGCATAAGATCAATATTAAAGTTATTGAAGCCCGCTGTTTTGGCTGTATCAATTGCCTTAAGCGCGTCTTTGCCATTATGAATTCGACCTAGCTGTTGTAACTGTTGGTCATTAAAACTCTGGACACCGATGGATAATCGATTTACCCCTGCACTGTGGAAATCGGCAAACTTTTGTTGCTCAGCGGTGCCTGGATTGGCTTCCAGGGTAATTTCAATGGCCGGGTCAAAGCCGATAAGCTTCTCCGCCGTATTTAGAATCTCAGCTATCGCAGCGCCCGACAATAGACTGGGAGTACCGCCACCAAAAAAAATTGATTGTAATGTGCGCCCTTGCACCCAAGCTAGATCTGCTTCGAGATCGTTTACCAAGGCTTGAACATAGGCCTGTTCCGGAATCGTCGTGGTAGCCTGATGGGAATTAAAGTCACAGTAAGGACATTTTTTTATGCACCAAGGAATATGCACATAAAGTGACAGTGGCGGTAGGCTGAGCATAAGCTATCTTAGCTGCAACTCTGATAGCAAGTTAGCCATAGCTTTGCCGCGGTGACTCAAGCGGTTTTTGGTGTCCTTATCCAATTCTGCTGCTCTGCAATTGGTTTCGGCAACCTGAAATATGGAGTCATAACCAAATCCGCCATCGCCTTTCTCATCGCTAGCAATGCTACCCTCCCAGGTGCCCTGACAAATAATCGGTGTAGGGTCGTTAGCATGGCGCATATAAACAATCAGTGTTTGATAGCGCGCGGTGCGCTGTTCTTGCGGCACATCGACCATCAACTGCAATAATTTCTCTCGATTACTGGCGTCTGTAGCATGTTCCCCGGAAAATCGGGCGGAGTAAATGCCTGGCGCACCATGTAAAAAATCCACTTCTAAACCACTGTCATCGGCAATCGCGGGGAGGTTTGTTAGAGCTGCTGCATTGCGTGCTTTAAGCAGACTATTCTCAACAAAGCTCAGTCCAGTCTCGGCAATATCAGGGACGTTTAGCGTAGACTGGGGGATAACCTCGATCCCCAGTTTATCGAGCATTTGCTGAAGCTCTTTAATTTTGCCGGCATTGGCGCTGGCTAATACAAGTTTGTTATCAGTCAATAGCTTGTTCTCAGTGATCCATTTAATCGGCTACTGTGAGCCTAATCGATATACATTTTCTTTTGAAATTTAAAATCATAGGGATAAACCGGTGCTGGCCCAGAGGCTTGTGGCAACACCCTGATTTTAAAGGTCAAAAAGTCCTCGTTATCGAACTCAAAGGGTGCCAGATAGTAGATGGTGTTTTGTTCGCGAACGGCAACAAATTCTAGCGCCTGCGTTTGTTGCAAGATATTTGATACCCGCCCTGTGATCACGGCGGGCAAACCCGTGCCTAGTTCCTGCACCACCGCAATATTTACCAACCCCTTATCTTTGCCACGCACGATGTTGTTGGCCACGGCAATCTCTGGCGCGATAAAGGCGGTATTGAAAGCACTATAAAAAATTTTATAGTCACCGTGCTGCTTGTAGAGCTTTTCTTCGATAGCATGACCAAAGCCAGCCATCATCAGGCATACGGACAGTATTAATGATCTCATCGTCTAGCACCTCTAATGGTTGTGGTTGCCGTGATTATCGACTCAAATGATAGACCGCTGTTTGGGTGAATAAATTGGGCCACAGCTTCATCAGCTGTTTATCTGGAAACTTTTCGGCCATGCATCTTCGGTGCAACACAGTAATTTTTCGCTCCCGGCACAGAGCTTCAAAATCCGCATAGGTAAAAAAGTGAATATTGGGGGTGTCGTACCACTGATAGGCAAGTTGTTTGGTTACGGGCATACGGCCACGAAAATTTAGATAGGCCCGAGTTCCCCAGTAACCGAAGTTGGGGAATGTAATAATACATTGGCGGCCAATGCGTAGCATCTCATCCAAGACTAAATGAGGATAGCGCATGGCCTGTAGTGCTTGAGTCATGATCACCGTATCAAAACTACCGTCAGCAAAATTTGTCAGGCCTTTATTGAGGTCCTGCTCGATAACGTTGACGCCTTTGGCAATACACTGATTGATAGCTTGAGGATCAATCTCGAGTCCGTAGCCGAGAATATTATGCTGTTGCTCAAGCTGCAAAAGTAAGTCCCCTTCACCACAGCCAAGATCGAGTACTTTTGAATGGGGAGCAATCCAAGCATTAATAAAACCAAAGTCCTGATTCATTATTCAGCACCCTGCAGTTGTGTGGCGATGCGAGTCAGATAATTACCGAGAGCCGCTTCGTAGCGCGCATTGGGAAGTAAAAAAGCATCATGGCCTTTATCTGATTCTATCTCTGCGTAGGACACAGACTTATTGGCTGCTATTAGCGCATCGGTGATTTCCCGAGATCGCTCTGGGGCAAAACGCCAATCACTGCTAAAAGAAATCACTAGGAAATCACAGCTAGCATGGCCAAAGGCAGCAATTGGGTCATTATTGTATTCTCGCGACAGATCAAAATAGTCGAGCATTTTGGTAATCAAAATATAAGAATTGGCGTCGAAAGCATCAGAGAACTTATCGCCCTGATAGTTAAGATAGCTCTCTACTTGAAATTCGATTGGATTGTTATTTTTCTCAATAAGATCACCGATGCGCAATTGGCGGCCAAATTTTTGCCCCATTAATTCGTCCGACAGATAAGTGACATGGCCAATCATACGAGCTAACGCTAACCCCCGCGCAGGCACTTTATTGTGCTGCAGGTAATTGCCATCGCAGAAGTCGGGATCTGACTTAATAGCCCGACGCGCTATTTCATTAAAGGCGATATTTTGCGCTGTTAGTTTCATGGCCGAGGCAATTACCACGGCATGACGCACCATATCGGGATGCTCAAGGGACCAGCGCATCGCCTGCATACCGCCAAGGCTGGCACCAATTACCACCGCCCAGCAGGTAATTTGCAGATGCTCCATTAGCAATCTCTGTGACTCCACCCAATCTCGGGCTCGCAGTGAGGGAAACGTAGCACCCCAAGCCTCACCGGTCTCAGGGTTGATGCTGGTGGGGCCGGTGCTACCAAAGCAACTGCCAATATTATTGACGCTGACAATAAAAAACTTATTGCTGTCGATGGGTTTTTCAGGGCCAATATAATGGTCCCACCATCCAGGCTTGTCATCACCTTCGTGAAATCCAGCGGCATGGTGATCACCGCTGAGAGCATGGCATATTAAAATTGCATTATTGCGTTCAGCATTGAGTTCACCATAGGTTTCGAAGACCAATTTGTGGCTAGGCAAAACTGCACCACAGGCGAGCTTGAGCGGCCGGGTAATATCAGCAGATTGAGGTTTTACCAGGCCAATAGAATTTTTGGCGGCGCTTTCAGGCAACATAATAGTCTTTGTAACGGAGATCCTCAGCAAGTCTAAGAGGCCGCTAGAGGTAACGCAACATAAACAGTGAGGTTTTTAGCCAATTAGGCTGAGATACTCTCCTCTGCGCAGAAATATGCGGTTAGCCTAGTCGTAAAAATAAACTGCTAGCCTATAAAAGCGTTGCGCTGTGGGCCAGATAAGCAGATGAACTTAGCTAATTGCTAGGACTCAATCTGCCCGAGATTGGCGTGAATGATAGCCCCATTGATCACCGGATTGGCGGTGCAAAAATACAGCGCACTCGCTATCTCCTCCGGGTCAACGAGACGCTTAAAGGTAACCCCTTCCGCTATCGCAGCAAGTACCTCCTCGCTTTCCCCCACGTGGGCGCGGAGCATTTCGGTATCGGTAAACCCCGGACAGACACAGGCCGTATGCACGCCTGTCCCCGCCAAATCTTGGCAGGTAGAGCGCATTGCCCCGACCACGGCATGCTTTGATACTACATAAGAGAAGGCATTGGGCACGGCCTTTTCACTTAGCGTAGAGCCCACATAAATAATGGATGACCCCGCCTTCATGCGGGGCAACAATAATTGATTGAGTTGCACTGGCGCGATAATGCCAATTTGCATCACGCCCTGTAGGGATTCCACAGAAACGGTATTTAGGTTGTCTTTATAGAGGAGGGCAGCACAGTGGATCAGAGCGATCTGTTCGCAATCATCCGTCAGTGACAAGATTTGCTCGCTGCAAGCTGACAGCCAGTCGGGATCAGATAGGTCGGTAACAATATGGACGATGCCTTCCTGCGACGGCGCCGTCCGCGAAAGATTGATGACTTTATAGCCTTGCTGGCGAAAATGCCGCGCGGTGGCGTAGCCAATACCTTTGCTCGCGCCGGTTATAATCAAAGCTCGTTGCATTGAGTATTATCCCTTTTTAACCTTATTACTGAGCCACTCGCTGGAACCCGACTGCCCTGGCCCCGATGATACCTCAATGGTAATTTTGTGGATATCTAGGTCGACCAAATCGCTACTCGATTGCAATAGACAATTCAAAAGATAGTAAGAGTACTCTTCAACGGTAGAGTTTCGAATTGGCAATAAGAGGGTATCCGACTTAGGGAAAAACAAGGTTTCGTTATTAAAACGAATTCGATATTGCTCTGCCTCTTCCTCAATTTCGAGATAAGGTGATTCCCGTGGAATCAACACATATTCGTCAAGTTGCTGGCAACAGGCCTTAAGTTTGTCTTTATAAATACGATAGTTAAAGGCTAGCCCGTCCTCCCTTACGGGAGTTAGAATTTCCGCTTTGACAGTGAAGTTATGGCCGTGCAAGCGCTCTCTTTCCTGAGCAGAAAATATTGTAAAATGCGCTGCAGAGAACTTCATATATTCTTTAGCGAGTTTGATGGTGGTCAATCTCTTGTCACTGTAAGCCATTATTCTTTACTCAACCTCAAGCTAAAATTACTCTTTTACATTCTTCTCGCATAATTCTACTTATCTATGTTTGCGGGGCGATATGAACCACGAGACCATCTTGCTTGTCTGTTAGATTTACTTGACAGGCCAGTCTACTATTTTCCCCTTTGGTTTCCAGACAGTCGAGCAACATTTGTTCAATGTCACTTTTTTCGCCCAGCAATTGTAATTGCTTGGGGTCGTTAATATAAACGTGGCAGGTAGCGCATGAGCATGCACCACCGCACTCGGCGTCAATTCCAGGAATCAGATTGTCGGTCGCCACCGTCATAAGATTGCCACCAATATCGGTTTGAGTTTCGTATTCGTTGCCGTCAGCATCGATAATGCGTAGCTTAATCACTGTTGGTTACCCATGACTTTTGTGGTTATCTTGTTTAAGTGCTTGCTTGCAAATACTTTGGCCTTCGCTTAATAGTTGTTTGGCTTTGATAAAATCTTTTGTCGAATTGATTGCATCGACCGCCAAAAGGCGATCGCCGGCGAAGTACCAGGCAGAGAATTGCTCATCTTCCCTATTGCCGAGGATCACAATATCGTCGAAACCGGTATTGATGCCGGCAATCTGCAGTTTGATATCGTATTGATCCGACCAGAACCAGGGCAGTGCCCGGTATGGTAATTCTTCTCCACATATATAAGCCGCTGCCGATTTAGCCTGCTCTACTGCATTGGGTACTGACTCCAGGCGCATGCGGGTGTTAGTGAAGTGGCAGGGGAAGTTAGTGCAGTCACCAATGGCGAATATATCGGGGTCGTCGGTGCGACCGAATTCATCAATATTTATTCCATTGGTTACGTTTAAACCGGCATCAGCGGCTAGGCCGGTATTTGGGCGAACGCCAACGCCGATGACAACTACATCGGCGGGATAGGATTCGCCATTACTGCATTTTACCGCTTCGACCCGATGTTGACCGACAAACTCCACGGCTTGGGCGTTGGTAACGATATTAACGCCACGCGTTACATGAGCATTGGTGTAAAAAGCGGAAATTTCCGGTGACGTGACGCGTTGCAAAACTCGCTCCATACCCTCAACAACGGTGACGATCATCCCTGCTTTGCGCAAAGCAGCAGCAGTTTCGAGACCGATATAGCCGCCGCCCACTACGACTGCGGACTTGCCCTCTTCAATAGAAGGTATCAGTGTTTGGGTGTCGTCGTAGTTGCGCAAGTAGCCGATGCCCTCAAGCTGTTCTCCGGGGAGATTCAACATTATCGGGTCCGCGCCGGTAGCGATAACAAGTTTGCTATAGGCAATGGTTTCGTCACTGTCGAGGGTGACCTGATTAGATTTGCGAGAGATACTTTTTACCCGCGCGCCAAGCTTTAGTTGAATATTGTGCTGGTCGTAGAAACTCTGCTGTCTCAGTAGTGTTTTGTCGAAACTGACTTGTTGGGTTAGCAGGGTTTTTGATAGCGGAGGCCGGTTATAGGGTAAGTGGGGCTCTGCACCTACGATCACTAAGTCGCCGCAATAGCCCGCCTGCCGTAAGGATGCTGCCAGTTGTACAGAGGCGTGACTGGCGCCAATTGCAACAATGGGAGAGTGGGCCATGCTCGTGTTTCCTTATTTGTTTCCCCTGTTGATACAAGGGAAATAGGGGGTTCCGGTACATTCATGTTGTAAACACGCCGATTGCATTTAACTTTACATCAGTGTTAAGCTAAATTCAACACCAATGAGAGTGCTGCTACTGGCGTTGGATACTGACTCGGCGCAAAAGCTGCGAGCTGTAATAAAGTTATGCATCGCTATTGCGAGCGACGATACGGTAGTTATTAGAAAACCGATATGGAGAAAGAAATTGACTGAGCATGTCGCGTTCGACTGCCAGGTAAACCGGCTTAGCTTAACGCCAATCGCAGCGCTGTTATTGTTGACTGGATAAACCGGCTTTGAGTGCCCATGCCGACAAACAGTGCGGGCTGAAGTGACCCGATTCAGGAGAATCAACATGGTATCCGAAAGTGAAGTGATTATTGATATCGACAATGGTGTATTGACGATAACACTGAACCGGCCAAAGGCAAAAAATGCCGCCAATAAGGCGCTGGCTGAAGGAGTAAGCGCTGCAATCGATCAGCTGGAGGGTGATTCTAATCTACGAGTGGCCGTTATTACTGGCGCGGGAGGTACTTTCTGCTCGGGTATGGACCTGAAAGGCTTTGTCCGTGGTGAGACACCTTATATCGAAGGCCGAGGGTTTGCTGGTTTAACCGAGTACCGCGCTAAAAAGCCGATTATTGCGGCAGTAGAGGGTTATGCACTCGCTGGGGGTATGGAGATGGTCATAAGCTGCGACATAATTATCGCCGCCGATGACGCCAAATTTGGCATACCCGAAGTCAAGCGAGGATTGGCCGCCGGCGCTGGTGGCTTGTATCGACTTCCCAGGCAAATGCCCGAGCGTGTGGCTATGGAATTGGCCTTGACGGGAGACTTTATTGCGGCCGAGCGTGCCTATGAACTAGGCCTGATCAATCGTGTTGTCGGCAGTGGCTGTGCGCTTGCGGCTGCGCAGGAAATGGCTGCGAAAATTGCGGCGAATGGCCCGCTGGCTGTGGCTGCCAGCATGATGGTCGTGAGTCAGGCGCAAGACTGGACACTTGATGAGGCGGCGCAGAAGCAGGCTGAGTATCTCAAACCGGTATTTTCCAGTGAAGATGCCATTGAGGGCGCGACGGCCTTTGCTGAAAAGCGTGCGCCAGAGTGGCAGGGGCGGTAATGGAATGGCGCGCCTGATGCTGCATCCCGAACTCTTTGAAACAGAGCAATATACCCACTGCAGTTGAGGGAATTCCCTGTTAGGACACCTCAGGCTTTTTGTTACTCAGGACCCCAAGTAGTTTCCAAGGCATGAGTAAAAATTTGGTGACCTGTAGGCCAAGGCGAAAAATGGTCTGATGTAGCGACCTTTTGTACTTAACGAACCAACACTAGGAGATAAATATGATTCACTTCAGATGCCCAAACATACTGGCTGCCATAGCTTCGCTGGTTATAGGAGCTAGTGCCCTGTTGCCGCAACACTTGTTAGCGCAAGACTCTAGCAAGCCGGCACTACCCATTACGATACACAGGCATTTTCTCGAGGGGCAGGGGCTAGTTGCGTCTGATCCTGCCACAGCGACCGATGAGGGAATATCGACGGAAGGCACAATAAACAGCACTTTCCATTTGTTTCACGAAGGAAAAATATCGGCATATGTATTTGATGTCGACCCAGGAAGAGTGCGTATTGATGGCCTACCCTATGATGAATATGTCCAGGTTTTGGAGGGGCGCCTTATTCTAACCCCTGACGATGGGGAAGAGGTCGAATACAAGAAGGGCGATTCGCTGATCGTGCCGGAGGGATACACTGGCTACTGGTATATGCCAGAAAAGTATCGTGAATTTGTAATCATTAATACCATTCCTAAGTTATCTAACTAAGGCCCAGCTAGCCAAGTTATATGGCATCAGTTCGCAGCCGAATAACAGCTCGGATAATGTCGCCCTTACCGGCTAGGCTATAAGCGCCTCTGACGCTTATAGCCTGGTCCATCGTTTGGCCGGCACCTTTTTTGGATCCCCAAAAAAGCGGCATGGGCAATATTCTGCGGCTATCCGACTTTTATACGCAGTAGTGCCACTATTAGCATTAGTGCCACTGTAGCCTTTTCCAATTATTAGGATGAGGTCCTCTCCTCTTGATTAACACCCATGTTATGCGTATTGATATCGCGCTCGTCGGACAGCGTTGTGCAGATCGATGACCGCGACTTTTAGTGCCTGGGCTCCCAGACAACAGTTTATTCATCAATGACATTGCAGCCCCTGTGGGCCAGTACCGACCTATTTGCATAGACAGTCGGTAGCTTGGCTTGGCAATTTAAGTTGACATAAGTGTTAAAAATTAATTACGCTATACACAAGTGTAAAGTATTAAAATTGGGCCTCGCGTTTTTTGTAGCCCAGCTCTATAACAATAAAATTGGGGTAGTCCTTATGAAAACGGTAATAAAACAGCTTATTGGCTTATCTGGATGTCTAACACTTTCCCTTGGCATGGCTAATCATGCCTTCGGGCAGCTTGAGGAAGTCATTGTAACTGCTCAAAAGCGTGAGCAAAGTCTTCAAGATGTGCCGATCTCGATGTCGGTAATAACGTCCGAGAATCTGGACCAGCAATACATCACGGAGACCGTTTCACTAGCTCAAGCGGTGCCATCTCTCAACTTCCAGGCAGGGTTTGCTCCCTCATCCACTAACTTTAATATTCGCGGTGTAGCTTCTTACACCTTTGAAGGGGGGATTCAACCGAGCGTGGCGATGGTTGTTGATGGCGTGTCTCTGGCGAGAGCGGGAGAGTTTATTTCTGAGCTGGCAGATATTGAGCGAATCGAGGTATTGCGGGGCCCGCAGGGTACGCTATTCGGCCGTAACACCACAGCCGGTGCAATTAACGTTACTACAAGACGGCCAAGTGCAGAAATGGAGGGCTATATAGAAACCAGTTTTACCGACGACGATGAGCAACTGTATCGTGCCAGACTGAGTGGGCCATTGTCGGAAATGACCGCTGCATCGCTAAACCTGTTCTATCAAGATAGGGATGGCCATCTCAAAAACGTTTATCCAGGGGGAGATGACGGTGGAGGCATTGAATCCTGGGGCGCGCGAGCGCAGTTTGATCTGAATTTGTCTGATTCGGTGAACCTTTTGCTGACAGGGGATTATCGCGACGCCGAGCACGGGCTCAGCCCGCAGGTTACCTTGGTGCCTGAACCTTCGCTCGACGGTGTTCCCGCTGCCGGATCAAACTTAAGGGTAATCCAGCAGGGCGGCGGTGATCCGGTGCTTGGGCAGCGTGTGATCGATGATCTGTTCAAAATCAATCTCAATGATGCGGATTTCGCGAAACAAGAGTTCAATAGTTGGGGCGCGTCTGCTCAGTTGACATGGGACGTTAGCGAAGAACTCAGAGCAATATCTATAACCGCGTATAGAGAGTGGGATGAGGCTGTCAATCCGGATATAGACTCTGGACCCGGGCAACTTTCCAATGGTGGTTATGGCCTACCCATTGCACTGGCACATACCAGCAATACGCCATCTAGCAATATTCCCTTGTCACGGCCATTTAAGAATGAGTATTTCACTCAAGAGTTCAGGCTTGAAAAAACCGGCCAAGAACTTGACTGGACCGCAGGTGTTTTCTATACAAATTTTGAAGAGAACGTTAAAGAAGGTTATGCCGTTTACATCCCGTTTGACCCTACCTATGGAACGGGTTATACCACTTCCGTCCAAACCGATAACTCCGACGAGCTGACAGCTTTTTCAGTTTTTGCTGATGGTACCTTCCATATTACCGAAACGCTGGATGTCTATGGCGGCTATAGGTGGACTTATGAAGAGGTTGACGTAAGCTACAATAGCCCCACCTATATGGTTCTTGATAGTGCAGGCATTTCAGACTTTGATGTCGAGAGAAACGTGGTCAACTTCACTGCACCTGTAGCCCCAGTAGTGAACACTGTTGGTAGCGCGGATACTGATCACAGTGACTGGTCTGCCCGTCTGGGTATCTCCTGGCAGTTTATGGATAATTCTAATCTATATGCCACTGCGAGCCGAAGCTTTGTTGGCATAGGGGCAGATCTTGCCACGTCTGGAAATCCCGACGCCGCCTTTCTCGACCCCACAACGGCCGAAGCATTTGAATTTGGCGTTAAATCCATGTTGTTGGACGATAGCTTAAAGCTTAACGCGGCAGTTTTTTGGCAGGATGTAGAGGACCTGCAGACATCTGCTCTTTTACCAGGAACCATTACCACCGTAAATCTGAATGCAGGCGACCTTGATATTTCTGGTGTAGAACTCGATGTGCTCTGGGCATATTCTGATCATGGAAGAATCTCTGCCGCGGTCACATATCTCGATGCACAGACCAAAGCGTTGCTGCAACCGTGCTGGCCTGAACAGACTATCCAAACGGGATGCAACGTGGATGCGAATGGTATTGTAACCTCGGACTCGAGCGCGGCTGTGCAAACTGACATGGATGGGGCTAATGCACCTAACACGCCTGAGCTCGCATACAACATAGGTATCAGCCACATATTCCCGATAGACGGGCAGTCATTTGATATCCATGGCAGCTTGAATTACGTATGGCAGGACGAAGTGAATTTTCCGCTTAACGGTGACCCGCAGCTTGCGCAAGATTCGTATGGGCTCTTGAATTTTTCGCTGAGTATGGTGGATAAGGAGGATCGCTATGAGGTCACGCTCTTCGGCAGAAATATCACTGACGAACAGTTTTACAGCGACTCATCTGAGTCAAGTGGATTTATTGCCAGACAATATGTGCGGGTCACACGAGGCGCACAAGCTTTTTATGGCCTTCGGTTGAAGTATAACTTCCTATAATCCAAGGAGGTTCACAGGGTGAAGCTGGCCTCCAAGACCGTAGCGATTACCGGAGGCAGTCATGGCCTAGGTAAAGCATTGGCCAAGGCCTGTTGCAAGGAAGGCGCCCGAGTTGCCATCATCGGGCGCAATTCCAGTAAGCTTGAGTCGGTGCGAGAGGAAATTGGTGACAGGGTAGCCTGTTTCCCCTGTGATATTGGTGATCCCATAGCGGTACGCCACACTTTTCAGGCTATTAAAGCCGAAATGGGCGGGCTGGATGCGCTGGTAAACAACGCCGCTATATACCCAATTTTTAAGCTTGAAAAAGCGACTGATGACCAGCTGCGTTCGGTAATAGATACCAACCTTCTCGGGGCGATGTACTGTAGCCGTGAGGCGATACCACTATTGCAAAAGGCGAGGGGCGATATCATTAATGTGTCGTCTGAGGCCGTACGATTCTACCCCCCTTTGCTGAGTGTATACGCCGCTTCAAAGTCTGCATTGGAGGCCTTTTCACAGAGTTTAAGGGTGGAGCTTGCCCCCTCAGGTGTTCGCGTGTCCGCACTGCGAGTTGGCCACCTGCTTCGCGAGGATGCCTCCCCTCTGGATGAACAAACCTATAAACTGATGATGCAGACCTTTGAGGAGACGGGCTTTATGGCTGCAACTGGGGAGGGTATGCAACTTGACACGGTCACCGCCACTGCCATTCATCTCCTGACGCTTCCCGAGGATGCCACTATCGATTTATTGGAGTTGCGGTCCCGACGTTGAGGGCAAGAATGAAAAACTACCTGAACGGCCAAAAGTATCCAGAATTTCGCCAGGGCTGGCCAATGCTGCTGGTCGCGCTGAGCGGAGTTATCACCTCAGCGCACTTTCTACCTCTGTACAGCTTCGGACCGATGGCGCCTGATCTGTCAAGAGCGCTGAATATACCTGTGGGGGAACTGCAGCGCTGCATCACCTTAAACTTTGCCGGTATTGCTGTGGGGTCTCAGTTAGCGGGCTGGCTAATGGACAGATTCTCACTTCGCAGCGTGACCCTGTGTTCTTTGGTCTTGTATGCTCTGACATATATTATGATGGGCACCGTTTCACTGAGCCAAAATATCCTCTACGCCTTCTATTTTTTCCTGCCGATTGTGGCAAGTGGCTCACTGCTGGTCACCTGGACAAAAATCGTCTGCGACAAATTTGAGCGACAACGGGGTATCGCGCTAGCCATTTTACTGTCGGGTTCGGGCGTGGTAAGTACTGTCTCCCCACTCTTGCTAGCGAGCTTTGTTGGCACTGCAGAATGGCAGCAAGGCTTTATCGTGATGGGCATATTGCCGCTGCTAACCCTGCTGGTTTGTTTCTTTGCTCTACCCACCGGTAACTCTGGCTCCAACCAGCAGGATTTACTATCAATTAATTCTGCGCAAGCCACAAATGACAGCGTTGCCAAGCCCGTTACTGGCATAAGCTATCGCGAGACGCTGCATACACGCCAGTTCTGGACCATCATTGTCGCCCTGATACTGGTTGTCTTCGTCGTGGTGTCAATGATAACGAATACTGTTCCGATGCTAGTCCAAAAGGGTCTATCGCAATCAGACGCAACGCTAGTATTTAGTGCCTTTGGTTTAGCACTGGTCGCCGGCCGACTGGCTGGAGGCTTTTTCCTCGACAAATTCTGGGGCCCACTTATCGCATTTTGTGCACTGGTGCTGCCCTCAATCGGATGTCTGATATTCCTGCTGGCGCCCCCGCATATGGCGCTTATGGTGCTGGCGACGGTTTTGATAGGTGTGGCAGCTGGTGCGGAATTCGATATTCTCGCTTATCTAGTGTCGCGATATTTTGGCCTTCGATCCTATGCCAAGATATTTGGGACAGTGTCGGGCACTGTCGCCCTCGGTAGCGGTACTGCGCCGCTCCTTGTTGGCCCTTTGATCGATTCCACTGGTAGTTACGATGGATTACTACTAATCTGTACTGGCTTAGCGGCGCTCGGCGCTTCATTGTTTTTAATGCTTGGGCCATATCCAGATTTCACAGAGGCGTTGCCCGAAGAGTAAGACATTAGAGGCTTCAGTAATGAATTGACTATCCCGAGACTGACGCCTGCTGATAGCCTCAAGCGCCGTCCTTGGCGCAGCCGAGGTTCTAAGTTTAGTCTACCGCGGCTCCTTCACCAGCAAACAACTTCTGTACCTCACCAGAGGTCATACGTCCGGATCGGTCGACGATTTTGGCAGAATTCCCTCCACCCGATTTTTCGCGGGTATCCACACCGGCCTGTCGGGCCCTCTCGCGCAGCGCACCCACTGTGCAGTTTTCCCGGCCTAAAATGGCGATAGGATCATAGTTGAAGTGCTTGATGGCGTTGAGGTGAGTGACCTTATCAATCTCATCATCGCTCAAGCCCACATTATCCAGCTGCCTGAATGTATTTTCGGGCGTTAGTGGCCAGGTACTGTCAGAGTGGGGATAGTCACATTCAAACAGAATGTTTTCGATGCCTACCAAGTCGCGATTGCGTAACCCACTCTCGTCCTCAATAAAACAGGTGAGAAAGTGCTCTTGGAATATCTCCCTAGGTCGCTTATCGCCGAAGTTGGACTTAGTCCATGGCCCGTGGTGGTCTAGGGTGAACTCAGCGCGTTCCAAGAAGTAGGGTACCCAACCTACACCGCCCTCGGTGAGGGAAATTTTGAGGTTATCGTACTTCAGCAGAAACTCGCCGTAGAGCCAATCCGCTGCACTGTTTGCAATGGACATGGGAAACGCGGCAATCCAAGCATCGATAGGCGTCTCTGGCGATGAGTGTGGTGGTTGTGCACCAGTGCCGATATGGCAGTTTATTACCACGTCATTCTCGGCACAGACTTCCCACAGCTTGTCCCAGTGAGCGTTGTGGATGCTGGGGAAACCGTGGAAGGTTGGGTTGTCAGGGAAGCTGATTGCTTTGCAGCCCTTGGAGACCACGCGCTTGACCTCATTGACCATCAGTTCGCTGTCCCAGATAGGCAACAGAGCCAAAGGAATGATGCGGCCTGGGTGAGCACCGGCCCACTCATCAATATGCCAGTCATTATAGGCCTCGATCACGCGCTTGGCGCCCTTTCTATCCTTTGCCTGATGGAACAGGTTGCCGGCAAAGGTGGGAAAGGTGGGGAAACACATTGAAGAGAGAATGCCATTAGCGTCCATATCACCGATACGTTCATCAATCGAGTAAACTCCTTTGCGCATATCTTCATAGCGCAATGGTTCCATACCGTATTCTTCCTTGGGCCGGCCGACCACCGCGTTGAGCCCCATATTGGCGATCCTGTGGCCGTCATAGAGCCAGAAGTTTTTACCGTCTTCCTCCATAAGGCGGGGCGCGATGGTTTCCAGTTCCTTCTTGGTCATGTGGTTGTCGAACATTTCTGGAGGTTCAACAACGTGATCATCTACACTGATCAGTATCATATCTTCAGCGTTCATACTGTGCTCCTGTCTTTCTATGGCAATAGTTCTTATCGGATAAGTAAAACCAATACTTTACACAAGTGTATAAATAAAATAAACAAAAATCGATGATTTAAACGAGACCTTAGACTTGGATAGAGTCTCGCTAGCCAGGCGACATATACCTGTTCGCCCATTCTGCAAATCGGGTTAATTTGTGCCCTATTAACCGATTTGCCAAGGCAATTTTATGCGTGCCATCGGGACCGAAATAGTGGTTTTCTTCCCAGAACGCCATCATATGGCGAAATTCCCTGGCGCTGGGGAAAAAACTGTCGTATTCCTCGGCACAAACTCGTTCATAGTCGAGTTTATGCCCTTGGGCGTTAAGGATGTCGACCAGCTCTTGCCAGCATAGATAATCGCTGGCGAGTGCTAGATACTGGCCATTGCCGACTTTATCGGGCTGATTGAGCGCTGCGGCCACAACCTTGCCCAACTCCTTGATGTCGCCACAGGCGAAGCGGCACTTATCTTTATCGGCTGGATAACGCCACAACTCACGTCCATCAGGAATTTTTTTCGGCGCATGGAGGGTGAGAAAGTTCTGGAAATAGAAGGGTGCTTCTACAAACGTATGATAGCGGAATCTAGCCATTTTCACCTCGTTATCAACCCGCGCTTTACTGGTGAAATGAGGAACCCTGTATTTGCCCCCTGACAGCGCTTCGTAGTCCGGCAGGGTTGACCAGATAAAGTGCTGAATGCCCGCATCCTTTGCTGCACGGACAAGGTTCTTGCCCTGCTTGAACTCGCTCATTCGAGTGTCGCGATCCCAGAAGTTGGTCACTGCAAAAAGGCCGAAGGACCCCTGCAGCGCCTCGAACAGAGTAAGGGGGCTATTCAGATCAGCCTCTGCAATTTCACAGCCCAACTCTGCTAGGTGCAGTGCCGCCTGGCAGCGGACATTCCTGGTTACCGCACGCACCTGCCAGTCCTGTTGATCAAGTAGGGCCCTGACAACACCACCGCCCTGAGCGCCAGTCGATCCAAGTACGGTAACAATCTTTTTACCCATGGGTGTCCTGTTAGCTTGAAGAGTTGGCGTTAATCTTCAATCCGCGATAGGGCCGTTTGCATGGTGCTCATATCCCCCTCACTGGCGGCCACGCCCATATGCACTTTATGGAACAACCAGTTACCGTCCGGCTGGCGCGTCAACCAACCTTCCCAAGGCATTTGCATATTGCAGTGGATACTGGCCGGCGCAGACAACTGGTCAGTCTGCGTGTTGTCCTGTTGATTAATATAGTGGCAGGCGTACATTCTGGTCTCGATATGTGCCTGATCTCCGTCAATGGTAATCAATTGATTGGTATTTAGATGAGTGGTGGCATCGAACCCTGGCAGGAATTTCTTGGGCGCCAGTGCGATGTACTCCTGAGGCGACAATGGGTAATCGATATCGAGCATTTCTGCTTGCAGGTGAAAGGGATCGGTTAATACCGAGGCAACCAGGTCCCAGTCGCGCGTATCCAGACCCTTGGCGTAGCGATAAAGCTGGTCTGAAATCAACGCCCTGTCGCTGAGAGTTTGAAGTGTGATTTTTTGCATGATCGGTCCCCCTGCACCTTAGAAAAGCCACTGTATTGACGGGCTTTGCTGCGACCATCGCGGGATGATAGCGGCTAGTCGTAGCACTCGAATAATACTATACACAACTGTAAAAATAAAATATGCTTTCCTCGTTTAGATTTGAGGAGATAGGCATGTGCAAAGCGATGCAGGACATGATTGCCATTGGTCGCGACAACATTTTCTCGGCGCCATGTGTGCCACCGAGTCGGTCCGAACAGCAACACCCGACTACCCTGGGANCNCNNNNGANGGACAAAGATTCTGTGCANGGCTTTTNGCNTGNCTGCTATGCCTCAGTGTTATCGNTTCCTGTTCGCGTGAAGCGCCAATAGAGCAGCAAGNGNNGNNNNCNCNATCGGTNACGNCAGATNTGNCNCTGNTACAGAATGTCGACTGGCCGATGAAAGGNNATGATGATANNGACAGNCACTTCAGCCCNCTTAAGCAGATCANTACCGCCAANATCGACCGNCTTGGCCTCGCCTGGAGCCTNGATCTANCTGATGANCGAGGCGCTCTCGAGGCGACACCATTGGCAGTTGATGGTGTNATCTACTTTCCCGGCAGTGGTTCGATTGTTTACGCAATTGATGCCGTAAGTGGCAAGCAGCTGTGGAAACATGATCCGAAGGTTGCCGACAANATCGACCCGAGCCTACTGCGGTTTGTCTTCAGAGCGAACCGCGGCGTTGCTTACAGTGACAACAAGATTCTACTTGGTACCAATGACGGCCGCTTGCAGGCTCTGAATGCACAATCAGGTGAGCTGTTGTGGTCTGTTCGAACATTTCCCGAGGGTGGCACGCGGTTTATTTCCGGTGTGCCACGTGTATTTAAAAACAAGGTCGTTATTGGTCATGGAGGCGGCGACTGGGGCAACAGGGGGTACGTGACGGCCTATGATATTGACACGGGCAAGCAAGCTTGGCGGTTCTATACTGCGCCCGGCAGCCCCGAGGAAAACGCGGGCGACCCGGTGATGGAGATGGCGGCGCAAACTTGGTCGGGCGAGTACTGGAAGACAGGCACCGGTGGTACCGTCTGGCACGGCATAACCTACGATGAAGAACTGGATCAGCTGTACATCGGCACCGGTAATTCCAGTCCCTACAATCCTGAAGTCAGAAGCCCCGGTGGTGGCGACAATCTGTTCCTAGTATCGATTGTCGCTCTCGACCCAGACACTGGTGACTACCTGTGGCACTACCAAATGAACCCCCGGGAAGCTTGGGATTATAAGTCCACCGCTGATATCGTTTTGACGGACCTCATTCTCGATGGAGAGCAGCGCAAGGTGTTAATGCAGGCTCCAACTAACGGTTTCTTCTATGTGATTGATCGTCTTACCGGCAAGGTGATATCCGCGGAAAAGCTGGGCAAGGTAACATGGGCCGAGCGCATCGACCTTGAAACTGGTCGTCCCGTTGAAGCCCCTAATATCCGTTATGAGACTGGTAGCACGTTAATGTGGCCCAGTATTATAGGTGCGCATAGCTGGCAGTCGATGTCCTACAATCCGCAAACAGGGCTCGTCTATATTCCCTACATTCAACTGGCCACGCACTTTTTTGTCTCGGAGAGCAATGTCGGTGGAGTGAGCACTGCCTACGTTAAAACCGATGAGGACGATGGTACAGGTTCCCTGATGGCTTGGGACCCAGTTCAGCAACAGGCTGCATGGTCGGTTCAACGCAAGTCGATATGGCATGGCGGCATAATCTCCACTGCCGGTGGCCTGGTATTCCAAGGCACTGAAAGTGGCCACATAGAAGCTTACGATGCCAGCCTTGGTAACAAGCTGTGGAGTTTCGACGTGGGGCAGGGGATAGTCGCTGCTCCCATCACTTATATGGTAGATGGTCGGCAATATATATCTGTACTGGTGGGATATGGTGGCATTGTAATGTCGACCGCTTCGTTCAATGAGACCTACTGGGACTATCGTCTGCCACGACGCCTGCTCACATTCGCGCTCGATGGTAAGGTTGAGTTGGATACGTTGAATGCAGTCGCGCCAGCAATTCTTGATGACCAAGCGCTTGTCATCGACGATGCCGCAGTTGATGCCGGAACCAGTCTCTACAATGAAAAGCTCTGTGTCCTGTGCCATGGCAGGAACGCCAAAACGGTTGGCGGCCAGGCGCCAGACCTGAGACGATCAGCCATTGCTATGTCGCCGGCGTCGTTAGGCGAGTTTCTCAAAGGGGGTGGTTCCGGTGAGTACGGCATGCCGACCTACCCAGAGATAACGGATGAACAGGTTAATGCGCTTTACATGCTCATTCGCGCTGCAGCGCGGGAAAGTTTGGGCAAACGTGAACCAAAGCCAGTCGTTTATAGCGACAAAGGTATGTAAACCCTGTGTTTTAATTGGTTGTTAGATCGACTTGCGTCTGGCCTGACTCCGGAATAACTTCGAAACGCCATATCGGTAGCCTGTAATACCCAGAGCGGCGCCGACCACAGAGGATTTGAATTATTGCAGGGGCTTAAGGGTAGTCCTGAGGTGCATGCTGTTTGCTACCTACAAATTTTCCTGAAGCCCCAATCAATAAATTGTGCGAATTATCTGTCTGGCCCTTGCCGCAACCGGAGCGTCGACCATCGAACCCTGGAACTCTACCGCGCCCTTACCTTCGCTAAGGCCCTGCTCATAGGCGGCAACTAGCGCCTGTGCACGCTCGATTTCTGCATCGCTCGGGGCAAATTCTTCATTGAGTATGGCGACTTGACTCGGATGGATACACAGTGCGCCGACAAACCCGAGTTGCCTAGCAAACTGTATGGTATCCCTGAAGCGCTCGATGTCGCTGTAGTCGGCAATGGATGCGGGAAAGCCAAACGGTGAGATGCCTGCGCGCCGGCAAGCAAAAACAATGGCCTGATTAGGTGCTAGCAGGCCCTCTGGTGTCGGCTGCATACCGGCGGAAGCGGAGAAGTCCTCCGAACCCAGACTCATACCCAGTAAGCGGTTCGAGCTTGCAGCAATATCATCCACATTGGCCAGCCCGTGGACGCATTCGATCTGCGCAATCAGTCGGGTATGTCCCGCGACGATATTGCGCTCCGCTTCCAGTCTATCGATGTGTTCACTAAGTTCCTGAATCTGGCGTCCGCATACAACCTTGGGAGCAACAATGGCTTGCACTCCAACGTGGACACAGGCCTCCAGATCAGCGATGGCCTGACTCAATTCCTGATTGATACGGACCAATGCTGCCGCGCCGTCTTGCGCGACAATACCAGCGGCGTTAACAACCGCCTCTCGGGCTTCATTTTTGACAGCCTCGGGCACGCTGTCTTCAAGATCCAGAACGTAGGCGTCCGCGCCTCGTTGGTTAGCCTTGCCGACAAAGTCGTTGCGGTGCGCGGGTATAAACAGCATGGAGCGCCACATGGGAGAATCGGAATAACTAGTGTTGGTATTCATGCTACACCTCGGATTCTATTGTCGCCTCTGCCTTCATGCAGAGGAAGCCTTTATGGTCTTCAGACCAGAGTCGTAATTGATTGCCACTGCGCCTGCCGCAGAGGGTAAAGGGATGGCTGTCGAATGTCGGCCTTACCGCGCGAAACTTAAACTGGTCAATGCGGGCGCCCGGGACGTTTTCATAGACCAAGTCGAGCAGCAGGGTTGCTAACAACGGCCCATGGACCACCAGTGCTGGATACAGTTCTGTATTTACAGCATATTCTCTGTCGTAGTGAATACGATGCGAATTGTAGGTGAGTGACGAGTAGCGAAACAGCAGTACGGGATCGGGTGTGACTTCTCGGGAGAACTCCGATCTTTCTGTCGCCATCTCTCCGGAGGGTAACTCGGTTCTTTCACGGGGTGCTTCCCGGTAAACCAGATTCTGTTCTTCGGTAATGCAGAGATTACCTCCCTGACTCAACTCATGCCTCAGGTTAACGAAAACCAGCGGCCCCGAGCGTCCATTCTTGGCTTCCACCGAGGTGATGGTTGAAACTTTCTCGGTGGCCAATCCCAGCACTAATGGCTGTGCTATATCAAGCGTTCCGGCTGCCCACATGCGGCGCGGAAGGGGTACGGGGGGCAGGAATCCGCCTTTGAGGGGATGGCCATCCTCACCGGTGCTGTCACGGCGTGTGGGATCGAGAAAGTACAGCCAGTGCCAGGGCAGCGGCAGTTTGTCACCGGGGTCAGGTAACGCCCTGTGATTGATGGCGCCTGCCAGTGCCTGTGCGCCAAAAACTTGCAGGTCACTGTGAAGCGTTTTCGACCGGCCAATCCAAGATTTAAGTGTATTCATTGTCGCGTCATCCATGCGATTACCCCTTAACAAAGTCCGGTGGCCGTTTTTCCTGCAGGGCCGTCAGGCCCTCCTCGAACTCGTCGCTGAGGAAACACTGGGTTTGGTGGTTTTCCTCGGCTTGCAGTGCCGATTTCATAGCAACAGGTGATTGTCTCATTGTCTCCTTAAACTGACGTAGAGCCAATCTTGGCAGGAGGGATAATTCCTGCGCCTTGTCGACTGCGGATGCCATAACCTTGTCGTCTTCGACAATTTGTTCCACCAGATTGAGATCCAGCAGTTGCTGACCCTTGAGAGCGGCTCGGTCCAGCACCAAGCGCCTGGCGGTGCCCCAACCGGCCTTGCGCACCAGCGACTGGGTAGAGCCCCAGTCCGGTACCAGCCCCAAGTCGAGGAAGGGAAAGTTCATACGGGCAGTTTCGCCAGCGATAATATAATCGGCAATCAGCGCCAGTCCGGCGCCTGCGCCGATAGCGAACTTTTCCATCGCGACGACAACGGGAATATCAGCGTTCCACAACAGTTGAACTAGTTGGTGGCCGCTCTGCATTCGTGTACGGGCCTGCTCCTCGCTCATGCCGCGCATGCTGGCGAGATCGCCTCCGGCACAAAAAACCCCGTTGGTGCCACAGAGTAGCAGTGCACGCACCCTGTTATCAGCGAGCACTCCCTCAACGGTCTCGATCAGGGCAAGGCGGGTGGTCTCGTCAATGGCATTCTTTGCCTCTGGCCGATTGATGGCGACCTGGGCTACATAGGGGGTGGGGCGGGTGACGATTACAGCTGTTGTTGTCATATCAGCGCCTAGCAGCCTCCCTAGTGGTCAGGTTTTCCCCTAGCTGTGCGCGTCGACGCAGCCAGTGACTGGGCCGGTAGCGGGGGTCTCCTGTGACTCTCTGCAGTCCTTCCAGTATTTGCATCACCCTTGGTGCGCCAAGACTGTCTCCCAAGNCTAGGGGGCCGGCCGGATAGCCTAGCCCGATCCGAACCGCGTCGTCAATGTCCTCCGTTGAGGCAATAGCGCGCTGCGCGATATTGGTACCGATATTGACAATGGTTGCCAGCATACGCTGCACGACAAAACCGGGGCTGTCATTGATAATGGTATAGGGGGCGTTGTCTGCTCCCAGTACAGCGGCTGCATCATCTCGGGACTGCGCTCGGGTAATGGGACTTAACATCAGGGTACGACGCAATTCCAGTGACGGGAGGGGGTCTACCGCGACACAGCGGCTGGCATCCAGATTGAGGTCGGCGCAGGCCTGCGATACATCAATGCCCCAGGGTTGGATCAGCAGCAGACTGGCATTATCCGGGGATTTTGCTAGTCGAGCGCCAGCCTGTTTACTCAGCGCAGACAATTCCGCATGCCGATCGGCAGCCGGATCAATCCATACGCTGCAATCTTGTGACATTATGGGCAATGGCTCGCTCGCGTTTGCCGGATCAAGTCTTTTGCCATTCTGATACTGATACCACCCCTCACCGGTTTTGCGCCCAAACAGACCGGCGGCAACTCTCGGCGGGATGATGGAGGAAGGGCGGAAACGCGGTTCCTGCTGAAACTGATCATAGATCGATTGCATAACCTTGGATGACACATCTAGTCCGGTCAAATCCAGCAGTTCGAAGGGCCCCATACGAAACCCAGCGGCCTCACGCATCAGCAGGTCGATCTGGTCATGGCTGGCGGCCCGCTCTTCAAGAATTCGCAAACCCTCCGTGTACAGACCGCGCCCAGCGTGGTTAATAAGAAACCCGGGTTGATCTTGAGCCAGCACTGCGCGGTGTCCGGTAGTGGCGATACAGGCGTTAAGCCGATCCACGGTACTGCCTGCGGTTCTTACGGAGGAAATAATCTCAACTACCCGCATCACCGGTACCGGATTGAAAAAATGTAAGCCGGCGACCCGCTCGGGATGATTACATCGCGCTGCGATATCGGCAATCAGCAAGGATGAAGTATTGCTGGCAATGACAGCAGAGGGAGACACCACGGTTTCCAGTTCGGCAAACAGGCTTCGCTTGACCTCGAGATCTTCGAGCACCGCTTCCACCACGATATCGCAGTCTGCGATATCGCCCAATTGAGTGCAGGGAATGAGGTTGGCTATGGCCTGGTTCGCTTCTTCTTTGCTGATTCGGCCTTTGGCCACCTTGCTGTCAAACATGTCCGTAACAAAGGATTGAGCAGTTGCGACAGCGGCCTCGGAGGCATCATAAAATTTTACACGATGCCCCGACTGAGCGAAGAGCTGGACAATGCCGCGCCCCATGGCTCCTGCTCCGATAACTGCGATAGTGTTGTGTGATTCAGTTGCCATTGTTTATGTCTGACTCAATTTCCAGTGAATGTCGGTTTGCGCTTTTCCAGAAATGCGGTCATGCCTTCGGTTTGGTCAGCGGTATCAAACAATTGCAGGAACTCGTCTTGCTCGAGCTGCAGAGCCTCTGGCAGTGGCAGATCACAGCCCTGTCTGAGCACGCGCTTGATCGCAAGCATGGCTCTGGGAGGCATCCTAGTTACCTTGCGCGCCAGTTCCAGTGCTCTGCTTAGGGCTTGTCCCTGTTCAGCCAACTCGCTCACTAAGCCCAACTGATAAGCGCGCTCGCCCGTAAGCCCCTCGCCGCACATTAGCATGAGGCTGGCGACAGGCTTGCCCACCGATCGAACCAGTCGCTGGGTTCCCCCGGCACCAGGCATTATGCCAACCTTGGCCTCAGGCTGGCCAATATAGGCACTAGTATCCGCAACGACTATATCGCACATCTNCATCAATTCGCAGCCAGCGCCCAAGCAATAGCCGTTAATGGCAGCTATCACTGGCTTTTCGCAAGAGGCAACGGGATGCCAGTAGCCTGCGAGATTGAGTTGCGCCGCTTCCTGCGAGCTCTTGTCAACCAGTAGCTTCAGGTCGGCACCGGCTGCAAATACCTCATCGCCACCAGTCACCACGATAACTAGGATATCTGGGTCTNCCGACAGATCATCGAATGCGGCAGCGATGGCCTGCCGCATTTCCAGGTTCAGGGCATTGAGTCGTTCGGNCCTGTCCATTTTCAGGATGCCGATGCCCTGATCCCGTTCCACTTGAACCGGCGCAGCGATGCTGTTGTTTTCTGTGCGCATATCTACCTGTCTGGAGATTCAGTTACATTGTCTCGATAATCATACTGGGAGCTAGGCCGCCGGCGGCACACAGGGTGACTAGGCCGCGTTTTAGCTCGCGCCGTTCCAGTTCATCCAGTAGCGTACCCAGCAGAATAGCGCCCGTGGCGCCAATCGGGTGGCCGAGGGCGATGGCCCCGCCGTTCACGTTGAGCTTGTCGTGATCTACCCCCATCAGTTTCATAAAGCGCAGCGGAACCACCGCGAATGCTTCATTGACTTCGAACAGGTCGATNTCATCGACGGTCAGTCCCGCGCCGCTAAGTGCTTTCTGCGCCGATGGCACAGGTTCGTTCAGATTGTACTCTGGGCTTCCGGCCACAGAGGCGCTGGATACAATCCTAGCCCGCGGCTTGAGTTTGTTGGCCCGTGCATATTCAGGTGAAGCGAGCACAACTGCCGCCGCGCCGTCGACAATCCCTGAGGAGTTCCCTGCGTGATGAACGTGGTTAATGTCTAGATTGGGCCAGGTCATGCGTGCGATGTCACCGAAACTGTGTTTGTCATCCATGGGGTAGTTCATAAAGTCGGAAAATACCGGCTTCAGTTCCGCCAACGTTTCAACGCTGGTCCCTGGTCTGGGGTACTCGTCCCGGGCTAGGGCGAGTGAGCCATCATCGTTGTTAATAGGGACTATGCTCTTGTCGAAATAACCGTTGTCGATGGCCTGCACAGCCCGCTGCTGGCTCCGGGCGGCAAAGTCGTCCACATCGCTGCGGCTGAAACCCTCCTCGGTGGCGATGACATCCGCGGAGATGCCAACGCTGGTGATGGGGTGTTTGTCGCGCAGGTGCATGTTGTGCTGGTCGGTCGCCATGTTGGGCTTATCGGGCAATGACATCATCTCAATTCCACCGGTGACAACTAGGTNATGCATGCCACTGGAAATGCAATTGGCACCGAACAGAGTGGCCATCAGGCTGGAGCCACAAAAGTGGTCGACGGTTGTGCCGCTACTGTGTAGCCAGCCAGCGTCCAATGCCGCCATGCGGGCGATGTCACCGCGCTGGGTGCCAGAGGGATTACCACAGCCCATGATGACGTGTTCGATATCGTCTATATGTAGCTGATTGCGCTCAGCGACAGCGCTAAGTAGTTGGGACAGCAGACGCTGGGGGTGAATGTGCGCCAGGCTACCCTTGTCAGGGCGACCCAGCCCGCGCGGGCTGCGGGCGGTATCGATAATCCATACTTCTTGCATAGTCTGTCCATATGGTNAGGGATGGTGGGTTCAGCAAGAGGCGACTTTTTGTCTTTTCCGCTTGCGGTGTCTTGTTGAAACTTTACAGCGGTGTTAAGCTAAATGCAATCTTATGAGTAGGTTCCAAAATAATGGTCCAGGATATCCAATTGTGAATTTTGATTTCTCAGATGAGCAGAAAGCACTGCAGACTGAAGTNAGGCGCTTTCTCTCCGATCGTAGNGACCTGTCAGTGGCCAGGGCAGTGCTCGACGATGCCAGTCTGCCTTATTCCGAAGCCGTGTGGCGTGAAATGCTGGATTTGGGTTGGGCAGGAATAGCCATTCCGGCGCAGTACGGCGGTGTTGGTCTCGGTTATCTAGAGCTCTGTGTAATGGCTCAGGAGTTAGGGCGTTCACTGGCANCGGTTCCATTCTCGTCGACGGTCTATCAGTTTTGCGAGGCGGTACTGCGAGGTGGCAATGAACAGCAGCGACAGGCTGTATTGGCCGGAGTCGCTGCTGGAGAAACAATAGGCACTCTGGCCTTCGCTGAGGGTATGGGATTCCCAGCACCTGATCGCATTAAGCTGCGTTGTGAGCGGGGCCGACTGCACGGTGAAAAGTGGCCGGTGGCNGATGCGATGATTGCCGATGCAGCGGTNGTATTGGCAGTTAATGAGAGCNATGAACCCTGTCTGTGTCTGGTAAACCTCGCACAGGATGGCGTGCAGCGTCGAGCGCTGGACTCCATCGACCCCACCAGGAATCAGGGCGCCCTTGTCTTTGATGGCGCCGAGGCTCAGCTCTTGGGTAAGGCCGGTGACAGTGCCTGGACGGTGTTCAGCACAGTGCTCGACGCAGCGGCGGTGTTGTTTGCATTTGAGCAGGTCGGTGGTGCAGAGGCCTGCCTGCAGACCGCCATCGATTTTGCCAATGAGCGCAAGGCATTTGGCAGGCCTATTGNCTCCTTCCAAGCAATAAAGCACAAGCTAGCAGATATCTATGTGGGCAATCAGCTGGCGCTCAGCAATGCCTATTATGGCGCCTGGGCTCTGGCTTCCGGTTCAGATGAGTTACCCCTGGCGGCGGCTGTGGCCCGAGTAAGTGCTACTGAAGCCTATGAAAACGCTGCGGCAGAAAATATCCAGGTGCACGGTGGTATGGGCTTTACTTGGGAGGCCGATTGTCACCTTTTTCTACGCCGTTCCCGATCCCTAGCGTTGCTGATAGGCGACCTCGGGATGTGGAAAAAGCAGATTATCGTTGAGTTTGAGCGCAAGGCGGCCTAACACCTTATCTCGGTGCAGGCGACGTTACTGGAGAAACTATGGATTTTGAAGATACCCCCGAAGAAGCTGAATTTCGCGCTGACGTTAAAAGTTGGTTAGCCGAGCAGGCCGCGAAGTTCGACCTGTCGCGTCAGGGTGAGTTGACCACCGACCAGCAGTTGGCTCTGGGCAGGGCTTTCCAAGCCCGCAAAGCGGACAGGGGCTATGCAAAAGTGACCTGGCCGAGAGAGCTTGGTGGCATGGGTGGTACTCCCATGCAGGCGGTGATCTACGATCAAGAGGAGGAAAAGTACGATTTCCCCACCGTCTTTTTTGGTATTAGCGTGGGCATGCCTCTTCCTATAATGCGCCGTTATGCATNAGCAGAACAGCAGCAGCGTTACCTGATTCCCGCGCTGCGGGGTGAAGAAATCTGGTGTCAGCTATTTTCCGAGCCGGCGGCCGGTTCTGACCTCGGGGGCATTCGTCTTCGCGCGCTTCGTGATGGCGATGATTGGGTGCTCAATGGCCAGAAGATCTGGACATCCTGGGCCCATATCTCCGATTACGGGGTAATTATTACGCGAACTGACCCCTCGGTACCCAAGCATCAGGGTATGACCTATTTCTTTGTCGATATGAAAGCCCCTGGCGTTGAAGTTCGGCCAATCAAGCAGGCAGCCGGTGGGGGTGAATTCTGCGAAGTTTTCTTTACCGATGTTCGAGTTCCCGATTCCGCCCGCCTCGGTGCAATCAATGGTGGCTGGCAGGTGGCCATTGCGACTTTGATGGAGGAGCGGTTTGCGGTGACCGAAGCCTCCGGGGGCGGTGCTTCCCTGGAAGACACGGTAAGGTTTCTGCGGCGGGAATTCGATGACGGCGAGTCCGGCCTAGACGACCCTCGAGTGCGCGACAAGATTGCGG
Source organism: Porticoccaceae bacterium (assembly GCA_002685715.1). Taxonomy (GTDB): domain Bacteria; phylum Pseudomonadota; class Gammaproteobacteria; order Pseudomonadales; family Porticoccaceae; genus HTCC2207. Next base: position 61,554 of record NYXU01000002.1, on the reverse strand, counting down.
ACTGGTATGTTGCCGAGTCGGGTATTAATAATTTCTCCGCACGGCTCCTGACGGGGCTGTCCCAAGGGCAGTTACCTGGGCCTGAGGCTGCACTAAGCAAACTGGTTATCGCCCGAAAGTTACAGACACAGTCAGCCTACATTATGGATATCTGCGGCCCAGCGGGTGCGATCTATCCCGATCACCCTATCCTGCGGACCAATGACTGCCGCATGGCTTGGTTGGAAGCGGCGGGTTATCGCATCGCCGGTGGCACCGACGAAATTTTGCGTAATACCATCGCCGAGCGGGTTCTGGGGCTACCGGGTGATGTTCGAGTGGATAAAAACCTACCGTTCGAGGAGTTGGACTAAGCCTTTTTAGATAGGAGCAGCTTTAGATAGGAGCAGCATCTTCAATGATTGATTTTAATAACAGTGAAGGCTTCAGGGGCTTTTTTGATAAATTCCCTAGCCTGATTCTGCAAGCGACTGAAAGCCTGGCGACGTCCTGCAGTATAGACGGGGCACTGGATCCACAGAGTTTGGATCAACAGCAGGTCAGTAGCTACGANCTGGCGCTGGCTTACGCTGAGTATCGGGCCGCGAAAGTAGCATGGGAAAGTTACAACGGCCCGACTACCGAAGTGCAGCGGGCGCTTTGTGCGATATATATAGCCAGTGCTGTACAGTCCATAAAGACACGACTGGAGCCATTGTCGCCGGTGTTTGGTATTGAGCAATTGGACTTTGATGAACTATTCTGCGGGGCTGATGTGCGTTNTGCTATGCAGGCTTGGCTCGCCCCAGCGCAGTTGGCTGAGGTAGGTCGNGAAGTGATTCAGCTGCTGGGCGAGGTTGGCCATGTCAGCATCGATGATGACAAGAGGATGATGCAGACGGCTTTTCGCAAGCTCGCTACCGATATTATTGAGCCCCGTGCTGAAAGCATTCATCGTCAGGACCTGACGGTACCGGAAGAGATTCTCCAGCCGTTGCGCGAGATGGGCGTATTTGGTATCTCGGTGCCCCAGCAATATGGCGGTACTGCGCCCGATGCCGCTGCCGATAATCTGTCAATGATTGTNGTTACCGAGGCCTTATCTGAGGCCTCCCTCGCAGCAGCGGGTAGCCTGATTACACGTCCAGAGATCCTTGCCAAGGCACTGCTGAGTGGCGGCACCGAGGAGCAGAAATCCCATTGGCTGCCCGAAGTGGCGTCCGGAGAAAAACTCTGCGGCATTGCCATAACCGAACCCGATTATGGTTCTGATGTGGCAGGGCTTTCGCTCAAAGCGACACCGGTCCAAGGGGGCTGGTTGCTCAATGGTGCCAAAAGTTGGTGTACTTTTGCTGGCAAGGCACAGTTACTTTTTGTGATTGCGCGCACCGATACCGACAGGTCACTGGGGCATAGGGGGCTGAGTGCGTTTCTGGTGGAGAAGCCAGGCACTGATAAACATAAATTCAGCTTTGAACAGGAGTCAGGCGGCCGATTGTCTGGCAGGTCCATCCCCACGATTGGTTACCGCGGTATGCATTCCTATGACCTTGTTTTTGAGGACTACTTTGTACCCGAGGAGAATCTTATTGGTGGTGCTAAGGGTCAGGGAAGGGGATTCTATCTCGCTATGGCCGGCCTTACCGGAGGGCGCATCCAGACGGCAGCGAGAGCGTCGGGCCTGATGCGCGCTGCCATAAAAGCTGCGGTCCGCTACTCGCAGGACCGCAAGGTGTTTGGCGCACATTTGGGTGATTACCAGCTGACCCAAGCCAAGCTGGCCAGAATGGCAGCCTGCGTTGCTGTTAGCCGCTGCTTTACCTACAGTGTTGGCGAGCTGTTGGACAGCGGTGAGGGACAGATGGAGGCAAGCCTGGTGAAGTTATTTGCCTGTCGATCTGCAGAGTGGATCACACGCGAGGCGCTACAGATATACGGCGGCATGGGGTATGCCGAAGAGACCGCGGTGAGTCGCTACTTTGTCGATGCCCGGGTACTGTCTATTTTTGAGGGTGCGGAAGAGACACTTGCCCTGAAAGTCATTGCCCGACAATTGTTACAGAATGCACTGGATAATGATGAGGGTTCCTGCTGATGGGAATTCTGGCGGGTCTACGCGTGGTTGAGGTTTCCGCTTTTGTGGCGGCGCCCTCCGCCGGTCTGGCACTGGCCCAGATGGGGGCCGAGGTTATTCGCATCGACGATATTCGCGGTGGGCTAGACTACCGGCGCTGGCCGGTCACCGAGGACAATACTAGCCTTTTCTGGCAGGGCCTCAACAAGAATAAGCGCTCCGTGGCCATTGATATTCGTCAGCCCGAGGGCAGAGAGCTGGCCCGATCGATCATCTGCGCCAGTGGGGAAGATGCAGGTATCCTGCTGACTAATTTCCCACCCCGAGGTTGGCTTGACTATGAAAGCTTGCGAGAGGCTCGCGAGGATTTGATCCAACTGACCGTGATGGGCAATCGCCACGGTGGGTCCGCTGTCGACTACACCGTCAATCCCAGCATAGGGGTGCCGATGTTTACCGGGCCAGAGGGGCATGAGGGACCTGTCAACAGTGTGATACCGGCTTGGGACTGTATTACCGGGCAAATGGCCGTCTCCGGACTGTTGGCCGCCGAACGGCATCGCAGGCGCACCGGTGAGGGGCAGCACATCAAGCTGGCACTGGAAGATGTTGCCTTGGCGACTATGGGTACGCTGGGCTTTATTGCCGAGGCGCAATTGGGTGTTGACCGTGAGAGATCCGGTAACTACCTATACGGCGCATTCGGGAGAGACTTTGTCTCAGCCGACGGTGTCCGCTTTATGCTTGTTGGCCTTACGCCTAAGCAGTGGCGTGGGCTTTGTGCGGCCACGGGGCTGGGCGTTGAGATGGAGCACCTTGCGCAGATCAGAGGTTTGGATTTCAGTCGCGAGGGAGATCGATACGAGGCGCGCAGGGAGATCGCTGCGCTGATTGAATCCTGGGTAGTCACTAGAAACATTGGTGAAATCGACGCGGCCTTTGCGGCAGAGAATGTCTGTTGGAGCCGCTATCAGACTGTTAAGGAAATGTTGCTAAATGATCCGGCATGTTCTGAGGAGAACCCCCTGTTTGTGCGAGGGCAGCAAGCCGGGATAGGAGAAATACTGATGCCGGGCAACCCACTTGAATTCACTGGGCTGGATCGGCAGAGTTCTGCCGCCGCGCCCGGGCTTGGTGAGCACACCGATCAGGTTCTATCCGAATTATTAAATTTGTCATCCGACGAGATCGGGCGGCTACACGACCAGAAGCTGGTAAGCAGCGGCTGATCTCAATTAATCAAACGTACCAGAGGGTTTTACTATGTCATTTAAGGGGAAAGTAGCGATTATTACGGGCGGTGGCCAGGGAATAGGGGAAACTTACGCCAAGAGCTTTGCCGCACAGGGCGCGTCTGTGGTTATTGCTGAACTTAATGAGGAGGCCGGTCAACGAGTTGCCGACGAAATCTGCCAAGCTGGGAACTCGGCAGTTTTTGTGAAAACCGATGTGTCTTGCGAGAGCGACGCCGTAGCTGCTGCCAGTGTGGCACAGGAACAGTTTGGGGGTATCGATATTCTGGTTAACAATGCTGCGATTTTTCATGGTATGCGTTATGAAAACCTCCTCGATGTGGATCTCGACTATTACTACCAGATCATGAAAGTGAATATGCACAGCCCACTATTGATGACCCGTGCGGTGGTGAGTTCTATGTCCGAGAGAGGTGGTGGCAGCGTGATCAATCAATCGTCCACTGCAGCCTGGAAGTCACAGGGGGGGTACTATGGTGTCGCCAAACTGGGCGTACAGGGGCTGACAATGTGCCTGGCCAATGAGCTCGGTGAGCGCAATATCCGCGTCAATGCTATCGCCCCTGGCCCCACTGATACCGAGGCTACGCGGCAGGTGCCGGCGGAGATTCTTGACCATGTGGTAAATGGATTGGCGCTGAAAAGATTGGGCGATACGACGGATATTGTTAATATGGCCATGTTCTTGGCGTCCGATGAGGCGGCCTGGATTACCGGTCAAACCTTCAGGGTTGATGGTGGCGACACCATGCTACCCGCCTAAGGAGCAGGTTTAGAAAGATGAACGTCAGGCAGACATATATCTGTGAGCCCGTGCGGACAGCGGTTGGAAAGTTTGGCGGCGCCTACAAGCAGTTGGATGCGCAATTTCTGGGTGCTGCGGTGGTGAAGGCGCTGCTTGAGAGAACCGAGTTGCCCGTCGAAACGGTAGACGATGTGCTCTTCGCTCAGTGTTACTCCAGTATGGATGCGCCCGCGCTGGGCCGCGTGGTGGCGCTGGACGCCGGCCTGCCGACAACGGTGGGCGGGCTGCAACTTGATCGGCGCTGCGGCTCCGGTTTGCAGGCGCTGATTTATGCCTATCTCCAGGTAGCAACGGGCGGCTCTGATGTGGTCATAGCCGGGGGCGCCGAATCAATGAGCAATGCGCCTTTCTTTACCCACCGCGCTCGCTGGGGTGTTCGGGGGGCGGCACTTGAATTGCAGGATTCCCTAGCGCGTGGTCGCGTATCAGCGGGCGGTATCAACTACCCAGTCACCGGAGGCATGCTGGAAACAGCGGAAAACCTGCGTAGAGAGTACGGAATATCCCGTGAAGAGCAGGATATGTTTGCGGTGGAATCCCAGCGCCGAGCCATTGCCGCTCAGCAGCAGGGTCTGTTTGACGACGAAATTATTGCCGTCACTGTACCTGGCCGAAAGGGCTACACCGTCGTGACAGAAGACGAGTCCCCCCGGGAGACCACAGTGGAAGCGCTGGCTGGCCTGAACGCAATTAGGGCAGGTGTGGATCCGGAATCCACAGTGACTGCGGGCAACGCCAGTACCCAGAACGACGGAGCATCTGCCTGTATCGTGGCGAGTGAAGAGGCCGTGGCAAAATATGACTTAAGGCCGTTTGCTCGCCTAGTGTCATGGAGCATCGCGGGAGTTGAGCCCGCGCGGATGGGTATAGGGCCTGTGCCTGCGGTGCACAAGGTATTGCAGAATGCAGCGTTGAAATTATCAGATATTGATTTGATTGAGCTCAATGAGGCCTTTGCCGCACAGGTGTTGGCCTGTACCCGCGGGCTGGGCTTTGAACAGTCCGATTTCGACAGATTGAACGTCAATGGTTCAGGTATTTCACTGGGACACCCAGTAGGAGCGACGGGCGGTCGCATACTCGCCACACTGCTGCGCGAAATGGAGCGTCGAGGTAGCCGTTATGGTCTGGAAACCATGTGTATTGGTGGCGGGCAGGGGCTGGCTGCGGTGTTTGAGCGAGTTTAGTCCGGTTCCGGAGGCGGCGGCCAATCCGCTTTGGCAGACGGAGTGAAAATGCCTTCGAAAACGAAATTTTTGTAGGTTTTACGGAACTGTTTAGCCAGTTTTGCGCGCTCGCCTACAGATTGCGCTCCATTCAGGATCAAGAACAGGCCAACAAGGGATGCGCAGGCGGTAAAGATGGCGGTCATATCTGGGTCCATGTCCTCCCGCAGATGCTTGTGCTTTGCGTGCCAGCGGAAGAGTTTGCGGTAGTGGGCGATGAGCGGATCCTTACTGGCGCCGTCCCTGAGCATTTGCTGAATGCGGATCTTGAGTACACCTAGGTCTTCTGCGCTGAGATCCGAGGCATCTCCGAAGGATTCGCGCTTCGCAAATGAACGGTCCAAGGTGTAGATAAGTTCTTTGTCGAGCTTCTCCTCGACAGCAGCCAGCAGGTCTTCTTTTTTCTTGAAATGATAGTAGGCACCGGGGCGAGTGACACCGGCCCTGCGGGCCACTTCGGATACAGAGACAGCCTGCTCACCAACCTCTGCCATAAGAAGCATTGCAGTCTTTATTAGTAGCTCGCGGGTTTCCAGGGCCTTGGCCTTTCTGCCGTCCTGAACCTCGGTATATTCTGTGGTTGTAGCCTTTGCCGTGTTGTGCTTAGCAGATGAATATCCGGGCAGCTGTGGCCAGTGTTGGAGTTTTTCCGGCAACAGAGCGCCGTCAAAAACCAGTTGGTAATTGGTTTTACCAAAAATCTTGGCTTGCTTGTGCCGGCGGCTTTTCTGTTTGAACTCGGATACGGCCAAGAATGATGAAATGAGAGTGGTGCTGGTAATTGTGGCGGCGATATCAGGATCGATGCCAGGTTTCACCAGACCTTCACGTGCTGCCCTGGCAAGCCCTCGCTGACGAGAGCGAATGATAACGTCATCTGCACCCTGTTCCAGCATGCGCTGAATGCGCAGATATATGGTGTCCTCATCTTCTGCGGCGAACTCGGCGGCCTGTGAGTAAAGGTACTTGTCCTCCTTGCTGCCGGCGACTGTCCTGACCAGTTGGTGATCAGTATCGTTGCGCACAGCCTCGAGCAGGGCATCGCGAGTTTTGAAGTGATAGTAAGCGCCGGGGCGAGTAATTCCTGCGGCTTTGGCGACAGCAACGACAGATACCGAGTTTATACCCTTTTCAACAATCAGTTTTGAAGCGGCTGCAATCAGCTTCTGCCGAGTCGCTCGGCTGCGGGCTGACCAGCCGTTCTCTGGCTTGGCCGTAAATTCGATATTAGATGCCATTACTGTATTCAGTTCGTTGTAATTTGGAGGCCTGATCTATCGGCGCTCTTGATCGATTGAGCATAACAGAACCCGTGTAAGCCCTGCAAACAGTCGCTGCCGTGTTACGCCTGAACTACTGGAGAGCGACTTGTATTCTTGCCTTTAACTTTACACATGTGATAAGCTAAAAATCAAGTTCGCCGTACCGAATCCCTCTGGATCGCCGGCAGCGTTGAGTGACTTACTGGCTTGAGTTAAGAGGAATAGGGCGCGCTAATGACCAATCCTGCCTGGAGAACGGAGCAGCGACACACCATACTCGAACTGTGGAAAGATGCTGTGGCAGCTTCGCCTAACACGGTGTTCCTGCACTTTCTCGACGACGACGAGAAGTACACCTACGCCGAGTTCGACAAGTTATCTAATCGCTTGGCGCAGGGTCTGCTGAGCAGTGGAATTGCTCCGGGAGATCGTATTGCCACATTGCTTGACAGCCATGCAGATTCGGTTGCACTTTTATTGGCGGCCTCCAAGGTTAATGCTGTGTATGTGCCGGTCAATACAGCCAACAAAGGTGAATTTTTGAGGAATCCCCTTGAGAATTCTGGGGCCACTGTTCTTGTTAGTGAAAGTAAATACTTAGAGCGTGTAGAGGCAATCAGGGAGGGCTTGCCCGACCTGCAGACTATCTATGTTCGGGGCCAATCCACGGGTAACGCAATGGCCGCCAAGCTATTTGCAAGCCTGTACTCAGAGAACGATGCTGATACTGAAATCCGTCTACAGCCTAGAGATATCGCCGGTATCATTTATACGGGTGGAACAACCGGCCCCTCCAAGGGCTGTATTCTCAGTCAGAACTATATCGCTAATCAGGCACTCAGAACCCGAGAAATGTGCGACCCTCGGCCCGGTGAGGTTAATTGGACCTGCCTGCCGCTGTTCCACCTGAATGCCATTGTCGTCACCATTTTATATTCGGTTGTAAGTGGCACCACCGCCGCGATAACTCCTCGGTTCTCGCTTTCAGGCTTTTGGGCAGATATAGAAAAGAGTGGTGCCTCAGTAGCCTCAGTGCTGGGCTCGATGATACCCCTGATCGCCAATATGCCCGATAGCGAGGAAATGTTGCGCTGCAAAGGGCAGTTGAGAATGGCCAGAGGAGCGCCATTTCCCGGAGAGCTACAAGATATCTGGCGGCATAGATTTGGCGCTGAGATCGTGGGAGCCCATGTCTACGGCCTGACCGAATCTAGCTTTATATCCATGCTCTCCTATGATGAAGCCGCAGACGCACCACCGGGGTCATCCGGAAAACTCAATCACCGTGATTTTGAAGTGATGATTGTTAACGACGACTTCGAGGAAATGCCAGCAGGGCACACCGGAGAGATTGTGGTGAGGCCGGTGCGCCCCAACGTGATGTTTGAAGGCTATTGGGGCAGGCCGCAGGAAACCCTGGATGTATTTGATGGACTGTGGTTTCACACCGGGGATATTGGCGAGTTCGATGAAAACGGGTTCTTATACTTTGTCGACAGGAAAAAGGACTATCTGCGACGTCGCGGGGAAAACATCTCCAGTTACGAGATGGAGACCACCTTCACCCTGCACCCCGATGTCAATGAATTGGCGGTGCATGCGGTGCCATCCGCGCTTACGGAAGACGACATCAAGGTGACAGTGGTTAAGGAGGCCGGCTCGGCCTTGACGGAATATGAGCTTGCAACCTGGGCGATAGATAATGTGCCCTATTACGCGGTACCGCGTTACATAGAATTCAGGGCCCAGTTGCCCAAAAATCCCGTGGGCAGGATCTTAAAAAATCAGCTGCGCGATGAGGGCTGCACAGACGCTACTTGGGATCTAGAGCAGTCAGATATTACTTACCAAAAGGGCTGATCGGGCAATGGCCCTCAGTTGGAATAGGCATGGATTACGAGAATATTTTCATCGGCGGTGAATGGCGTGAACCTGCATCAGGCAAACGTATTTCAGTAGAGTGCCCAGCCAATCGGCAAATCATAGGTTCCTGCCCCGAGGCGACTGAACAGGATGTCGATGTTGCAGTGAATGCTGCCGAGGCCGCCCTTGCCGCGCCGCAATGGTCGGCAACCTCAGGTGAGGATAGGGCATCCTACATCGATGCGCTCACTGCGGCGATCAAGTCGCGAACGGATGATCTGGCGGCTTGTGCCGCGCAGGAGATCGCTGCGCCTTACAGCTTTTGCAAAGGTCAGGTGGCGATGGCCAGAATGACGCTCAAGTTTTACGCACAACTTGCCAGAGATTATGATTTTGAAGAGCGCAGGACTGGATATTTCGGCCAAGTGCTGGTGCGTAAGGAACCGGTCGGTGTGGTCGCAGCGATTGTGCCGTTCAATGGTCCGCTGTTTGCTGCGATGCTCAAGATTGGTCCCGCACTTGCTTCCGGGTCAACGGTGGTGCTCAAGGTGCCGGTGGAAGCACCTCTGTTTTCTTACCTACTCGCTGAGTGTATTCAAGAGGCGGCGATACCGTCTGGTGTTATCAATATTCTGGCGGCCGACCGTGATGCCAGTGAACACCTAGTGGCGCACCCCGCTGTGGCTATGGCGAGCATTACCGGCAGTGTTACGGCTGGTCGGCGGGTGGCCGAGATATGTGGCTCTCAGATTAAGCGGGCGGCCCTCGAGCTGGGCGGCAAGTCTGCGGCGATTGTCTGTGCCGATGCAGATCTTGCTACCGTTGTGCCTGAACTGGCCAAAGCCTCTGTGATTAACAGCGGGCAAGCCTGCGCAGCCCAGACCCGCATTCTTATCCCCCGAAGTCGCTATGAAGAGTATGTCTCGGCGCTCGCTGATGCTTACGCTTCGATGAAAATGGGCGATCCGTCCGACCCTGAAACCATGCTTGGACCGATGATTCATGAACGCCATTTTGAGCGAGTGAAAGCCTGTATAAGTGCTGGTGTAGACGAGGGCGCGAGGCTAGTGACCGGTGGTGGAACACCTGAGCACCTTAAGCCGGGTTACTTTGTTGCGCCGACACTGCTTGCCGATGTGACCAACGATATGCAGGTTGCGCGTGAAGAAATCTTCGGGCCAGTGGTCTGTGCAATCGCCTACGACGATATAGAGGATGCTATTCGAATTGCCAATGACTCCGAGATGGGTCTCTCCGGCTCGGTGTGGACAGCGGATGTGGACGCCGGTATTGAGGTGGGTCGGAAAATACAAACCGGGAATTTCACCATCAATGGTTTCTCCATGGATATAGCGGCGCCCTTTGGCGGTTACAAATCCTCTGGACTTGGTCGCGAACTGGGTGAGGAAGGGCTGCACGACTACCTCGAATACAAGTCAATAAACCTACCCGCAGGCTAAGTGTATGGATTTCAGTGATACTCCTGAAGAGGCGAATTTCCGCGCGGAGGTAAGGGCATGGCTCAAGGCCAATGGTAGCGCTCTGCAATCAACCGCGCCTGATGAGCTATACACTGAAGCAGATATAGCGCGCTGTCGCCAATGGCAGCGCAAGAAGGCGGACGCTGGTTATGCCCACATTGTGTGGCCGCAGGAATATGGGGGTATGGGCGGCACCTGGATGCAGGCGGCAATCTTTGATCAGGAAGAGCGGCGACTGCCGCGGCCTTTTAACTACTTCTCGGTTGGCATTGGCCAGTGCCTGCCCCCCATTATGAACTGTGGCTCTGAGGAGCAAAAACAGCTGATTCCACGCACCTTGCGGGGCGATTTGATCTGGTGCCAACTATTCTCCGAGCCCAATGCGGGGGTGGATCTGGCGGCGGTTAGAACCAAGGCAGTGCGCCAAGGCGACGGCTGGCAGATAAGCGGTCAGAAAGTATGGACTTCTGGTGCGCACGTTGCCGATTACGGCATATTGCTCGCCCGCACGGACCCTGAGCTGCCCAAGCACAAAGGCCTGACTTTCTTTGTAGTGGATATGCGTCTGCCCGGTGTAAACGTCAAGCCGATCAAGCAAATTTCTGGCCACAGTGAATTTAATGAAGTATTCCTAGATGCTGTGCAGGTGCCAGATTCCTGTCGCCTGGGTGAGGTCAATCAGGGTTGGATGGTAGCCATGGATGCCCTATCGGCGGAGCGTTTCAAGCGTCTCAATACGCGGATGCCGTCCATGTTATCGGTGCTCGATTTAGCTAACAGCTGCAATATCGAGGGCACAAGCGCGATAGCGCGTGATGATGTCAGGCAGTATCTCGCCGGAGCACTGGCCAGCAAATGTGCTCTGGAAAATTTTATGTCACGCATGCTCACCGCGCTTTCCGACGGACGTGAATTGGGCAGTGAAGCCTCGATATTGAAATTGATGTCCTGTCAGCTTAACCAAGACCTCAGCGCCTACACCATGGACCTATTTGGCGCGCAGGGCGCAATCCTAGATGAACAGACGCATGCCCTGCAGGACGAACTCTACGATGCGTACTTGTGGACGCCAGGTCTGCGAATTGCCGGTGGGGCAGACGAAATATTAATGAATATCATCGCAGAGCGGTCCCTAGGCCTGCCGGGAGAGCCGCGCCTGGACAAAGGCAAGGCATTCAAGGACCTGTGATGACAACAGTCGGACGATACGGAAGATGAGTGAGTTAAGTTTTGGCCAGATCATGCGCCGCAACTGCGAGATCGATGCACAGGCGGGGGTCATGGAATTTCAAGGGCAGTGGTATGACTGGGCTTTTCTGGCCGAGACCATTGATGGTGTAGCAGGTATATTACGAGAATTCCATGTTGCGGCGGGCGCTGATATTGCCGTTGTGTGCCGCAATCGACCGCATCAGGTCGCGGCATTTTGCGCCGTGATCAGCAGTGATCGCTGTGTTACGCCGGTCAATCCGTTTGCCTCCGCCGAGAAAATGGTGGCTGATCTGCGTGACCTAGAGGCTGCTGTGGTCATCGCCAGTGCCGCCGACTGGCAGTCTCCTGTGCTACAGGACTACGCCAAGGACAACAAGCTACTTGGCATCAGCTTGGATGAAACCCGCAGTACGCAGCACCTTGTGGCGTTGCCGTATCGCAAACCAACCGACCAGGTAACATCGGGGCGTTTAAATCCTGGGGTAGCGGTACTGATACAGAGCAGTGGAACCACAGGTAAGCCCAAGCGGATTCCAATTTACACCGGTAAGCTCAGTGCTGCATATAGCAATATCCCTGTCGGAATGACGGCGGATGGTGGCGCGAAAATAAAGGCAAAGCCCGCACTTATAACCCAACCCTTAGTGCATATCGGCGGCTTGTTCTGGGTTGTCCATTCACTGCTGGATACGCGCCCTATCAGTCTGTTGGATAAATTCAATGTGGAGCAATGGGCGCAAGCGGTAGCACAGTACCAGATCCGCGTATGCTCGTTGGTGCCCGCCATGATCAATATGGTGCTGGAATCTGATTTGCCCGCCGACAAGCTCTCAAGTCTGATCTGCGTGCGTTCCGGTACTGCGCCACTTTCGGTGCAAGCACAACAGGCCTTCGAGCAGCGATTTGGCATTCCCATCCTGCCGACCTATGGCGCTACCGAGTTCTCGGGTGCCGTTTGCGGCTGGACGCTGGAATCGAAGAAACAATTCGGCGATCACAAAGCGGGTAGTGTGGGTTGTGCCTATAAGGGCGTAGATCTCCGCATTGTCGACGAGGAGACTGGCCAGGTGCTTGCCGCAGGTGCGACAGGAATACTGCAAGTCAGGTCGGATCAAATGGCGGAGGAACAGGACTGGGTATCCACCACCGACCTCGCCAGTATTGATGCGGATGGCTTCGTCTGGCTCAGTGGTCGAGCCGATGCGGCCATTAATCGCGGGGGTTTTAAAATCATACCCACCGAGGTCGCGGCTATTTTAGAGATGCATGCGCAGGTGAAAGAGGCCAGTGTCGTTGCTGTTGACGACGCGCGCCTGGGCCAGGTGCCGGTGGCGGCGGTGGAACTTATCGAGGGCGCAAAAGGGGTTTCCGAGGAGTCCTTGAAATCCTGGGCGAAAGACAATATGACCAGCTACTTTGTGCCAGTTCGCTTTGCTATAGTGGATGCGTTGCCGCGGACTCCCTCGATGAAAGTGAGCCAGGGGGACGTAAGGTGCCTGTTCGAAAACTAATAAAGACTGGATTTCTAGTCAACAACTCCGGATGAGAAGCACTATGTTCGAGACTAAACGTTACGAGACTACAAGTTACGAGACTATAAGTTACGAGACCCACGATGATCATGTAGCTACGGTGACGATAAATCGCCCGGAGGCTATGAACAGCTTTAACAGCCAGATGGTTGAAGAAATGGCCGCAGTCTGGGAATTAATCAAGGCCGATGACCAGGTCCACGCGGTGGTGATCAGAGCGGCAGATGGCAGGGCATTTTCTACCGGCAAGGATGTCAAGGAAGAGGACTCCATTTGGCGCGAGGGAGTGGTGTGGTCCCAGTGGGATCCGGGCAAGAAACTTGGGCCCAAGCAGAATGAAATGTGGAAACCCATTATCTGTGCAGTGCATGGTCTGTGCTGTGGCGGTGCGTACTACTGGCTCAATGAGTCAGATATCGTCATCTGCTCTGAAGACGCAGAGTTCTTCGATCCCCACGTGAGTTTCGGCATGGTCAGTGCCTGTGAGCCTATTGGCTTGACTCGGCGGATTGCCTATGGCGAGGTCATGCGTATGAATCTGCTGGGCAATGATGAGCGAATGTCATCCGCCACAGCCCTGCGAATCGGACTGGTCAGCGAGGTGATGGAATCTCGGGAGGCACTGTGGGCACGGGCAAGGGAGCTGGCGGCTAAAGTCGCCAGTAAGCCAACCCTAGCGACTCAGGGAACCGTGAAAACCGTCTGGCAGTCTTTGGATTCGGGGCTTTCTACAGCCCTAGACAGGGCAATGCTTTATATACAGGTCAATAATCTGATGGATGCTCAGGTTGACCGTGGAACGGCGAAAAAGTCGCCCCATGAAGTGCGCTAAATAGTGCCAACAACATAGATATTCCCCGATGAAATTTGATTTTGACGAAGACCAGCAATTTATCCGCAACGACGCCCGTCGCTTTCTGGCCGACAGGTGCTCGATGGAGGATGTTCGCCAGCACCTAACCAGCGATCCCTGTGTCATCAGCCCACTATGGCAGGAAATTTGTGAACTTGGTTGGCCCGGAGCGGCGATACCTGAAGCCTATGGTGGACTGGGTATGGGTTATCTGGAGCTCTGTGTGCTGGCGGAAGAATTGGGCAGGGTAGTAGCACCGGTACCCTTTTCCTCAAGTATCTATCTCGCGGCTGAGGCGATTTTGCAGTACGGGTCTGAAGAGCAAAAGCAACAGTATCTCCCAGGGTTGGTTTCCGGTGCAATTGTTGGCACTTTGGCATGGAGTGATTGCGATGAAAAAGCAGTGGCGCTTGAGGGTGGTTCTATCACTGGAGTGAAACGCCCAGTAGCCGGTGGCACTCTGGCGGACATTGCCGTCGTCAGTGCTGTGACATCTGAAGACAAGCATGTTCTGGTGTTGGTGGAACTGGCAGAAGTAGCGGCGGCCAGTGGTACGCGTGTACAGCGCGAGACCCTAGTGTCTGCCGACCCATCTGTGCGCAATGCTCAACTCATATTTGACGATTGCCCCGCGCAGTTACTCGGCAATGGCGAAGACAGTGGTGGCGCGCTGCGCGGGCTGCTCGACCGGGCAGCGGTGCTATTGGCCTTCGAGCAGATAGGGGGTGCGGATCGCTGCCTTGAGTTGGCCGTTGACTATGTTAAGGAACGTAAAACCTTTGGTCGCGCTGTAGGCTCCTATCAGGCGGTCAAACATAAACTCGCAAAAATGTTCGCTCAAAATGAACTGGCACGTTCGAATGCCTACTACGGGGCCTGGGCCCTGGCGTCGGAAAGTCCGGAACTACCCATAGCTGCGTCAGCGGCGCGTATCAGTGCTACCGAGTGCTTCGAGTTTGCTGCGCGCGAGGGGCTGCATCTCCACGGTGGTATGGGGTATACCTGGGAGGTTGACTGCCACTTATATTTAAAGCGCTCTCGGGATCTGGCACTGCGCTTGGGAGGCTTGCGTCAATGGAAGGAAAAGCTTATCAGTGCAACCCTGACTGCGACAAATTCCCCCGAGGCTACTCCCACCTGGCTTGCCAACTCATGACACGGATTCGGCACCAGCGATACCAAGAGATTAGGTAATGATATGAAACCTGAGGACTTCGAGAAAATAAACTACCAGGTATCCAGAGGGGTGGCACTAGTTACCCTGAATAACCCAGATCGGCGCAATGCCTGGGGTGGTCGGATGTCGGTGGAATATCGCTGGGCGCTGTATAACGCACATTTGGATGATAGCGTCAGGGTAGTGGTGGTCACAGGCGGTGGTGCAGATTTCTGTGTCGGGGCTGACGCGACGGAGCTTAACTCGATCGAAAGTGCCGGTGGCAAGTACCAGAAAAGTAAGCTCGACCTTCCCCCTTACCCGGAAAATACACCAGAGCAATTCCAGCGTAATCACGCCTATCCGCTGTGTATTGCCAAGCCCGTGATAGCCGCAGTAAACGGTAGCTGCGCCGGCGTTGGTTTTATTGTCGCCAGCTATGCGGACCTTCGCTTTGGCGCTGACAACAATATTATCAAGAGTGCATTTGCGCGCCTGGGCTTGCCTGCAGAGTACGGTCTGGGTTGGATACTGCCGAAGATCATGGGTAGCAGCAATGCACTGCAGATACTGCTCGATGGTGATCGGATTGATGGGGCCGAAGCACTTCGCCTAGGCTGGTTGCAGAAAGTTTTCCCGCCGGACGAGCTTCTTGAGAAAACAGTGGATTATGCCGCCAGGCTAGCAAGGGAGAGCTCTGGCTTCTCCATGGGTTGCATTAAGCGGCAGGTCCATTTTGATGCAAAAGGGGATTTTTCTGCGGCTTACACTCGCTCTGTTGAGGATATGAATGCGGCGTTGAAGTTGCCCGATTTTAAAGAGGGACTGCGAGCGCTCAAACAGAAACGAGCGACCAATTTCTTGGATATATAGACTTACTGACAAGCTGACACAAGGAGAGCAATGATGAATGCTGAACTGCTAGCGGATAAATTACTATTAGCTGAAATGGGTGCGCGCTACTGCGATGCCTGCGATCGCAAGGACTGGGATGCGGCCTTGGCTCTGTTTGCTACAGATGCCCACCTAGATGCCAGCGCAGTGTATGGAAAGACCTTTGAGGGTCATGAGCAAATCAGGCAGTTCTTCGAGTCTGCCCCCGACTGTCTGGGACATCATGCAACCGGCTTTTACTCCGACCTCGTCAGTGATATGCGGGCGACCGCGCGGCTCAAGATGTTAACCCTGTTCAAGCGCAACACATTCACCGTCGACTATGACTGGGAGCTGAACAAGGTGGACGGCGAGTGGAAAATTACCACTCAGAGTTTCAATATCTTCGGCAAGCAGGATTTTAGTCCGGCTTGATAGTCCGGCTTGATAGTCCAGCTTAACAGTCTGGTACAGACGGGGGAGATTTCAACCGCAGGGATTGGAAAAATACTAGACACATGTGTATAAAATAAATACTATTTTCAACCTGAGTATTTTAGCTCTGGTGCAGCATCCGGGGCGCGAGATCTTTGACTGGAGCCTGGCGTGTGCGTCAGTTCTGATTTTTTTCACCGCTCGGTTTTTAGGATCGGGCTGTATGCAACTTTTAGGGTAGAGTGTTATGAGCAAAGAATCTTCAGCAGAACCACAGGGAATTTTACCGGTTGCCATCGAGCAGGGTTTTATCGATGGCAAAGGCCTCACCAAAGGTGATATGGAGGAGTTTGAAGGCGGCGAAATTTCGCAAGACGAGGATGGATCCGCTGGATTTGCCAGCCACAATTTCCATACCGGCAAGATCATGGTGTCGATCTATGAGGCAGAGCCGGGCAAGGTCCATATCGATGGCTCTGTCTATGACGAATTCGTCCAGATCTTAGAAGGGCGGTTGATCCTAACGCCTGACAGTGGCGGCGAATTCGAATTCAAAACGGGTGAGTCCCTGGTGGTGCCAAAAGGGTACAAAGGCGGGTGGTATATGCCGGAGAAATATCGCGAGTTGATTGTTATTGATACCGCCTATCTAGAAGAAGGCGGCGACAATTCCTAAAAATGTTCTCTCATTTACTGCAATATAAGGAGCAGCAATGAATTTACAATGGTTTCGCGCAGGCTTAATGGGGGCCCTTGTCGCAGTTGTGGGCACCGGATATGCGATGGACGCGGTCAAAGAGCAAGTGCCTGCGTCGATGGCGGGCGATGCTAGGTCCACGGACTGGGTTTTGCTCGGCAACTCTGCTGACATACAGCACCACTCCGGTCTGAGCCAGATCAACACCGAGACGGTGTCGGATCTGGGAATCGCTTGGGCAATCGATCTCCCTACCCGAGATGGGCTTGTTGGTAATCCTCTTATCAAGAATGGACGAATTTTCCAAGGCGGATCGCAGAGTCAGGTCTTCGCACACGATCTGAAAACGGGGAAGCTGCTGTGGACGCACGAGCCTCTCGCTGACAGGCCGCCGGGTTCGTTTCTCGAAACCTGGTTGAGAAGTATTAATCGCGGGGTCGCGCTCTACGAAGACCTAGTCATCATCGGAACATCAGACTGCCGGCTTGTCGCAATCGATCAAGCAACCGGAGCCAAGCGATGGGAGACCAAAACCTGCGATGGCAAACAGAATTATATGATCACCGGTGCACCTCGCGTTGGGGGAGATAAGGTATTCATCGGCAACTCCTGTGCTGATATGGGCCTTAATCGGGGTCACGTGGATGCGGTTGATGCGAGGACCGGGAAACACCTGTGGCGCTTCTATACGGTTCCCGGCGATCCGGACAAGCCTCAGGACAGTGAGCTCTATGAAATGGCGGCGCAGACCTGGGGCGATGGGTGGTATGAAAAGACCAAGGGTTGCGGCAGTGTCTGGGATGCTATGGTCTATGACTCTGAACTTGACCAGCTTATCATCGGAACCGGCGCGCCGGCACCTTCGGATCCCACGAAACGTGGCAAGGATGCGGGCGACGAGCTCTTCACCAATGCCGTCGTCGCGCTGGATGCCGAGACCGGTGCATACCGGTGGCATTTCACCCAGGTGCCAGGCGACGCATGGAATTACGAGCCCGCGGTCGGGCTCATGACGGCCACCTTGCCGATTGACGACAAAGACAGGCGGGTTGTCCTCAGCGTGCCGAAAAATGGCTTCGTCTATGTACTGGACGCGAAAACCGGCGAGTTTATCTCGGGGCGCAACTACGTGCCGGTCAACTGGGCGAAAGGCCTCGACGACGAGACTGGGCGTCCGATCTTCGATCCGGCCGCACGCTATTGGGAAGCGGCCGATGGCGAGTCCACGATCGTTGTTCCGAGCAGCGCAGGTGCGCACGATTGGACGGCTCTGGCATTCGACCCTCAGAAGAACGTGCTCTATGTCCCGGCGATTACGATGCCTGAACAGTTTGAGCGCACGGCCAGTGGGGAGTATAGCTACGACTACTCGCTCGGTAGCGAGGGCGAACAAAAATGGCAGGCGTTCGGAGAGATCGTTGCCTGGGATCCGGTCACCCAGAGCGAGGTGTGGCGGCAGCGCCATGGGTTACCACTGAACGGCGGTGCGTTGCACACGGCGGGGGGGCTTGTCTTTCAGGGGACGGCCGAGGGCTACCTGAAAGCGTATGACGCTACCTCGGGAGAGCAGTTGGGCTCGTTCGCAGCGGGTGGCGCGATTCGGGCAGCACCGTCGACAGTAGTGGACGACGGTATCCAGTACATCGTCGTGCCGGCGGGTGCGCCTTCCTCATCGACGGCATCGTCCGGATTGACGGACTACAGCTCGACGAAGGAGTCGCGTAGCCGGCCACGGTTGTTGGCCTTCGTGTTGGGAGGCAACGCGCCGACGCCCGCTTGGGCGGCCCCGCTGACCTTTCGGAAACCGCCGGTCGACCGATATCCACCCGCGGTAGCGGCGATGGGGGAGGCTATCTATGAAGGCGCGGGATGTGTGGCATGTCACGGATTCGGCGGTCAATCCGTTGGCGGCGCGGCTGCCGACCTGCGAGTTCGCCTACCTGCGAATCTCGCTTACTTGAAGGCCGTGCTGGGCGGGGCGTTCGAGCCTCGGATGCCCGCGGTGCCGCTGGACGATACCAGCACGGAGGCGCTGTATGCCTACCTGGTCAACACCGCTTGGCGCGCATACGAGGATGCCAAGATGAATGCGGAAAGTGAGTAGCTCAATAGTCTAGTCATTAAGAAAAGCATCAAACGCAGAAATTTTCTTAATGGAGCGGCGATTGCGCTCGCCGCGGACAGCACAGTTCCAGCCCAAAGTTTATTCGCATCAGGGGCAGACGCTGTCGAGCAGTTACTGCATAAGCCTGCACCAGATGGCTTGCCAAAAGGGTACAAAGGCAGATGGTATATGCCGGAGAAATATCGCAAGTTGATTGTTATTGAAAGCGCCTATCTCGAGGAAACTAGCGACAGGTCCTGAATATAATTCCTCACTGCATCGCGCCCGTAACCGACGAGATGTGGCGCTAAACAACTATCCATGGTCGGACTATCAATAACTACAAAATGATTTACTGATGAGAACAAGGGGACAGCATATGCCTACCGATAACAATCCAGAGGAACTCGTTCGGGCTTACTACGCGGACATCTCGGCCGGGCGCTTCGAGGAGGCTGCGGCCCGGCTTTCCCCCGATGCCTCCACCTGGATTTTAGGCGAGGGTCACTGGCCTCTGGGCGGCTATCATGATCTCACCAGTCTGAGAAAGATTCATGCACTGGTGCAAGAGCGTTTTCCAGACGGCCTGAAAGTGATGATCAAGGCGTTAACCGTGCAAGGTGAGCGCGTCGCTGTCGAGGCTGAAACCCTGGGGATCCGAGTGGACGGAAAGATCTACAACAACCGCTACCACTACTTGGTGGTGGTGAGGGATGGTTTGATTTGTGAGCGAAGAGAATACCTCGATACCATTCACGCCAACGAAATGCTCTGCGGGCCCCTCAGTAGCTAACCAAGCGCCTGACTGACGGTATATTTCCAGTCAGTCAGGCTGCATAGATCGTTAATTGGCGTGACTGCTCATGTCATGCTGGCGCCGTTTCTTGATTCTCCGCGGCAGTAGATCCCCATTGCAAATGCACCAACCCATGCTAGCAGCATGAAGGTACTGTAGTTCATGATTTCCTCCTGTGGGATTGCACCGGTGACCACAAAGCCGTAAAAGACGGGGTAGATAATACCGAAGAGCCCAAGACTGATTGCCGCGACTTTTGCGCTGGTCGAGAACCGGAAAAGTGGACGGGCAACCAGTAGACCGAACAGCGACCAGAGCCAGAGCCCCAGGTAATCGAAGTAGGCGGTCAGGCTGTAGAGATAGGACTGGCTGTTAATCGAGAGCAAGGTGTGCCCGGGCTCTTGGCCGGATGATCCTGCGGCCAGATCCTGAGCGGCCAGGGGAACGATCCAAAGTTCGGTGCCCTTGGTGATTAGAATTGCCATGGTACCCAGCATCAGCATGATGCCGCCTGATACTGCGGCCAGGGGGTTTACGCTGAAAACCTTCCAGCAGATGGCGGCGAAAACCGTGGCCAATGTGAACACCTGGACAATCTGGGTGACCCAGCTGAGCACAAAGGCGCCGTTGTTTTCATTCAGCCAGGCGACTTTCTCGTCGGCCGTGCTGCCAGCCGGGGCGTCATAGACTCCGAACATGCTCACGGCGGTAAACAGGAAAAGGACGATAGCTGACAGATATGCCGCTTTGTTGATTTGACTGTCCAATTTAGCTGTAGTGTTCATGGTTAACTCCCTTAAAGTTAATGGTTAGCTGATGCTGTCTCTACTTCACTTTTTCCAAGACCATATTAATATCTAGGTCAAGTTCCACGCGACGGTGATGATAACGCCAACCCTCCGCGGTCCGCTTTAGTTCGTCGATATACCAGCCTGAGGCGACGAATTCATTGCGAGTCCCCTCGCCGTCTTGGAGAACAGTGAGCATGCGAACTCGTTGCTGGGCGGTGTCACCGCTTATATCCAGTTCTGGTTCGGTGGTGACGTGTACGGCCGTTGTTGTGGCGTTGCAGCGTGCGGCAATCTGCTCACGCCCGATGTAAGTTCCCTCTCCAACGATATGGAACTGCGCGTCCTCCGTAAAAAGGCTGGAATAGGACTCGCCGTCTGCCTGGTCGGCATAGCGATTATATTTGGCATTCAGTTGGCGTATCGCTACATAGTCTAAAAGGTTTTGTAGTTCAGCTTTGTGCACGAAATTACCTCCTTGAGGCTTAAAACTTATGCGGTATTACCGTCCTATTGCTACGCTTTGCCCAATTGCTCATTGACAGCACGCCAAGCGGCGTCAATAGCACCATCGAGATAGGCTCTGGTTTCAGAATCTGAGTTGGCAATGCTGATACGACCAAAGGGCTTGCGACCCAGTTCGTGAGGCGCCTCGCCTTTTGGCCACTGTGGGTCGTATAGTTCCATGTAATCGTAGGCGTAGCCATGTGACCAGCGGTTAATGGTAATCGCTTCGATGTCCCGTTCGGCATTGAAACCAAAGGCGCCAAACATACCGGTCAGCTGCTCCCGAATCTCCCGCTCATAGTCTGCGAATGTGGTGGTATAGAGTTTATGTCTGGCCTGACGATACAGATCCCGGCCGCTCTGGCTACCATTGTTTTTGTCGGTTGGTGAGGTCAGCATATAAATGAGCATGGGCGAATCGGGATCGTCACTGTGCTGATAGTCGCCGATCGAGACCGGTGGGGTGCTGGAAACCATTTTGTAGGGGCTGGTGGGGCAGTGGAATACTTCCACTCCGGCCTTATTGAAAGCGTGGCGATTTCTTACCATTACGATCGATACCAGTAGCGGTGTCTTGACGCCATAGGCAAGGCCTTCTTTTTGCTCCTCCGACATTTCTGGGCAAAGGTGCGGTATCATGCCGTTGTAGCAGGCCATGATGCAATGCTTGGCCTTTACACGGTAAGCTTCACCCTGAGCTACGTAGCTAACCGACACAGAACCATCGGCATTGTTACGCGCGTTAACCGCGGAACTATTTAGGCGCAGCCGCACCGAGTGCGCCGGCAGATCTAATTTGCTGTAGTCGAAGCGAGCGGTGATCAGATCTTCGATGGTGTCGCCGGGGGCTACAGCTGGAATCAGGCGTCGGACCATTTGTCTTGTCAACGAGGCGTTGCCATCGGGCATCCACACTATATCTGAGTCTTCCAGTATCAAGCTGTCCGCCAGGGCCTCATAGGCTTTCTGCCCCAGTACGCTAAAGCCCGGTGACCCCCACTTAACGGCCTCGGCAATTGAAATGGAGTCGGGGCCCAAGCAGAAAGTCACGCCTATCACGGTATTCCACAGCGCAGAGGTATTTTCCGCGAGGCCAACATAATCTGTGAGAAACTTTTCGTAGCTGGTGCGCTTGAGAAACTCCTTAATATTTTCCTTGGGCAGGGGGTTTTTCAGTTCAAGAGTGCCCTCTACAAAGGCAATGAGTTTCTGTTGTTCTGCAGCCGGGACTGTTAGCGATTGAATCAACTCCCTGTAGTCACCCATACCAAACCAGGCGCCCATCCAGGGGCCATTGATAATACTGTCTTTGCCGAAGTGCTTGCGATCTGTATACAGGCCAACCTCTGCCTCTGCGCTCGCCAAGCCCCAACCGGGCGCCATCGCCGCCCTGACTTTATCGATATCAAAGCCTAGGTCCCCTACTAGCTGTTTGGACTGCGGGGAATACAGGTGTGAATCCTGGAAATTGCCGCTACCGCCAGGGCCGAGCAACATCTTGCCCTGGCTGTGAAACTCGTTGCGTCTGGCGTGGCCACCAAAATCATCGTGGTTATCCAGCAGCAGGATGCGTGCATCTTTGCCGGCCTTCTGCTGGTAGAACAGGGCGGCAGCCAGNCCACTGATGCCCGCACCCACCACTATCAGGTCGTATTCCTCGTTGAGGTCCTGATAGGTGGACGGTTTTTCTCCGCGCCAGGCTAGGGCATGAGCGGTTTGAAAAGCACCATCGTGATTACCGCGAATACCCGTTAACGATGGTGGATAATAGTCGCTTGAGACGGCTGACGCGGATTTAATGGCCTCTGCCAGCGCAGTATGCGGGCCGATTACTGCGGCACCGACTAGGCCAATGGAAACACCATTAAGAAAGTCTCTTCGTGTTATTTTTTTAGTCAAGTGTTAAACCTCTGCGACTGAATTATTGTTCCAATAGTTTGTAAAATAGGTTGGTGTCGAGAAACTCGGTAATACTGCAGATCTTGTCGTCTCGATAGCGCAGCACATGGACGTACTCATTGTTATAAGGCATACCTGAACGGCCGTTGGCCTTACCGTTGAACTGGACAATGGCGATGCCGNCACCCGTCACGATATCGTTCACGGTGATTGCCACACCGTTCTCATCGATATGTTGGAATACTTTAAGCCAGCAGTTCTCCAGAATATCTTGCATGCCCTTGAATTCCCGACCGAGTTCCGGATGGGTGCCGATAGGTCTGAATGTAATGTCGTCTGTGGCATATTTGAAAGCGCCTTCCAAATCGCCGCTGTTGACGGCATCGGAAAATGCTTTGTATACCTGTTCTTCAGTACTTTTAGCCATATCAGCTCCTGTTCGTTGGATAGAATGCTCGGGTTAATTACCAGGTCAGCGGAAGCCTGGCGAGGGAGACCACTGCACCGAGGTTGGTATCGATTTCTGCGCCTTCCTCGATTGAGAATTCAGGTATTCTGGTTAGCCATTCCTCCAGAGCGACACGCATCTCCAACCGTGCGAGGTTAGAGCCCATGCAGCGGTGCGGGCCGAACACGAAGGCGCAGTGGCGATTGGGCGATCGTTCGAAATTGGCTTCCATGGGGTTCTCGAACTCCGTGCTATCGAGACTGGCCACTGCAGTTATACAGTTAACAAAGTCGCCTTTCTTAAGCTGAACGCCGTNGAATTCTGTATCTTCGGTAACGGTGCGGCGCACTTCCACCACAGAGTGCATGCGAAAAAACTCTTCGACAGCGCTCGGAATCAGATCTGGGTTGTCCCGCAACTGCTGCTGTGCCTGCGGATTGGCTGCGAGGTAGCGCCAGGCAAAGCCCAGTGACGAGGCAACGGTGTCGAGGCCGCCGACAAAGAGTAGGAAATACATACCTAGTATCTCCTTGTCGGTTATATCGCGATCGCCCACAGTAAAGTTGAGAACCGCTGAGGCAAGATCATCTGCGGGGTTGGTGCGCTTTTCCGCTAGCAATTCGACGAGGTAGTTGTAGATATCTCGCGCGGCCTCGGCGCGGGTTTCAATAGTGTTGGAAACGTGCAGTAGTTTGTACTCGTAGTCGAGGATCTTATCAAAATCTTCCGGCGGCATTCCGAACAGCTCCATAAAAATACGCACCGGGAACTGGATCGCAAAATCTTCTACGAATTCACATTTGCCACTGGATTGGAACTTCTCCAACAGCGAGATAGCCGTAGACCGAACGGATTCCTCCCTCGGGGCAATCGAACGAGGAGATAATGGTTTGTTAAAGTGAATTCGATACTTCATATGCTCAGGCGGGTCGATTTCCAGCGGTATAAGATCAAATTCCTCGCCGAGGAGAAAAGAGAACCCGGTATTGTTCTTAGAAGAAAACAACTCGGGGTTCTGCAGTACTTCCTTCATGATCGCGCCATCGGAAATTGACCAGCCACCTGCCCCCTGAAAGGCTGCCGGATTATAGAAAATGGGTGGTGCCTCTTTATGCAGATCGGCGAATACCTTAAATGGATTTTTCTTCAGCTCTGGGTGGGATTCGCCATCCAGTGAGAAGATCAGTTCTTGTGGAACATGATCTGGTACAGTGTAATTGAACATGTGGGCCATATGGGTACGCCTATAGTTAAAGTAGTCAGCCGGATGGGCCGATTCCGAGCTTGAGGAATGTTGACAGATTACATAAACTGTACACATCTGTAAAGTTAAAATCGGCCCGTATGACTAACGGCGTAGTGGGTTGCAGATGGGTCTTTTTTCATGGGAAATAGGATGGCTTTGTGCTAGATACGAAACGGGTTATTTTCAGTGGTGCAGGCCAATCGGTGGTCGGCCGCAAGGTTGAGCGATCTGCAATAGATCTCACGTTGGATGCTGCATTGGAAGCGATAGCGCATGCGGGCCTGAGTATTGCCGACATCGACGGCCTGTGCTCCTATCCTGGTGTTCGCAAGGATATTTCTCCCGGCTTTGGTCCGGTAGCCCTGGCTGATGTTAAGAATGCACTGGGACTCAAATTGAGTTGGCATTCCGCCGGTTGGGAAGGGCCGGCTCAGGCAGGAGCGATCGTTAATGCCTGCGCCGCTGTGGCCAGTGG
Organism: Porticoccaceae bacterium; assembly: GCA_002685715.1. Taxonomy (GTDB): domain Bacteria; phylum Pseudomonadota; class Gammaproteobacteria; order Pseudomonadales; family Porticoccaceae; genus HTCC2207. Next base: position 36,590 of record NYXU01000002.1, on the reverse strand, counting down.
TCTGTGCCGCCACGTGCTAGTGTTTCGTACCGTGACAGAGGCTTCCTCGGTCACTGCGGATCGCAAGGCCAGTGTCTCGGGTACGGGGGGNGATCGAATTTCGGGTCCGTTCCAATGGATGGTGCCCTTCAGGGGTTACTCAGCCGTAAACACGGTTGCACTCTATGCGCAGCGGCATTTCCATGACTTTGGCACAAGCCGAGAAACGCTGGGGGAGATTGCTACTAATAATCGGCGCAATGCGGCGCTNAACCCCAAGGCGGTGTTCAGGGAACCTTTGAAGATGGAGGACTACCTTAACGCCCGTATGATCAGTTCACCACTGTGCCTGTTCGACTGTGATGTGCCGGTGGATGCCAGTACGGCAATTATTGTATCCCGTGCTGAGGCCGCGCAGGACGTTGCCAATCCCATTTATCTTGAGGCCCTAGGTTGTGCACTCCAGGGTCAGGATTCCTGGGACAACTACTCGGCAGATATCACTGAAATGGCTGCCCATGATGCCGCCGCGGCGATGTGGTCACAAACTGATCTGACCCCTGCAGATGTTGAAACAGCGCAGTTGTACGACGGCTTTTCCATGTTGACGCTGTCTTGGATAGAGGCCTTGGGGTTTTGCGGTAGGGGCGAGGCCAAGGATTTCCTGCAGGGCGGCGGCAATATAGCCCGAGATGGCCAGTTGCCACTGAATACTAATGGCGGCCAACTCTCAGGGGGGCGCACCCATGGCTTTGGCTACTTCCACGAGGCGATCTTGCAACTGAAGGGAGAAGCGGGCGAGCGTCAGTTGGCGCGGCGCCCGAGGGTTGCCGTGGTGGCCAACGGTGGTGGGCCGCTCGGGTCCTGTTTNCTGCTCAGGACAGACTAGCGCCCGCTAGGCCGAGCACGCTAGTCGGAAATCTCAGTCCTTTCTACATGCGTATGGCGCCGTCGAGGCGGATGGTTTCGCCGTTTAGGTAGGGGTTTTCCGCAATCTGGGTGGCCAGCAAGGCGAATTCTTCTGGTTGTCCCAGACGCTTGGGATATTGCACCAGTCGCTCTAGACCTTGGCGAAAATCTTCTGGCATGGCCATCATCGCAGGTGTGCCCATCAGTCCTGGGGCAATCACGTTGATACGTACGCCCAGTTCCGCGAGATCTCGGGCGATCGGCAGGGTCATACCAACAATGCCGGCCTTGCTGGCGCTATAGGCAGCCTGACCCTTTTGACCATCCATATAGGCCACGGAAGCGGTGTTAATGATGACGCCTTTTTCTTCGCCCTCGTTGCTAGTCATTTTCTCGACGGCGAGACGCAGTACATTGAAGGTTCCCACGAGGTTGACATTAATCACATTCTGAAACTGGTCCAGCGGGTGAGGGCCNTTGCGGCTACTGTAGGTCTTNGCNCTGGGGCCAAAGCCAGCGCAGTTGATGCAGACGTCGATAGAGCCGAAATCTTCCACAACCTGGTTGATATTGGCCGCGACATTCTCTTCGCTGGTGACATTGGTTTTGTAATACTTTAGCTGTCCGGCGTTTTCCTCGGCCAGCGCCTTGGCGCCACCCTCTTCCAGATCAAAGACTACCACCTTGGCACCTTTGGCAAGAAACGCCCTGGCCGCTGCCATACCCAGTCCACCTGAGCCGCCAGTGATAATAGTCACTTTATTGTCTAAATCCATATTTTTCTCCCTGAGTTTCTGCCTGNCCGCGGATCGCTATCAGGCGTATTCTTGGTTNTATTTCTCGACCTCGAATTGAATCAGGTCGGTGAGGTTGTCTGCTGGTGGCTCCGGTAGCAGAACTTCACCATGCTCTTTTGAGGGTAACAGTATGACTGCATTGCCGAGGCTGGATTTTTCACCTACTCGGTTGCGACACCACACATCCAGATGTACCTCGAATCGGCCATCCTGTTCGCGCTTATCGGTCACCTCGCCATGCAGCCAGGAAGTATCCCCGAGAAAGTTAAACTTCCGATGTTGCACCGAAAACTTCCACAGCCAACCGTCATCGCCCATCCAATTGGTCAGCAGATGCGTGAGCCATACCTCACGCTGGCCGCCATAGTCGTAGGGGCCAGGGAAGCCCAGTTGCTGTGCCCAGTCCTCCTGCCAGTGGCAGCGCTGCACCGTGTCGGGCACTCCGAGCTGATTCTTGGGGAACAGGCCGGGTATTTTCTTGCGTACGTCGTAGGTCAGCTTGAACGCCCCAGGTGGTGATATCTGTAGGCCCCAGCCCATATGCCAGAGAATCAGGTCAGTGAGTTTCAGGGGCCCCTTGACCATTTTCTGTAGGGCCTCACCTACTTCCACATCTTCCCAGTAGCGCGGGGTTGCCCCTCTGCGAATTTCGTTCTCTGCTTCGTAGCAGGCATCGATTTCGGCAAGTTCGTCATCGGTGTAGGGTTCAGGGAGTGACATGGGTTTCTTGTTTGTGTCGGTGTTTTTGTCACCCTTGTCCTGGTTGCGCTCGTTGGCGATAAACAGTCCTCTGCGCGCGGCTACAGGCTCGCCATCCTGATTGCGCTGGAAGATTCCGCGCACTTCGTGAATCGACTTGCCACCCACGCGACCTTCCGCCAGTCGAGTACCGACCAAAGCCTTGCGCAAGTAGCAGCGGTCACCTTCGCGCAATGGCTTCCACCATTCAAAGGTCATTTCCGCTTGGTAAGCGCCCAGTCCATTGAGCGGATCACCCTTGAGTTTTTGNTTGAGTTCGGTGGGCAGGGGCGGGACGTCATTCTCTCCCATGGTGTAGGTAAACCCCGGCGCGGTGATCAGACCGCCCCAGCGAGTATTTCGGGCATAGTTAGCATCACAGTAGAGTGGGTTGTCGTCGCCATAGCCCCAGCAGAAATGGCGCGAACCGTCCTGAGTAACTACATCGTTGTGGTAGCGTCGGGCTTCTGGGACCTCTACGCCAACGCGCTCCTGCATCCTGCGCAGTGTAGTGTCAGTAATTTTGCCGATTTCGGCCTGTTCGCTTTGCTTGTCACTCATTAAGCTGGCTCCTGTGTGCAGCCACTTATTATATGATAACTTTACAGTANTGACTAGTAATAGTATTCTCGCCGGCCTGTGTTTTTGATCAATACAAGGTGCGCTGGAATGAAGCAGGTCTTTACAACACGAATCACCCAGCTTCTGGGTATAGACCATCCAGTAGTTTGTGGGGGAATGACCACGGTAGGCCGTGCCGAGCTGGCAGCAGCGGTGTCCAATGCCGGAGCGCTGGGTATGGTGACGGCCCTGACCACCGGGTCTCCAGAAAACCTAGCGCTTGAGATCGCCAAAACGCGGGAGCTGACTGACAGACCGTTNGGCATCAACTTGACTATACTGCCCACGATCAATCCAGTGCCCTTTGATGAGTACGCCGATGTTATTGCCAGTTCGGGAGTGGCAGCTGTCGAAACGGCGGGCCGTAATCCGGAGCAATACATCGCAAAATTCAAGGAGGGAGGCTTGGTCTGTATCCACAAGGCGGTGTCGGTGCGCCACGCCCTGACCGCGCAGCGTATCGGCGTGGATATAGTCAGCATCGATGGCTTTGAGTGCGCAGGGCACCCNGGTGAAGACGATGTCTCCAATATGGTGCTGGTGCCAGCCGCAAGCCGGCAACTGGATATCCCTGTGTTAGCGTCGGGTGGTTTTGGCAACGGCCAGGGCCTTGTCGCTGCGCTAGCGCTAGGCGCCGAAGGCATCAATATGGGTACAAGATTTGTCGCGACCCGTGAAGCCCCTGTCCATAACAATATCAAGCAGGCCTATGTCGACTCGTCGGAGCGCGATACCCGCTTACTCTATCGTCCCCTGCGCAATACGGCGCGGTTTTTAAAGAATGAGGTAACCGAAGCCGTCTTGCAGATACAGCAAGATAAAGGTCAGGATTTACAATTTGAAGATGTCCGCGAACTGGTGGCGGGACCACGACAGCGNGAGGCCTGGCTGGAGGGCAACAAAGACCGTGGAGTGATAACCACTGGTATGGTGGTTGGCCTGATTGACGATATTCCCAGCTGCAGTGAACTGGTGGAGCGTATTGTTACTGAGGCGGCTGACATTGTTGAGCAAGGCCTGCCGAGTAAGTTAGCTGGCTAGATAGCCTAGTGCTTTTGCGGTTCAAACAGGGGGAGATAAATATCTTCCTGTTGTTCGAATACTACCTCGACTGGCATGTCGATGGACACTGCCTCGGGATCAATGTTGATAATCTCAGTGCTCAGTCGCAGGCCCGGTTGTTCGTCGAGTTCAACGACGGCGAACACATAGGGCACCTGTAGATCCGGCACCCAGGGCATATGGTTGACGGTATAGGACANCACTCTGGCCTTACCTGACACGGCGACCGGCGCCACGTCCCTGCAATGACAGGAGGGACACATGGGTACGGGGGGGTGAACGTACCGCTGGCAGGCTTGGCACTGGTTGATCATCAGGCAGCCTGACTTACCCNCGGTCCAGAATGCCTCGGTATGCGGCTCAACGTCGGGCAGTGTTCTTGGTACGGAATTTCCCACTATTTCACTCTTCCTCGAAATTCTGTTGTCTGTCTTCGCCGACATACACGAGAAGTTTAAGCGGCGCGGAAATCGATAACCTTGATTTCCAGATACTCGTTCAGGCCTTCTTCGCCATATTCGCGACCGATGCCGGAGCGTTTATACCCTCCAAAGGGTACACTCGGATTCAGTCGACCGCCACCCCCGTTGATTAGCACGCCGCCGGTGCGCATCTGCATGGCGATGCGGTAGGCTCTGCCGGGGTCCTGTGAAAAAACACCGCCGCTCAGGCCATATTGTGAGTCGTTGGCTATAGCTATGGCTTCTTCTTCGGTATCAAAGCCGATGACGCAGACTACCGGCCCAAAAATTTCCTCTTGGGCAATCACAGTGCTGTTGCTGGGGCAGTCGAAAATTGTCGGCTCGATAAAAAAGCCGCGATCNATGCCCGCTGGGATGTTGCCACCGTAGACCAGAGTATTGCCATCGGCCTTGCCCTGCTCGATATAGGCGAGCACGCGTTCGCGCTGTGCGGCGCTGATCAGTGGCCCCATGCCGGTATCAGGGTCGGCGGGGTCACCCAGTTTTACATGGCTTACCATCGCCTTTAGCATCTCAATGAACTGATCCTTGATGCTGTTATGCACCAGTTGCCGGGTTTGTAGCACGCAGCCCTGACCGCACTGATTGGTAAAGTGGATCAAGCCGGCGAAGGCCGCCTGCTCCAGATCNGCGTCTTCGCAAACGATCATGGCGGATTTGCCACCCAGTTCGAGGGCAACTCGCTTAAGAGAATGTGCCGCCTGGGCCTGGATCATCGCCCCGACCTTGTCCGACCCGGTGAAGGATATCTGATCCACTCTGGGATCCGTGGTCAGTTTCTCGCCCACATCGACGCCGCCGGTGACAATACTGAAGACGCCCGGGGGGATGCCCACCTNGCTGGCGATGTCGCCCAGAATCATCGCCTCTAGGGGCGTCTGGGGCGCCGGCTTGAGAATAAACGTGCAGCCAGACGCCAGCGCGGGGCCCAGTTTGGCTAGGTTGAGAAAAAACGGGTAGTTGTAGGCGGTAATGCCCACGGATACACCCAGTGGCTCATAGACCTTGACGGTACTGCCGAGGGTTTCGCCTCCCGTAGCCCAGTTGGTATGTGCCGATACCGAACTGGGTATAACAAATTCGCGGCGTTGAATCTGGTCGATATAGTACTGTAGGCCATCTAGCGACATATCGAACTGCATAATAGTGGCGACGGGAATGATGGACCCAGCTTCCGCAACACAGAGTTGGACAATCTCGTCTTTCCTAGCAACCAGAGCATCATGAAATTTTTGCAGAATCACGGCCCGATCGCGCCATGCCATTTTTGGCCAAGGGCCGTGGTCGAACGCTTCCCTAGCAGCAGTGATGGCGGCATCGGCGTCAGCAGCTGTTCCAACCGGTACTTCGCCAATAGCTTCCTCGGTGGCGGGGTTAATCACAGTGCAGACTTCTTTGCCTTGGGGCTTGACCCAGCTTCCACCGATGTACAGTGACTTGTAATCTGTTTTGAGTGGCATTTTTAGTTTCCTGTGTGAGTGCGTTGACAGTGATCCCTATGATAATTAAACTTTACATAACTGTATAGTATAACTCCCGATTTAACGAGCGTTTTTTGACTAGGATTGGAGCTAGGCAATGAAAATTGTAGTGGATTGCGATAGATGCCAGGGGCATGCCATGTGTGCCGCTCAGGCGCCGGANGTCTATGAGNTGGACGACACNGGGTATAATAGTATGGGTGAGTTTACTGTCGTCGAAGGACAGGAGGAGGCAGCTAGACTAGGCGCTTCCTGGTGTCCTGAGGGTGCTATTACCCTGATAGAGTAATGCGGCATGAGAGCGATTTATACTGAGCAGCATCGTCTGTGGGTTTCAACTGCCATTATCCAATACCTTCATGCACAGCTGTCTCGGGGTGACGCCAAACCTTGGCTGACAACCTGTCAGTGATTGAGCGCTATTTATGACAATAATGTAGGAGTTAAAAAGTGAAACCACTGGAAAATCGTACAGTTGTAATCACTGGTGCACTGGGCGGGCTAGGTAGAGCTGTATGTGCATCCGCTGAAGCCCAAGGCGCTCGTGTTATTGGTCTGGATATTACCCACGACGAGAGCCTTGCTAATTGTTATGCGGTCGATCTCACCAATGCCGATGCCACACGAGAGTTGATACAAAGTTTCGGGCCTTTCGACAGTCTGGTCAATCTCGCCGGTGGCTTTGCCATGGGTACCGAAAGCTGGGACTCGAGTGACGAGCAATGGGATCTTATGTTCAGTCTGAATGTATCTACAATGCGCAATGCCATTAAGGCCGCTGTTCCGATGCTGTTGCAACANCAGGCGGGAAGTATCGTCAATGTCGGCGCTTTTGGTGCGCGTGAGGGGCAGGGTTTAATGGGGGCCTACTGTGCGTCCAANACTGTGGTGATGCGTCTCACCGAAACTCTTGCCGAGGAACTTAAAACGAAGGGTATCAATGTCAATGCCGTATTACCCACGGTAATTGACACCGACGCCAACCGTTCGGCAATGCCTGAAAATAATCCTGCCGCCTGGGTATCGCCCGATGACCTGGCTGCTGTTATCTGCTTCCTCCTTTCTCCAGCTGCTAAAGCCGTGCACGGTGCGCTATTGCCTGTGCGGGGTTTAAGTTAGTGAACTANCTGTTGTCTTAGCGCTGTTCTACTGCATGATTCTTCTCGGGCTATCCCTCAGTTAGTCCCTTCTTGTNCGGATACCAACTGTATTTGGGCTCTGGCAACACAAGCAGGCGAGCTTTTCCGCTCATGCCACTAAACCTATCGTTAGACTGGTTAATACCATGGCATTGGCGCGCTCGAGTGGCTGCTCGAGCGCAATGGACTGTGGGTTGACGAGGCCACTGGCGCTTTGGGTAGTACTTTCAGACAACATAATGGTTCGTGTTACGGAGATTTCCGCAGTATCTAGAAGGGTACCGCAGTTATCGCAAGGTTAACCGATGGTTTTTTTAACCAAATTATTCGACATAATTACCCGTATATAAAATTATAGGGTTAGACTAGCGGCTGCATAATAAACAGCAGCTTCCCAACGAGGAGAGCAAAGTAGTAGTAAGGAGTGACTATGCAATACAAAAAATTGGGCAATACGGGTATCGATGTATCAGTGATTGGTCTGGGAACCATGACCTGGGGGGAGCAAAATAATCTTGATGAAGCTTGCGAGCAAATGGACTACGCGGTCACTCAAGGTGTTAACTTGTTTGATGCGGCCGAAATGTACCCAGTGCCTCCAAGGGCAGAAACCTCGGGCGAGACTGAGCGTTGCATTGGTGAATGGTTGAGCCAGACGGGCAAGCGTGCTGATATTGTTCTGGCGTCTAAAGTAGTGGGACGTGCCGACTTGGCACCTGATTGGAAGCATATTCGCGGTGGTTCAAGGTTAAATCGCGATCATATACGTAGAGCGATAGAGAGCTCATTAGGGCGCTTGCAAACAGACTATCTCGACCTGTATCAGGTTCATTGGCCTGAGCGAGCCACAAACTTCTTTGGTAAGCGCGGTTATGTGCATAAATCTGGAGCCGATGGTATTGCGATTGAAGAGACATTGGAGGCGCTGTCAGAGTTGGTTGATGAAGGCCTCGTTAAACATGTGGGGATATCCAATGAAACTCCCTGGGGCATGATGGAGTATCTGCGGCTAGCCTCAGTACGAGGTTTAGCCAAAATTGTCAGTATTCAAAACGTCTATAACTTGCTCAGCCGGCAGTTTGAAACCGGGCTTGCAGAAATGGCGATTCGCGAGAACGCTGGGCTACTGGCGTATTCACCAATGGCGGGTGGTGTTCTCAGCGGCAAATATATTGGCGGCAAAAAACCTGCAGGATCGAGAATGGCATTGTTTGAACGCTTTACACGCCATGAGAATCCACAAGCAGCATCAGCGACAGAGGCTTATAAAGCAATTGCCGACAAACAGGGCACAAGTTTGGCGCAGATGTCATTGGCGTTTGTCTGTCAGCAACCCTTTGTTACTAGCTGTTTGATTGGGGCAACAACTATGCCGCAACTTCGCGAAAATATTGCTGCTATTGACCTGTCATTATCCAAAGACGTACTGATGGAAATTGAGGCCGTTCACAATCAATATCCTGACCCGGCACCCTAAGCCGCATATGATGCGGTGTTTTAGCGGCAACCCTTAACTGAGCAGAGGTGTAATCAGGCCGCCGACCATGGGTAGCACTCTGGATTGAATAAACATCAGAGCAAAGATAGCCACCATTGGTGATATATCAATCATCCCGATGGGTGGGATAAGGTTGCGAAAGGGTCGCATATAGGGGTCGACAATTTGATTGACCAGTTGCACCGGTGGATGACCTGTGGTGCCAATCCAGCTGGATATAACGAGGATAAAAATACCCCAGAAATAAATATCTACTAGGGCGCTGAGTAGGTCGTAACCGGCGACCGCCAGGTAAGCAAATAGTTGTGTGGGAAAGAGACCATTGGCAGCGACAATAATCAGATAGAAAGCCCATTGAATAAGTAGAGCTGCAGTTAGCGCCGCTAGGTTCAATTTGCCAATGGTTGGTAAAATTTTATGCAGTGGCTCGACTACGGGAGCACAGGCTTTAAATATCGCCTGCGATATTGGGTTATAAAAATCTGCTTGAACTAACTGCAGTAGTGCTCTGAGCAAAAGTATTAGCACATAGATATCGACTGCGGTTCGAAGAATAAAAATCAGGCTCTGACTCATGATGTGAATTCCTCGGACATTTGCTCCGCTCGATTAACAGCACTGGTCATGGCCTGGCGGAACGTATTTTCCAACCCTTGCTGTTCAAAGCTGTTTATAGCTGACTGTGTCGTGCCACCCGGCGAAGTCACCTGTTTACGTAGTTCGGCAGCAGTGGCATCAGACTCAAGAGCCATGCGCGATGCTCCAAGGGCAGTATGCAGGCTAAGAGCCTCTGCNGTCTGCTCGGGTAGTCCAAGCTCTCGACCAATTTTTTGCATCGCCTCTAATATCAAAAAGAAGTAAGCAGGACCGCTACCTGACACTGCGATAACTGCGTCAATGAGTGCTTCGCGCTCTACCCAACAGGCGTAACCTACCGACTCAAATAGCTGGTCGACCAATTGTTTTTGTTGATCGTTGAGTAATGAGTTGGCATACAATCCCGTAGCACCGCTCTTTACTAGGGCAGGCGTATTAGGCATAGCGCGTACTAGCGCAATTTCCGAGCCCAACCAATTTTCTAATGCGGCTATAGGTATACCTGCGGCGATGGAAACTACAGCGGGTTTATGCCCCAAGGCTGTCGCTAAATCTTTGACAACCGCGGCCATTATCTGTGGCTTTACCGCCAGTACCAGTAACGTTGCTTGGCCGGCCGCCGCTCGATTATCAGCAGTTGTCTCTATGCCGTGCAACTCGCTGAGCTTTTGGCGTGCCTCTGCTCCTGGTTCACTGACCAAAATCTTTTCGCTGGCCATACCATTAGCGATCATACCGCCAATCAGGCATGACGCCATATTGCCGCCACCGATAAATACAATTTTACTCATAGATCATTTCACTCGTTTAAAATAGTGATTCTAGAGGTGCACAATAAAAGTGGTCACTGGCGCGCACCAAAAATATCTGTACCTACTCTGACTAGGGTTGCCCCCTCTGCTATGGCTGCCTCAAGGTCTGCAGACATCCCCATAGAAAGAGTATCCAATTTCTGAGAATTGTCTAGCGCACTGTTGATTTGCTGCATAAGGGCCCGCAGTTTAGCAAAAGGTTGTCGTTGTTCCATATAGGTTGATCGAGGCTTTGGTATGGCCATTAGCCCACGTAATTTCAGTTTGGGAAGCTGGGCAATGGTGGCCGCAACTTCGATAGCCTGATCTTGATTAAAGCCTGACTTGCTTGCTTCATCATCAATATTGATTTGTAAGCAAATATTGAGTGCCGGCATGTTATCAGGGCGTTGAGAGCTGAGTCTTTGAGCAATTTTTAAACGGTCGACTGCATGAACCCAAGCGAAATTTTCTGCGGCCTGTCGCGTCTTATTGGACTGCAGTGGTCCGATAAAATGCCACTCTAATCGCGTATCGCGTAATTGATCTATTTTATCCATTGCTTCTTGCAAATAATTTTCGCCAAAGCAACAAATACCCGCGTCCATGGCGAGACTAATCTGTGCACTATTTCTCGTCTTGGTAACCGCGAGTAGCTTTACGTCTGCAGGATTGCGTCCTGCATCACTAGCTGCCTGTTGTAGACGCCTCTGGACCGCGATAATGTTCTCTTTAATAGTCGACATCATTTTAAATCGTTAGTGTTGTATTGCGGTTGGCTCATTACAAAAATACTAGTTTTAATGGAATAAGCGAGACACAACAATGGATATTACCGAGATACTGACGTTAAGTGCAAAACAAGGCGCTTCCGACTTACATATTTCTACTGGCCTACCGCCTATGATTCGGGTCGATGGTGAGTTGCATCGCACCAACTTGCCGCTTCTTACGCATCAACAGGTGCACAGTTTGATCTACCAAATAATGAATAACAAGCAAAAGAAAGAGTTTGAGGAATTCCTCGATATCGATTTCTCATTTTCTGTGCCAGATGTAGCTCGGTTTAGGGTCCATATATTCCACCAAAATCGGGGTTATGCCGCAGTTTTTCGTACAATTCCCACGCAAATTTTAACGCTTGAGCAGTTGGGTATGGGCGATGTTTTTCGCAACATTTCGCTGCAATCCCGAGGTCTTGTATTGGTCACGGGACCCACGGGATCAGGAAAATCTACGTCCATGGCGGCAATGGTGGATTGTATTAATAAAAATCGCTCCGACCATATTTTAACAATTGAAGATCCAATTGAATTTGTTCATCAAAGTAACAAGAGTCTTATTAATCAGCGCCAAATGCATCGAGACACCCTGAATTTTGATCAGGCATTACGCTCCGCATTGCGGGAAGATCCAGATGTACTAGTGATTGGTGAATTGCGTGATCTGCAGACGATAAGGTTAGCGCTTACCGCTGCAGAAACAGGACATCTAGTTTTGGCTACTATGCACACTACATCTGCGACAAAAACTATTGATAGGGTGGTGGATGTGTTCCCTGCTAGCGAAAAATCCATGGTTCGATCAATGCTGTCAGAATCCCTTGAGGCAGTTATCTCACAACTGCTTTTGGCAAAAGAGGGGGGCGGGCGGGTCGCTGCATTTGAAATTATGATTGGCACCCGAGCGGTTCGTAATTTGATCCGTGAGGGTAAAATAGCGCAAATGTATTCATCAATCCAAACTGGCAGTGCTGTGGGCATGCAGACGTTGGATCAGAACCTAAATTATTTAGTTGGGCAGGGGGTTATTAGAAAAGATGTTGCTAAGGCAAAAGCGAAATTCCCGGATGCCTTGTAGTCTGTTAACAGGGTAAACCAAAGATAATATTGCCTACTGATGTGACTCCTATTAGCTAGGGTTTTTGACCTAGTTCAGGTGCTTGCAACCAGCCCTGTAAAATAAGTGCGGCCGCTAGATGATCTATTTTGGTCAAGTCTTGCGCTCGTGTTTTGCGGCCGCAGCTGCGTTGCTCTTGATGAATAATAGATTTAGCTTCGCGACTAGTGAGCCGCTCATCTATCATCAGGACCTGTATGCTGAATCGACCCTCTAAGCGACGAGCGAAGCGACGGGCTTTCTGACTGAGTTCACTCTCGCTGTTGTCCATATTCAAGGGTAGGCCAACCAATAACAAGTCTGGCTGCCATTTTTCAATAACCTCTTTGATGGCTGACCAGTCGGGGGAACCATCGTTGGCTTTAATAATGGCAAGGCCATTGGCTGAATCGATAAGTGTGTGGCCTTGCGCCACACCAATTTGTTTGAGGCCAAAGTCAAAAGCCAGTACGGTCTTATGCCCGTCAGGCATGACCAGCATCCAGAGCAAGCATATCTAAATTGACACCAATCGACGAAGCCGCAGCGTCAGCCCGTTTGGCGCAGGCGGTATCAAAAATAATCGCTGAATCCGCTGGAATTGTAAGCCAGCTGTTTTGTGCCAGCTCTTGCTCTAGCTGACCAGATTCCCAACTTGAATAGCCCAGAGTAATCAGCGCACTCTCTGGGCCCTTACCCTGCGCAATATCACTAAGAATGTCCTTCGACGCAGTGAGGCTTATATCCTCCGCGATTGGAACCGTTGACTCCCACTGCTGGTTACTCGACTTATGCAAAATGAAGCCGCGGTCCCGTTGTACCGGGCCACCGTCAAAAATTAATGAATTGCCGTAACTGTCAAGATAACTCAACTCTAGTTGATCAAATATGGCCTTGGCAGGGATATCCAATTGCTGATTGATAATAAGCCCCATCGCGCCATCAACGCTATGTTCACAAATATACACCACAGACTGAGCAAAATTGGGGTCGTTGAGTCTAGGCATGGCCAGTAGAAAATAGTTCTTTAAACTGGAGATGGTTTTTTTTGAACTAGCATCCATGGCCATTAATATGGGGGATGAAGGTAATAAACTCAAGGGCTATTGCAGGATTACCTTGCGAATAACCCATTTTTTACAGGCTCAAAAGTGCTCTGGTGACATGTTGTTGCGCTTATTACTCAGTTCCTGAGTCGCTGAGATCTTTGCGACAGTATCGTCACCGANACCAGTCCACTATTCGGCCCCTAGNGCTATCGCGGGTTTTATCCGTTAACTAAGATCAATTGAGTCGCGCATCAATCGCGTCTAACAGCCGATCAGCAATGCCTGTCTCCTCAGCGCTNTCGATTTCACGCACGCAGGTTGGGCTAGTCACATTTATTTCCGTTAGATAATCACCGATAACATCTAAGCCAACAAAAATAAGACCTTTGGCTTGCAGTGTCGGTGCAACCCGCTCAGCAATCCAGCGATCACGGTCGGAGAGGGGTTGCACAAGACCTTGACCGCCAGCAGCGAGATTGCCACGGAATTCTCCTACCGCAGGAATTCGCGCCAAGCTGTAGGGAATGACCTCGCCATCAACAACCAGGATTCGTTTATCGCCGGTGGTGATCTCAGGCAGATACTTTTGCGCCATTATAGTCTCACGACCATTACTGGTTAGGGTTTCTAGAATGACATTGACATTTTGATCGCCCTGTTTGGCGCGAAAGATAGATGTGCCACCCATGCCATCGAGAGGCTTGAAAACAACATCTAAATGCTCAGCTAAGAATTTTTTGAGTCGGTATTCGTCTCTACTTACCAGCAGAGGAGGCGTGCAATCGGGAAATTCTGTAGCAAACACCTTCTCGTTACAGTCGCGAAGGCTTTGCGGTTTGTTGACCACTAATGTACCGCGTCGTTCTGCTGCTTCGAGAATATAGGTTGAATAGATAAACTCGCTGTCGAATGGCGGGTCTTTGCGCATTAAAATTACATCGAGTTCCTCCAATGGTATTGAGCTAGCTTTATCTAATTCATACCATTTGAATGGGTTTTCTATTACCTTCAAAGGTCGCACTTCGGCACGCGGGTTGCCATTCTCTAAAAAGAGATGTTGCTGCTGCATATAAAATAATCTATAGCCCCGACGTTGGGCTGCCAGGAGCAATGCTAATGTCGTATCTTTTTTGTAATTGATAGATCCGATTGGATCCATCACGACGCCGAGAGATTTGCTCATAAATAACCGCCCTTTAATGACTTTTGCACTATAACTAGTTATGGCAATTAGCTATAGGAATATCTCTCCCAACATCAACAATTTTGATGGTGCGAGAGTTTATAAATACAACACAACGAAGATTATACATTACAACTGTTCTTTGAAATGCTTATCACAGGTGTTGACGGAGCCATTGATGAGTTTGACACCGTGGCATGCTGTGCAAATAGGACAGTGGTGAAAAATATTTGACGGAGCATGGAGCAAATGACTTTATTGTCTGAAGATAAACATGGACTAAGCGAAAAAATAGACTTTTTGGCTGTGCATATTGGTCAGTCAAAACTACTTATTCCCACCCCAGCTGTGGCTGAAATCATTACCAAACAACAACCGAAAGCTAGCGTTAAACTGCCAAATTGGGCTATTGGGTGGATTGAGTGGCATCATTTAACTATCCCGTTGATAGATTTTGCCGCGGTGCAATGGGGTCGTGCGGCGGCTGATCTTGGTGTCGGTAATGGCATGGTAGTACTCAAGAGTTTTACCGAAGGCCATAGCCATAGATACTATGCAATCATGGTCTCTAATTTCCCTCATACTATGAGTATTAACATTGACTCGGGTATTGCTTCTCGTGGCGCGGAAAACTTGGGCAAGTGCATAAAAATAGACTTGATGGTGCAGGGTGAGACCCTTTTGTTACCTGATTTTCAGGAAATAGAGACCTATTTAAAGCAGATTCCTCTGTATTTTTAACTCAGCTTGTCTCTGTATCGGGAGGTACAATAAAGGTGACCCTCTGGCCGGATTTTGTAGTGTTTTTGACCTGTTGATCAATGATAGGCTTTATGCCTGAACGAGAACTTAACTAAAAAAATAAGAAAGGGGCAACTATGAATGGTTTAATGATGGATGCGCAGCTGACAATCACGTCGATAATGCAGCATGCGGATCGTATTAATAGTGCGAGTGAAATTGTCTCATTCACTGGTGATAATCCTCACCATCGATACACTTACAAAGATGCCTTTCGCCGAGTTCGTCAGATGGCTAACGCCTTGAATCAGGTTGGCTTTAAACGCGGTGATCGCATTGCCACCTTGGCTTGGAATGACTATCGCCACTTTGAGCTGTACTACGCAATTTCATGCGCTGGATATATCTGTCATACCATCAACCCGCGATTATTCCCCGAACAGATAGAATTTATTATTAATCATGCCGAAGATCAGTGGGTATTTGCCGATCCCATGTTTGTCCCCCTGCTTGAGGCGCTGAAGGACAAGTTACCCACNGTNCGTGGTTANGTGATTATGACCAGTGCTGAGCATATGCCAGAGACATCTNTNGCCAATGCGCACTGCTATGAAACATTTATTGCCGACCAGCCCGATACATTTGATTGGCCNGATCTCGATGAAAACACCGCCAGCTCGATGTGCTACACCTCTGGTACCACAGGGAATCCGAAAGGAGTGGTCTATAGTCATCGCAGCACCGTGTTGCACTCCATCGTGGGTTCATTGCCCGACGTGATGAATTTATCCAGCGATGATGTGATTATGCCCATAGTTCCCATGTTCCATGTCAATGCTTGGGGCACGGCCTACAATGCCCCGATGGTGGGTGCAAAACTGGTCTTCCCCGGCCCCAAAATGGCCGATGGCGAGACATTGACACATCTTATCAATGAAGAAAAGGTCAACTACTCACTGGGCGTACCCACGGTGTGGTTGGCATTGGTCGATTATCTCAACAGTAGTGGTAAAACGGTGGAAACCCTTAAAAAGGTGGTTGCCGGCGGTTCTGCTTGCCCACTGTCATTGATGCAAGCAATGGACAAATATGGCATCTATATGCATGTGGGCTGGGGTATGACAGAAATGAGCCCACTGGGTTCCTACAACAAACCATTGGCATGGATGACAAATTGCTCAGAAGAAGAGAAAGATGCCTATCGTATTCGTGCAGGGCGGATTGTCTATGGCGTGGAAATGAAAATTGTTGACTCCGAGCATAATGAACTGCCCTGGGATGGCATTGNNTCAGGATTACTGTTGGTAAAAGGTCCCTGGGTCTGTGAAGGCTATTANCGTNTAGANGANAAGCCNGCANTGGATGATGATGGTTGGTTTGATACNGGTGATATGGCCTCTATTGATGAATATGGCTACGTCACGATNACTGANCGAGTTAAAGATGTNATCAAATCAGGCGGTGAGTGGATTAGCTCCATTGATGTTGAAAATGCGGCGATGGCCCATNCGCAGGTGCAAGAGGCNGCGGTGATTGGCGTGCCCCACCCAAAGTGGACGGAGAGGCCATTGCTTATAGTGATTCCTGTTGCTGATGCCACACCCAGCAAGGAAGATATTTTGGCATCTCTTAAAGGGCAGATTGCTAGCTGGTGGATACCAGAGGACTGTGTCTTTGTTGATGAAATACCCCATACCGCAACAGGTAAGGTGAGTAAGAAAGATTTACGCGAGCAATTTTCGGACTATCAGTACGATTAACTTTTGTCGGTCAACCGAATTAGCGTTATAACGTTAAGTCTCAGGTCTAACGAGAGGAGTCGTATTGATGAAAAATGTGGTTTTGATTGTGTTGTTGGCGTCAGTTTCAGTTTGGTCTATTGCAGATAATCATGGCGGTTCGGGTAAGGGCCGCAAGGGTGGCCTATTCAAACAGATGGATGCAGATGGTGATGGTAATATATCTGCTCAGGAACATGAGCAGGCTATCGCTGAGATGGTCAGTAAAAGACGCGAACGATTTACGGCGATGGATGTTGATGGTAATGGCGTTGTTACCAAGGAAGAGGCTAAAGCAATGCGTGGTAATCGGTCGAAAAAAGGCGAGTCGAGCGATAATAAGAAAAACTAAAAAGCTATTCTAAGACTAATTGTATAGATATTTAAACGGCCATTGTAACCAATGGCCGTTTTTTATCGGCTATCCCCTCTAGTTGTCTGATTAGTCGGTCAATTGGGTAAATAATTTGCACCTTAATAGGTTCTCCCGCATCATTGCGCCTAAACTGATTTTTGGTGTGTTATGACTGACTTTTTAATTGCTCCTTCTATTCTGGCCGCCGACTTTGCCCGATTGGGTGAAGAGGTCGATAGCGTCCTCGCGGCTGGAGCCGATGTGGTTCATTTTGATGTTATGGACAACCATTATGTGCCCAATCTTACTATTGGGCCGATGGTTTGTAAGGCGCTTAGAGATTATGGTGTAACAGCACCTATTGATGTGCACCTGATGGTGCAGCCAGTGGATGACCTGATTCGACTATTTGCCGATGCTGGTGCGACTTACATCACTTTTCATCCACAAGCCTCTGATCATATTGACCGTTCATTACAGNTAGTGCGTGATTTGGGCTGTAAGGCTGGTCTGGTGTTAAATCCCGGCACCGGGTTGGATGCCGTTCAATGGGTTATGGATAAAATGGATATGCTCTTGCTAATGTCGGTGAATCCCGGTTTTGGTGGANAAAAATTTATTCCGTCAACGCTGCAAAAGCTTGCGCAGGCTCGACAGCTTATTGATGACAGCGGTTATGACATTCGTTTAGAAGTCGATGGCGGTGTTGGTGTTGATAATATTGCCGAGGTGGCGGCGGCCGGTGCCGACACCTTTGTAGCGGGGTCGGCTATTTTTGGCCAGCCAGATTACGCAGCGGTCATTGCAAAAATGCGTGAGCAACTTGCTACCGTCAGTTAATTTACTGACATGCATTATTTGATTACAATAGACGCCCTTTTGAGGGAGATGGGTTTGAAAAACGGTTGTTTGGATCAGATTGATAGTAGCCACCAGTGGTGGCGATGGCGCAGATAACGTCGTCTGGGTGCGCGCTGTGCCCATCTAAATCAGACTGTCCAAGGAAACCATCATGACCCCCGAAAAATTTGCCCAGTTAGCAAGCCAGAACTTCAACCGTATTCCGGTAACCAGAGAGGTACTGGCTGATCTTGAGACCCCCCTAAGTGTTTATTTAAAACTCGCCTTCGGTGCCAATTCGTATATGTTTGAATCGGTGCAAGGTGGTGAAAAATGGGGTCGTTACTCTTTAATTGGTTTGCAAACATCGACCTTATTAAAAGTATACGGAAATCGCTTCGAAATCATTCGTGATGGCAAGCCGATGGTGAACCGCACAACTGATGATCCGTTGGCAGAGGTTGAGCGCTTTCGGCAGCTATTCAGTATGCCAAGTTTACCAGAGCTACCTCGATTTACGGGTGGTTTGGTCGGTTATTTTGGTTACGACACGGTCCGCTTTGTTGAGCCTAAACTAGCGAAAAGTGCCCCTAAGGATGATTTGGGCGCCCCCGATATTCTGTTGCTTGCTTCTGACGAAGTGGCTATCTTTGATAATTTATCTGGCACTATTATGCTTGTGGTTCACGTAGATGCGGCGGAGCCACAAGCGTTTGCCAAAGCTCAGGCGCGGCTTGATGAGTTAGAAGCGAAATTAGCGCGGCCTGCGCCACAATTGCCAGCAATGAATTTACCTGAGGATGGTATTACTGAGGACGCTTTTGTTTCCAGCTTTGGTAAGCAAGACTATATGGCTGCGGTGGATAGCATTAAAGACTACGTGTTAGCGGGTGATGTAATGCAAGTGGTGCCGTCGCAGCGGCTTTCAGCACCGTTTGATGCTGCGCCTATCAATCTTTATCGCGCACTGCGAAGACTCAACCCCTCTCCGTATATGTATTTCTTAGATTTGGATGGTATTCATATTGTCGGTTCATCGCCCGAGGTGTTGGCGCGCTTGGAAGAGGGCCAGGTAACAGTGCGACCTATAGCTGGCACNCGGCGACGAGGGCAAAGCGAGGAAGAAGATCANGCGCTAGAGCAAGAGATGTTGGCTGACCCCAAAGAAATTGCAGAACATCTGATGCTGATTGATTTGGGTCGNAATGATGTCGGCCGCATCAGTCAAACTGGAACGGTAGAAGTAACTGAAAAAATGGTCGTCGAGCGCTACTCGCATGTCATGCATATTACCTCCAACGTAATAGGCAAGGTAAAGTCGGGAATGGGTGCGCTGCAAACATTGAAAGCCACGCTTCCTGCGGGAACATTAAGTGGCGCGCCTAAAATTCGCGCCATGGAGATTGTTGATGAACTAGAGCCGGTAAAGCGCGGTATCTACGGTGGTGCCGTTGGTTATATCGGATGGAATGGCAATATGGATACTGCTATAGCGATTCGCACGGCAGTGATTAAAGATGGCATGTTACATGTGCAGGCTGGCGCCGGCGTGGTGGCAGACTCAGTTCCTGAACTGGAATGGGAAGAGACGATGAACAAAGCGCGAGCGTTGATACGAGCAGCGGCGATGGTGTGTAAAGCGCCTAGCGGAGGGTCATGATGATATTAATGATCGATAATTATGACTCTTTTACCTATAACGTTGTGCAGTATTTGGCTGAGTTACAGGCTGATGTTCAAGTTTATAGAAATGACGAGATTACGGTCGGAGAGATCGAGCAGCTAGCACCAGAAAAAATTGTTATCTCTCCTGGCCCCTGTACACCAAATGAAGCGGGTATCAGCATTGCATGTATTGAGGCCTTTGCCGGCAAAATACCTATTCTGGGCATCTGTTTGGGGCACCAAAGTATCGGTCAGGCTTTTGGTGGCAATATTATTCGAGCCAAGCGGGTAATGCATGGTAAGACTTCAATGATTCACCATGATAATACAGGCGTTTTTAAGGGTTTGAGTAATCCTTTTGAGGCGACGCGCTATCACTCTTTAGTGATCGAACAGCAGTCCCTACCCGATTGCCTTGAGATCAATGCCTGGACACAGGCTGAAGACGGCTCTTTGGATGAAATTATGGGCGTTCGCCATTGTTCATTGGCCGTTGAGGGTGTGCAGTTTCATCCAGAATCCATACTCACTGAGCATGGNCACGACATGCTNAACAATTTTATTAAAGGCTAGGTCATGGATATCAAAAAAGCGATAGAGCAGGTAGTCAGTGGCAGTGATATTGATTCGGCAGATATGGTTAATGTCATGCGTCAAATAATGACAGGCAATGCCACCGATGCTCAAATTGGCGCCTTTCTCGTCGCGTTGCGCGTCAAAGGTGAATCTATCGACGAGATTGCCGGCGCGGTAGAAGTCATGCGAGAGTTGGCAACAGGGGTTCGGGTTTCTGGCCAATATTTAGTCGATATTGTCGGTACTGGTGGTGATGAGTCAAACTTGTTTAATGTGTCCACCGCTGCCACGTTTGTTGTTGCGGCTGCGGGCGGACAGGTGGCCAAACATGGCAATCGCTCTGTGAGTAGTAATAGTGGTGCCGCCGATGTGTTGGAGGCGGCGGGTGTCAATCTAGGTCTTAATCCTGCTCAGGTTGCGTTATGTGTCGAGGCGCTGGGTGTTGGTTTTATGTTTGCACCGGCTCATCACAGCGCTATGAAATATGCTATTGGTCCGCGTAAAGAATTGGGCTTGCGGACTATTTTTAATATTCTTGGTCCAATGACTAACCCCGCGGGCGTTACACGACAGCTAATAGGTGTGTACAAGAGGGAACTTTGCAGGCCCATGGCAGAGGTGTTGGGCCGTTTAGGTGCTGAGCATATTATGGTAGTCCATTCTGCAGATGGCCTTGACGAAATAAGTATTGCTGATGAAACCTATGTTGCCGAATATGTTGCCGGTGAGATCAAGGAATACAGCATACGCCCAGAAGAGTATTTATCACAACGTCAAAGTTTACAGGGTCTTGAAGTAGATAATGCTGAGCAATCTCTAGCATTGATTTTGGATGCTCTAGGCAAACAAGCGTCGGCTCAAGCAAATAAGGCAGCAGACTTAATCGCCATAAATGCTGGCGCAGCACTTTATGTGGCTGGTTGTGCTACTCATTTGGCGCAGGGCGTGGATATGGCGATCGATGCTATAAGTTCTGGCTTGGCGAAAGCGAAAATAAATGACTTAGTAGCCTTCACGCAAGCTCAGAAAGACGGCTAAAAAACACTGAGAGATTAATCAACATGAGTTCAGATACACCGACCATTTTGAAAAAAATTCTTGCTCGTAAGCAGCAAGAAATTGTAGAGCGNANNANCGTTANNCCGNTGGCGCANTTATTGGAACAANNTGCNTNNGNCTCNGCNCCTCGTGGNTTNGCGNCGGCCTTAGAAGCNAAACTGGCCGTTGGACAATCTGCCGTAATCGCGGAAATTAAAAAAGCATCGCCCAGTAAAGGTGTGATTCGAGAAGACTTTGATCCAGCGGCAATCGCTAAGAGTTATGCGAAAGGCGGTGCGGCCTGTTTATCGGTTTTGACGGACGTCGATTTTTTTCAGGGTGCTGATCGCTATCTAACTATGGCTCGAGCGGCTTGCGATCTGCCCGTAATTCGTAAAGACTTTATTGTCGATCCTTACCAGATCTATGAAGCTCGAGCGATGGGTGCCGATTGTATTTTGCTCATCGTTTCAGCTCTCAATGAAGAACAGCTTTATCAATTACATGAAGTGGCCATAACAATGGGTATGGATGTTTTGATTGAAGTTCATGATGTCGCAGAATTAAATACTGCACTGAAACTCGATAATCCAATGGTGGGTATCAATAATCGCAATTTGCATAGCTTTGATGTCAGTCTGGACAACACCTTCCAGCTACTAGAGCACATACCTAAAGGCAAGATTGTCATAACTGAGAGTGGCATTCATCACCGAGACGATGTTGTGGCCATGCGAGAAAATAACGTCAATGCATTTTTGGTGGGTGAGGCATTTATGCGCAGTGACGAGCCTGGCGAAAGGCTAAGAGAGTTATTTGGTTAAGTGGGGCAATGCTTATCTGGTCCCAAACACTACCATGGTTTTGCCTGCTATAGAAACGAGCCCGCGCTGCTCTAAGTCTTTGAGTGCCCTGCCGACCATTTCTCTTGAGCAACCGACAATTCGGCCAATTTCCTGACGGGTGATTTTGATTTGCATTCCATCAGGATGGGTCATGGCGTCGGGTTCAGTACAAAGGTTTAAAAGCGTGCGTGCGACACGACCGGTGGCATCTAAGAAAGCAAGGTCGCCAACTTTACGTGTTGTGTCTCTTAGTCTTTGTACGACCTGTTTGCTGACAGCAAACAGAAATTCAGGACGTTGAGTGCTCAGCTCAATAAATTTTCCATAGCTAATTTCGCCGACTTCACACTCAGTTTTGGTACGAATCCACGCACTTCGCTCCTCCTGGTCAAACAGACCCATTTCACCGACAAAATCACCAGGATTTAGGTAGGCAAGAATTATTTCTTTGCCAATATTTTCATCTTCAATAACTACGGAGACGGAACCTTTCACTATGTAGTAGAGGGTATCGCCTTGATCCCCCGCATAGATAATTGTACTTTTGGCGGGATATTTGCGACGGTGGCAATGAGATAGAAATTCTTCGACATGATCTATATGTGGTGTAAGCGGAACAGACGGCAATGTAAATCTCCTTTTATTTAAGAGCTTCTTAGACTGCAACTGCGTTATCCACCACTGCCCACTACGGTTATATGCAACCTGTGCGGTTAAGTGTAGTAAAAATATTATGACTGCGTATAAATCTTTATGAGCAGTCTATGGTACTCTTTGTGCCTTTCAGCGGAAGCCAATCAAAATTAAGGGTAATCATGCGAGCAACAGTAAAATGGGTGGATGGCGTTATGTTTTTAGGCGAATCTGGAAGTGGTCACTCCGTGGTTATGGATGGTGCGCCGGAGCAGGGAGGTAGAAATCTGGGTGTGCGTCCAATGGAAATGATTTTACTTGGTCTCGGTGGCTGTGCGTCTTTTGATGTAATGAGTATGTTGCAAAAGGGCCGCCAGCAGGTTGTAGATTGTCGCGCAGAGATTAAAGCGGAGCGAGTCGATGCGGTGCCAGCGGTGTTCAGTAAGATTCATCTCCATTTTGTGGTGACCGGAGTCGACCTCAAAGAGTCGCAGGTTAGACGAGCCGTTGAGTTATCAGCGGAAAAGTACTGCTCAGCCTCAATTATGTTGGAGGCTGCGGGCGTCGAAATGAGTCATTGTTTTACCATCGAGAGCGCACACTAATATCATTATAGGCCTTGTAATCAAGGGCCAATGGGCCAAATATTGCGGATAAAAAAAAGGAGCCCAAGGTGGACTCCTTAAAGAGTTCTTTGAATGAATTACAAAGAGGGGTTAGGGGTAAATCTTTCGGGGGCCCGCTACTTGCGAATCCCCTAAAACTTGCGCGTATTTTAGAAATAGGCACCCCATAGCGCAAATGCATTATTTGCATTATGGTTATGCGTATTTGTAATGTGTCTTAAAGGCTGACAAAATTTGGGGCAAAAAAAACGGGACCTTGGCAGGTCCCGGTAAAAAAATCCTATAGCAAGGATTAAGAGGGGTAATGGGGTCAAGCTAACATTTGGTCACTTTGCAATGCCAAGTCAAAGAACTAGGCAATTACTATTTCTTAGAAGCCTCAATACGTGGTGCTTCCAACTTAACGAAACTATCTTTCGCAATTGCAGCACCCGCTAGCCCGGTAAAACCGATCATTAAATATACGAGTGTCATGTGTATCTCCTTGGGTAAATTGAAGAGCCATCGCTCTATGGGTGACACAATAGAGAATTGTGTGACATAATCCAAATGCATTGTTTGCATTAATAATATGCATTTAGGTAATGGGTCTAATTTTATGAATCTACAAAAGCTCTCACGACTTGATCTTAACCTGCTGGTTTCTTTGCAGGCACTACTAGAAGAGAAAAGCGTCACTCGCGCTGCGGAACGTTTGTTTATTACTCAACCAGCGATGAGTCGAGTATTACAACGCCTCAGATATCAATTAGATGACCCGCTATTTACTCGCACAGGTAATGAGTTAGTGCCAACACCTAAGGCTAGGGATCTTCAGGCCCGATTACCGCGGTTGCTCGATGGTATATTGGAAATGGTAAGTGAGGGAGAGTTTGATCCTGCGACTTATGAAGGCGAAATCAATCTGGCGGTGCCTGAATTTGTCGCTATTTCATTAATTTCTGAGTTGACTAAGGTTGTTACTGAGCACGCGCCTGGGGTCGTTCTGTCAATTTCCAGCGAAACTGATTCAGTAGAAGGTGAACTAGCTGAAGGAGTTCTAGATTTCGCCATTGATATTGAAAAAAACCTTACTGAGGATATCAGTACGCGCAGTCTGGCTATTTTTACACCCTCTATCTGGATGCGCGAAGATCACCCTCTGGCAGAAAAAACGCCGATCACCTTAGATGAAATCCTCGAATACCCTTTTGTGCAGTACTATTTATTAATAGCGAAGCGGGTGAGTGCGCGTACCGATGCACGATTTGACCGCGTGCTCCGAGATATGGGGCGCAAGCGTAAAAAGGCCCTAGTCACGAATCAACTGATGACCGCAGTAGAAACTGTGTGTGGCACAGATTGCCTGATGGTGGCGGCTACTTATGGTCTTACTATGGAGCGTGAAATGTATCGAATTGTGCGCAAGCCCTATCCGGCTGAGTTGCCGCACAAGGGCACTATTTCGTTGGTGCTTTTGCAACATAAGCGAACATCTGGCTCAGGTATTCATCGATGGCTAGCGGATATCATTGTTGGTCTGATTCAGGACTGGGATAAAAACAACGCATTCTAAATGTACGTAATTAAAGTCTGTAACTACTACTTGTCATCGCTGACGAAACCAATGTCATAAGTTTCTTGACTGGTGTGGGGAAACGATGACCGCCGGCCTCAAGCGCGGCCTCTGCATGCCGTGCTTCGTCGATCAGCATTTCTTGGACAATGGTTCTGCTTTTGATGTCATTGACGGGCAGCTCATGCAAATGATTCTGCAGATGGTCGCAGACCTGGTCTTCGGTGGCGGCGACAAACCCGAGGCTAAGTTTGTCACTGATCAAGCCGGCAGTGGCGCCAATACCAAAGGACATGGCGTACCAGACCGGATTTAAGGCGCTAGTGCGGCCACCCAGTTCATGAATTCTTTCTTCACACCATGCAAGATGATCGATTTCTTCCTCAGCCGCATGTTGCATTTGTTGGCCTACTTCGGGCAATTTCGCTGTTAACGCTTGCCCCTGATAAAGCGCTTGAGCACAAACCTCGCCGGCATGATTGACACGCATCAAGCCGAGGGCATGACGACGTTCCTTCTCGGACAGTTGCATATCTTCAACTTTCTCGGCAGGAGATATGCGTTGTGGTGAAGGAGCATTGCCCGCCAAGGTACGCAGGCTCTGGTCAAATTGAGTTAGAAGGTGGTCTATCTTGGTTAATTGTCGATTTGCCATACCATGTCTTTACCTAGGTNCAAGAGGCTATTGTAGTTGTTCTGGCAANATATTTCTTGCCCACGATAATAGGTACGTAGGCCACAGCAAAAAAGCCTATGGCCAATAGCTCGCAGATCAAAACATATATTGGCCAAGGTCCAAAATAATCTAATATAGAGGGATTGATTGGCTTTTCCATAAGATAAAAATAGTTGGATCCTAACCACAGGTTTAGCGGAATTAGCATTACAAGATAACCATTTAGCCAGAAAAAGGTTCGCAGCATACCTATGGCCCTAGGGACTAAATTAAACGCCAATAGATGATGAATAACCAAAATCACTAAGCCTCCATGGACAATCCAGTATTTAAAAAAACCATAACTGGGAAAACCAGCGTACAGATCGGGCGTTAGCATCGCTTGAAAGGTTCCGCAGATTACCAGGAAATATATGACTTCAAAACGCTTAAAGTTAGGTTGCCAAAAAAGTAACGGAGCCAATAATGCAAATAGATTACAGATAGACAATGGCAGGTCAACTCGATAGTTGAATAGCCCATTGGTCCAGTGTATCCATNAAAAAAGTAATACAGTCGCTGAGAGGAAAATACCAATAGATCGACCCAACCACAAATTTTGCGCTTTACTGAGATTGCCGTTAATTTTGATGATGAGAGATAAAAATACAAAAAACGCGCTGAGGGCCCACCAATGATCTGCACTAAAANACTGAAATGGAATATCGAACCTAAAAAACAGATGATCCATAAATCAGCCTTTCTATTCTATTGGAGGGGTCTCAGGCTCTTTTAAGAGCATTCTCGCGCTGTATGGCACGCCAAGCGATATCATCCCTCAAATATATGTCATTCCAATGAATTGTGGCGGCTAATGTATAGGCGCTTTTTTGTGCCTCTGACACAGAATCACCCATTGCCGTTACGCAAAGTACTCGACCACCGCTGGTTACGACGGCATCGCCCTCTAGCATTGTGCCCGCATGAAANACTTTGGACTCTATTGGCTCGGATGTGGTTGNTTGTAGGCCTGAAATAACATCGCCACTACGGTAAGCGCCAGGATAGCCCCCGGCCGCAAGGACGACCCCCACCGCAGGTCGCGAATCCCACTGAGTCTCTTGTTTATCTAGCTCACCAATTATCGCCGCCTGACAATGGGCGACTAGGTCAGATTTAAGACGCAGTAAAATGGGTTGTGTCTCTGGGTCACCAAAGCGACAGTTGTATTCGATTACTTTGGGTGTGCCGTCTGCCATTATCATTAGGCCTGCATAAAGAAACCCAGTGTAATCATTACCCTCAGCGGCCATGCCGTTTATTGTTGGGTAAATCACTTCATCNATGACTCGCTGATAAATTGTTTTATCGACCACCGGTGCCGGCGAATAAGCTCCCATGCCACCAGTATTAGGGCCAGTATCACCATTGCCTACACGTTTATGATCTTGACTCGTGGCCATAGGTAGCACATTGCTACCGTCGACCATGACAATAAAGCTGGCCTCTTCACCATCGAGAAATTCTTCGATCACCACGCGGTGACCGGCTTCACCAAACGCATTACCGGCTAGCATATCGCGCACTGCGTCTTCAGCCTCCGCTAGGGTCATAGCAACGATCACTCCTTTGCCAGCGGCTAGGCCATCTGCCTTGATAACAATGGGTGCGCCAACTTTCTGTAAATAGGCCAGAGCCTCATCGGTATCAGTGAAGTTGNTATAACAAGCGGTTGGAATTTGATGGCGGTCGAGAAAGTCCTTGGTAAATGCTTTCGAGCCTTCTAGTTGTGCAGCACCTTTGGATGGACCGAAAATAGGTAAATCGCGCGCTTGAAAGAAGTCGACAATCCCATCTACCAGCGGTTGCTCTGGGCCGACAATGGTAAGTCCTACATTATTCTTGGCAGCGAAATTTGCCAGACCCTCGAAGTCATCGACCTTGATAGCCACATTCTCTATGCCGGATTCAGAGGCAGTGCCCGCATTACCCGGAGTGACGAACACTTTTTCTACCTCTGCGCTTTGCGCAGACTTCCAAGCCAGAGCATGTTCGCGACCACCAGAGCCGATAACCAGTACATTCATTGTCTGTAATCCAACTGCTAAATTAGAACAGAATTATAACAGACTGTGATAAAGAGTTATTTAAATAGGGGAGTAAAAAGAGCACTAATGAGTTTAATTTCGACGAATATTGGTAGTGTAAAATCTAAAAAAAACTCTGTACCGTACTTCCCTCATCAATAAACATAATAGGTCTGCCCCTATCTCTAACGCTAATTCCGTTCTCACCATTGTTTGGTTTCGTCAGGACCTTCGACTTGCCGATAACCCTGCTCTCCATGCCGCCTGCGCCGCAGGTGAAGTCATTCCCATGTACATTGTTGATGATTGCAATTCTGGGGAGTGGGCCATGGGTGGTGCTAGCCGTTGGTGGCTACACCATGCTCTCGAGTCGCTGAATGAATCNTTACAGGGCAAACTCAATNTGTTCCGCGGCGACCCTTTNNCAATNCTCAGNAGNCTCGNTAAACAATANTCTNCGGCNCGNGTGGTGTGGAANCGTTGNTATGAGCCGTGGCGCATTGCACGNGACAGCAAAATAAAGACAGCACTGCAAGCCTTGGGCACAGAGGTTGAAAGTTTTAATGGTGCGCTGTTATGGGAGCCATGGCAGGTGCTTAAAAAAGACAGAAGTCCGTATAAGGTTTTTACACCTTACTATCGACGTGGGTGTTTATCGAGTAGTGCGCCTAGGCGGCCATTACAGGTTCCCGCTAACATACGATCGCTGCCATTAACTGATGAGTCGCTGTCTCTAGAGAGCTTGGGACTGTTACCCAATATTCCTTGGGATAAGGATATGCGCACAATATGGCAAATCAATGAAAACGCTGCGCAAGAACGACTCGATACATTTATGATGTCAGAGCTTGAAGACTATCGTGATGGCCGCAACTACCCTGATAAAACCAATGTCTCACGCCTTTCTGCCTACCTTCATTTTGGCCAGATTTCACCTAATACCGCTTGGCATCGTGTGTCGGATGCCGCGCCGATAATTAACAATGCGGCGAGCATTGACACCTTTTTATCTGAATTAGGCTGGCGCGAGTTCTCTCATTATTTGCTCTACCACTTTCCCCAGTTACCCAGAGAGAATTTACAGAGCCGCTTTAATGTTTTTCCTTGGTCAGCTGATACAGATGACTATCTACAGGCATGGCAACAAGGGCGCACGGGGTATCCTCTCGTTGACGCAGGGATGCGCGAACTGTACAGCACAGGCTATATGCATAACCGGGTACGGATGGTGGTGGGGTCTTTTTTGGTCAAGAATCTTTTAATTCACTGGCATCGAGGTGAAGAGTGGTTCTGGGATTGTCTGGTCGACGCTGATTTGGCAGCCAACAGTGCCAGCTGGCAATGGATTGCCGGCTGTGGTGCTGATGCTGCACCATTTTTTAGGATCTTTAATCCGATCACACAGAGCGAAAAGTTTGATAAACAGGGAGAGTATATCCGTCGCTATGTCCCCGAGTTGGCTGCAATGCCGAGCAAATATATTCATGCACCTTGGCAAGCACCAGCAGAAGTATTGGAGTCTGCTGATGTCGTGATAGGCGNTAACTATCCAGCGCCTATTGTCGATATAAAAGAGTCCCGCGAAAGAGCGCTTGCCGCCTTTAAATTTACTAAGTTAGAAGCGCCCCATTAAGCNTGTGATGACAGCTCTCTTAGTTAATGGCGGAAATGGCGCATGCCGGTGAANACCATGGCTATGCCGTNCTCATTGGCAGCGGCAATCACTTCATCATCACGCATTGATCCACCAGGTTGGATAATGCAGCTAATTCCTGCTTGGCCAGCATTATCAATACCGTCACGGAAGGGGAAAAAAGCGTCGGAGGCCATTACCGCCCCCACTACCTCTAGCCCCGCATGCTCGGCTTTAATACCTGCAATGCGGGCAGAATTAATTCGGCTCATCTGCCCTGCGCCAACACCGATGGTCTGATTATTTTTGGCATAGATAATGGCGTTGGACTTGACCATTTTTGCCACTTTCCAAGCAAATAACATATCGCTCATTTCTGCATCTGTCGGAATACGCTCAGTCACCACTTGTAAATCTTGTTGACTAATCATGCCATTGTCACGATCTTGAATGAGTAAACCACCGTTAACACGTTTGTAGTCAAAGTCTTGTGGTCGCTCTGTTCCCCACGTGCCACATTGCAACAGACGTACATTCTTTTTGGCGGCAACCGATGCTATAGCGCCTTCTGATACAGTGGGCGCGATAATGACTTCAACAAATTGCTTATCACAAATCTTTTCGGCAGTAGCCGCATCCAACTCGCGATTAAAGGCAATNATGCCGCCAAAAGCGGATTCTGGATCTGTGGCAAATGCCAAGTCATAGGCAGTGTTGATATCAGATGCTACGGCTACACCACAGGGGTTGGCATGTTTCACAATAACACAAGCAGGTTGCTCAAATTGTTTTACGCATTCCAACGCGGCATCGGTATCTGCAATATTGTTGAATGACAGTGCTTTTCCTTGTAGCTGGACAGCTGTAGCAACACTGGCTTCTGATGGATTGGCTTCGGTATAGAAGGCCGCTTTTTGATGGGGGTTCTCCCCATAGCGCATCTCCTGAGTCTTNAAATATTGCACGTTAAACGTATCAGAAAAATCCCGTTTCTCGTTGACACTATTTCTCGCGCCAAAGTGATTGGCAATCATGCCGTCATAACCNGCCGTATGTTCAAACGCTTTGACCATTAACTGGTATCTCGTGTTGTAAGTCAGCTGCCCAGCATTGCCCCGCATTTCTTCGCTGACAGTTTCGTAGTCACTGGCATTGACGACAATGGCGACATCTTTATGATTTTTGGCGGCGGAACGAACCATGGTAGGGCCACCGATATCAATATTTTCAATTGCCGTTGGCAGATCACATTGAGGGTCAGCGACAGTTGCNGCGAAGGGGTACAAGTTAACCACGACCATATCAATCGGTTTAATATCATGGTCGGCCATAACCGCATCATCTTTACCGCGACGACCTAAAATACCCCCATGCACTTTGGGGTGTAATGTTTTGACTCGGCCATCCATCATCTCAGGGAATCCGGTATAGTCCGACACCTCTGTTACTGCTATGGCATTCTCTCTGAGCAGGCGAAAGGTGCCGCCAGTGGACAGAATCTCCACGCCTTGGTCGTTGAGTGTCCGGGCAAAGTCTACAATGCCAGTCTTATCGGAAACGCTTATCAATACGCGGGAAATTTTTCGTAGATCGCTCATGGAGTCCTCAAGTTATAATGCAGTAGGTTGTTATAAAAGGTCGTATTGTTTCAGTTTTTTACGCAAGGTGCCGCGATTTAAACCCAGTAGTTCAGCCGTCCTGCTTTGGTTCTGTTTGGTGTAATTCATTGCTGCGTGCAGCAGAGGGGGTTCAACCTCCGCCATCACTAGATTGTAGAGATCGCGTGTATCCTGTCCATCTAAGTCAGAAAAATAACGCTGCATTGCTTCGGCTACGCTNTAGCGCAGCGACTGGCTACTATGATTCTCTTTAGGGACTGATGATGGATTATTTGCCGCTGCTTCTAGTTGTACTTTTTCTGCAGAATTCATGCCGCCTGTTCCTGATTGAGTCTATTGAGGAAAAACTGATTAAGAAATTGTCGTTGATAAAGTCGAGTGTCGAGTGTATTGAAATGCTGAGTAAAGGCCTTGCCACCATCAAATTGACTGCTATACCAACCAATATGTTTCCTCGAAATGCGCACTCCCGCGACCTCACCATAAAACTCATGCAGTGCTTGGAGGTGCCGCTCCATCATCTGGCCGATTTGCTCGAAGCTAGGACTAGGCAGCACAATACCCTGCTCAAGATAATGATTGATCTGTTGAAAAATCCATGGATTACCCTGAGCACCGCGGCCAATCATAACGGCTGCAGCGCCAGTATGATTAAGTACGCTAACAGCTTTAATTGGATCCGTGATATCGCCATTGGCGATTACCGGTATAGACACGGCATCGACCACTTCTGCGATGGTGTCATATTCTACCTCGCCAACAAAGCGACAGGCACGGGTACGGCCATGTATTGCCAGTGCGGCAATACCAGCTTGCTCCGCTATACTGGCAATAGCAACGGCATTACGACTTTGGCGATCCCAGCCAGTCCGTATTTTTAATGTCACAGGTACGTCTACAGCGGCAACAACAGCTTGTAAAATATCATTAACCAGCTTTGGATCCTGTAATAGAGCAGAGCCTGCCGCACGCTTACACACCTTCTTTGCAGGGCAACCCATATTGATATCAATAATCTCTGCCCCTTGCGCGACATTAAACNGTGCTGCCTCAGCCATCATCTGTGGGTCATAGCCAGCAATTTGCACAGACCTTGGAGCGGGCTCGTCGCCAAATTGAATCCTCAGGCGAGACTTTCTTGTACCCCANGTGCTAGGGTCTGCAGCGACCATTTCAGATACGACCAAACCTGCGCCCATTTCCCGACACAGCTGCCGGAATGGCAGATCAGTTACGCCGGCCATCGGTGCAAGAATCGTTTTGCGGCTAATCNGGTAGGGACCAATACTAAACAAGAGAATCCTAGAGACAACATCAACAGGGTCGCCATTCTACCCTCTGAACAGCTGATTAAAAAGTGATCAATTAAAAATTAAGTTAAATTTACCGCCTATTAATGAGGGTTGCTTATTTGAATCGATGCGTTGGTTGCCGCGTTGCCAGGGTTAGGTACTTGTATACTGATATGAAGTTTTTCATTGGTTTTGATAAAAGATTCCGAGTTCAGCGGGCTCTGCAGATACTCTTTGGGGGTAATAGTACGTTTGGTCATCGGTTGCCGGCTTTGATTGGAAAACACAATATCTAGGTCTGGGAAGCGCTGACTANTAGCTGTTTGATTTA
Source organism: Porticoccaceae bacterium (assembly GCA_002685715.1). Lineage (GTDB taxonomy): Bacteria > Pseudomonadota > Gammaproteobacteria > Pseudomonadales > Porticoccaceae > HTCC2207. The sequence goes on along the minus strand of NYXU01000002.1, from coordinate 4,117 downwards.
CCATCANNANCNTNATATTGATGNGATTNGGCTGCTGNNGGTCTGTNCTAACNGNAAANTCACTTATNTGAATNCGNTTGTGNTCAGANTATTCAGCAATAGGGCACTGGGTATAANGGCATANTACTGTCAGTGCCGGCCGATANNTTGTTTTTNCGCTCAACGATTCGCTGTTAAAATAGGCCCATACAATCAGGGCGACAAAGCTTCCTAGCAATAACGCGCTGGCCATTGTTATCTTTTGTCTGACCGTTGTTTGTTCGATTGTCTTATCAGCGACTTCATCGTCACTGAACGGATCGGGGATCTTAATCTGATCAGAAACACTGTTGTCCAGAATATCATCTAGCATATCTGCAAACTTACTGTGATTTTCCGCGTTGTTAGCCAGTGCTGAGTCGATGATTTCATGACTGATTTCTTGCTCAAGTTTTTCGTTTAAGGTGTTGTTCAGCTGCTGCTCAAGTTGGCTTGTCACATCGTCTAAGTCCTCTAGGCCGTCAAGAACATAGGGCAAATAATCAATATTTATTTCGTCTCCAATGATTTTTTCCTCGTACTCTCTAGCGTCAAACACTTTAAGACAGGTGCCACAACGGACCAAGCCTGTAGCAGCTGATAGCTGACTTGGTTCAGCGCGAAAGGCTATGTTGCAGGCAGGACAGCGGGTAACAATGTCAGGCATTTNGTTCCGAATCTAGTGTATTGATCTGCAGTTTAGCAGTANTGCGCAGTATTTTAAGGNCAAACTTTAATGGCGCATCTTACGGGCAGANAGCTGGGCCCATTCATCTTCGANANTGGTTTTNCTGAANTNAAAGCAGTCTAGGTAGGGTNNGGATACATCATCNACCTGTGTGCCGAGTAGNCCGGACAAGCACAGGAGNCCNTNAAGCTCAGTGAGGTTNCTGATNCTTGANGCCAGTTCAATNANGGGNGCNGCGAGAATATTGGCCAACATTANATCGGCCNTTNTNTNTGTAGGAATGTCCTGCGGAAGACAGGTTAGCAGTTGCNCATCAGCGATCTGATTGCGGCGNGCATTATCNCGACTGGCAAGTAATGCTTGGGGNTCATTATCAATTGCAATGACTNTTTTTGCACCTAGNAACAAGGCGGCAATACNNANGATGCCAGAACCGCAACCATAATCGATCACCGTTTTGTCGGTCAGATCCTGTTGATCCAGCCAGCGCAGGCAGAGGTAAGTGGTTGGGTGACTGCCAGTGCCGAAAGCCAGCCCAGGATCAAGTAGCAGATTGATACCATCGGGCTCTGGCACATCGCTCCAACTTGGACAGATCCACAACCTGTCACCGCATTTGCGTGGCCGGAAATACTTTTTCCATTCTTGAGACCAGTCTTTATCCTCAAGTAATTCCCAGCATAGTTTACTATCTATGGTAGTTTGGAGCTGTGCTGATATTTGCTCCACATCTACCGAGGCAGGATACAGCCCTTTGACAATACACTGATCCCAGAGCGGCGTCTCACCTACATTGGGCTCAAGGATAGGCTGATCTGCAGCATCTTCTATAGTAACCGACACCGCTCCAGCTTCTAGCATGCCATCCTCTGTCGAACTGCTGTTTTGGCGAGATACTTCAGCTTGAAGCTGGACCCATTGGGATGACATCGGTTTTACAGACCAAGCTTTTTTTCAAGGTAGTGAATATTGACGCCACCTTTTTTGAATTCCTCATCTCTCACTAGATCTTCATGCAGTTCAATATTGGTTTTGATTCCGTCGATCACCATTTCATCGAGGGCATTACGCATTCTTGATAATGCCGAATCGCGATCGCGACCATAGGTAATTACTTTGCCAATCAATGAGTCATAATTTGGCGGCACTCGATAGCCATTATAGATATGCGAGTCAACGCGGACACCGTTACCGCCTGGAGCATGATAGGCTTCNATCATGCCTGGTTGAGGTAAGAAGCTGACCGGATCTTCCGCATTGATTCGACACTCAAAGCTATGACCACGGAAAATTATATTCTCTTGTTTAAAACTAAGCGGCCGACCGCTAGCGATGAGTAGCTGCTCTTTAATAATATCGACGCCGGTAATCATTTCTGACACGGGGTGTTCTACCTGCACTCTGGTATTCATTTCAATAAAATAATAGTTACCATCTTCATAAAGAAATTCAAACGTACCTGCACCACGATAGTTGATTTGAATACAAGCATTAACACAGCTTTCAAAGACAGCTTGACGGGCGTCTTCTGGGATATCAGGAGCGGGTGCCTCTTCAATAACCTTCTGGTGACGACGCTGCAATGAGCAGTCTCGATCACCTAGATGAATGGCGTTACCTTGACCATCGGATAGCACTTGTACTTCGACATGCCGCGGATTTTGCAAAAACTTTTCCATGTAAACCGTGCCATCACCAAATGCTGCCGCAGCTTCAGTTTTGGTAATGCTGACAGCATTTAACAGGCTCTGTTCGTTCTCTACTACGCGCATACCACGGCCACCACCACCCGCAGCGGCTTTGATGATAACGGGGTAGCCTATACGTTGTGCTGTAGCCTTCAAAAACTCGGGGTCATTCGATAAGGGGCCATCGGAACCCGGAACTGTAGGCACCCCCGCNGATTTCATCGTCTGAATAGCCGCTACCTTATCGCCCATGGTGCGNATAACTTCCGCGGTTGGCCCGATAAAGGTAAAGCCACTATTCTCAACTTGTTCGGCAAAATCAGCATTCTCAGCCAAGAAGCCATAGCCTGGGTGAACTGCTTGCGCGCCAGTAATTTCCATGGCGCTAATAATTGCCGGCACATTTAAATAGCTCTGAGGCGAGGGGTTGGGGCCTATGCAAACCGCTTCATCGGCAAGCTTCACATGTTTTAGTGCCGCGTCGATCTTTGAGTGTACGGCAACAGTTTTAACGTCCAGCTCTTTGCAGGCGCGTAGGATTCTTAGGGCAATTTCACCGCGGTTGGCGATGAGCACTTTATCGAGCATGATTTAATTCCTGGCCAACATTAAACAATGGTAAAGATAGGTTGGTCGAACTCGACGGGTTCACCATCTTCGACCAAGATAGCGCCAATAGTGCCGGCCTTATCTGCTTCAATTTGGTTCATCATTTTCATCGCTTCGATAATGCATAATACATCGCCTGGGGCGACGCTTTGACCTACGCTTACAAAGGTNGGGGATCCTGGCGCTGGCGAGCTATAAAAGCTACCAACCATCGGTGAGCGTACCACGTGCCCAGCTAACTCATCGGCAACTGGTGCGGTGGCGGCTGCCTCTACCGATGGGCTTGGTGGCGCAACGACTGGGGCCGCGGCAACAGCAACTGGCGCGGCAACGGGAGCCGGTGCTGCATAGGTGCTAGTACCTCCGCGGCTGATGCGCACAGACTCCTCCCCCTCAGTGATTTCTAACTCATTGATATTTGATTCTTCAAGTAGCTCAATAAGCTTCTTAACTTTGCGAATATCCATTCTGCTCTCTCAATCGATTCTAATTAATGGTCAAGCTTGCTTAGCACAGCGTGCAGGGCAAGGTGGTAACTGTTGGCGCCGAAACCGCAGATTACACCTTCTGCAATATCGGAAAAATAGGAGTGACGGCGGAATTCTTCTCGTGCATGAACATTGGATAGATGTACTTCAATAAAAGGAATCTCTACCCCTAGCAGAGCATCACGTAATGCGACGCTGGTATGAGTGAACGCACCGGGATTGATGATAATAAATTCAATTCCTTGCTGCTTGGCATCGTGAATACGCTGTATCAACTCATATTCCGCATTGCTCTGTAGGCTGACTAATTCATGGCCTGCAGCGGCCGTGGACTCAGTTAGTTGCTGATTGATCTGCTCGAGACTTTCACCGCCGTAGATCTCTGGTTCACGGGTGCCCAGCAGATTTAAATTGGGGCCGTGCAAAAGAAGGATGGTCGACATAACTTTTACTCGTAGCGAAAATAACGTGCAGAGCAGTCTGCACTAAAAAAAACAGACTGTCTAGAAAATGCGTGAAAATATCATTTTCGACGAAATTAGCGGATTTTAACCTAATTTTTTGTGTATTTTCCTGGCAGTTAAATTTAGATTGCTGTCCTGGTTTTGCGAGATAGCGTGTTTTCG
>NYXU01000063.1 GCA_002685715.1 Porticoccaceae bacterium | reverse complement strand
TTCTTGATGGCGGCTTCTGGATGGAATTTCCTGGTGGAGTGCGGATGCAGACGCTGGAAGAATTGATCTCATGGTCAAAGCCGCGATATCGCAGTATTGGCAAGACGTTTGACAGTTTCAGCGAGGCCTTTACTTCAACTGAGACGATTGTTGTCTGCCATGGCACTCTGCATGGTGAATGGCCTGATGGCACGCCTTTTGAGGGCATAAGATTTGTTGATCGGTTTACCGTCGCAGGAGGTAAAATCACCAGTCAGATGGTATGGAATGATTTGGCCGAAATGAAAGCTCCGGAAAAAGGCAGAGATCCGCGCAAGGGTTAAACCCATAAGTAAGCCGAAGAAATCAGGATATTCAGCATAATTTTATTGATAGAAATTCAATTCTATTTGTCCTTATTCCACGAAAGGTAGTTTGTTTAGATGGAAAAAAGAAAAACTGCTTTGATAACTGGTGCTCAGCAAGGTATTGGCGCAGCTATCGCGGCAGCCATGATCGAATCAGATGTCAATGTAGTGATGAACTATCTGGATGATGACCAAGCTGTGAGCCATTTGGTCGAGGTGGCAAAAGATAAGGGTGTTGGCGCAATAGCCATTCAGGGCGATGTGACAAACATTGAACAAGTACAGGTGATGGTCGATGCAGGCGACCAGTTTGGTGGGATCGATTTTTTGGCCAGTAATGCTGCAATTTATCCACGCAAGGCTTTGCTTGAGATCACAGAACAGGATTGGGACGATGTATTGTCTGTTAATCTTAAGGGTAGTTTTTTGGTTTTACAGGCGGCCGCTCTCAAGATGGTTGAAACAGGCAGAGGAGGGGCTGTTGTTACAATATCGTCAGGGGCTGCAGTTAAAGGCGCGATTTTGGGATCGCATTACAGCGCCAGCAAAAGTGGCCTGTTTGGCCTGACAAAATCTGCCGCACTGGAACTTGCAAAACACAATATAAGAGCAAACATAATAGCACCGGGTTTGGTAGACACCGACCAGCCACGCATTGAGTTCTCGGAAGATGGCATGGAGCAGCTGTGGCGGACCTTGCCGCTGGCGGGCCGGACCAAACCATCAGATGTTGCCGACCTAGTAATGTTTCTGCTTTCGGATCGGGCACAGCGAATGACGGGCCAGATCGTTCATGTGAATGGCGGTGGATTGATGGTTTAATTGGCCGTCGGGTTAAAGCCATTCATCCGGCGCTAGCGTCTGGCTATGGATCAGGCGTGAAAGATTTTTGGTCCATTTGATTGCATTGCACCTTGCCGGCCCTTTTTTGGCTGGTTTTAGAGAACGAAGCTCTGATGCTGTGACAGTGAGGTCGGCGTCACCAAAACGGGCATCATGAATTTCAACATCTGACATTTCTGACTGGAAGATTTCAATCCTGCGGGTCATGTCTGTCGGATCAGGAAGCACTCGCATGGTATAAAATGTTGAGAATGCGGGAACTGATTGTGGAAATTCTTTCTGATCATCCACCAGCATGGATATATCCATGACTGGTCCGTTCTTGCGCAGGACCTTGCCGGAAAGTCTTTGTCCGGGCTGAACGCCGACAAATGGGTCGGGTGGTGTCAGCCAGATCGAAGAGTCGAGTTGCGGCCAACCAAACATCTCGCGGCCAACGCCTATTTCTTCTACTGAATCACAGTAAAGAAACGGATCATAAAAACCCTCAACTCCCTCAAATTGGACGGCAAGCCCTATGACGGCTTCACGGACAATTGTACGTTCGGGGTGTCGTGCTGCAAAATCACTGCCAAGTCCAATGTCACAAACCAGATCGTGAATTGTGAAACGCACTGGCGCGTCTGTAATGGGCTCCAGCGGTGCAGGTGTAAGCGCTGCAATTACTTTTGCGTCGCAATCCCTGACTACCGTCATAGAGCGACCTCGAAAATGCCATGGCGGCGGCCCATATAAAGAGGCCTCGCCGGATAAATCCAGTGGNGCTGNAAATCCTCCAAGTGCACCTGACATAATCAGACTATCTGTTNGGGTTGGTCATTGCGGCAAACACCCTTGCAACAAAGGCATCGCGCTCNGTNAGGCGTTCCTGGTCATAGACAGCGGCCTCAACCTTTTCATCAAGGCGGCCCAAATCNATCTCGGANTCNGACAGTATGGTTTCGAGCACATTTTGTCTGTCGCGCATCTCATACACCTCTGTCGCAAGCGCAAGGATGACACGCATAATATCTGACTTGGAAACATCGGAGAAATAGTCAGAAGTCGCCCCGTGAGCCTCTCTCATTATTTTCACACCTCTGGCTTGCGTCCCATCGTGACGTGATATCGAAACTTGCCCATGTAGTTGCCCTTGGCACCACCCCATTCAGAGTGGGCGTCGGTTAGGTGGGCTTCAAGACCAGCACCTCGATAGGTTTGCTGTAAATCCATCTTGTGATAATCACGCCAAAAAGGCTCGCCATTATGTTCGGTATCCCAGTCCATAAGGAAGGCGCTTAGCGGGTCAAGGCTGTCGTAACTTGGAAGCTCCAGGTTTGCAAGAACACCACCAGGCGCCAAAACTCGTGCCGCTTCATTTACAATATTCTCAACGGCCTTTGTGGGCACTTCGTGAAGTAGAAGCATGCAATAGACCAAGTCAAAATGACCATCGGGAAAGGACATGTGTTCAGCATTCATCTGACTGAAGTGCATTGGCTTTTCATGCTCTGTCGCGCGATGTTGAGCAAATTTCAACATCGGCTCTGCCAGATCTATGCCCCAATGCTGGGCATCTGGTAGCGCATCTATCAATGGATAGCCCTTATAGGCTGGGCCACATCCCATATACAAAACACGCTTATATGGATGATCTGGAAGAACACTGACCAGCGCGCGCCCCATTTCGTCTCCTGCCTTGCCGTAGCGGTGCATAGTATATGTGGCAACACCCAGCTCATAAATTGGTCCGGCCAATGTGTTCTTGTGAAAATTGCCGGGCTGCAAGTGGAATTCAGTGTCATCATAATAATCAGGCATTTTAAGGTCAGGATCCAAAGTCAGGCTNCCTTTCGATTCTTCCTGAGTATTCAGCTGATCTTCTATCTTTGGTTTCTGTTCTTCCAAACCGTAGATGACTTCCTGCCACATTGCTTCCTGGCTAAGTCGTTGAAGCCCACGCGATGTCTGGTAAAGTGGGTTTGATCCTAGAGTGGTTTCCATAAACTGGCTGTCCCGAAGCTGGTCGTCAGACGGGGTCTCGGTGGCACACCAATTTTCAAATTCTTGTCTTAGAGANGGCATCAATTGCCCGGCGACATGTACTTTCAGACCTTCCACGAAATCAAGGCGGGCCTGATGCTTTCGAGAAATTCTCAAATCCATATGTTTCATCCTCCAGAAGCTAGTCACCGAGGGTAAGGCTACAGTTCTCTTAAAACGATTGTCCAGCTTATCTTGAAACCCCCAGGAAGGGCTAGCAGACAGATTTTCGCGTATATCAACTGAAACAGCATTGGCACTGGTGCTATTGTCCGTCCGAAGAACTATCAGGTAAATAGTTTCATGGCGCTCATGAAACCGCATCGATTCAAGGCTACTTTGGAAAGGTATAGTGTTTTGGAAAAGGTAAATAACGGATATCTAGATTTTGACTGGGGCCAATTACATTATCGTTCTGTCAATCTGCATTCAGACCTTCCACTTCTGATAATGCTGCATCAATCGCCNCTTTCGTCACGAAATTATCAGGCNTTGTTACCCCATCTTTCCAAACGGTTTCGGGTGATGGCTGTGGATACACCCGGCTTTGGTCAGTCCGAACGGCCCACAGAGGTTTGGAATGTTGAATCTTATGCTNAGGTNGCTCTGCTTTGTGCAGACGCNCTCGGGGTGGATAAATTTCATCTGTTTGGGCGCGCCACTGGTGCTGTTTTTGCTTTTGTTGCCAGCCAAATGGCGCCAAAAAGATTGAAGCGGTTGGTATTGCATGGCATGCCAGTCTACACCGCTGACGAACGTCAGGACAGATTGGCTAATTTCGCACCGCCGTACGAAATTGACGATGATGGCAGTCATCTGGACTGGATCTGGTCGCGCATCCAATCTGAATATCCATGGNTAGACNGAAGTTTAGCGACCTATTTTTTCAGGGATTTCCTNAATGCTGGACCTGATTTTGCCACTTCTTACAGGTCAATTTGGCAATATGATTTGCCTGCCAGCTTTGCTGCTGGCGGCGGAAAGCTGGCTTGCCCTACCTTGCTGATTGGCGGCGGTGGTGACAGAATCAACTTCATGCATGAACGTGCATGCTCGTTGATGCCGGAGGCACAGCAGGNCTTTCTGGAGACAGCCACAGACTTTGTGGCCGAACAAGAACCGGCAACCTTTGCGACTTTATTAGCAGATTTTCTNGGTGATGATGTGGAATCTGAAAGATNAAAGGCCATTAATCGTAGTTCATTGTCGAACGCATCGGGGTCTGCTAGCTTACTTTTATGAGTTATCTATCGGATGCAAAGACATTAGATATCCACTCAGCGCTTGTATCTGATTTCCTGGCCGGTTTTTCTATTCTGGATCAGGACGGTCAAAATAGTGGCATTGCNGGCCATATTACGGCGCGCATCAAAGATAGCGAACAGGTGCTTGGGCACCAATATGGGTTGGCTTTTGACGAGGTGGACGAGCATGCTGTCAGGCTTACAGATTTTGACCTTGAAGAAGCTGCGCAAGGACAAGTAAGCCCTTCACTGGCCTTTCATATAGCGTTGTATCGTGCACGCCCGGATATTGGTGCAATCGTGCACACGCATCCGGATCAGGTGATTGCGTTCAGCGCGGCCAATGGACAGTTCATTCCGGTATTTCAGAGCGCGTTGATGTTGCATGATCAGGTTGTGAACTACACAGATTATGATGGGATCGTCGAATCTGAAGCTCTGGGTGAAAAATTTGCCAGACACCTTGGAGATCGTCAGATACTGCTTTTGAAGAATCATGGCCTGATTTCAGTTGGCCGGTCTGTGCGCCACGCAGTCTGTGCTGCTGTCATTTTTCATCAGAATTGTCACATTCAGTTGGAAGCAATGAAAGCAGGTAGTGTGCAAGGGTTTTCTCATACGGCTGACAATCCGGATATATTGTTGCAGGCATCTGCATTTCTGAACAGGGATCGTATTATTGATATGCGCTGGGATCAGTTGGTGAGGCGGGCTTTGGCATAGGAAAACAGTGGTTGAAAGGGAAGATAGACATGAGCAATTGGGCACCCGGTTGGTTATCCTGGAGCGAAAGATGCAGCCANCTGGGTTTGNATCTGGATTGTCTCGACGCCGAAGAAATGTTCAGGGCNNATCAAAGACTCAACGCATTGCTGCTGTCGCTGGATGATGTCGTGGATGGAACNGGTGATACAGCCGCTGTCTTTAANCCAGAAGAGTATGTTTATTGACTTCTTTNGCCAAAGCAACGGTCACAGAATTGTCGGCACTTCTTGAGGATNGTCAGATCAGNTCTGTCGAATTGACCGAAACTCTGATACGCCGGATTGAAGCAAAGAACCCCAGATATCGCGCATTTCTGACTTGCACATTTGATTTGGCTCTTGATCAGGCAAAGCAAGCTGATGAACGTATTTTCAGCAATAACCGGCGCGGGCCGCTGGATGGCATTCCAGTAGCTCTNAAAGATGCCTATGACACAAAAAATATCCTGACAACGGTTGGCTCCGGATTGTTTTGTGACCGCGTCCCGGAACATGACAGCACTGTATGGAAAAGACTTAAGGCGGCTGGTGCTGTGCTGCTCGGCAAGTTGGAATGTACAGAATTCTGCCTTGGTGGCCCGTCGCCCGATGCTGCCTTTCCCATTTCGTTGAATCCACATGACACCAAACGCTACACTGGCGGATCATCTAGCGGTGCTGGTGTCGCACTGGCAACAGGCATGGTGCCGGCTGCCATGGGATCGGATACGGGCGGATCAATTCGAATACCTGCCGCTTTTTGCGGTGTTGTAGGTATAAAGCCAAGTTATGGACTTGTTAGTCTGCGCGGCTTGTTTCCGCTGTCCGGCTCGCTCGACCATGCTGGTCCAATGGCGCGAAGCAGCAAGGACTGTGCATTGTTGCTTGATGCTGTCATGGGCCATGACGCAAAAGACCCTACAAGCACAAAGCATCAAATCAAACCTGTATCAAAGACTATGTCCGAAGACTGTCGGGGGCTTGTTATCGGACATGTAACAAATTTTTCTGAAGCCGAAGGGGTCAGTGATGAAAGCAGGTTGGCCTGCTATCGTGCTTTGGATGTTTTTCGTGACCTTGGTGCCGAGGTGAAGGAAATACAGCTTCCGAGTCTGTGGGACTACACCGTTGCCAACACCACTATCATGACGTCTGAGGCATTTGCCATCCACAATGTGCGCTTCCGCGATCATCTTGATGANATCAGCTATCTAACACGCCACCGTATTGCACTTGGTGCATTTATCAGTGCCGCAGATTATATCAAGGCACAGAAGGCGAGGCGTGTACTGACACACAAGACCTTTGATTTAATGAGGGAAAATCGGGTGGATCTTCTATGTTATCCGGGCATGGTGAGTGATCCGCCACCGATTGATCAGATGTCTCCTTTCTATTATCTCAAAGCCCCATTGATTACCGCTCCTGCAAATTTGACCGGGGCACCAGCAGCGGCCATACGCGCTGGCTTTTCGGATGCCAATATGCCCATGTCATTTCAGCTGACGGGCCATATGTTTGCAGATAGCAAAGTCCTTTCGGCCGCTAATGCGTATGAACAGGCGACGCCAGAATATTCACGGATAGTGGAGTAGGAAGATGATGGTTAAAAGACGTTTTATGGATGTGTTGGACGGTCAAATTCACTATCGTGAAGCNGGCTCTCCGGATAGTCCAAAATTGATGTTATTGCACGCCTCACCTGGGTCCTCAAAGCAACTGGAACTGCTGGCAGCNAGTTTGGGAGACGGTTTTCATGTGATTGCACCCGACACGCTTGGCAATGGTGACTCAATGCCACCACTGCAGCATCAACCTGAAATTGCGGATTATGCTGCCGCCATGATCGCCTTTGCCGATGGCTTAGGGTGGAAAAATTTTCATCTCTACGGAACGCATACTGGTGCGCGGATTGCGACCTGGCTGGCGCTGAATGAAGGTGCCCGCGTGAACCGTTTGATACTGGATGGCTTTGGCCTTTATACACCGCAGTCACTGGATCAGATACTGGATGTATACGCGCCGAACATAGTGCCNGATACGCAGGGCCTTCATGTTTTGCAGGCATGGCAGTTGTGCCGTGACCAATACATATGGTTCCCCTGGTTCCGGAAAGAGGCCGAAAGGCGCGTGCCGCATGATTTGCCAAATGCAGAATTTCTGCATAACAAATTTGTTGAGGTGATTAAGGGCATTCATACCTATCACAAATCCTATTTGGCAGCCTTCCGTTATTCGATGCGAGATTTTGTTCCACAAATTGGCCATCACACACTGATTACTTGTAGTGAGAACGATTTGGTTCGTCCCGATTATGAGAAGGCGCGCGGATTGCTTAAAGGTGCAAAGAGCTGTCTGACACCGGGTGTTCGGACTCCTGAAGCTGCAATGGAAACTGCATCAGCCTTTACACAGTTTCTGCTGACTGATTGACAGAATNCATTCCCGAGCTCNGCCANGGGGTGGAGTGCNGCAAAANGCTAGAAATNNTTTACGGTCGGTTTCATTTTTTGCATATGAGCTATGCTTAACAATCCGCTGACGCATATCATCGCAATGCCAACAAACTCTAACGGGCCTGGCGTTTCATTGAAGATAAAAAACCCAAATGCAAACGCCCAGATAATGCGCAGATAGTCCAGCGCGCCGATCAGCATCGAAGCGGAAAAGCGGTAGGCGATTATGATGAATGAATGCACGCTAAGAGCAGTAGCGCCAAGCAACAGAACCCAGATCCATTGATCACCTGACGGTAAACGGAAATTTGCTAATCCCGGCAAGCCAAAGAAGACCACTCCAGCGCAGGTAAGGTAGAAAATCACTGCAAAGTTTGAGCTTTTGGCAGGCATGCGGCGAACGGCAAGATTTGTACAGGCGGCAAGAAATGACCCAAGCATTACAACGACCATATCAAAACTGATTCCGCCNAAATCGGGTTTGAGAATAAACAATGCCCCGACAAATCCGATCCCAAGCGCAAACCAGCTGATTGGCGATATGTGTTCCCTGTAGAGCAGGCTGGCCAGGATCACGGCGATTGTGGGAGTTGTGAAATTGATCGACGTGACTGTAACTATTGGTAAAGTCCGCAACGCAAAATAAAAGCAGCTCATCGATACTATCGACAGCGTGGCGTGTATCACATGTGCTTTGAGATCGGCGGTGAAAAGCGCTTTCCGGAAGCGTGAAAAAAATAAAAAGGGCAGCAGCACAATTAGCACAAGTGCCGAGCGCCAGCTNAGCATCTGAATCGTAGAGAAGTCGGCCGCGGTCAGGAACTTTATTGCCACTGCCATAACTGGAATGAGGACCGTGTTGCCCATCATTGCCATGTAACCGAGGATGGGGCGTGGTGTCAGGATACCTGACGTGTGTTTTGGTGCGCTCAAGGGACCTTTCGCCAAATCTGGCCTCGCGCACGCACCGGTTCCAACAGACTTTCGTCGAATGGTAGCATGTCGTAGCCAAGCGGCTGTGGTGGCCGGGCTTCATATCCTGTTTTCAGCTCTAATATGCGTCTGATCTCAGGGTCGGTATAATATGCGGAGTAGCAAGCTTTGAGAATTGTCTCAAAGGAGTCCGGATTAGAAAGTTCGATTGTTTTCAGAATTTCAATTTGTTCTTCTGTTGACAGGGCTGGAAAATTTTCAGGCAGCTGTGAGAGGAAGATTGCCAGTTGTTGATGGCCGTCAACTGACAATGTTTCCAAAAGTTCGAGCATTTTTGGTGCCAGCCCATGCTGACCGGCGGCTGGCCAGCCATCAGTGTCACCTGGAACCAGGCAATCTAGAACCGCAATAACGACGTCACTGGACATGGCCACTCCTTTTAGTTTTGCGCAAGTCTTTCACACATTAGATCTGCCGCGCGAAGTGCAAGAGCTTGTAATGTTGATGTAGGATTAACCGGGCTCGCTGTGACAAAAACTGATGCGTCAACAACCGTCAAATTCTCGATACCATGCAGTCGTCCATCATGGCTGGTCACGCTGTTGCTTTTATCCGATCCCATGGGTGCTGTTCCCATGATATGAAAGCCAGCCTGAACTGACAAACGGGTTATGGCCAGCCGGTTTGCGCCTGCATCGTTCAACCAGTCACTGGCACGTTCAATACCATAATCACGCAGTTTCCTTGTATTGTCTCCTAGGCGATAGCGCATGGCGGCTATCGGCATTCCGAACTTGTCTTGCGTATGCATGTTAATTTCGATGCAGTTTTCAGGTTCAGGAATATCCTCACAAGTAACGGTAAGGCTCATGGACTTGCCAAAGGCATTTGCAAAGGCTTGGGTATGCCCCGCCCCCCAGTCCAGGCGTTGGCCATAGCCACCAAGAGCTGTACTCAACGGTCCCTGCCCCCTTAGCGCCTGAAGCTGAAAGCCGCGAACAAACCCTCGATCCTCTTTCGTTTCACAGAATTCCTGGCTAATAAGTGAGGTGGCAAAAGGTCCGGCATGGCCATTCAGATTGTCTGCGAAATAACCAGTGACAATCGCTGTTGGGTGCAGCATCAATCCTCTTCCCAACAGAGGGTTGTGCCAATCAGGCATGGTTGCAAGCAGAATATTGGTTGAAATGGCATTGCCAGCCAACACCACTTCCTTGCATCTGATCACTTTCATTTTGCCTGTGCCGTCGATGATTTCAACGCCCGTAATGACATTCTTGGTAGCCTTTATTTTTCTAACAACCGTATGCGTGCGCAGAGCCACTCCGGCTGTTACGGCTTTATCAAGATAGGCGATATCAGCACTGGCCCGGGCATGACGCGGACAACCCATACCGCATGGCCCGCAGTTGTTGCAGGCACTTCGATTTGGTGAGTCATCCCTGCTATTGATTGCGGCATCTGCAGGCCACCAGTGCCACCTTAGTTTGTTGGCCGCACGGGCCAACTTTAAGCTGCCCCTGCAAAAGCCAAGTGGTGGATGAGGGCGATTGTTACGCGGCGGGTTTGCTGGGTCGCCTGCAAGACCGGAAACGCCCATCATCTCGTCATTTATATCCATATAAGGGGCAAGCGATTCATAGGTGATAGGCCAGTCTGCGGCGACACCGTCTTCGCTAAGTACCCTAAAATCAGAAGGACGGAAGCGTGGAAAATGAGCACCCCACCTGATCGTGCTGCCCCCAACGGCATTAAAAAAAGCTGGTTTGATCGGCGTCGCTGTCTCATCCACCGGATAGTCTGCTGCATTGCGCCGGATATTTGGGTTGGCGTGAAACTGCCTTTGAAGTGCCAGTTCCCAATCGGTGGACAGGCTGGGGCCCTGGCGCTGATCAATATGACCACCACGTTCCAAGATCAATATTTTCAAATCTGGCTGCTGAGTGGCTAGACGCCATGCAAAGGAGAGACCAGTCGCTCCAGCCCCTACTATGATAATGTCTGGTGATGGATCCATTTAATCATTCAAGATGCAAGAGTTACTATATTTGCCTTGCAATCAGCTCACCTTCATTTATGGCGTCATTTACACGTCGCGGCGCCATAGCGTCACCTATGAGATGACATGGTTTCTGGGCTATCATGGCGTGATAAAGTTGATCGTTTGCCTGACTGCCCTGAACCAGTACAACATTCGAAATGCTATTCACTACCAATTCCTTTTTGGTATAAAGATCTTGAAGCCTGACATGGTCTTCACAAATTTCCGTCAGCTCGCAATCAACGTGGAATTTCACACCAAGCTTTTTAAGCATGCCGTGTACCTTACCCCAATCGCGGCTTGAAGCGAGGTCGGGTGAGGCTTGGCCAAGTTGCGTTGCAAAATGAACGGACACACCTTTGCGGGCCAATATTTCCGCCACCACTGCACCTTGACGCCCGCCCATGATGTCAAAGATCAATACTTCGCCAGTTAGGTCAGGTTGTTGACTGAGAAATTCGGTGTAGCTGAAAACATGGCTGCTCTCGGCTCCAGGCAGCGTATCTCCATTCCATTTTTCTGGATGCAGCATCGTCCAGCCGTGTTTTAGGCCTGTCGAACCAGCTGCAACCACTATCTCATCAAAATCAGCAAGGTCAGCTGCCGTTACCCGGTGATTGCGGACTATCTTGATGTCTTCTTCAGCAACGCGGTCTTCTAGCCAGCTAATGATACCAATAAGTTCGCGGCGCGATTCAGCCAGTGCCCACCAACGCACCTGACCACCCAATTCTGGACTTGCCTCAAAAAGAGTTACAGCATGACCGCGCCGGGCCAATGTCCAGCTGGCCCTCATGCCGGCTGGGCCACCGCCAACCACTGCTACTGATTTTTTGGCATGCGCCAAAGGCAGAATGGTTTCATCCAGTTCCAGTTCCTGACCTGCTGAAGGATTATGGATGCATCCAAGTGGCGCTTGCGCAAAAATACGGGACATGCACCAATTAGCTCCGACACAAGGACGAATACTTTGGGGCTCGCCCTCGAGTGCCTTGTTAGCCCATCTGGGGTCCGCAATCAAAGCCCGCGCCATGCCTACAAAGTCACATTGTCCTTCGGCCAGCCAGGCTTCTGCCTCATCAGGGTTGGTAATTCGGCCAACACCAACCACAGGAACGGTCAGCCCATTTTTGATTTTGCCGGTCGCCTTCAGCTGGAACCCGTGAGTTTCGGGCGCGGTGGGGTAGATCAGCATCCGGTTGATATAGGTGCCGTGACTGAAAGATATGTAATCTATTAGTCCCGTCGCCTCAAATTCCCGGGCTATATCAGCCCATTCATCGGGCCCCAAGCCCCCTTCATGGCCGTCGTCGGAATTCAAGCGCATACCCATAATCATATCTGATCCGATTTCAGAACGGGAGGCATCGAGGATTTCGTGCACAATCCGCATGCGATTTTCGAGACTACCACCATATCGGTCCTGCCGGAAATTAGTGCCCGGGGATAAAAATTGGTTCAGCAGATAGCCATGTGACATGCCATGTACTTCCACTCCATCAAGCCCGCCTTCGCGTGCATAACGGGCGGAAAGCCGATATCCATCAATAATTTCGTTGATGTCAGACGTAGTCATGACATGTGGCATTTCCCTGTATACACCGCAGGGAACCGCTGAAGGTGCCCAAACGGGCAAGCCGTTTGTTATGCCGTTTGTTTGTCGGCCGCGATGCCAGGGTTGGGCCAACAGCAATGTGTCGTAGGCATGGACTGCATCTGCCAGCTTTCGATATTCAGGAACCATTCTAGGATCGAAGGCAAAGGCCTTACCTTTGTATGGTTGAGTCGTTGGATGGGTGGCCATCGCTTCCATCGTGATTACGGCGGCGCCTCCTTTCGCCCTTTCGGTATAGTAAGCAATGTGGGCATCGGTAAACAGATGGTCTTTGACCAGTAATGTCGCGTGGGCGGTCATCCAGATACGGTTTCGTGCGGTCTTGGGTCCAAGTTTGATTGGACTGCCGAGAATGGGATAACGATCTGCGGTCATTTTATCTCTCTGGATATTATATTTTTACCATCCCTAATTCGCAGACAGCTGGCCATGTGACCGGCAGAAATCTGCTCAGGTGAAGGTGGTTTTGATTTGCATTCATTGATCGCTAGAGGACACCGGGTGTGAAAGCTACAACCGGTTGGTAAATTAATAGGGGATGGAATTTCTCCCTCTAAGGGGAGGCGTTCAATTTTTTCATTGGGATCTGATGGAAGATGTGCAGATAACAAAGATTGGGTATAGGGGTGTGATGGATCAGAGAATAATTTGCTCTTAGGCACTTCTTCGACGATGCGTCCCAAATAAAGAACCGCAATTCGGTCACTGATTAGTTTTATCGTTCCTAAATCATGACTAATAAACAGGAAGCCAGCCTCGGTTTCGACCCTTAGTTCTTGCAGCAATTCTAAGATGCCGGCGCGAACTGACAGGTCAAGGGAACTGGTTGGCTCATCTAAAACAATCAGTTTGGGGTTGGTTGCAATAGCTCGCGCGATACAGACACGTTGTAGTTGACCGCCAGAAAGTGCACTTGGCGTTCTGTTCAAAAAATCGACGCTCAAACTCACGCGATTTGCCAAAATTTCTGTACGATCTGCACATTCTGAGCGGGACATGTTGAAGTGGATCCGAAGTGGTTCAGCTATTAGATCACCAATTTTCATGCGCGGGTTCAGCGCACTCCATGGATCCTGGAAAACCATCTGCATATCTTTGCGCAACGGGCGTATCGTCTTTGCAGGTAAATTTGTGATATCCCGTCCATCAAAGGTTATTTGCCCTTCAGAAGGGTCGGTCAGCCGTAAAATCGTCCGTCCAATAGTTGATTTGCCAGATCCACTCTCTCCAACCATTCCCAATACTTCACCGCGTCGAATGCACAAATCCACACCATTGACAGCATTCACAAAATTGCCAGACCGGCCTGTTGGAAATCGCTTGGTTAGATTGGTTGCGGAAAGAACAACGTCAGTCACTAACTTTGCTCCCAGCCTTGTTTTCTGATTCGGCAAAGTGACACCGTGCCAGGTGGCCTGATGACACACCTATCATAGGAGGAGGCGTTTCACATTTCTTGGTAGACTTGGGGCATCGATCCTGACTGAGGCACCCAGTCGGCAGATTGAACAAATCTGGTGGTTGACCACCCAACTGGCTTCTGATCCCCATTTGCAACCTTTCAGGGGTCGCCGCCAACAGTTGCTGGGTATATGGGTGCGCGGGCGTCTGAAAAACCCTTTTGGTTGGTCCCTGTTCGACGATCTCACCAGCAAACATTACTGCCACCTGATCGCAATAATGAGCCACGATGCCTAAATCATGGGTGATGATCATGCATGCCATATCAAACTGATTGACCAAGTCTTCAAGTAAATCCAGAATTTGTGCCTGCACTGTCACATCGAGTCCAGTCGTAGGCTCATCTGCAATCAGAAGCTTTGGTTCATTCATCAATGCCATAGCAATCAATACCCGTTGGGCCATCCCGCCAGACAGTTCATGCGGCCATGCGTTAAACCGCCCCAAGGGATCGGGGATGCCAACCGCTCGCATCATATCCAGCGCTTTCTGTCTGGATTCTAGGATTGTTCCGCCTGAATGCGTTTGATG
>NYXU01000009.1 GCA_002685715.1 Porticoccaceae bacterium | reverse complement strand
GCTGCTGTTCGCCAGCCGATAACTGCTTCAGCGCCAGCAGTTGAACAACAACCGGAAATGCGCACGGTAACAATACGTCTTAATGTTCAATTTGAATTTAATAAAGCGACTGTATTGGCGGTTTATGGAGAACAATTACAGTCCATAGCTTCTGCCATGAAAGCACATGGTGATATTGAATTAGTGTTGGAAGGTCACACGGATAGTCGTGGCTCTGATGCTTACAATATTGATCTATCATCTCGACGCGCAGCTGCGGTCAAGCAAAAACTCGCCGCTGATTATGGTATTGATGCCGAGCGAATTTCCTCGGTTGGTTATGGTGAAAGTCGCCCCATTGCCAGCAATCAAACTGATGAGGGCCGAGCACGTAATCGTCGAGTAGTGGGTGAAATGTCTTTCACTGAAGTTGTGGTGGATTAAGTNACGTACTTGCNATGATAATAATAAACAACANAAACGGCGCCACAATGGCGCCGTTTTTGCTTCGGTNAAAGAGNTGACGATGGGNAATACATTTTACTGGCATGACTACGAAACCTTTGGTGCCGANCCCTCGGTNGATCGNCCCTCGCAGTTTGCNGGTCTGCGTACCGATGCNGAGCTCAATCCTATCGGTGAGCCCCTAGTAATTTACTGNCAACCGCAAAAAGATATTCTTCCCGCGCCTATGGCTTGCCTGATTACGGGTATCACGCCACAGCATGCTCTACAGCATGGCTTATCAGAACCAGAATTTATCGACCAAATTCATCAACAATTATCGGTGCCTGGCACCTGTGGCGTGGGGTATAACAGTATCCGTTTTGATGATGAAGTGACTCGCTATAGTCTTTATCGTAATTTCTACGACCCTTATCAGCGTGAATGGCAAAATGGTAATTCGCGCTGGGATATTATTGATATGTTGCGACTCTGTCGCGCTCTGCGACCCGATGGAATAGTATGGCCGGACCATGAGTCAGGTCGGCCCAGTTTTAAATTGGAAGATCTGACCCGTGCCAATGGTATTGCCCATGAGGCAGCTCATGATGCGCTCAGCGATGTCACTGCTACCATTGCCATGGCCAAACTCGTTAAACAAAAACAGCCGCGCTTATTTGATTACGTATTTAGTCATCGCAGTAAAAAAGCAGTTGCTGAAATGCTTAATATTCAGCAACGTAAGCCGTTCTTTCATATTTCTGGCATGCTAGCAAAAGAACATATGTACGGTGCCTTAATGATGCCATTGGCTATGCATCCAACTAATAATAACGCAGTAATTTGTATAGACCTGGCGGCAGATCCAATGGCTTTAATTGGCTCGGATGTTGAGCAAATACAAACCAGAGTGTTTTCATCCAAGGATCAATTGCCCGCCGATACACCGCGGATCCCGCTGACATTGGTATACCTTAATAAAGTGCCTGTGGTCACAAGCCCTAGCTTGGTGGACGAGGATGCCGCCAAACGCCTCAATATCGATGTGTTGCGCTGCNAACAGCANTGGCAACAGCTGTTAAAGATTGATTTGCAGGATAAAGTANAGCAAGTATATGCAGGTCAGTCTTTTGCTAAAAAGCCAGAGGCGGAACAACAATTATACGATGGTTTTTTACCTAACCAGGATAAGCGTATTCTGGAAGAGGTGCGTCGCGCGAGTGCTGAAGATCTACTACAGCATGATTTTTACTTTGCTGATCAGCGCTATAACCACTTGCTGTTTAGTTATCGCGCCCGCTACTTCCCACAGACATTGACTGCGGACGAGCAGAAAATCTGGCAAGAGAGTTGTCGATGGCGACTAACCGATAAGCAATCTGGTTATCTAACACTGTCTCAACAGCGCCGCGAAATTATTGAGTTATTGGGCGATAACAGTCTAAGCTGCGAAAAACAGGCGATTTTGGAGCAACTTCAGCAATGGGCGAGCGATATAGCTAAGGAATTTTCTCTGTCAAGCTAGAGTGAAACGCATAAACAGGCTAAAATCCGCTGAATCAAATGGCCCTGAGGTTATCAGTTGAATTTCACCGGCGCACATATACTCTCAATTAANCAATTTCAACGTCAGGATGTTGAGCGAGTGTTCGCTGTGGCGGATGATATGCAGCCCTACGCATTGCGCAAAAAAGTGACGCGGGTTTTAGAGGGGGCGATTCTTGGCAATATGTTTTTCGAAGCCAGCACCAGAACGAGAGTGAGTTTTGGCTCGGCCTTTAACCTGCTCGGCGGAGAGGTGCGCGAGACCGCCGGCTTTGAAAGTTCTGCTCTAGTCAAAGGTGAGTCATTGCAGGATACCGCTAGGGTGTTGTCTGGGTTTAGCGATGTGATCTGCATGCGCCATCCGCAACCGGGCTCAGTGGCAGATTTTGCCTCAGCCAGTCGTGTGCCCGTTATGAATGGTGGTGATGGCGCCAATGAGCACCCCACACAGGCGTTACTCGACCTCTACACTATTCGCAAAGAAATGGCTGATAAAGGGCGTGATATTGATGGCTTAAAAGTCGCAATGATCGGTGATTTACGTCATGGCCGAACTGTTCACTCCTTAAGTAAGCTACTGTCACTGTACGACAATATTCAGGTCGTGTTGGTATCCCCAGTTGAATTGACATTACCCGACGANATTATTGAGCATATGCGCAGTGCTGGGGTGAAGGTGACGGTATCTCANGAANTAGCTGGTGGTATCGGCGATGTCGATATAGTTTACTCGACNAGGATTCAAGAGGAGCGCTTTTCCTCTAAGCAAGAAGCTGATTTGTATCGCGGCAAATTCCGTCTCAATCAGGCGATCTACACAGAGTTCTGTCAGCCCAATACGGTTATTATGCACCCGTTGCCGAGAGACTCACGTGCCGATGCCAATGAACTGGACGTTGATCTAGACAGTAATCCCAATCTGGCCATTTTTCGTCAAACCGACAATGGTGTTTTGGTGCGTATGGCGCTCTTTGCCCTTGTCTTGGATGTTGTTGATTTGGTCGATCAATACTCTCAGGATGTACGCTGGTACAACTCGCGTCAGATATAGCCGCACAATAATAATGATCAATGGCTCTAGCTATGAATGAATTTGACGATATTCGTCCCTACAATGATGCAGAGGTTCCGCAAGTACTGGAACGACTGATTGCTGACAAGGAATTTCTTGATCTGCTGTTGGTACGCAAGCTGCCTCGGCTCAGTAAATTCATCTTATGGCCGTTGAAACCTGTGGCCAGATCTTTGATACAGCGTGGCCTGCAGAAATTGACCGCAGATGTGCGCACAGTGGCAGATTTCCAGTCTCATATGTCGGTGGCATTAGAGGATATTTTGGATCGCACTACCGCCGGTTATGGATTTTCCGGATTAGATAATATTGACCCTAATAAGGCCTATCTTTTTATTAGTAATCACCGAGATATCGCCCTCGATCCTGCAATGATTAACTTGGCTTTGATTTTGACCGATTTGAAAACGGTACGAATNGCCATAGGCGATAACTTNNTGCGCAAGCCNTACGCCTCGGAATTAATGCGTGTTAATCGNAGCTTTATCGTCAANCGTTCAGTNACTGGTCGCCGCGAAAAGCTTGANGCGCTAAAAACATTGTCGCGCTATATTCGNCACAGTATTAANAGCGAGCGTATCTCNTGCTGGATTGCTCAGGCNGAGGGGCGCGCTAAAAATGGTTGCGATCGTACCGAGACCGCATTGCTTAAGATGCTTGCCTTATCGAAAACCAAAGAGCAAAGTTTTGCTCAAGCAATACAAGAGATTAACTTGATACCTGTATCAATCTCCTACGAATATGACCCCTGTGCCGCNGNTAAAGCGCGGGAGCTNCACACCGCACAACAGGGNNTAANCTATATTAAAGATGAATTTGAAGATTTAGATACCATAGTCAAAGGGTTGACCGGTCAGAAGGGTCGTATTCAAGTCAACTTCGGTGAACCTATTGCGACTGCCTATGAAAATGCTGATGACTTGGCGGCTGAGATTGATCGTCAAATTTATAGCCACTATCAACTGTTCCCCAGCAATATTATTGCTTGGCAGATGCAGGGCGGCAGAGACAGTGAGATGCTCGCGGAGCTTAAAGCGCAGTGGCCGACTGAAAACTGGACTGAAACACAGATTGTATTTGAGTCACATATCACAGCAATACCAAGTGCCTATCGACAGATAGCAATCGATGCCTATGCGGCTCCGGTAGATAATCAATTAGCACAGATGGATACAGCNTTGNCNGTGCAAAATTAAGGACGCTAATCATTGTTAGACGCAGACGTCAGGGACATCATTCAGCANGGCTACCGGCAGTTTCTCAANGCGCGCGAGCTANGCCCAAGGTTGGGGCANAAGCAGATGATTGGCGCCATCGCCAATGCNCTGAGTGAGGATAATGCTGACAANCGCCTNGCAGTNATTGAAGCGGGTACNGGNACNGGCAAAACNGTAGGCTATTTAATGGCCGCTCTTCCCATAGCGCGAGCGCTAAAAAAGACTGTGGTCGTCGCCACCGGCACCATTGCGCTGCAAGAGCAGTTAATTCATAAAGATCTTCCTGAACTGATGGCAACCTGCGATTGGGACTTTAGTTGTGCTCTGGTTAAAGGCAGAGGCCGTTATGCGTGCAACCTGCGCATGGAACAGATAATAGACTCAGTAAAATCTAAAGACGCAGGCTTATTTTTGTTTGAAGATGAGCAGCAATTCAACCCCAATGCTGAAACTGAGGAGCTGTATCGCGAAATGGCTCTGGCACTTGAAGAGGGCACTTGGGATGGTGAGCGAGACTCTTGGGAAACCCGCATAAAGGACATTGAATGGCGCGCGCTGACTGTTGATCGTCGACAGTGTACCGGCCGGCGCTGTCGCTTTGTCAATCAATGNCCATTTTTTAATGCACGCAATAATCTCGATGAGTCTGAGGTGATTGTCGCCAACCATGATTTAGTTATGGCTGATCTTGCCTTGGGCGGTGGTGCTATCTTGCCAGCACCACAAGACTGTATTTATATCTTTGATGAAGGTCATCGTTTAGGCGATACCGCGGTACGCCATTTTGGTGCTGAATGTCGAATTAATAGCACACTAAACTGGTTGGAGAGACTGCCCAAGCAGATCAAAGGTCAAGCCCCTCAATTTGTTCAGGACAGCGGCTTATCCGACCAGTTGCCACGGATTGAAAAAGAAGCCAAGAAAATAACAGAGCTACTGTCAATGACTTATCCACTTTTACAGCAATATGTGGATCAATCTGACCATGCCGAGGGGCGCTATCGTTTTGCCCATGGTGATGTCGGCGAGTCAATCCGCGATTTAGCAGCACAAATCACGCTCAGCACCAGTGGCTGGTTAGGGCGCTTGGAAGTGTTGGAAGATACGCTAAGCGAAGCTCTTAGTGATAAAAAGTATTCCGTGCCACTGCCTGATATAGAGCTATTTTATCAGCAGGTTGGTCATTGGTTGGGTAGAGCGGAAAAACTGTTAGCACTGTGGGATAGGCTGCATCGAGAGCTGCAACAGAACGCAATACCCATGGCCTGTTGGTTACGATTGGATCAAGGCGCTGCAGGCAATGTAGATATAAGTATTAATGCCAGTCCAATACAGGCTGCAGACATTCTCCGCGAGCAGCTATGGGGATGTTGTTATGCCGCAGTGGTGACCTCAGCAACGCTGCGCTCACTGGGTAATTTTAATACCCTGCAACGGGAGACCGGTATGCCCAGCAGCGCCACCTTTATGGCTGTTACAGGCGCGTTCAATTACACAGAAGCGGCCAGTGTCAGGGTGCCAGCAGATGCGGTTGAAGGTAATAATGTCGACCAGCACAGCCGCTATCTGGTCGACAATTTTGAGGCCATGGTAGAACAGCGTGCGGGTACATTGTGGTTATTTTCGTCCAAACGCCAAATGGAGCGGGTCTACGACGAGCTTCCCAGTGAGCTACACAAGCTTATTTTGATTCAGGGGCAGTACTCCAATCGTGAAATGGTCAGGTTGCACAAGGAGCGTATTGATCAAGGCCGTACCAGTATTTTAATGGGCCTCGCTAGCTTTTCCGAGGGCGTCGATTTGCCCGGTGATTACTGTAAACATGTGGTGATCGCCAAATTACCCTTTGCAGTGCCGGATGACCCATTACAGGAGGCGTTGGCCGAATGGATTGAGGGTCAAGGTGGTAACTCATTCTTCGATATCTCATTGCCTGTCGCTTCGTTGCGGTTGATTCAAGCCTGCGGCCGACTACTGCGCACTGAAACAGATACAGGAACTGTATCAATTCTGGATAAGCGCCTTGTTAGCAAGCGTTATGGCGCTCAGTTACTCGATGCGTTACCACCTTTCCGTCGTGAGATCGGTTAATGGATAAGCATAGTAAGCTGGCCTCATTGCTGACGGTTGTAACCAATGAATTGCATACTATGGGAGTGTGGCAAGAGCAACAACCTGCTCCGGAGGCATTGGCCAGTGTAGAACCCTTTGCAGTGGATCAGTTATCTTTTACCCAGTGGCTACAGTTTATTTTTATACCACGTATGAATCAGTTAATTGAAACAGAGTCACCGCTGCCACAGAGCTGCAGTATTGCCCCCATGGCCGAACAGTCATTTAAAGCTGATGGTAGAGATTTTGCAGATAGCGCGGCTCTGGTTGCCCATTTAGCCGCGATTGATCAATTGCTTACTGAGTGCTAGTTTTCGATTTTTTCGGTTTTTTGGTATAGGTTTTCTTCTTTTTTATCGGGCCACTACCGTCTGTGGGTCTTCCTTTATTAATAGTGGATGGTTTTTTGCCTTTAAAACTGCGGCCTTCTGCAGTAGTGTTAGACGATTTACCATCGGCAGACTTCTTATTACTAGATAGCTTTTTAGTTGGTTTTTGGCCGTCTGCGCTGCGCTTGTTTTTGACGTCGCGGCTGATGATTTTTTTGACTCTAGGCTGTCGTGGTGGCTTATTATCAGCAGAGACCGCCGGTTCCCCTTGCCGATTATAAACTGACATACGCATCGGCTTGGCGCAAACACGCACTTTCTTTAAATGTGCCAGCAATTCATCAGGCATGCCTTCTGGCAGATCTACGGTACTGTAATCATCATGTAACTTAATAGAGCCAATATAACGACTACTGATATCGGCTTCATTGGCGATTGCGCCGACAATATTGGAGGGTGTAATGCCATCGTTGTTCCCCACCTCCAAACGATAGGTCACCATAGCAATATCATTGCCACCTTCATCGCGAACGCGGGGTTCCTTTTTGGGACGATCCTCCCGCTTGGAGCGCTCTTCACGACGCTCGTGTTTATCACCGCGATTGCGTTCGCGATTGTTGTCTCGAGGAGCGACAATATTATCCAGCTTGGGAAATAATGGACGTTCTTTTTGATTTTCGTAGGTCAGAGCCGCAGCAATATCTGCCATATCCAGCTCATTTTCGTCGGCAAAATTGGTAATAAGCTCGCGGAATTTGTCGAGGCGCGGTGTCTCCAGCGTTTGTACTAACTGGTTAGTAAACTGCAGAATACGTTGGTCACTGACCTGCGCATTTGTCGGCATAGTTAATGGTGTAATACTCTGGCGCGTCGATTTTTCAATCGAGCGTAGCAGACGTGTTTCTTTTGGCGTGATAAATAGAATCGCCTTGCCCTCGCGACCGGCTCGACCGGTTCGGCCAATACGGTGCACATAGGACTCATTATCGTAGGGGATATCAAAGTTAATCACGTGACTGATGCGTTCAACATCCAAACCACGGGCAGCCACATCAGTGGCCACGACGACATCAACCTGACCTTTTTTAAGACGATTGATAGTGCGTTCGCGCAACGCTTGACTTAAATCGCCATTCAGTGCGGCAGAGGAAAAGCCGCGCGCCTCCAGCCGTTCGGCAATATCCACCGTTGACGACTTGGTGCGCACAAAAATAATCATGCCATCGAAGTCTTCAACTTCCAAAACTCGAGTAAGCGCATCCATTTTTTGGTGACTTTTCACCGTGACATATTGTTGCTCAATACGCTCAACGGTTTTGGTCTTGGCCTCGATATTGACGCGCTCTGCATCGCCTAAGTACTTTTCAGCGACGCGACGAATAGTCGGTGGCATGGTGGCAGAGAACAAGGCGCGCTGACATTCTGGCGGTGTTTGGGCCAGAATGGTTTCAACGTCATCAATAAAGCCCATACGCAGCATTTCATCTGCTTCATCTAAAATAAGCCCTTTTATCTGACTTAGGTCTAGGCTGCGACGACGCAGGTGATCGAGCATACGTCCGGGTGTACCCACGACTACTTGAACACCGCGCTTTAAACTGCGCAGTTGACCGCCAATATCAGCGCCACCGTATATGGGCAACACATTAAAGCCTTTCATATATTTGGCGTAACTCTGAAAAGCCTCGGCGACCTGAATAGCCAACTCGCGCGTCGGTGTTAGTACCAAAATCTGTGGTGAACGCTGTTTCTCATCGATCTTGCTTAGAAACGGTAAGGCAAAAGCCGCTGTTTTACCGGTACCTGTCTGCGCCGTACCCAATAGATTATTGCCTTTAAGCAAAATTGGGATACTCTGTGCTTGAACAGGGGAGGGTTGCTCGTAACCAAGTTGCTTTACGGCTTTAAGAACGGGGGCGGAAAGACCCAGTGATTCGAAGTCAGCGGACGACATTGCTATACCTGTGGCTTGGGGTGTTTAGACCCCCGATTGAGAGGTCGCGGAGTATACGCATAAGTGACTAATTTTTATAGTGGTTTTAGGGTATTTATTCAGCAAGGTAAATAGCATATCGACAACAGCTTGGTATCAACTCAAGCTATATGCTTTATCCATCGAATGGACTAACTACCTTGGTTTATACTGGGGTTAAATACGATGTCAGACCATGCATTGTTTTATATAACAGGATACCTCAATGAGTGAACTCTATTTAGTGCGCCATGCTCAGGCCTCTTTTGGTGCAGCCAACTATGATCAACTATCCGATCTTGGCCATCGGCAGTCCCGTTGGTTGGGTGAGCATCTTAGAAAGCGCAAGGTTAAATTTGATCAACTGGTGTTGGGGGATATGGTACGCCATGAACAAACCATCACCGGTATTTGTGCGGGTATGCAGACTGATGGAGCTGATCGCACAGTTCTGCCGGGGCTCAATGAATATAACTTTATTGCTATGACGGAATCCTATACCCAGTCCAACGCTGATGATCCGCTGATTCAAGCTATTGCAGATAACCCTGATGACAAGCGACACCATTTTCGCCTGTTGCGTAAAGTACTGACATTGTGGACTCAGGATAAAGTAGCAAATGTTCCTGAGAGTTGGAGTGATTTTAAGGCTCGCGTATTGGATGCACAGCAACAAATTATCGCTATGGCCGACAGTGGTAACCGTATTTTGGCGATTGGTTCCGGTGGGTCTATTAGTACCTTTATTGGGTTAGTGATTGGTATTCCTGATGACAATATTTTTGATTTAAATCTGCAATATAAAAATACTGCGATAAGCCATTTCTTCTTCAATGCTAAGAAAATGAATCTTACAGGGTTTAATAGCACACCGCATTTGGATACCAATGAGATGGAGCAATACATAACCTATGGCTAAAGGCTTTGGATATAACCTATGGCTAAAGGCTTTGTCCTCAGTTGCAAGCTAGTCGTTCGCTCCATGTTATAACTACCGTATCTGCCACTCCGATGAAGAACTCCACAGTCTCATTTCTTGTAGTTGAATTCTCTCTCAAGGGTTAAACTCTCAACTGTTAGACTACGGTCAAAACACAGCAATGACTCTAATGAAAAGTAATTACAAATATAAGGGCGCAAACGTGAATACAGAATTTGATATGACGGGTAAAGTTGCCATGGTAACCGGTGCATCAAGTGGTTTTGGGATGCATTTTGCAAAGATCCTTGCGGCTCGTGGTGCCAAAGTGGCAGTAGCGGCGCGGCGAGTCGAGCGTCTTGAGTCGCTGGTGGCTGAGATTGAGGCTGATGGAGGCGAAGCGGTTGCGGTCGCTATGGATGTTACTGACTCTGCCTCTATTGTCTCGGCGTTTGATCAAGCTGAAGCGGCTCTGGGTACGGTGAACGTGGTGGCCAATAATGCTGGTATTGCTGATGTAAAAAGCGCACTCAAAATTGATGAGGCTGCCTTTGATAGAATGATCGAGACCAACCTAAAAGGCGTATGGATTGTTGCACAAGAGGCGGCTAAACGCATGATCACTGCTGGCGTTAGTGGTGCAATAATCAATACAGCCTCTATTTTGGGTCTGCGAGTGTCCTATGGGCAGTCGAGTTACTCCGCGTCTAAAGCGGCGGTGATTCAACTGACAAAATCTTTGGCCTTGGAATGGGCCGGCAAAGGTGTTCGAGTTAATGCACTCTGCCCAGGTTATTTCCTGACGGAAATGACCGAGGCGGCGTTTGCTTCTCCTGAGGCTCAGGAATTCTTGAGTGCCTCTCCTGCCCGTCGACCTGGCGATATGGATGAGATGACAGCACCTTTCCTGCTACTTGCCAGTGATGCAGGCAGCTATCTGCATGGTGTGGCTTTGCCTGTAGATGGTGGTCAATCGATTGGTAGTATGTAGAATCGTCTAAATTGTAATAAGGGTGATGATATGAGCTTAGAAGATAATCGACGGGAGTATGATTACGGTCAATTGAGCCGTGAATCGCTGGCAAATAATCCTTTCACCCAGTTTACCCTATGGATGGACCAGGCTATTGAAGCCAAAATACAGGATCCCACTGCAATGAGCCTGGCCACAGTTAATGCCGAGGGTAAGTCTTGGCAACGCATGGTGTTGCTTAAAGGCTTCGATAAGCAGGGCTTTGTTTTTTATACCAATCTAGTTAGTCGCAAAGCACAAGAAATCGATAATAATGCGCAGGTAAGTTTGCATTTTCCATGGTTGCAGTTGGATCGTCAGGTTATTATTGGTGGCCAGGCAGAGCCACTATCTGAGGCCGAGGTGATGACCTATTTTTTGAGTCGTCCCAAAGGCAGTCAGTTGGCAGCTTGGGCATCCAAGCAGAGCAGTCCCATCGCCTCACGTCAGACGCTGGAAACGCAGTTTGAAAAAATTAAGCGCAGGTTCGCAGAGGGCGAGATTCCACCGCCAGATTTTTGGGGTGGTTATCGCGTGGTGCCCAGTGAAATTGAGTTTTGGCAAGGCGGTGAAAATCGTCTACATGACCGCTTTAGCTACCGTCTTGACGGAGATAATTGGCATATCAGTCGGCTTTCACCCTGATTGATAGTTTAGTAGCGGATAGCAGTAACAATAAAGCACCGGTCTCCAGCCGGTGTTTTTACTTGGACTTCATCGTCGATAGTTTTGCCGATCAATGCCTGAGCCATTGGTGAATCAATGCTGATCCAATTGAGTTTAGCGTCGGTTTCGTCAGAGCCGACCAGCCTAAAGCATTGTTGCTCAGCGCTTTCCTCATCTTCTACAGTAACCCAAGCGGCAAAGAATACTTTACTGGGGTCGCGGGGTTTATCTTCGACAATAGTGGCGTCTTGCAAACGTTTAGTGAGATAGCGGACTCTGCTATCAATTTCTCGCAACCGCCGTTTTCCATAGATGTAGTCACCGTTTTCAGAGCGATCACCATTTTTGGCTGCCTCATGCACCACTTGCGTGACCTGTGGTCGTTCAATTTTCCATAGTTGCCGTAATTCGGCGCGCATTTTTGCTGCACCCTCAGCGGTAATATAAGGAGAGCTTTTTGGACGAGGTGGGCGATAGCGACCCATGGTTAGTCCTTATCGGCCAGACTAAATACATCGCGATAAAAAGCCAGTTCAGATTCCATGGCATGAATAATATTGTCGGCTTTTCTAAAACCATGGCCTTCATCAGCAAAGGTCACGTATTCCACTTGAATGCCTTTTTGTTTGAGCAGATCGACCATCATCTCGGCTTGATTAGGCGGCACCACCTTGTCCTGTAATCCCTGTAAAAAGATGACGGGGCAGTTAAGTCCCTCAGCATGATGGATGGGCGAGCGCTGCAAGTAAATATCTCTGCTTTCAGGGTAGGGGCCAATCAGGCTATCCAGATAACGTGACTCAAATTTATGCGTATCGGTGGCCAGGGTTTCTAAATCGCCTATGCCGTAAAGACTGGCACCGGCTTTAAACGTATCAGTGAAGGTCAGTGCTGAAAGCACTGTGTAGCCGCCAGCACTGCCACCGCGAATTAAACAGCGCTGGGGGTCAATTTGCTGTTGTTCGGCCAAATAGCGAATGGCGTATTGCGTGTCTTCGACATCAGCGATTCCCCAGGCATCTTGAAGCCCCTGTCGATACTGACGACCAAAGCCAGTACTGCCGCGATAGTTGATATCTACCACGGCGAATCCTCGATTGGTCCAGTACTGAATTTTTAAATTGAGGCCGCTATCGGTGGCGCCAGTTGGCCCACCGTGACAGAGCGCAATAACCAATGGCCGTTCATTTTCTAGGCCTTGATACAGGGCATTGGTGGGTGGGTAGTAGAAAGCATGGACTAATTGCTTGTCGCTCGTGGGGAAAAATAGCGACTGGGGTTGCGCGATATCACCCGCATCTAAATCTAGACTAGCGGGGGCATAGATTAATGAGACCGAGCTGTCGGTTAGATTGGGCTCAACGCTAATAATTTGATTGGCCAGTGCTGGGGCACCCGCCACCATATAGAGGCGTCCCTGATGACAGCAGGCAGACTCAAGACTACTGTATTGATTGTCAGCAGTACTTATATGTCCAGTGGCAATAGTAATAAAGCCACTGTGCCACAGGCCTTGCTCGGTCCATAAACAGCCAATAGTATCGCTATCAATAAACCCATAGGTGCTCATACCNAACTGCCATAATGGTGTGGCAAATTCCGCNTNTTTCTTGACTANAGCGAAACCATCGGCGCCATAGATATTCCACCAATTATCTTTATCGGAGACATAGTAGAGTTGATTATCTGGTGACCAATTGGGTTGAAATATGGCCTCATTATCGTCGGCTCCTGCAACCAGTCTTTTTTCACATAACTGGTTAGATTTGAGTTGAGCGCACCACAGTTGGGTNCTNTCCCAAGGCATATTAGGATGTCGCCATTCTATCCAACACAGCTGCTGTTGATCGGGGCTTAGTCGNGGATAGGCATAAAAATCAGCGCCGCTAACCAAGGTAGTGATCTCGCCGGTGGTGAGATTAATACTGGCAATAAAGTTTTCCGGCTCGCGGTCTTGATAATGCCTTTCAGCAATGGCGATTAGCTGCTGTTGCTCAGGATTTACTGCAAGATCAGCGAAGCGAAGGCCCTCTTGTGTCAGTGCTATGGGTTGTTCTAGGGCGCGCAGATTTAACTGGTATATACGTTGATCAGCGGCGTTAACAAAATACAGATGGTCACCGCTTACCGCATAGGCCATACCACCATATTCATGCACTTTGCTGTAGTGACTGAAGGGGCTGGGCAATAAATCTCTAATGATGCCAGCGCTATCTCGACACATAATAACATTGCGACCGGCTTCCCAAGGCCGCCCCTCAACCCAAAAGAGATTATCGTTATCAGACTGAATAAAGCTGAGACGAGGTGCAGCTTGGGTAATAAGTTGTGCGCTGATAGTTGAGGGCCAAGTNCCAAAAGCTTGTCGAGTTTTGCTCATCTTAACCGCCTGCCAGTTTGACTTGATGGCCACGCTTTTGCAGCTCGGATTTTAGCTTATCTCTGTGATCGCCCTGTATTTCAATCACCCCATCTTTTACTGTGCCGCCGGTAGAACATGTTTGTTTAAGCTGTTTGGCGAGAGCTTTGAGTTCGGTATCGTTTAGGTCAATACCGCTAATGGTAGTGACCCCTTTGCCTTTGCGACCACTAGTTTCNCGACGAATACGCACAATACCATCACCCTGATAGAGGCGGTCTGAGGNACTATCTTCGGTAATACGGCCTACCTCAGTGGAATAGACAAGCTTAGAGTCTTTTTTATTTATCATGGTTACGTCGTTAGTTTTGTAGAATAATTTTACCAATATGTTGATTGCTCTCCATCAGGCTATGGCCTTTGCTGGCCTCTGCCAGTGGGAAACTGCTATGAATAATTGGTGCGAATTGCCCACTGGCAATCAGTGGCCACACCTGATCTCTAACACCNGCGGCAATACGTGCTTTGTTTGCCAGTGGTTGCGCGCGCAATGTTGAGCCGGTCAGAACCAACTGCTTNAGCATTAGCGGTAGCAGATCTACTTCAACCTTAGAGCCACGCAAGAACGCTATATTTACAATTCTNGCCTTAGCTGCACAGGCGGCAAAGTTTTTTTGCACATAGTCTCCACCGACCATATCCAGTACCACATTAACACCATCGCCAGTGAGTTCCTGACAGACTGCAACGAAATCTTGCTGATGATAATTAATCGCTTTGGTTGCACCTAAGTCTTCGCAGACAGCGCATTTTTCATCGGAGCCAGCAGTGGCAATCACATTAACGCCAAAAGCACTGGCCATCTGAATAGCGGTGGTACCTATACCGCTGGAACCACCATGTACCAACAGCCATTCACCAGCCTGAAGTTGGGCGCGCTCAAATAGGTTGTGCCACACAGTAAAACAGGTTTCGGGGAGCGCGGCAGCATAGGCTAATGGCAGATTTTCCGGCGCCGGCAAGCACAGCGCTTGCTCGGCAACCGCGTACTCGGCATAACCACCACCAGCCAATAAGGCACAGACTTGATCGCCCACAGACCAATCGGTTACGTCACTGCCTAGAGCGACAATGGTACCACTGACCTCCAGTCCCGGAATATCGGTAATGCCAGGGGGTGGCGGATAGAAACCCAAACGTTGAAACACATCGGGACGATTAATGCCGGCACCGGCAACCTTAATTAAAACTTCATTTTCCTCAGGTTGTGGTATTGGCCTGGTAGTGGGTTGTAATACCTCTGCGCTACCGGGCTCAGTTATCTCAATGCTAGTGTGATTTTTTGGGAGACTCATTTTTTTACTTCTATGATTGAATTTAAATACTGGCTGGTTTTTATACTGGAAATTATGAGCGAAGTCTTGCCCAAAGTCGCCCATCAATAATTGCCAGACCCAAGCCGATAAGCGCCATACCGATAAAGTGTTGGTGTTGTAATTGCTCATCGAGGATCGACCAGCCTAAAAAGCTTGCTGTGATCGGGACTAGAAAAGTGACTAATACTACATTACTCGCTCCTGACGACGACAGTATACGAAAGAATAAGATATAGGCCATAGCGGTTGAGAATACCGCAAGTGCTAGCATTGCCATCCACACTTGCAGGCTGGGACTGGCTAGCAAATAGGGCCTCTCTAGCAGCCATGCCACTGGCAGCAACATAATGGTTGCTGTGGTGACCTGACCTACCGCTGTGACAAGTGGACTAATTCCCATGGTTTTGAAGCGCCGTCCGTACACTGTGGCGCAAGCGTAGGAGATAGTAGCTCCGATTACCGCTAGTTGCGCCATGGTATGGGTGCCCAACTCTAGTAGAGATAATGGGCCAATTAAGACTATCACGCCCAATAATCCAGCGATCACCCCGAGGACCTTCTTTGCGTTGAGATGTTCGTCAGGCAAAAATGTGCCGGCGATCAAAAGGGTAAAAAGGGGTGTTATAGCGTTAAGAATTGATGCCAGACCGACGCCAATATGAGTCTGACCCCAAACGATAAGACAAAATGGCACCGCATTACCGAATAACCCCATGACAAAAAATGCGCGCCACGTATCACCACCCTTGGGGATTGGGTAGCCAGCGACTAGTAGCACAAGCCAAAGCGTTATAGCTGCAAGGCCAACCCGCAGTGTGACGATGCTGAAGGGCGGCAACTCGGTAACGGCGATACCGATAAAAAAGAATGAGCCTCCCCATAGCAATGACAGTAGTAGTAGCATCGCCCAGTCTTTTGTGCCCATATTTTGCTTAATCATTGTCTTAGTTCTACTCTCTAATCGGCCTAGCAAATCTAGTCGGTCCAGTTGATTTTAACTATTACTACTAAACAACAGGTTAATGCCCAATAACAGCATGGCACTGCCAGTAATGCGGTTAATCCAATGCCCTAAAAAATGAAATTTGGCTGTGATCACAGGACTTGATAACAGCAGAGTAACGAAAGCAAACCACATAAACTGCAGTACCATCATCCATAGGCCATAGATAAAGAGATATTGAGTCGGACTGGATTGTGATATCACAATGGTAAACAGCGATATAAAGTAGATCGGTGCTTTAGGGTTAAGGGCATTGCATAGAAAACCCAACCCGATGGTTTTAAAGGCTGAATCCTGTGCCACTTTACCGGTTGCTATCGCTGCCTGTTTAGTAGCCTTTGCTCTGAGTCCGCTAATGCCAAGATAGATAAGATAGCTACCGCCCAACAGTTTAATCACCCACAGGGCTGAGGCGGAATTGGCAATCAATGCGGCTAAGCCAAAGACAGAGTACAAGATATGCACGGACAACCCCAGTGCAATACCCAGACTGCAGAATAGTCCGGCACGTTTACCATTGCATAATGTTTGTTGAGATACCAAAACAAAATCGGGGCCCGGTGACGCTGCAGCCAGTAGGTGCACAGAGGTGATTAGCAGCAAGCCTTGGGCAAGGTCCATAGTTATCTCAGATTGGGAATCTAACCGCATCATAGCCAATTGCTTAATTACTGCAAGCTATGTGAGCGCGTCGGTTAACACCCTTAGGCCTAGTGTTGCTGTTATTTGGTTTTGTTGCCTGATAATGAGCTTTTGGCGTGATTATTCATGGCTAATAATGGGCCTATAGCTAAGTGCCTCCTGATATTGCGTCAGTGTAGGCTTCTCCAGCCCTGCTAAGTCAGCAATAGTTCGGGCAACTTTTAACAGGCGGTAAAAACCTCGAGTCGATAGGGCATAGTGATTAATGGCTTGATCCATAAAGTTGCGTTGCTCGCTATTGAGTGGACACAAGCTTTTCAGTTGCTGACTGTTTAACGCACTATTGATTTTGCCCTGTCGATTAAGTTGGATATCTCTTGCCTCAGAGACTCGCTGCTGAACTACTTCGGTTGTTTCGCTCGTGGGTTGTTTGTGCTGGCTCAGTAGCTGTTGATTGTCAATGGCACTCACTTGCACCTGTAAATCAATTCTGTCCATTAGCGGGCCGGATAGACGACCGCGATAGCGGTTTATTTGCTCGGCGGTGCAAATACAGCGATGGTTACCGAGATAGCCGCAAGGACAGGGGTTCATAGCGGCAATTAATTGAAATCTTGCGGGATAACAGATCTGATTGGCGACTCGGGATATTGTAATCTCCCCTGACTCTAATGGTTCGCGCAGCATCTCCAATACTTGCCGTTGGAATTCTGGTAGCTCGTCTAAAAACAAGACTCCTTCATGGGCCAGAGATATTTCCCCGGGTTTGGGGTTGCTGCCACCGCCGACCATGGCCGCGGCCGAGGCGCTGTGGTGAGGTGTTCGAAATGGGCGCTGCTCGTGCTGATGGATGTTGCCTTTGCCCGCGACGGAGTGGATAGCGGTCACTTGTAGGGCTTGATGATTATCAAGCGGTGGCAATAAGTTGGGCAGTCGACTGGCTAGCATAGTTTTTCCGGTGCCTGGAGGACCGTAAAGTAATAAGTGATGGCCACCGCTGGCAGCGATTTCTAGCGCTCGTTTGGCATGCTGTTGACCAACAACTTCATCGAGTTGCGCGATGCTGGCAGGTGATGGTGTTATTTTTTTAGACCAGGGTTCCAGTGCCTGACGTTGGTGCAGATGTGCTGATACTTCGAGTAAATGTGCTGCGGGGAGCACGATTAACTCATCAACCAATGCGGCTTCATTGGCATTGTCGCGACTAAGGATAAGTTTCCTACCACTGGCTGCGCAACGTAATGCCGAAGGCAAAACTGCCGCAACGGGACGCAACGCTGCCGATAGCGCCAACTCGCCAATAAATTCATAATCAGCGAGCAACTCGGGGGGTATCTGCTTTGATGCCGCGAGTATACCGATGGCAATAGCCAGATCAAAACGACTGCCTTCCTTGGGTAGTTCGGCGGGTGCCAGATTAACGGTAATACGGCGCGCCGGAAACTCAAAGTGAGAGTTGATAATAGCGCTGCGCACACGGTCTTTACTTTCTTTAACCGCGGTTTCTGGCAGGCCAACGATATGAAAGGCGGGCA
Source organism: Porticoccaceae bacterium (assembly GCA_002685715.1). Classification (GTDB taxonomy): domain Bacteria; phylum Pseudomonadota; class Gammaproteobacteria; order Pseudomonadales; family Porticoccaceae; genus HTCC2207. The sequence goes on along the minus strand of NYXU01000009.1, from coordinate 26,286 downwards.
GGCCATTGGAAAGATGNACTTCGNTGGTGACCGCGGGGGCCTCTATACCTTGCTTTGCTCTGGTTTGAACTGTGGCCAGTGACATGGCGGANGATNCTCTGCGTNAGTGCGATTATTTCCTTGTCACGNAATAANNANNACTCGTNCAGACAGCTGANNANGTCGCTGTGGATTATTTATCGGNGAGNGNNGCTTCNAGCTCNGCGAGTTGCTTTTCGAGGANATCNATTTTTTCTCNNGAGCGCATTAANACGGCGCGCTGAGCATCAAACTCTTCTCGAGTCACTAAATCGAGCTTGCTAAATGTGCTTATCATAGCGCTGCGCAGGTGCCCATGGATTTCGTCGTTGATAGCTTGCGCACCAGCAAGGGTGCTGCTTAGTTGTTGCGATACCTGCTTGTAGAGTTCTTCTGCATTCATCTGTAAGGCTCCTCTGAACCAACACTTTAGCAAATCTTTTACTATCAATCACAGGTTAGATCACATTAGTCCAAGTTGGTGCGCCGCAGTCTGAGCGCGGGTGATGTTGTGCACCATTGTGGGTCAAAACCCTAATTTAAAAATAAAAATAGCCTTAATTTCACTGTTTTAAAAGGTTGGCACGCTTAATGCATTTACCTGAATCGAAACATTAGAAATGTAAGCTTTGTGCTTAAAACTTTAACTTTTTATTTTTAACTTTACGTCTAGGGAGATGTATCTATGAAAGCTCTAAAAACTGCAATTTTTGCTGCAACTATGATGTCTGGTGCCACTGCAATGGCTGCTGAAGTGTCTGGCAATGTCGCTCTTAGCTCGGACTATTTTTTCCGAGGTATTGACCAGTCTGGTGGTGAAGCACTTTCAGGTGGCTTCGATGTAGCCTTTGATAGCGGGTTCTATGTTGGTACTTGGGCATCAAGTATCGATTTCAGTGGTGGTTTAGAATTAGATTACTACGCTGGCTACGGTGGTTCTTTCTCAGAAGACGTTAGCTATGATATTGGTTACCTCTACTACGGCTACCCACAGGGACCAAGCACAGAAGAATTTGAAGAAATTTACGGCAGTGTTTCGTTCTCCGATGTCACTGTAGGTTTTGCTTATTCCGATGACTACTATGCGTCGACTGGAGATTCAACATATGTTTATGTTGATTACGGTATGTCTCTCAGCGAAACAGTTAGTCTGGCTTTCCACTACGGCACTATGTCCGCNGACGACGATGCCAATGAAGCGGATGATTACTCAATTTCTCTAAGCACTGAAGCAGCTGGGTTAGGCTTCGATCTAAGCTGGATTGACTCGTCTGAAGATGGTGGTCTGTTCGCCGACAATGAGTTTGTTCTGACAATCTCTAAGTCTCTGTAATTCAAACCTTTATTGTTTATTTAAAGATGGGTGGCTACGGCCACCCTATGGAGATAACGTATGAAATTAATAACTGCAATTGTAAAACCTTTCAAGCTCGNTGAAGTGAGAGAGGCCTTGGGCGACCTTGGCGTTGCCGGCGTGACAGTCACTGAAGTAAAAGGCTTTGGCCGTCAAAAGGGTCATACAGAGTTGTACCGCGGTGCGGAATATGTCGTGGATTTTCTACCCAAGGTCAAGCTCGAGATTGCTCTAGCTGACGAGATGGTAGATAGCGCCGTCGAGGCGATTTCTAAGGCTGCACAAACGGGGAAAATCGGTGATGGCAAGATTTTCATTTCAACGCTTGACGACGTAATTCGCATCCGCACCGGTGAGACCGGCGCTGAAGCAGTATAGAGAGGACTGAAAAATGACTGATATTTTCCAATTACAGTACGCGCTAGACACCTTTTACTTCTTGATGTGTGGCGCACTAGTTATGTGGATGGCGGCTGGTTTTGCCATGCTCGAAGCGGGTTTAGTACGTGCTAAAAACACNACTGAAATCCTCACAAAAAATATCGCCCTATTTGCGGTTGCCTGCACCATGTATATGGTTTGTGGTTACGCAGTAATGTACGGCGGTGATATCTTCCTGAGCAGTATTACTGGTGACGGTGCTACTGGTGTCGAAGAGCCTGCTACCTATGCGCCCTCTGCTGATTTCTACTTCCAGGTTGTATTCGTTGCTACCGCAATGTCTATTGTTTCTGGTGCGGTTGCTGAGCGTATGAAGCTGTGGGCATTCTTGGCCTTTGCTGTTGTGATGACTGGCTTTATCTACCCAATGGAAGGTGCGTGGACGTGGGGCGGAGCTTCTGTGTTCGGTATGTATACTTTAGGTGACTTAGGATTCTCTGACTTCGCTGGTTCAGGTATCGTGCATATGGCTGGTGCTTCTGCGGCTCTTGCTGGTGTACTTCTACTCGGTGCGCGTAAAGGCAAGTATGGCGCCAACGGTGAGGTAAACGCTATTCCTGGTGCAAACTTGCCAATGGCGACGCTAGGTACCTTTATCCTGTGGTTAGGCTGGTTTGGCTTTAACGGTGGTTCTGTTTTGGCTACAGCTTCTGTCGAAAGTGCTAACGCTGTTGCCGTTGTATTTATGAACACCAATGCCGCTGCGGCTGGTGGTCTGATTGCAGCGCTTCTAGTAGCCAAGGCTTTATTTGGCAAAGCGGATTTGACCATGACGCTCAATGGTGCACTGGCAGGTTTGGTTGCTATTACTGCAGAACCTTCTACACCAACTGCACTTGAAGCTACTTTGTTTGGTGCTGCCGGTGGTGTTCTGGTTGTATTCAGTATCCTAATGCTTGATAAGCTTAAGATTGATGATCCTGTAGGNGCTATCTCTGTACACGGTGTTGTTGGTCTATTAGGTCTGNTACTTGTACCGTTGACTAANGATGGGTCTACCTTCTCAGGCCAGCTTATTGGTGCTGCTACCATCTTTGTATGGGTATTTGGCGCTAGCTTAGTGGCATGGGGTATCTTGAAAGCCACTATGGGTATTCGAGTCTCTGAGGAAGAAGAGTTCAGCGGCGTTGATATCGCAGAGTGCGGTATGGAAGCCTACCCCGAGTTTGCAAATTCTAAGGCCTAATATCCCCCGACTATTANAGCTTTAAATACTTTTTGCAATCAATATGACGGAGCCCGAAAGGGCTCCGTTTTTTTGTGGGCAGTTTAAAGAGACTTAGATGAATAGTTTTTTTATGTTTGTTTTCAGCGGCAGATGCAATTTTTAATAGAAACAGGTATCTTTACTAACCATACTTTAACTACATGGCTAATAAGAAGAATAGACTTATGAAATTGATTACTGCTGTTATTAAACCGTTCAAGCTTGATGATGTGCGAGAAGCACTAGCCGATATTGGTGTTCAGGGTATTACCGTAACTGAGGTAAAGGGTTTTGGTCGTCAGAAGGGCCATACTGAGCTCTATCGCGGCGCNGAATANGTGGTNGATTTTCTNCCTAAGATTAAACTTGAAATCGCTGTGGGTCAGGATTTAGTCGATAGTACTGTCGAGGCAATCACCAAAGCGGCGGCTACGGGAAAAATTGGCGATGGCAAGATATTTATTTCGTCTCTGGATGAGGTGATTCGAATTCGTACTGGCGAGACTGGCGAAGAGGCACTGTAGACTCGCTGATTACGCACAATGAGTAGCCTTCGGGCTGCTCTGTAAACATGACAATATCCTACACTATGAGGAGTGACTCCCTTGTGCGCTCCAGTATATTGGTTTATTTTTCAGGACCATGAATGTGTTGATTAAACCTATCGCCGCGCGCTTGGCCGCGGCATTCACAATGATTATCACCTTATCATCCCCTGTGTTGGCTGAGGTGCCGGCTGCGGTAAATGATTTGATCGTGGCACAGTTAAAGTCGGGCCGTCCCGACCTTGAGTACAGCGTTGTAGGTAAAAGCGCTATTGCAGGATTTTATGAAGTGCAGGTGCAGAATGGGCCCTTGCTCTACGTGTCTGCCGATGGCAACCATTTTTTCGATGGCAGTCTCTACCTAATCAAGTCAGGACAATTTGTCAATATTCGCGATATGCAGATGGCAGGAGAGCGCCGGCAACTTTTCGCTAGCCGCGGTACCGAGGATATGATTATTTTTAAGCCTGCAGGTGCGACCAAGGCGATTATGAATGTGTTCACTGATATCGACTGCGGCTACTGCCGCAAACTCCATCAAGAGGTGGCGGAGCTGAATGCGCTGGGTATTGAGGTGCGGTATTTGGCCTACCCGAGGGCAGGTATCCCCTCAGCATCCTACGATAAGATTGCCACAGCCTGGTGCGCTCAAGATCAGCAGCAAACGCTGACTAAAGCCAAGCGTGGAGAGTCTGTGGCGACTGCAGTCTGTGCCGATAACCCTGTGGCTGAACATTATGCCTTGGGTCAGCGCATTGGGGTGGCGGGGACGCCTGCTATAGTGCTGATGGATGGCACCCTGATTCCCGGGTATCAACCGGCGGCATCTTTTGCCCAGATTCTTGGATTAACGGAACCCAGTAGTTGATTGTAAGAGATAAAAATATCCCCGAATATTTTCCCCAATAGTATAGAATAGATAGCTTTGATAGGGCTCTGTTAGTCGTAGGATTAACGTCCTTCATTACTAGTAGGTGCTGTAGTGCAGCGCTTTTTATTAAATCAGCTCGGAGAACTTAGGTGCGATCGGTAAATATCGGCATCTGCGGATTAGGTACGGTTGGTGCCGGCGTTTATAACGTTCTTAACCGCAATTCAAAACAGATTAATTCACGGGCCAATTGTGAGCTTATTGTTGCGCAAATTGGCGCGCGTCGTGACAATCCCAACTGTGATACGGCTGATGCAGCAGTGACTCGGGATATATTTGATGTCGCTAAAAACCCTCAGATAGATATCGTTGTCGAGTTGATTGGCGGCACTGACGTCGCTTTAGAGTTGGTAATGCTGGCAATCGAAAATGGCAAGCATGTGGTCACGGCCAACAAAGCATTGATTGCTAATCATGGTATGGCGATATTTGCGGCGGCGCAATCTCGTGGTGTGATGGTTGCCTATGAAGCCGCGGTGGCGGGTGGAATCCCTATTATTAAAGCACTTCGTGAGGGGCTCGCGGCTAACCGAGTGAATTGGTTGGCTGGCATTATAAACGGTACTACCAACTTNATTTTGTCGGAAATGGATAGCAAGGGGCGTGAATTTGCCGATGTGCTGACTGAGGCGCAGGAAAAAGGCTATGCCGAAGCGGATCCTACCTTTGATGTGGAAGGTATTGATGCCGCCCATAAACTCGTGATTATGGCATCGCTAGCTTTTGCTATGCCATTGAGTCTGGATGGCATCTTCACTGATGGCATCACCAAATTAGAGCCTCAAGATGTGGTTTACGCGAGGGAACTGGGGTATGCAGTTAAACATCTGGGTATTACCCGTCAGACTGAACAGGGTGTTGAGTTGCGGGTTCATCCTACCTTAGTGCCAGAACGCTGTTTGATTGCCGGTGTTAATGATGTGTCTAATGCGGTTATGGTTAATGCCGATGCCGTGGGTACGACGCTTTACTATGGCCCTGGTGCCGGTTCTGAGCCAACAGCATCCTCTGTTATTGCTGATATTGTCGATGTCGCGCGCAGCCTCAATGCCGACCCAGACAGTTGGGTACCTGCGTTGGGTTGCAATACGGCTATGCTACAACAGCAGCAGATTATGGCCATCGAAGATATTGATACCAGTTTTTATATTCGCTTTGCNGCGCTAGATAAGCCGGGAGTGCTGTCGACTATTACCAAGGTAATGGCAGACGCTGGGATTAGTATTGAGGCGATTATTCAGAGAGAGCAACCAGCCGGTGAGGACTATGTTAACGTGATTATCCTGACCAATGTGACTCGGGAGAAAATGCTGGATGCCGCGGTTGAAGGCATAGAAAAGCTAGAGACGGTGCGCGGTAATGTTACCTTTATTCGTGTTGAGCATTTGGATCAATAAATGAAATTTATTAGTACCCGCGGTGGTGTCGAGCCGAAAAATTTTGAAGACGTTATCCTCACTGGCTTAGCGCCAGATGGTGGGCTTTTTGTACCTGAGCATCTGCCGCATTTTAGCCAGCAAGAGATAGCCTCATGGGCTGGTCTGTGCTATCAAGATTTGGCGTTAAAAGTAATGACGCCCTTTATTGACGATGCCATTCCACAGCGAGAGCTTAAAAAACTAATCGATGATTCTTATTCGACGTTCCGGCATAACGGCATTGCACCGTTGGTGCAGACTGGTCATAACGAGTGGATTATGGAATTATTTCATGGTCCGACACTGGCATTTAAAGATTTTGCCTTGCAGTTTTTGGGTAATTTACTGGATTACACCCTAGAGAAGCGCAACCAGAAAGTCGTGATTATGGGGGCTACCTCCGGAGACACGGGATCCGCGGCGATTGAAGGTTGTCGTCGTTGCAGTAATATCGATATCTTTATACTGCACCCGCACAACCGTGTATCAGATGTACAGCGTCGTCAGATGACTACGGTGATAGCGGATAATATTCATAATATTGCTCTGCAGGGCAATTTCGATGACTGCCAAAATATGGTCAAAGCGAGCTTTNCTGATCAGTCATTTTTGCCTGATGGTCGCCAACTTGTGGCGGTCAATTCGATTAACTGGGCGCGTATTATGGCGCAGATTGTTTATTATTTTTGGGCCTCACTGTCGCTAGGTGGTCCGTCTCGCNCGGTCTCATTTTCTGTGCCCACCGGTAATTTTGGCGATATCTTTGCCGGNTANCTGGCACATAAGATGGGNCTGCCAATTGNGCAGNTGGTGATTGCCACCAATCAAAATGATATTTTACATCGCTGTATTAGCGATAATGACCACAGTACGCGGCCGCTGCAACAGAGTTTGGCGCCGAGCATGGATATCATGATTTCCAGTAACTTCGAACGATTATTATTCGATCTCTATGGTCGTGATGGCGCTGCTGTGGCTGNGCTAATGGCCGATGCTAAAGCGGGTCATATGGNCTTGAGCGACAGCGCGCTCAAGCAAGCTAGGGCNCTGTTTTCCAGTTATCGTTGTGATGATAAGGGCATGGTTAAGATTATNCGCGANACCNATGCCGACTGTGGCTATCTACTTGACCCTCATACGGCGATTGGACTNGAGGCAGCACGGCATTGTCGAGGNAATATTGAAACACCGATGGTGACNTTAGCNACCGCCCATCCGGCTAAGTTTCCTGATGCGGTAAAACAGGCGGGTTACCCTGATGATCCAGAGTTGCCATCTCATATGGCCGATCTGTTTGCGCGAGAAGAGCAATTGACGGTGATAGAGAATAATCAGCAGGCGGTACAGCGATTTATTGCCGATCATGTGACGGCCTAGATTACAGATACTTTCCGTAGATACAAAAAAACCGGCGTGAGCCGGTTTTTTACGAGTGCTTAAACGCTATCAAGATTAAGCGGCTAGCGCCTTAACTTTGCTGTTTAAACGGCTCTTGTGACGAGCGGCTTTATTCTTGTGAATAATGCCTTTATCTGCCATACGGTCAATAACAGGAACCGCGGCATCATAGGCTGCTTGGGATGCGGCGTGATCACCGCTCTCGAGTGCTGCGTCCACTTTTTTTAGGTAGGTGCGAACCATTGAGCGCAGGCTGGCATTATGCTGACGGCGTTTCTCATTTTGGCGTGCGCGTTTCTTTGCTTGTGCTGTATTTGCCACCTGAAATCTCTCCTTTCATAGGCTCTCACTGAAGGCGCGGAAATATACAGGGTTATGTGATGATATTCAAGCCAATTTTAGTGCAAATATTGCTTCCTTGTCTGCCGCTTAAGGCACTGTAGATTCTGCGTTATACTGGCGATGATAAATACAATCCTAGTTTAGCTTGGCCAACTTGCCGTCGGTGGTTAAACTGAACGATCAACCCTTCTGTTAAAGGCTTTATTGTTGACTTCGGACTCTGTCAAACCAGTGCAAAAGAGCAGTGATAGCGGCCTGCTGCGTTCTAGTGGCGTGGTTAGCTTCTTTACCATGCTGTCGCGGTTTATGGGCTTGGCGCGAGATATCGTCTTTGCTCGTGTGATTGGCGCTGAAGCCTTAGCCGATGTGTTTTTTGTTGCCTTTAAAATCCCCAATTTTTTTCGTCGCCTATTTGCTGAAGGTGCTTTTGCTCAGGCCTTTGTCCCCATTCTGGGTGAGTATCGAGAGAATGGCAGTCAGGCGGCGGTACGAGCGTTAATTAATCGCGTCACTGGGACCCTTGGTATCACGCTGTTGATGTTAACGTTGATTATTGTATTAGCATCACCGGTAATGGCTGCTATTTTTGCGCCAAAGTGGTTTTTGGATGATCCGGCAAAGTTTGCGGCAACTGCAGATATGTTGCGCATTACTTTTCCCTATTTGTTATTTATTTCAATGACTGGGGTGGCTGGGGGTATTCTCAATAGCTACGACCGCTTTGCCGTGCCAGCGTTTACACCGCTGTTACTCAATGTCACCCTGATTGCCGCCGCGTTGATTGCGGCGCCGTTATTTGATCAACCGGCCTATGCATTGGCCTGGGGTGTGTTTGTCGCTGGCGTGGTGCAGTTGATATTTCAGTTGCCATTCTTGCATCGTATCCATATGTTGCCGGTGCCAATTATTGACTGGCAGGATGCGGGGGTGCGCAAGATTCTGGCGCTGATGGCGCCGGCGATCTTTGGTGTTTCCGTCAGTCAGATTAATCTATTACTCGATACTATGCTGGCAACCTTTTTACCGACCGGCAGTGTGTCCTGGCTGTACTATTCAGATAGACTATCTGAATTGCCTCTCGGCGTATTTGCCGTGGCAATCGCCACGGTGATCCTGCCCAATCTTTCGCGTCATCACGCCGCAGATTCCCAGCAAGCCTTTTCGCAGACGCTGGACTGGGCCCTAAAGACGGTTTTGATTATTGCCTTGCCCGCGGCTGTGGCGCTGATATTACTAGCGGAACCAATTTTGCTGACGTTGTTTTACTACGGTGATGTGATGACGGCACGGGATATGTCGATGGCGACCCTGAGTTTGCGCGCTTATGCTGCAGGTTTAGTGGCCTTTATGCTGATCAAGGTATTAGCGCCGGGCTTCTTTGCCCGTCAAGATATGCGTACACCCGTGCGAATAGGTGTAATTGCGATGCTATCAAATATGCTGCTCAACCTGCTGTTTGTTTTGCCATTGCATTATTTTTGGCAAATTGGGCATGTCGGATTAGCTGCTGCTACATCAGTGTCGGCGTTTCTTAATGCACTCTTGTTATTTATCCATTTACGTAAAAAAGGTATCTATTCGCCGACAACTGATTGGCTGCGGTTTTTGCTTGCTTTGCTGATGTCGGTTGCTGTTATGATTGTTGCCTTATTAGTGGTGGCCAGTCAGCTGCAGATATTGGAGACAACACTATGGTATACGCTATCGTGGTGGCAGCGCCTAGGTAATATTGCGCTACTTTGTGTAAGCGGATTTATCGCCTACTGCGCTTGTCTTTTTGCCTGCGGATTCAGGTTGGCCGATTTATATGGTCCTACCAAGGCAACATCATCGAAACATTAACTTCGATCGTTGGTAAATGTCACTAAATTGTCGCTACCAATCCAGCCCTATCCCTTACGTTTCGTTGCTTTGCTAGGTATACTCGGTGCCTTGTGCGGAGACTGATAACTTGGCGGTAAAATCGAGTAAATTGACCTTTGTTCGCGATGTGCGCAGCTTGCAATCGTTTGATCAGCGTTCGGTGGTCACCATTGGTTCCTTTGATGGTGTGCATCTGGGTCATCAGGCTATTCTTACCCAAGTAAAAGAGCGTGCAGCGCAGGCTGGTCTTCCAGCGGTGGCTATGACCTTCGAGCCTCAGCCGCAAGAGTTTTTTTCTGGGGAGAAAGCGCCCGCGAGACTAATGCGNNTGCGTGANAAAGTAGATGCATTATTGGCATTTGGNNTGGACCATGTGCTTTGNCTGCANTTTAACTCTGCTTTAAGTCNCCTNNNGGCNAGCGATTTTATTCGACNNNTANTNGTTGAGGGTCTCGGNACGCAACATTTGATTGTNGGTGATGATTTTCGTTTTGGTTGTGATCGTCGTGGNGATTTTANTATGCTCTGNGAACAGGGTCGGGCACAGGACTTTACTGTGCAGGATACTGCGACGTTGGAGATNGATGGAGAACGTGTTAGTAGCACATTGGTGCGACAAATATTACAGCAGTCAGATTTTGACCGTGCGAGGCAGCTGTTGGGTAGACCTTTCACTATTAAAGGGCGGGTCATCTATGGTCAGCAGTTAGGTCGTGAACTTGGATTTCCCACGGCTAATGTGCAGCTTAACCGCTACAGTGCGCCATTATCTGGTGTGTTTGCTGTATTGGTCAAAGTGGGTGCTGAGGTTTATCAGGGCGCTGCCAATGTGGGTGTTAGGCCGACAGTGGGTGATTTGCTCAAACCGATACTGGAAGTGCACTTGCTGGAATTTGATGGGGATCTTTACGGCAAGCGTATTGAGGTTGAGTTTGTTGCTAAAATCCGTGATGAAGAAAAATTTTCGACGCTGGATAAGCTAGTGGCAAGTATTCAGCGGGATGTTAAACAGATTAAAGCTTGGTTTGCCGGCGCGAACCAGACCAACTATTAAGGCTGATATGAGCGATCCAATTGACTATAAGGCAACCTTAAACCTGCCGAAAACTGANTTCCCTATGCGCGCCAATTTGGCNCAACGGGAGCCGGGGATTCTAAAACAGTGGCAGGACAGTGATCTCTATCAGCAGATCAGAACAGCCCGTGCTGGCTGTGACAAATATATTCTGCATGATGGCCCTCCCTATGCTAATGGTGATATCCATCTCGGTCATGCGGTGAATAAAACCCTTAAAGATATCGTCGTTAAGTCGCGTACGCTCAGTGGTTTTGATGCGCCTTATATTCCCGGTTGGGACTGTCATGGATTGCCTATCGAACACAATGTTGAAAAGAAGGCGGGCAAGGCTGGGGTTAAAGTAGATTACGCCACCTTTAGACAGAAATGTCGTGATTATGCGATGCGACAGGTCGAAGGGCAGCGCAAAGATTTTGTCCGNATTGGTGTGTTAGGGGACTGGGATCGGCCCTACTTAACCATGAATTTTGCCGTTGAGGCNAATATTATTCGGGCGTTGGGTAAGATCGCGGCAAATGGTCATTTGGTTAAAGGGTATAAACCGGTTTATTGGAGTGTGGTAGGCGGCTCTGCCCTAGCTGAAGCCGAAGTGGAATACCAAGATAAAACCTCATTTTCAATTGATGTGGCCTATCCTCTGCGCGATGCGCTGCAGTTAGATAAGGCGGCGGNAGCCTTCGGTACGTTGCCCGGTGANGGTGANGTTAATGTTCTAATTTGGACCACCACACCATGGACCATTCCNAGTAGTCAGGCAATCTCCATGGGTGCTGAGCTTCAGTATAGTTTGGTGCAATGCGCCACAGAATCAGGGCCGGTTCGACTGATTTTTGCTGAGGACTTACTTGAGCCGGTGATGGCGCGATTGCAAATAGAAGACTATAGGGTATTGGCTAACTGCAAGGGTGCGGCGTTGGAAAACTTGGTCGTTGAGCACCCTTTCTATAGGCGAGATATTCCTCTGTTGCTAGGTGATCATGTTACTACGGATGCGGGTACTGGCTGTGTTCACACCGCGCCAGATCATGGTATGGAAGATTTTACCGTGGCCAAGCAGTATGGTATTGGCACGTTAAATTATGTGATGGACAATGGCCTGTTCCGCGATGATGTGGTGTTTTTTGCTGGCGAGCATGTGTACAAAGTTGAAGATCATATTATTGAGGTGCTGTCTGAAAACAACCGTTTGATGGCCTGTGGCAAAATTACCCATAGCTATGCCCATTGCTGGCGCACCAAGACGCCATTGATTTACCGAGCAACGCCGCAGTGGTTTATCTCTATGGAGCAAAATGGCTTGCTCGAAAAGGCTAAAGCTGCGATTAAGAATGTTGCTTGGCACCCAGAATGGGGTGAGGCGCGTATTGAGGGGATGCTGGATGGCAGTCCCGATTGGTGTGTCTCTCGTCAGCGCACCTGGGGTGTGCCAATTGCGCTGTTTGTGCATAAGCAAACCGGTGACCTGCATCCGCAGACTGCCGATATCATTGAGCAGGTAGCTTTATTGGTCGAAGATCAAGGTATCGATGCCTGGTATGACGTCGATGCGGCTGAGTTGATTGGGGCCGATGCCGATGATTACCAGAAGGTAACAGATACCCTAGATGTATGGTTTGACTCCGGTGTAACCCATGCATCGGTTATTGGTGCTCGCGAGGAATTACAGTACCCCGCTGACTTATATCTCGAAGGTTCAGACCAACATCGTGGTTGGTTCCAGTCGTCATTAAAGACGGCGATTGCTATCAATGGTACTGCGCCTTATAAGGCAGTGCTTACCCATGGTTTTACGGTCGATGAGAATGGTCGCAAGATGTCCAAGTCGATTGGNAATGTGATCCCACCGCAGAAAGTAATTAATGAGTTGGGTGCAGATGTGTTGCGCCTATGGATTGCCAGCGCGGATTTTAGCGCTGAGATGACGGTCTCCGATGAGATTTTAAAGCGCGCGGGTGAATCTTATCGCCGTATCCGCAATACCGCGCGTTATTTTCTCTCCAATATTGATGGCTTTGATCCGCAGCAGCATGCGGTTGAACACTGCGAGCTCTTGGCTCTGGATCGCTGGGCTATTGACTGTGCCGCACAATTGCAAGATGAGATTATGGCGGATTACGAGAATTTCCAATTTCATCAAATTTATCAAAAACTGCACAACTTCTGTGTGCGAGATATGGGTGGTTTTTATCTGGATATTATTAAAGACAGAATTTACACCTGTGCCGAAGATAGCTTGCCTCGGCGCTCTGCCCAGACTGCTTTGTATCATATCGCTGAGGCATTTGTTCGCTGGATTGCGCCTATCTTAAGTTTTACTGCCCACGAAATCTGGGGCTTTATGCCGGGTGACCGCAGTAGCTCGGTGTTTGNTGCCCATTGGTATCCATTGCAACGNCTGGNCGATAACGAAGTGATTAGCAAGGNTGATTGGGCGGTGATTTTACAGGCCAAGGAAGCCATCAATAAGGTTATCGAGGAGCAACGTAATCAAGGCAATGTTAAGGGTTCCCTGGAGGCAGATATTAAGGTATTCGCCAATGCTGAGTTAATGGAGTCGCTAGCCAAGCTCGGTGATGAATTACGCTTTGTGACTATTACGTCAAAGGCGACTCTATCCAGTTTGACCGATGGTGCTGATGCTGAACAGTCATCAATGGAGGGGCTAAAGGTTTCTCTGCAGCGCTCGGTGGCAAATAAATGCGTGCGGTGCTGGCACTTTATTGATGACGTGGGCAGCGATGAGCAACACCCTGAAGTCTGTGGACGCTGTATTACTAATATAAGCGGTGCTGGTGAGGCNCGTTATTATGCCTAAGCTACAGCCCATTACTCTACTGTGGTTTGCGATTGCCGCCTCAGTACTACTGCTAGATCAATACTCTAAGTTATGGATTGTTGAACGCTTTGCTTACGGTGATGCTCAGGCTTTAAGTGGTTTTTTTAATCTTGTGCGTGTCCACAACTATGGTGCGGCCTTTAGTTTTTTAAGTGATGCTGGTGGCTGGCAACGCTGGGCTTTTAGCCTACTAGCGGCAGTAGTCAGTGCGGTTATTGTGGTTTGGATCACTCGTCTGCCAGCACAGAAAAAACTCGAGGCTCTTGCCTTGGCGCTAATTTTAGGTGGTGCGCTGGGCAATCTCTATGATCGCTTAACCTTGGGTTATGTAGTTGATTTTTTAGACTTCCACTGGTCTGGTAGGCATTTTCCTGCGTTTAATGTTGCTGACGCTGGTATCTCTGTGGGCGCGGCTATGCTGATACTTGATACCCTGATTAATGGCTCTGACGCTAACAATAACGAGTAATTTAAATTATGCCACTTACTATTGATACTGGAACAAGCGTGACATTGCACTTTTCATTGGCACTNGAAGATGGTCATATGGTGGACTCTAATTTTGACGGCAAACCAGCGACCTTTGTTGTCGGTGATGGCAATTTGCTGCCTGGCTTTGAGCAACCGCTTATTGGCTTGATTGATGGTGATGAGCGCGAATTTGCTATCGCGCCTGAAGATGCTTTCGGTCAGCATAATCCGCAAAATGTGCAAGGCGTTGAGCGCAGTAATTTTGAACAGGATGAACTTGAGTTGGGTGCCATGTACTCATTTCAAAATGGTGATGGCGAGTTACCCGGTGTGATTATTGAGGTCGGAGATGATGAGGTTATGATCGATTTTAATCATCCGTTGGCGGGGCAGACGATACTGTTCCGCGTGAAGATTATTAGTGTTTCACCACAGCGGGTACATTAATGAAGATAAAATTAGCCAATCCGCGAGGGTTCTGTGCTGGTGTCGATCGAGCCATTGATATTGTCGATCGTGCACTCGATGTGTTTGGCGCACCTGTCTACGTGCGTCATGAAGTGGTACATAATAAGTTTGTGGTCGATAACTTGCGTCAGCGTGGTGCTGTGTTTGTCGATGAGCTCGATGAAATTCCTGACGATGTGATTGTTATTTTCAGTGCTCATGGCGTCTCACAAGCAGTACAAAATGAGGCGGCGCGGCGCAATCTAAAAGTATTCGATGCCACTTGCCCGCTGGTGACCAAAGTGCATATCGAGGTAACAAAGTACGCTTCCGACGGCATGGAATGTGTCTTGATCGGCCATGAGGGCCATCCTGAAGTCGAGGGCACCATGGGCCAATATGATTGTTCTCTTGGTGGTGCGATTTATCTGGTGGAAAATCCGCATGATGTGCTGAATCTGCAAGTAAAGGACCCATCCAAACTCGCTTTTGTTACCCAGACTACTTTGTCCATGGACGATACGGCAGTGGTAATTGATGCTTTGAGAGATAAATTTCCTGAGATTAAAGGGCCGCGCAAGGATGATATTTGTTATGCCACCCAGAATCGTCAGGATGCAGTGAAGCAACTTGCCATTGAAACCGATGTGGTGCTAGTTGTTGGCTCTGTGGCAAGTTCCAATTCCAATCGTCTACGTGAACTGGCCGTGCGCTGTGGTTGTGACGCTTATTTGATTGATGGTCCCGAGGATATTCAGTCTGACTGGTTGCATAGCACAGAGACCGTGGGTGTTACCGCTGGTGCCTCAGCACCAGAGGTGTTAGTTCAAGATGTGATTAGCCGCTTGGTCGATATGGGTGCCACCGCCCCTGAGGAGTTGGACGGTGTGCTAGAAAATATCAGTTTCTCCCTGCCTAAACAGCTTCGCCTTTAGTCGTTTTTGGCAATATGGGCAAATAGTGCTTGGGTAGATGGATCAAATGCACTGGCCTGTGCATTATCGCCCAATAGTTCATTGGCCATTTTCTTGCCCAGCTCGACTCCCCATTGATCAAATGAATTAATATTCCAAATGCTGCCCTGAACGAACACTTTGTGTTCGTAGAGCGCGATTAAGGCGCCAAAATTCTTTGGTGACAGTTGCTTTAGTAGCAATGTATTGGAGGGTTTGTTGCCAGGATAATAGCGGTATTGCTGACCTTCGGGTGCCGCTTGTCCCGTCATCAGTGCTGATGATTGTGCCAGCATATTACCTAATAGCACGCGGTGATGTTCATCATTGCTGAGGTTGTCTTTTATGGCAGCAATAAAGTCAATGGGCACCGTTCTTGTGCCCTGATGTAATAGTTGGAAAAAAGCATGTTGGCCATTNGTGCCAGTCTGGCCCCAGAGAATAGCACCGGTGTTGTAGTCAATAAGGTCACCATCCAATGATGTGGNTTTGCCATTGCTTTCCATATCCAATTGCTGCAAATAAGAGGGGAGCAATAGCATNCGTTCACAGTATGGAATNACCGCAGTGGANTCAATATTGAGGAAGTTGCTATACCAGATACCNAGTAGNGCCANAATNACCGGCATATTNTTGGCCAGAGGNGCCTGCTGAAAATGCCTATCCATATCACGNGCACCGCAGAGCATNTGCTCGAATTGATCAAANCCGATGCAAATNGCAATAGATAATCCGATGCTTGACCACAGCGAGTAGCGNCCNCCGACCCATTCAGCAAANTCNAATATTTGNTCTTTGGGNATGCCNTAGGCTATCGCATTAGCTGGNTTAGCGGTTANAGCGACAAAGTGACTGCTACTTTGTGGCTTGTCTAACTCTAGCTTGTCCTTAAACCAATTGATGGCTGTTTTAGCATTCAATAGGGTCTCTTGCGTGGTAAATGTCTTGCTGGCTACAGCCACTAAGGTGGTTTCCGGGTTGAGCCGGTTTAATGTGGTAAGTATCTCGGCACCATCAACATTAGAAATAAAATGCAGATTTATATCGGGGTGGGCATATTCTTCTAGCGCGGCGCAAGCTAATTTGGGGCCAAGGTCGGATCCACCGATACCGATATTGACCACATCTGTAATAGCTTTGCCTGTACTTCCCAGCCATTGACCGCTGCGAATTTTGCTGCTGGCTAGTTTGACCGCTTGTAGTTGCGCTTTTACCTGCGCGATTCGTTCTCGCTCCTCAGTATTTTTGCCATCCTCAGGCTCGGCACGCAGAGCGGCATGGAGTACGGCGCGATTTTCGGTTGTATTAATTGATTCTCCGGCAAACATGGCGGCGCGGTGAGACTGCAGCGGCGACTGTTCCGCTAGTACGAGTAACTCAGCCCAAATACTGTTGTCGAGCAAGTTTTTAGAAAAATCCAGATATAACTCACCAACACTTAATGAAAACTGCTCAACCCGTTGTGGGTGCTGCGCAAATAATTCAGTCATAGTTAACTGTTTTACCTTGTCAGCGGCGGTTTGCAGAGCCAGCCAAGCTGGAGAAGATGTGGGAGAGTAGCGTTGATGAGTCATCTATTGATTAATTCCTGTTTGAGACTGATTGTGTAAGGCGTAAAATTAAGTCTATTACTTAATGCCCATTTATTAAACTAAATGTAATTAAATTACAATATTTGTTGGATTTATGGATTAATTATGGTCAATTTATGTAATTTTGTTACAATTAACCATCTACTATTTCGGAGCCAGTATGGGTCAGATTAATCCCCAAGTTGCCGCTGTAACGCANCGCATTATANAGCGCAGTGCGAGCTTGCGTGATGATTATTTACGNCAGATTGCAGAAGATTACAATAATCGGCCAGAACGCGGTAAATTGAGTTGTGGCAATCTTGCGCATGGCTTTGCCGCCTGTGGTGAAGAGGACAAAAATAGCCTACGCATGATGGAAGCGGGAAATATGGCTATTGTCACCTCATACAACGATATGCTCTCTGCCCATCAACCCTATGCCACCTACCCGGATAAGCTGAAACAGGCTATGCGCGAAATTGGCTGTACCGCGCAAGTGGCTGGTGGTGTGCCGGCAATGTGTGATGGGGTCACNCAGGGGCAGGATGGCATGGAGTTGAGCTTGCTAAGCCGTGATTTGATTGCCCAATGNACGGCGATGTCGCTGTCACATCAGATGTTCGACGGNGTNTTNGCTTTAGGTATNTGCGATAAAATTGTGCCCGGCTTAATGATGGGGGTGCTGAGTTTTGGTTATCTGCCTGCGCTCTTTGTACCTGCCGGCCCCATGGAGTCGGGTCTGCCTAATAAAGAGAAGCAGCGTATTCGCCAGCTCTATGCTGAAGGAAAAATTGGTCGCGATGAGCTTCTGCAAGCAGAGTCTGATTCCTATCACAGCCATGGCACCTGTACTTTTTATGGTACCGCCAACAGTAATCAAATGGTTCTTGAAGCCATGGGGCTGCAAATGCCAGGTAGCTCTTTTGTTAACCCAGATAACCCTCTGCGTGACAAATTAACGGCTGAAGCGGGCTATCAGTTGGCGCGTATAACCGCGTTGGGCAATGACTACCGGCCTGTTGGTGAGATTGTTGATGCGCGTGCCGTAGTCAATGGCACGGTGGCTCTTTTGGCCTCGGGTGGATCGACTAACCACACCATGCATTTGGTTGCTATTGCGCGAGCGGCGGGCATTATTCTCAATTGGGATGATATTTCCGAACTCAGCGCTGCAGTGCCTTTGTTGGCGAGGGTATACCCCAATGGTCAGGCCGATGTGAATCATTTTCATGCGGCGGGTGGCACCAGCTGTCTTTTCCGGCAATTACTTGATAGCGGCTTTATGCATGCAGACGCGAAAACCTCTTGGGGTGATAGCTTCGCCGATTTTACTCAGGAGCCGCGATTAGATGCCGACAATAAGGTTGTCTGGCATGAGTCTCCACAGCAACCGCTGGATATGGAGGTATTAACCACCGTTGATAAGGCCTTTTCTAACGAAGGCGGATTGCGTCTGATGAGCGGTAATCTCGGTCGCGGTGTTATCAAGGTATCTGCAGTCGCCTTGGAAAATCAAATTGTTGAGGCGCCTGCCGTGGTAATCGATGCGCAGGATGATCTGGAGCCATTATTTAAATCTGGCTCACTGGATAGGGACTGTGTGGTGGTGGTCCGTTATCAGGGTCCCAAGGCATTGGGTATGCCGGAATTGCATAAATTAATGCCATTTTTGGGCACCTTGCAGGATAAAGGGCATAAGGTTGCGCTCGTTACTGATGGTCGTATGTCCGGTGCCTCTGGTAAGGTGCCCGCGGCTATCCATATCGTGCCGGAGGCGGCTAGTGGCGGTTTGCTGGGCAAGCTGCGTGAGGGTGATCTATTGCGCGTGAATGCGGTAACCGGTGAACTTATGTTTGTTGGTGATGAGGCTGAGCTCAATGCTCGAGAAGCGGCTCCGCTGCCTAACGCTGGTCAGCAAGGTTGTGGCCGAGAGTTGTTTGCTATCAATCGNGACAATATTAGTAATGCTGAGCAGGGTGCATCATTCCTGTTCCCCGGAGTATAAGCCGTGGCTGATAAGTGGAATTTGGTTGCGGATATTGGCGGCACTAATGCACGTTTTTCAGCGTTGCTGGATAATGGTAGCCTGGAGAGTGACTATGAATTTCATCACTCTGTTGAAGAGTACCCGCGCTTTGCCGATTTGATTGACGGTTTGCTGGCAGAGATTGCCGCGGCAACGGGTTGGAGTAATGCACCTACCAATGTCTGCTTTGCTGTTGCCTGCCCGGCTGACAGTGAAGAGATAACCTTTACCAATAGTCATTGGCAATTCACCAAGACACAACTGCAACAACTGTTAGGCTGTGAGACGTTGTCGGTTATTAATGATTTTGAAGCAGTCGCCCATGGTATTACTGAATTAGATGATACTGATTTGGTTAAAGTGGGTGGCGCTGATGCCGTTCAGACTAAGCCTATCGGTATTTTAGGTGCTGGCACGGGTCTGGGTGTGGCCGGTCTGGTACAGCATGCTGATGGCTATCATGTTATTGATACCGAGGGCGGTCATGCTGATTATGCACCGATTGATGATATCCAAAGTGCCGTGGTTAATTGTTTGCGCGAACGCTATGGCCGTGTATCCCTGGAGCGATTGCTATCGGGCAAAGGAATTTTAAATATTTATACCGCGCTTTGTTCTATCGAGGCAGTCGAGGCTGAATTTTCAAGGCCAGCTGATGTGGTGGCGGCGGCCCTTGCTGGCACGGACAGCAGAGCATTGCAGACCTTAGATATGTTCTGTGAGGGCATGGGTTCTGCGGCAGGTAATCTGGCTTTAACACTCGGTGCTAAGGGTGGTGTTTATATTGCGGGTGGCGTGATCCCTCGCTTTCAAGAGTTCTTTATCAATAGTGGTTTTCGCAGCAAGTTTGAGGACAAAGGTCGCTTTGTCAGTTATTTGCAGCCAATACCTGTCTTTATAGTGGTTCGCGGTAATCTCGGTCTTCTGGGTGCGGCGAAGAAGCTACAGCAAATTTAAGGAGTTGTAAGTGCGAAATTTATTGGCCGGTCATTCGGTGATTCCTGTTATTACGTTGGATCGAGTGGAAGATGCTGTTCCACTGGCTGAGGCGTTAGTGGCTGGTGGGCTCAAGGTGCTTGAGGTGACATTGCGCACTGAGGCCGCTGTCGAGGGTATTCGTCAAATAGTTAACCATGTACCTGATGCGATCGTCGGTACTGGAACGGTTTGTACCGAGCAGCAAATAAAATTATCAGAGGACTTGGGCTGTCAGTTTATGATTTCTCCCGGTGCTACTGAGAGTCTTCTCCAAGCTGGGGAGCGGTCGACGGTGCCTTTTTTGCCGGGTATTTCATCGGTGAGCGAGTTAATGCGTGGCATGGAATATGGGCATCGCAACTTCAAGTTTTTCCCCGCGGAGGCTGCTGGCGGCCCGCCTGTGTTGAAAGCCATGGCTGGGCCTTTTGGTGATATTGGCTTTTGCCCGACGGGTGGCGTCGGCTTGCACAACGCCATGGAATATCTGGCACTTCCAAATGTATTATGTGTGGGTGGTTCTTGGATTGCTCAGGCAAAATTAATTAACGAGCAGCGCTGGTCAGAGATCGAAACATTGGCGCGCGAAGCCTGTGAGCTTGCTAACTAGTATGCGCGCAGTATGAACATAGTAGAAAACTACTGAGGTTTACAATGAGCAATAATATTGATTTGGTTATTTTTGGTGCCCGTGGCGACCTTTCCAAACGCAAGCTTTTCCCTGCACTTTATCATTTGGATAAGGCTGGTTTATTGGCTGACAGTGTGCGTATTGCCGGCGTGGCCCGCGAGGATATTGATACTGTTGCTTTTATCGAGCAGACCCATGCGCTGCTGCAAACCTATGTCGATAAGGCTGACTGGGATGAAGCAGTATGGAATCGATTCAGTCATCGCTTGCAGTATATCCGTATTGATTTTGCACAGAAAAAACAGTTTTCAGCATTAAAAGACTGGTCTCTGGATAAGCGTACTATGGTGTTCTACATGGCGACGCCGCCGAGTATTTTTGGCTCTATCTGTAAACATTTGGATGAAGCTGGATGTGTCGATAAGACCGCGCGTATCGTTCTTGAGAAACCGATTGGCCACGATCTCAAGAGTTCGCAGGAAGTCAACGACACGGTCGGGCGCTATTTCCCTGAGCGTAATATCTATCGTATTGATCATTATTTGGGTAAAGAAACTGTGCAGAATCTGTTGGCACTGCGCTTTGCTAATCGCATGATTAATTCGCAGTGGGACAATAGCTGCATTGACCATGTCCAGATTACCGCTGCCGAGACTGTGGGTATTGAGGGACGTTGGTCTTATTATGACAATGTTGGGCAGTTGCGCGATATGGTGCAAAACCATCTGTTACAGTTGCTCTGTATGGTGGCCATGGAACCGCCAAATTCACTCGAGGCGGATGAAATTCGTGCCGAGAAAGTCAAGTTGTTAAGAGCCTTGAGTCCCATAGCCCCTGAAAATGTGGTCGATCAAGCAGTGCGTGGGCAGTATGCCGCGGGTTGGATTGCCGGTGAACCTGTTGTTGGTTACATGCAAGAGGAGGGTTGCTCTGGTGATAGCAGTAATAACGAAACCTTTGTTGCGCTAAAGGTCTTTGTCGATAACTGGCGCTGGACTGGTGTGCCATTTTATCTGCGCACTGGCAAGCGTATGAAAGATAAAGTCACCCAAGTAGTGATTACTTACAAAGATAACCCGCATTCCCTGTTTCCGGAGACTAATGATGAGGCCAATAATCGACTGATTATCAACTTGCAGCCCAATGAGGGTATTCAACTTGAGATGGTGTCCAAGAAGCAGAGTCTCAAGGAGCGTATGGGTGTGGAGAAGCGCACGCTGAACCTTGACTTCTACGATGCTGCAGGTGAGTCAAGGATTCCGGATGCTTATGAACGCTTGATTCTTGAGGTGATTAAAGGTGATCAGTGGTTGTTTGTTAGCCGTGATGAAATCGAAGCCTCGTGGCGCTGGTGTGATGCGCTATTAGATGCTTGGGAAGATAAAAAGGTTGGCACTAAGTCCTACAGCGCGGGGTCTTGGGGGCCATCAAAATCTGAGATTTTGATTGAAAGTGATAACCGTAGTTGGCATGAGGAATAAACGTGGAAATGCTCGAGTTTGAAAATACGTCTGCATTGGATATTGCGTTAGCGGAACAGACAACTGCCATGTTGGCAGCGGACATTAATGCTAGCGGCTCAGCGTCACTGGTCGTCTCTGGTGGCCGCACACCAATGGGCTTTTTCCATCTATTGTCACAACAGGATTTGGATTGGAGCGCGGTCACTATTACGCTTGCTGATGAGCGCTGGGTTGATAATCAGCATCAGGATAGCAATGAAAAACTCGTACGTGAGAACTTGCTTATCAACAACGCTGTGCAGGCGAATTTTGTTGCCGCCAAAAATGCGGCTACTGATGCCATCGATGGCGAAGCTGATTTAGAGCAGTCGCTGGCAACGATTGGACGATTTACGGTGGTTATTTTGGGTATGGGTGACGATGGCCATACGGCGTCATTATTTCCCGACGCAGAGACGTTGTCACTGGGGTTGGATTTGCACTCCGGCCGAACAGCTATTGCGGTAACGCCGCCAGCAGCCCCCCATCAGCGTATTAGCATGACCTTACCGCGACTGCTTGATGCTCAGCAGGTTGTTATCCATATTAGCGGTGCTGGTAAGCAAGCGGTTCTGCAGACTGCTCAAGAGGGTGATGATATTGCCGAATTGCCCATTCGCGCGATTTTAAATCAGCAGATTGCACCGCTTAAGATTTATTGGGCAAGGTAAATATTTTTATAGAGTCTAAGTCGGCCATCCATGGCCTGGGAAGAGACGGTTTTTCAAGTTAGCGAATAACGTCGCCCACTCGAACAATTTTTAATGTATTGGTACCACCATGTACATTGACGAAGTCACCTTTGGTGATCAGTACCAGATCGCCATGGGTCACGGCGCCATATTCACGTAATTTCTCTACAGCACAGTGGTTGACCTCTGATGGGTCGAGATTAGAGGTGTCAAATGGCACTGGAACCACGCCTTTATACAAAGCGGTAATTTCGCAAGTGCCCAGTTTTTGCGCCATNGCATANATGGGNAGGGAAGAGGTAATNCTNGACATCAGNAATGGTGTAAAGCCGGTTTCAGTCATACAGATCACCGCCTTAACGCCTTGNAGGTGATTCGCCACATACATGGCTGACANTGCCAGNGACTCGTCAATACGTTGAAATGTNTGATGCATTCTGTGTTTAGAGCGCTGTGCTAGAGGGTGTTTTTCTGCCCCCTCAATTACTCGAGCCATGGCCTTAACCGTTTCTACGGGGTATTTACCCACAGCGGTCTCCGCNGANAGCATCACCGCATCTGTGCCATCNAGNACAGCATTAGCNACATCAAATACTTCGGCGCGAGTAGGAGTGGGNGCACTAATCATTGANTCCATCATCTGNGTTGCTGTGATAACAACNTTATTCGCGGTATTNGCCGCTTCAATCANTTGNTTTTGAACAGCGACNAGATTGGCGTCGCCAATNTCGACGCCGAGATCNCCACGGGCGACCATCACACCATCGGCAGTTTCGATAATGCCCGGTAAAAAGTCTTCGGTAATGGCTTCNGCACGTTCGATTTTGGCGATAATATGAGCGCTGCTNCCNGCATCATTTAACANNCGTCTGGTNTCTTCAATATCTTCCTTNGCTCGTACAAAGGAAATCGCCAGATAATCTGTATTAAGTGCNGCNGCNGTTTTAATNTCNGCTTTATCTTTGTCNGTGAGGGCNTTNGCNGATAGACCNCCACCAAATTTATTGACTCCTTTTTTGCTCGANAGAACACCGCCNTGAGTGACAATACAGTCTACAGCGTGTTGAGTTTTAACACTTACTTGCAGAGTCATGCGGCCATCATCAAGTAGCAATATATCGCTCTGATTAATATCTTCAAGCAGTTCTGCGGCAATAAAGACCGCTTTTTCATCGCCTTTCTCCGGGTCGAGCTGACTATCGAGAGTAAACTTATCGCCTTCTTTGAGATCGATCTTTTTATCATCGATGAAACTGCCGATACGAATCTTGGGCCCCTGCATATCACATAGGATACCCACCGGCGTTTTTAATGTTTTGCCGATATCACGGATAGTATGGGCACGCTGACTATGCTCTTCAGCACTGCCATGGGAGAAGTTAAGCCGAAATACGTTAACNCCTGCAACGATAAGTCGCCTTATGCTCTCAGCATCACTGCTACCGGGACCTAATGTTGCCAGAATTTTGGTTCTTCTCGGCATGTAATTAAGACTCGGCAGCCAACAGCGCGATACTGTTATCTAGCATGCGATTGGAAAAACCCCATTCATTGTCGTACCAGGCCATTACCTTGACCAATGAGCCATTGACTCTAGTTTGCAGTGAGTCAAAGTTGCTGGAATAGGGGATATGATTATAATCTGCAGATACTAAGGGCTGATCCGAGTAACTTAATACTTCACTAAGCTCATTGTTCGCNGCTTGTTTTAACACTTGATTGACTTCGTCAACGGAAGTCTCACGGCCTGCATTAAAGGTCAGATCTACCAATGACACATTGATAGTGGGTACACGCACAGCAAGGCCATCTAGTTTGCCTGCCAACTCTGGCAGTACATCGGCAATAGCAGCGGCAGCCCCTGTTTTTGTGGGGATCATAGACTGTGTTGCAGAGCGCGCGCGATAAACATCAGAATGGTATACATCGCTCAACTGCTGATCGTTGGTATAGGCATGAACCGTAGTCATATAGCCCGAGACTATGCCCATAGACTCATGTAAAGGTTTTACTAACGGCGCTAGGCAATTTGTAGTGCACGAGGCATTGGATACTATTTGNTGCTCTCGGGTGAGAATATTATCGTTGATGCCATAAACGATAGTGGCATCAACATTAGANCCCGGCGCAGAAATAAGNACTTTTTTNGCACCGCCAGCAATATGCAACGCAGCTTTATCTCGGCTAGTAAACACGCCAGTGCACTCACAGACTAGATCAACATCCAGATCTGCCCAAGGAATATTGGCGGGGTCGCGCTCGCAGAACCACTGAATAGTATCGTTATTAATCTTAAGTGAGTTTTCATTGACCTCAACCTGTTGATTGAAGCGGCCATGAACGGTGTCGAATTGCAATAGATGAGCGCTAATCTTCACATCACCAAGGTCATTGATGGCAACGATTTGAATTTTGTCTTGCAGGTCAGGGCGCTCATAGAGCGCTCTTACTATATTACGCCCAATACGGCCGAAGCCATTTATCGCGATCTTGTACATATGCTTGCGCCTATCCAAATGTAGTAAAATTACGCAAATTATAAGATTATATTGCTNNTATGGCAAAGAAAATGACTTAAATTTACGTAAANTTACCTATTTTGNTNGNNTTTTTNGGCTTTATNNCNTCATGATGAAATAATTTTACAAAACTNTAGTTTTTGCAGATTTTTTTGNNTGAAAAAACTAAAATAAAACAAACATTTAGGGTAGTTTCGTAAGTTACTTCCAAATTGAGGTTTTGGGGTCTATGCAAAGTCAAAATTTAATCAATGTGATCACCGATGCGTTACCGGGTTTAAATAAATCAGAGACTAAGGTTGCACAGGTTATTCTCTCTGATCCCGATGCTGCTACTCAATCCAGCATCGCCACCTTGGCAAGAAAAGCAAATGTTAGTGAGCCCAGCGTTAATCGATTTTGTAAGCGTTTTAATGCCGCAGGGTTTCCAGACTTTAAGTTAAAGCTAGCTAAATCATTGGCAAGCGGTATTCGCTTTGTCAATCGCAATGTGGACCCAGATGACGATGTCAGCAGTTATACGCCAAAGATTATTGACAGTACCATCAATACGTTAGCGCTAGTGCGCGACAAGATAAGCCATACACGAGTAAATCAGGTCGTAGATAAGCTAATACAGGCAAAAAGAATCTACTTTTTTGGACTCGGCGCCTCAGGCTCCGTTGCCCGCGATGCAGAGAATAAATTTTTTCGTTTTAATCTGCCGGTATCAAGTCATGATGATGTGCTTATGCAACGTATGCTTGCCTCTACCGGTGGTACTGGCGATGTTTTTTTTGTTATCTCTCACACTGGTCGCACCAAAGAAGTGGTAGAAGTTGCAGAAATTGCTCGTGGCAATGGATCTACAGTGATAGGCCTTACTGTAGTAGACTCGCCATTGGCTGAGATGTGTACAGTAACGCTGGATGTTGATGTACCTGAAAACACTGACGAATATATGCCGATGGCCTCGCGGATAGTGCATCTGGTGATTCTTGATGTATTAGCAACAGGAGTCACCTTAAGGCGGGGGCCTGACTTTCTTCCGCATTTAGAAAAAATAAAAAATAGCCTCAAGCCAAC
>NYXU01000062.1 GCA_002685715.1 Porticoccaceae bacterium | reverse complement strand
CTGCTGGGAGATGTCCAGGGAATGAGCTCTTCTCTTGATAGTAACTGGTCGGGCCACCTCGGTATAGATTGGCGAGTGTCTGATAATACGCTGGTTTATGCGAAGTACTCCCGCGGCTTTAAGTCGGGCGGATTCTTCACTGCTTGGACAGATGATACTAGTGCAATTCCCGTCTACAAAGAAGAAGTAAATGATGCCTTTGAAGTGGGAGTAAAGTCTAATCCCTCGGATGAACTTCAAGTGAATGCAGCGGTATACTTTTACGATTATCAGGACACCCAAGGGAAAATTTCCGCACCATCCGCTGCGGCTCCCAGTGGTTATCTCACCGCTCTGGGCACCTTGGGTGATGCAGAGCATACAGGTGCAGAAGTGGATATGTTATGGAGCCCGGCACAGATGCCAGGTTTCAGTGTTCAGTTAGCCTACGCTTGGCTCGACGCTGAGATCACTAGCTCGGATTATTTTTCCTTTGATCAGTTGAATGACGTATACAGCCTCGAGGGACTGGATAGAGACTTTGCTCCTGAAACAAGTTACTCAGTGAATATTCGCCAGGAAGCAAATGTAACGGAGAGTCTGTTGGGAAGTGCCTCGCTGACCTACAGCTGGCGCGATGATCTTGCACCTCGTTCGACACAACTCTCTGATATCGATTATGGTCTATTGGGTCAGGATGACTATGGCGTCTTAAATCTGTACTTAGCGATAGCCAATGTCAGCGAAGGGTGGGAGCTATCCATCATCGGTGAGAATATTACCGATGAGGTCTACATCGTTCGTGCTACAGGCGATGATGGCGGTAGCTATATGGATATGTTAGGGCGACCTGCTACTTGGAGTATCAATGCGCGATTTGATTTCTAATCGCAGAGTAGCAGTGTAGAGAATGAACCGTTGTTTTTAAAACGGTTGACCTTGAGGGCAAACTTGATNATAAGTTTGCCCTCAATTTTTTATCGCTCGATATAGCTCAACCTGCTGCAGTAATTNCGGTGGCGNATAGACAAAAATAAAGCCAAGACTAGTGTTTTATTTAGCCTATTTTAAGCCAATGCACAGCANCAAGTAGTGGCATGCCGATAGTATTTAAACTGCATTAATCTCTCGTAGTTCCTCAAGGCCACAATAACGATGATGATGTAGGAGAATTGATTATGGACCTAGATAGAGTACATCCAGAGTTGCGTAGCTACGCGCGATGGGTGCCAGCGTTATCTTATGAAAAATCACTAACCAGAATGGTTATGAGCGGCCTATTGAAATTNATACCCAAATTTAAGGGTGATCAAAATATTAAGGTAAGCTGGATTGATCATGATCAATCGCGAAGTAAAATTTACCAGCCTGTAGTGCCGAAAAGTCATGGGGCATTGTTATGGATGCACGGTGGTGGTTACCTTCTTGGTGATGCCAACTCGGATGACTTGTCCATACGCAGAATTATAGAGGCGTTGGGCATCACCGTGGTCTCAGTTGACTATAGACTGGCACCAGAAAAGCCTTTTCCTGCGGCTTTGGATGATATAGTCGTAAGTTGGCAATGGTTGCAGGATCATGCCAGTGACTTGGGTGTTGATCCACAACTGGTGGTGATTGGTGGTCAGAGTGCAGGTGGCGGGCTGACAGCAACGCTGGCTCAGCGACTCTATGATGAGGGTGGTCAACAACCGGTGGCACAGCTGCTGTTGTGCCCGATGCTAGATGATCGCACGGCGACTCGANTGGATTTAACCAAGGAAAAACATTTTCTTTGGAATAACGATAATAACTGGGGTGGTTGGGCCTGTTACTTGGGTCAGTCACCGGGCTTGCCTGAGGCCCCGGCCTATGCTGTGGCTGCTCGCCGCCAAACCTTAGAGGGGCTTCCCCAAGCATGGTTAGGCATAGGTGATATAGATTTATTTTATGAAGAGAGTATTGCTTATGCTCAACGCCTCAATGACAGCGGTGTGGATTGTGAGCTTTTGGTCACTGAAGGCGGCCCCCATGCTTTTGAGGACGTGTCGCCAAAATCTTCTCCATCAATAGCGCATTGGGATTCTGTGTTCACTTTTATGCGCCGAGTGTTGCAGCAAAATTGATAGCGATGATTGGTTTTTTTTAATAGCTTGCTTCTTGGGTATCAAGCCTTAGATGATTCAGCGTTCAATCAGGCCTACATAGGATGAATGCCAGCACTATTAAGCAGGATATTATTGACGTAAAAAGTGATCGTTATCGATCAGATATGATGAGAGTATAAACAGATTTGAATAAATACTATTGGGAGACCAATGTGAGAATAAGACTACAAACAGGGCTGATACTTGCAACAGCCTATATATTGATGGTGATGGCTATGCCCATAAATGCAACAGAAGCTGAAGATCAAGCGTTATATATAAAGCGGTTGAAATATGAATACGATAATCGCACATTTGCTTACTTAGGCATGAAAAAAGCGGCCCATGTGTTACAAGACGAGCCAGCAGGCGTTTTTTACCAAGCATATTATGACCTTGAGGTGGTTAATCAGCAGATCTATACACGCAGTGCAGTTGCACTGAATTTCGATTACAAAGCCGGTTGGTTTACAAGATTCAGGGGCCATGCCGGAGGCTTTGCCGCACACTTTATTACTTTTAGTCCAGAGTCACTGATTCGGATTATTGTTCCATATATCCCTAAACTAGAGCAGTTAAGAGATCTTGCAGAGCCAAGGTATCAAGCGTTTTTTGATTATGTCGTGGCTCAGGAGCAGGCTCAGTTGGAGGCCAGTCAGGTTGCTAAGACAGACGGCTGGGAGCAGGGCGCTGTGGTGCTGCGAGCATTTGTCGATCGCATTGATATAGATAAAGTGGCGGCTAGCTCTGATGAACAATAAATCTGCGCCTCAGTCAGTTTAGATGCCATAGCGCAGATAGGGTCTTGACCAAGGAACACTATTTCACTGATTCAAAGCCCTTTAGTACTTCCACCACGTTGATGCCGACTTCATCAATATCATAGCCGCCTTCCATAATAAACAGAGTTGGTATCTGCAGTTCAGCAATCATGGCGCCAGTGGTGAAATAATCAGCTGTGGTCAGTTTAAAAAAGCTGATTGGGTCATTTTCAAATGTGTCTACGCCCAGAGATAGGATTAAATACTCAGGTGCAAATGCGTCGATTTTTGCCAGTGCAGCAGTCAATGATTGTTGCCACTGGATAAATGAGGTGTCTCGTGGCATGGGATAATTCAGGTTATAGCCCAATCCCTGCCCTGACCCAGTCTCATCGGCATAGCCAAGAAAATAAGGGAAGGCCTGTTGCGGCTCGCCATGCAGGGAGCAAAACAGCACATCATCGCGGTCATAAAAAATATCCTGCGTGCCATTACCATGATGAAAATCTATATCCAGTATGGCGGCGCGCTGGGCACCTTGGTCACGTAGATACTGTGCGGCAATAGCGGCATTATTTAAAAAGCAGTAACCACCAAACATATCACTGGCCGCATGATGTCCTGGCGGACGGCAAAGGGAAAATACACCTCGTGCACCACCATGCAAAGCCTGTGCGCCGGTTAATGCCACATCTTTAGAGGCCAAAGCAGCGGCCCAAGTCCCTTCAGTAATTGAGGTCTCGGCCGCCAAGGCGTAGTAACCCAATTTACCATCAATAAAATCAGGTACCCGAGACTGCATACGCCTTGCTGGCCAAGAGCAGGCGATTGCTTCACCGGTAAACCCAGCATCCTGCCACTCTTGCCAAGCTGACTCTAGAAAGGCAATAAAATCGTCACTATGAACTGCACGGACAGGATCCATGGTGAAAGTGTCGGGCGCTACGATCTCACCGAGGTTTGATTGAGTAATTGCTTTGATAACCGTGTCAGCCCGAGAAGGCCGCTCAAAAGGCGTGACTAACTCGCCGCCATAGAGCTCTGTTTTAGCATCGCGCAAACGATGTTGTTCACTGTAGATTGTTTTCATGGTCGGGTCCCTTTAACTGAGTAGCGCATCGAGCGGCGCGCAGTCAGAGTGTTTCCTTTAGCACTGGCGGCTGATTAAGATAAGATGTGGCGGCTTCATAGGCCATAGCAAATTCAAGTACCTGCTGATCTTGACCCATCGGGCCGATAATCTGCATACCCATCGGCCTGCCACGCTGGTCAAAGCCCGCAGGCACATTGACCACAGGGAGCCCTGCTAAGGTGCCACCAATAACCACTTCCATCCAGCGNTGGTAGGTATCCATGGTCTTACCCGCAATAGCTTTTGGCCAGTGAATATCTGCAGAGAAGGGAAAAACTTGCGCCGTTGGTA
Source organism: Porticoccaceae bacterium (assembly GCA_002685715.1). Classification (GTDB taxonomy): domain Bacteria; phylum Pseudomonadota; class Gammaproteobacteria; order Pseudomonadales; family Porticoccaceae; genus HTCC2207. The sequence goes on along the minus strand of NYXU01000062.1, from coordinate 6,193 downwards.
GGGCGAGAAAGTCAAAGCGTTCAAACAAATGATGTAACGCTCGATACCANGCTGATCTATCCACTGCCGCTTGATTAATTTGCGCAGCAGACAGGTTAAAGCCACCCTCCATCTCCCATATGATTTCCGGCTTTAATTGTTTTCTAATCTGTGCATTATCGTACAGCGCCCTTTCACCGCTGATGGACCAGTGCCGCAATGTTAACCATGTTTGCCAAAGCCGATCCATATTGTAGTCCGGCAGACAGTTTTCAATAATCGCCCCGCGATCAGATATTGTCTTTAAGGCATTTTGGCATAACTCTAATACCCCGGATTCCATTGGCAGATAACCCTCATAATCTCCCATCCAGCCGATACGCAGACCTTTTAAGCTGGGTTGTTGAAATGCCCGATAGGCAGGAATTTTATCCTTTAACGAGAGTGGCGCCCGCGAATCATAGCCAGCCATTGTATGCAGTAGACGTATAGTATCTTCGGCATTTCTGCCCATGGGACCATCGGTTGATAGTTGATGGTAATACTGGTCACCAGTGGCTGTGGGGCTCGGCACGCGCCCCTGACTAGGCCGAAAACCGATAATATTATTATAGGCAGNGGGGTTACGCAGAGACCCCATCATATCGCTACCATCAGCGATCGGTAGCATATGGGTCGCAATAGCAACTGCGGCACCGCCACTGCTGCCACCGGCAGCTAAGGCGGGATTATAGGCATTTCTGGTTATGCCGAACACCGAGTTGTAAGTATGAGAGCCCAATCCGAATTCTGGGGTATTGGTCTTGCCGATAAAGAGTGCGCCCTGTTGGCGAATGCGCGCGATATGCAGGCTATCTTTAGTTGGCCTCATGCCGGCAAAGGCAGTAGAGCCATAGCTAGATTCTAAACCTTTAGCATCGGCCAGATCTTTCACCGCNTGGGGCATACCATGCATCCATCCCCAGTACTCGCCGCGGTCCAGCGCCTTATCAGCCCGCTGTGCCTGTTGTAGCAGGTGATCATCATCAAGCATGCTGACAATGGCATTATAGACTGGGTTATAGCGGTGGATTCTGTCGAGGTAGGCTTGCATCACCTCAACGCAACGCACCTGCCTGCCGGCAATTGCTGCGGATAATTGCGAGGCGCTCATCTGAGTAATATCGGTGGGCAACTGCTGTGCTGACAGCCCATTGGTGGCGGGCATGGCTAGCGCCAGACTCAGCCCTGAGGTCTTGGTTAAAAACTGACGGCGATTAAGTTCTGTATTGGCCTCACTCATNAGTCACTACCTATCAAGATTGATTTGGCTANATCGCNGCTAATACAGTTAGTCCAACACAGGATAGTGCGCCGGCAATTAGCGCATAGGGTATTTGCGTCAGNGCATGGTCCATTACATCACAGCCNCTTCCCTGAGCCGCCAGCACCGTGGCATCAGAATAAAAACAGGCATGGCTACCAAAGGCGCTTGCGGATACAAGGGCACCGATAGCTAACGGGATACTGACACCAACACTTTCCGCCAGAGGCAGGATAATTGGGATAGCTATAGCAAATACACCCCAGCTAGAACCGGTTGCAAACGCAATCAGTGCCATGGTGATAAAGGTGAGGGCGGGCAACATAAGGGGTGTCATTAATGGCGCTACATTATTAATAACATAGGTTGCCAATCCCAATTGGTCATTGACTTCCTTAAAGACAAAGGCCATCACAACCATGGTTAATGCCGGTAGCATGATCTTGATACCATCAAGAGCCGCATCAAACATCTGCGTCCAAGCCATTAGTCGCTGCACACCGAATAAAATAATAGTGACGGCAACCGCCATAATGACACCGATCTGCACATCCAAGTCATACCAAATACTAAAGCCTAGTAGAGCCACAATGGGTAGCACAAAGTGGTAGATTTGAACCTTATCCTCTGCCTCGGGGATGCTCTGTTCCGATGCTTCATCAATGGCTTGTGGCGCGGTACCACTGGCCGCTCTTTGTTGTGCTGTTTTCATCATGCCCAGTGCGGGCACAATACCTGCCGCGACTAAGGGCACCAGAAGCACCGCCACAATGGGATATACCATGTAGGGGATAGCGCTAATATAAAGGGCCATACCCTGTCCTGATTCAGCATAACCGGAGTCCATAAATAAGCCGGCATAAAACACAGCCCAAGTAGAGACTGGCACTAGCACGCAGATTGGCGCCGCTGTGGAATCGACGACATAGGCAAGCATTTCTCGCGACACTTTAAACTTATCCGTCACCTTGCGCATTGATGAGCCGACGGCAAGAGCATTCAGGTAATCGTCGATAAAAACAACCAAGCCNAANAGCCAAGTGTAGAGNAGNGCNCTTTTTGAGTTTTTGGCTTTTGANGACAGTGCGCGGCTAAAGGCATTAGCGGCTCCCACGCGCATCAGCAACGTAATCAGGCTACCCATCAGCCCGCAGACAATAATGATCCAGGCAATGGTTTCATCCATCATCACATCGAGCAGTACNGCGGAAAAGTTACTTAGAGCAGCAGCNGGTTCGAGCATTAATANTCCAACAAANACGCCAGCCAGTANTGATTCNATGGGTCGGCGACTCAGTATCGCNGTAATCACGGTGACCAGTGCTGGAAGCAGTACTAGCAAACTAGGTTCGGTAGCCAAAAGAAATCTCCTCGATNAGTTGTNGGTTTATNATNGGTACTNATGGTTNTTNATAAAGTCNTGCCGTTTGTTGGTTTATTGCCCATCAAGCAGCATCTCAGACGCTATCNACAATAGACTNTGCCTTGANGANTNANTTAGCGCAACNNATANGTCTCAACGACANTNGTCTAAAACCATTAATTNCGACANCGCAATGGACTGTATGCGGACTNTATGCCTCNGCATAATGCTTTCCAACTTTACCCATGTCATACGACATGCTATAACATGANCTGATGCTTCGCAATATNTTGACCGAGGATTTANGGTCATTGNGCGNTGNGATTTTTATAATAATCATAANACAGGGGTNTACTATGTCAGTGTTACAGCAGCGGTTACTGAATGGTTGGCCGCTTTTCTTTATCATTGCTGTATTCAGTGCGCTTATTATGACCGTGGGTATTTGGTCGATTGGGGTGACGACAGCGGAGGAAACTGTGGCGCTACTCCGTCTGTCAGTACAGATTTCTGCGCCATGGATTTATATAACCTTTATTGCGTCTGCTCTGGTGAAGCTTTTTCCGAGCAAGACCTCTCGCTGGGTACTGCGTAATCGACGTTATTTTGGTCTTTCATTTGCCGCCGCAATGGGCTGGCAGATGCTGTTTATCATTGTATTATTTTCGGCCTATATGCCTTATTACATGGCGGAGCTTCATAAGACCAGCGATCTTATCCTGCGCACTGCCGCCTACATTGTTTTATTTGCCTTGACGATTACCTCATTTTATCCAGTGCGTCGGAGAATGCGTCAGCAACATTGGCGATGGCTCCATCTGTTTGGCGTATGGTTGATGTTCCTATCAATCTGGGTAAGTTATGCCAGTATCGTGTTTATTGAACAACCGACTTCAATTGCCTATGTTATGTTTGTTCTTGGTTCAATCGTGTTTATTGTGCGGCTTGCCGCTTACCGATTATCCACAGCAAGCACTGGGAATTAACGATGGCAATGTTATGCTCATGTCGATAATGGTTATTTCATATTAAAGGCTCGGGCTATTAGGCGACGTGGTTAAAGGATTGTTTTCTAATCCAGATACGTTATTGGCTAGTATCAGCATAAGCTGGTTTTTGTACATTATATAAAAAGATTAAATACTCGATGAATAATGAAATCAAAGCAAATAATGATGCCCTTGAGGGCCCTATATTTGCCACCTTTATAAAATACATGCTGCCCTCTCTTTTTGGGTTGATCGCCATGACATCCGGTTCGTTGGTGGATGGTATGTTTATCGGCAACTATGAGGGGGCGACGGCCTTGGCGGCGGTTAACCTGATTATTCCAATCACAACCCTACTGTTCGGTGTCAGCATGATGGTATCGATTGGTGGTGCTGTGCGCGGCGGCAAGTATTTAGGCGAGAAAAATACCACCGCGGCATCAGCAATCTTCAGCAAAACACTCATATTTATGCTTGTTTATGGGGTGATAGTGATTGCATTAGGGCTGGTATTTGAGGACAACATTTTTGCCAGTTTAGGGGCCGATGAGACNCTGTTTCCAGTGATGAGTGAATACTATCGGATTATCTTTCCATTTCTGTTTTTCCAGTTTGTTGTTATCCAGCTGTATTTTTTTATTCGTCTAGATGGCTTTCCCAATTTNGCAGCCATAGCACTCGCGNTGGGTGCGNTGGGCAATATTGTATTGGACTATCTATTTATCGCTGTCTTTGACTGGGGGCTTGCNGGTGCAGCATTGGCGACAGGGCTATCACAAGTGATGCCGCTTATAGTGATGCTGGTTTACTTTGTTAATCCAAAACGGAAGATATTCTTTGGCTTGCGGCAAACGCATTGGGGCGAGTTGTTTAAAGCGGCCTATAACGGCATCTCTGAATTTATCAATGAGGTATCCGGTGCGATTATCGCCTTTATATTTAACTGGATGCTTATTCAACGCGCAGGCGTGGATGGTGTAGCNGCGATTACATTGGTTAACTATTTGTTGTTTGTTGGGTTTATGGCATATTTTTCTGTTTCAGACTCCATCCAAGTGATTATTTCGCAAAATTTTGGNGCGCNAAANCCCCAGAGAATTCGTGCNTTTCTGCGTACTGCNGGGACCATGATTGTGGCNATNAGTGCAGTTATTATTGGGTTNTTGATCGTTGGAAGTGAATCGATGATCGGTCTATTTATTGATANCGANCGNGACNGCGACACGCTTGCACTGGCCTTAGAATTTGTTACCTACGTGTGGCCAGTATTTATCTTTGCCGGCTTTACTATGTTGATATCCGGCTATCTCACCGCGATACATCTACCTCTGCAATCGGCAGTTGTGGCTATCTGCCGCAGTTTGATTATGCCGGCGGGATTATTGATTCTGTTTTATATGTTGTTAGAGGATTATCGTTTTGTCGCCGCTATTTCAGTTGCCGAGGCGATTAGTTTCGTTATAGCGCTAACATTGTATCTGTATCACACCCCAACGAAGGTGATGCGGGAGCAGGGTTGAACCTTTATCAGGTCGATGTATTAGCAAAACTGCGCCAAGAGATAGGTTATTAAATCGCTTGTTAAATCGCATGAGCAAGTTATGATTACCTTGCGCAAGCGAGTTTAAGTCACTGTTTTACGTGTATTTTTAGGTTTAAATAGTTGTTTACCTCAATGCCGCCGCTGATTTATAATACAGCGCTTACTTTTTAAAACCTCACAGAGGTAAGCGTCCCCTATGTTACGTATTTCCCATGAAGCATTAACCTTTGACGATGTACTGCTAGTACCCGGTTACTCTGCAGTTACGGCCAAAGATGTGTCTACCCACGCACAGCTGACTCGCGGTATCAGAATGAATATCCCGTTGGTCTCCGCGGCCATGGATACCGTGACTGAATCCCGTTTAGCTATTGCTATTGCCGCTGAGGGTGGGGTTGGCATCATTCATAAAAGTATGACCATTGAACAGCAAGCCAAAGAAGTGCATATGGTCAAAAAGTTTGAGAGTGGTGTGGTTAAAGATCCTCATACCATACAGTCCAGCGCAACCCTGCAGGAATTGCATGATCTATCCATGGCTAACAATATTTCTGGCCTACCTGTGATTGAAGATGGCAACCTTATTGGTATTGTGACGCGCCGCGATGTGCGCTTTGCCACCGATATGGATGCTTTGGTGACCTCGGTGATGACGCCAAAACAAGATTTGGTCACGGTCAACGAAGGCGCCGGCCCCGATGAGGTACGCGCACTATTACACCAGCATAGAATTGAAAAGGTACTGGTGGTCAACGATAACTTTGAGCTTAAAGGGCTGATTACCGTTACCGATATTGATAAAGCTGAACAGCACCCCAATGCCTGTAAAGACGATCAGGGTCGACTGCGTGTTGGTGCCTCTGTTGGTGTTGGCGAGGGTACCGATGAACGCGTTGCGGCATTGGTGGCAGCGGGGGTTGATGTATTAGTGGTTGATACTGCCCATGGCCATTCAAAAAATGTTTTGGATCGCGTGGCGTGGATTAAAAAACATTACCCAGAAGTACAGGTTATCG
>NYXU01000061.1 GCA_002685715.1 Porticoccaceae bacterium | reverse complement strand
TGGGTAAGTCGAAGATTCTGGGAAGTCTTGAAGTGGGGAAATACGCAGATCTGATCGCCGTTGACGAAGATCCAAGCATCAATATTTCAGCACTGAGAAATGTCGATTTTGTGATGAAAGAAGGGAAGGTTTTTAAGGGAATTTAAGCTTCGCTTAAATATTTTAAAACCGTGCTACAGAGGGGTAATGGCCTAACTCCCGACACTGTATGACCTTTAATGAAAATTGTCAGATGGATACTTTAGTGGATGATGGTACGCTCAGTGTTTGGGGGCTAAACTAGCGCCCATTAATTGCTCTGAAGTTTCTTTTTTTGTATCTGATCTGTATTCAGCTAGCCAGTATGGCGGTCGGCGGTTTTGAAGACTACATGTGATACATGGGCGAATAATGATGACTGCAGCTGGCAAAAGCCTATCCAAAAAGACCCCGTTCAGTCATCGATAACTATGGCTGTAGGCTCTTACTATATCCGTGGGTTTCTTCAGGGAGTTCTGCAGCAAGGTGACCTTTCCCCCAGGATTCACACCATGACCTCGATGAGATTTCCAGTTACTCTAACGAGATGGAGGTCTCACCATGAAAAAGCGATTTTCAGAAGAACAGATAATCAAGGCGATCAAACAGCACGAAGCGGGTACTAAAGTTGATGAGATATGCCGTCAGGTTGGGATATCAAATGGTCCCTTTTACAACTGGCGAAGCAAATATGCGGGCCTTGAGGTCAACGAAGCTAAACGATTACGAGAGCTTGAATTGGAAAACAACAAGCTAAAGAAATTACTCGCTGAGAAACTTCTCGAAAATGAAGCGATGAAGGATGTACTCACAAAAAAGTGGTAAAGCCCTCTGCGCGCAAGGCAGTAGCCAGAGAGCTGATCCACTCGCACAACTTAAGCGAACGAAGCGCATGCAGGCTCGTCAAGGTTAGTCGATCTGGTTATCGTTATCAGCCACGCCTAAATACTGACGAGAAGGTTCGCAGGCGCTTAAAAGAACTAGCAGCCCAATACCCTCGATATGGCTATTTAATGCTGCACAGCTTACTTAAGAGCGAAGGCCTTGTGGTCAACAAGAAGCGAACGTATCGGCTTTATACTGAGGAAGCGCTTCAGGTGCGAACCAAGAAACGTAAGAAGCTACAGCGTCCTTTACTTCCGATGGAGGTGCCGATGAATATCAATGAACGTTGGTCGATGGACTTCGTAGCGGATCAGCTCAGCACTGGTCGTCGGTTTAGAATTTTGAACGTTGTGGACGAGTATTCACGGGAGGTTGTAGGTCAGCTGGTATCCACATCGATATCAGGCGTTCAAGTCAGTCGTTACCTAGATCACTTAGCTGAAACACGTGGCTTGCCTCGCCATATCGTCGTCGACAATGGCACAGAGTTTACAAGTAAGGCGATGTTTTTTTGGAGCAAAGAAACGAAAGTGAAGCTCAGCTTTATTCAACCAGGCAAACCAACCCAGAACGCCTTTTGCGAGAGCCTAAACGGTAAGTTCAGAAACGAGTGCCTCAATCAACACTGGTTCCGTTCACTCGAAGAGGCTCGCCATGAAATTGAAGAATGGCGAAATCATTACAATAATGTGCGGCCACACAGTTCTCTTGGTTATCAATCGCCAGTGGATTTTATGAAAAAGGCAGCGTAAATTATGTTTGGAATCTCATCAAAGGTGCGGTGTTAAATTGGGGGAAAGGTCAAGGTTATCAATCTAGACTTCAATAGCCATTTTCCAGAGGGTTTAATGGTTATACAGGATGATGTGAACACAGTAGATAAAGAGTCTAAGCTCAAGCGGCAAAACTTCAAATTTGTCTCATTTAAAGACGTCATAAATAGCTTATCACTGAGCACAGCTGCGGATTAAAGAATTATTCAAACGGTATTCCGAGCGCACTGTCAGTATTGGTGTTTGCCCGGTTTCTCTAGCAGTTTATGCTTAAGTTTTTGATGCTGACTAGCTTAGCTCCATCGCATGGATATTTGTGTGAGGCCTATGCAAATTCTGAGTTGTATAAGGTTCTATTTTCTTCGAGAGGCAATCGATCGTGTGAATGATGCCGTTGTTGGTTTAAGTAACAAAGGATGTAACAAAAGTGTATCTCTAAACTCATTAAATCTATATTAATCAATAGCTTACAGTCTAAGTTCAATTCCCGCCGCCTCCACCAAAAATAGGCCTCAACCCAAACGGGTTGGGGTTTTTTATTTGTTACCGATTTTGCTAAGAACCCACAGCGTAGGCCTAGCCAGATGAACTTGTGCAGGCATTGAGGGAATAATCGTGCTTTTTTTGCATCGAATCCGGCAAGTTTTAGTTGTTGCAATAGGGTTATAAAATTGTGTAGCATGTCACGTGACATATGTCATTTGACATGTCGGAGTGCTTTGAATAGGCTCGCGTATTTGGACTGTGCTTACTATAACAATCAAAATTTTAGATTATGAGGGGAAATCTATGACTAACAATAAATTGGCTCTGACGGGAGTTTTTGCTGCGTTATTGGCTGTGAATGTTCCAGCTACCGCAGAAGAAAGCTTCAGTGGTATTGAAGAAATCCTAGTGACGGCAACAAAACGGACGCAGAATCTGCAAGATATCTCCGTCTCTATGACTGCCTTGAGTGGCGATAAGATTGATGCCTTTGGTTTTGAGGATACGCGAGATATTTTTTCGCAAATACCCAATGTCTCCTCTAGCGAGGGTTCATTTTCTGCGGACATCACCATACGTGGTAACTCAACATTAAACCCTTCACTTGCGGGAGAGGATAACGTTGCTCTGTATTTTGATGAGGTGTATCGACCCGCTGCCTTCTATGGTGGTGGTGTGATGATGGACGTGGAACGTGCCGAGGTTTTGCGTGGCCCGCAAGGTACATTATTTGGGCGCAATTCCACCGCTGGGCTGGTGCATTTTATCTCCCGCAAACCTACTGAAGAGCAAGAAGGCTATCTCAATTTTGAGTATGGTTCATTTGGCACCAATATCGTTGAAACTGCTATTAGTGGTCCAATGAGTGATCAGGTACGTGGCCGCTTGGCGCTAAAGTATCACCAAGATGATGGCTTCCAAGACAATCAGGGTCCCGCAGGCGGTAAGTTGGGCGTTACCGATAGAATAATGGGTCGTGCTCATTTGGATATTGATATCAATGATGACATGAATCTTTTGCTTTCATTGGAAGCCAGTGATGCAGATGATATTGGTAAGGCGTTTAACTACTGGGGTCTTATGGATCCAGCGACATTTGATCCAGAGTATGGGTTTTATGAGGTATGTGATGCGAAGCGTGTCTTAGCTAGCCAATGTGTTGGTGCTGCTGGATTTAGCGATCCTAACCCCGATGTGACTAAACCCTATACTGAGCATGACCCGCGTGCGGGCGACGGTCGATATACCCTCGAAACTGAGACGGTAATAGCCAAGCTAACCTGGCAGTTAAATAACGATATGGAGCTTGTTTCAATCAGTGCCTTGGACAGTATTGATCGCTATTTTAATGCTGATGAAGATGGCAGCGCAGTTGGGGCGTTTGGCGGCGCTGCCCAGTACGACGATACCTATACAGTGGACGGTGACCAATTTTCACAAGAGTTTCATTTATCTGGTGGCGATGAAGGTAGGAACTGGCTGGTTGGTTTGTTTTATCTAGATGATGACAGAAGCTCTACCTCTGGTGTGGCAGGATATGAATGGGGGGTCGACGAAAACCCAGACACTATTGCTAACATCGATACCAAGTCTTATGCGGTGTTTGGTGAAATTAACCGCTCTTTAAGTGATACGCTGAGTATGGTGGCTGGTTTTCGTTATACCGACGAAGAAAAGGAACTGCAGATCACCACGCAGGGGCTTTCGGGCGCAGATCGTCTTACCGGTGAAAACCTATCCGGTAAACTGGGGCTAGAGTGGCGTCCCCGCGATGAGATGATGATTTATGCTAGCCTGTCCACCGGCTTTCGTTCAGGAAATTTCAACAGTGACCTGTTTTTTGGTGACCTGACCGCAATGACGTCAGTAGATTCAGAAGAAGTAACTGCGTTTGAACTGGGTAGCAAGTCGACACTAATGGATGGACGACTGCAGTTAAATGCAGCACTGTTTTATCAGGATGTTTCCGATAAGCAGGGCATTACCTATGACTCAAACGCGGCAGCACCAGTCAGTCGCTTGATTAGTATTGGTGATGCGGATATCTATGGCGTAGAACTTGAGCTACTCGCAGTGCCAACAGATAATTTGGAGTTGAGCTTGGGTATAGGCTGGTTTGATAGCGAAATCAGCGCCGATCCAGGCTATATCATTTATTCCGCAGACAATGATGCCCGCACTTTAGATGGTTCAGAGCTTGGGTCACCTGACTTAATGGTTAATGGTGTGGCTAGCTACAATATTCCTTTAAATGATGGCGCTGTGGTTACCTTGCAAACCGACTTTTCTCACAATAGTGAAGGTATCGGCACTGGAGGTAATGAATATAACTACAGCGAGGCCAAAACGCTTGTCAATGCGCGGGTATTCTGGGTATCAGCCTCGGAGAAATGGGAAGTGCAAGCCTATGTTAAAAATGTCTTCGATACAGAATACATTGACAACACCTACGGAATAGCGGGGCTCGACTACGTGTATGGCAATATGGGTATGCCGCGCTGGGCTGGCATAAAGGTTGGAATGAACTTCTAATCTACCCTAAGTTGTGCAACGGATGAATCAGTAATGAGAGAAGTAGTTGATTTTTTATTATTCGTCCAAATGAAAATTGTATCGATATATTAGGATGCATTATGAAAACATTACTGACAGTTCGTTGCCAACTAAATAACTACTGGAAAGGCCTTGCTCTATTGGTCTTTTCAGTGGTCTCATCACTCAGCTTTGCTCAGACCTCAGATTATCGCGGCATGATGGATTTTCAAGCACATTGTGCTAGTTGCCATGAAAGCCCAGTACCTGGTTCGAGAGCGCTCGGTCGCAGTGATCTTAAAGCAATGCCTGCGGCGAAGATCTATGATGCGTTGACGGTGGGCAAGATGTCGGTGATTGCTCAGGGCCTCAGCGATGATGTAAAGCGCAGAATAGCTGAATGGCTAAGTGGCCGTCCCATAGAGGAGTCTGACCGCTCTGCAGCTGCAATGACCAATGCCTGCCCCAGTGGTGTAAAACTGGGTAATCCATTAACAGGGTCGAATTGGCTTGGTTGGAGTCCAGATCCCACCACCAGCGCGCGCTTTCAATCGGCTGATGCGGCTGGTTTTGATGCTGCCGATGTTGCAAATTTAAAACTTAAGTGGGCCTTCGCATTGCCCGGCGCAGCGACATTGCGCAGTCAACCGATAGTCGGTGCTGGGTGGCTTTGGGTGGGTAGTGACAACGGTATGGTCTATGCGCTGGATGCTAGTACCGGTTGTGTTCATTGGTCTTTTGAATCAAAACGCCCCGTTATCAGTTCTCTCACCCTCGGTCCTCGACCTAATGCACCCGATCGCTACAACCTATATTTTGGCGATTTTGCCTCCAATGTATACGCCCTTGATGCGCAAACTGGAAAGCTATTGTGGAGCACTGAGGTAGGTGAGCATCATGCTGCCGCAGTCAGTGGTTCCGTGGTGCTTGATCCCAGTGGTGAGCGTCTTGTGGTTCCCATTGGCTCTTGGGAAGAGGTAGCGAGTACCCATCCTAGTTACGAGTGCTGCACATCTACTGGCGGTGTGGCGGTGCTTGACGTTAACACTGGGCAGACAATTTGGAAAGTACCCACCTTGGCAATGGAAGCTAAACCGCTGTGGAAAAATAAACTGGGCGTGCAGCAATATGGCCCATCGGGCGCGGCTGTATGGAGTGCGCCGACCATCGATGCAAAACGCAACGCCGTGTATGTCGGTACAGCAAACGCCTATGTACCTGTCCCTGATGGTGGTGCCAGTGATGCTATTTTTTCCTTTGATCTGGGTTCAGGTGAACTGCTCTGGTCGACGCAGCTACTTGCTGAAGATGCTAATGCCTTTAGTTGCGATGGCTCTGAAAGTTCCCAACAATACTGTTCCGGTGCACAGCAAGGCCCTAATGACGATGTATCAGCACCTCCGATTATTTATACTTTGGCAAATGGCAAACAGCTGTTGTTGGCATCACAGGAAAGCCGACGTCTGACGGTACTTGACCCAGATAAAAAGGGTGCCATTATCTGGCAGGATATTCCATCCGATCGAGCGACAGGCGTCAGTGGTAATCTCGGCCCTGCGTCCGATGGACAACTGTTATATGTTCCCCTCGCTTTTGCTACTGATCAGCAATTTGAGAGTACCGAGGGCATTGAGGGTGAGGGGGGGTTAGTCGCTCTTAAGCCGGAAACAGGAGAAACGGTTTGGACAACCATAATTCCGCCTCCGGCCAAGTGCGCTAAAGATCAGCCCAAACTTAAAGTAAGCGCTAATAAATATTGCACTTCAGCCAATCAGGGTGCCGTCACTGTCATTCCTGGTGTCGCTTTTACCGGTTCAGTGGATGGGACTATGCGCGCCTTCTCGACCGCTGATGGTCAGGTGCTATGGGATTATTATTCCAAGCGCGATTACCAGACCATTAATGGCATTGAAGGGCGGGGTGGATCAGTTGGTGGACCAGGACCGACGGTTGTAGATGGTATGGTCTACTGGGGCTCTGGCTATGCCATTCTGGGAACAACCTCTGGCAATGTATTGCTCGCATTTGCTGTTGATCCCGACGAATCAAGCGAGTAGCCATAGTCCTCAGCGTTCAATTGTGTGGTATCTGTTGGTAATAACCCGTCCCTATTTTCTGGATCTCCTGAACCAAATGAAAATAAATACATGTTGACTTGATACCACCGTCAGGCAAACCCCTGAGGCATAGGGAGAGCGGTGTGCGGTCACTCTCTTTTTGCTGGTCACATTCGCCAAATCTATCAATGAGATTAATTGAATAACGTCACTATACTGATTATATTAGAACCCACTGGTTGGCCTTAATGGTGTTTCTAATGGTTCAGAAGTTTATATCAATCGCTGTATTGTTGTACTTAGTACTGGTTAGCAGCCAAACTGCGGCTTGTTTTAACCATTTTTATCTCAACCCTGATAACTATGGTGTGGTCAAGGGTACCGCGATTAAATTGGCGGGGTTAGCACCACCCGAGCCTATATTTAAGCTCAAGCACCCACCAGTGGCAAAGGCGACCCTAGGCGAAGAGGCCGAAATTACGGTTGAATATAAGCGTCCTTGGCGTTCTAGTAATGTTTATATGGAGCTTAAAAGCACCAGTGGCATCAGGTTAATCGATGATTCTATTGCATTGGAAGAATTTGATGGCTCGGTTAAGGTACGTTACTCGCTGGAGAAAGCCGGCTTAAATAGCATTACCATTCAGGTCAATGGCGAGCATAAAGGCCAAAGCATCACCAACTCGAGAATGATTTATATTCGCGCAAACCCAGCCTCAATTAAAGCTGATAGCTTGCAAGTCAGCGCTCAATAGGCAATCAATTTTTTGGCAAACCTTAATCCTACCCTGCTCTCCACGGGGTGGCATTTTCAGCGCCTTATCAGGCTATGTTGCCCTAATGTGTAAAGCATTGATTGGTCGCCGCTGCAATGTCGATCAAATCTACGGTGGACGTCGCTGATGTCAATATCAGCGACGTACAGAAGACATTACTCAACCAAGCTGTGCGAATACACTGACTGCTAATAGGCGGTGATATAGGTTTTACTACAACTAACTTTACTAACCGAGTTTGCCCATGCCGTTAACAATATCTTCCGATGTCTTTATTACGTGCGCAATCACCGGCTCTGGTAGTACACAGAACCGCAGCGATAAAGTACCGCGATCACCGAAGCAAATTGCCGATAGTGCTATTGCCGCCGCCAAAGCTGGTGCTGCAGTGGTGCACTGCCATGTGCGTGATCCACAAACAGGTGCTCCCTCGAGGGACCCCAAACTTTATCGTGAGCTAACTGAGCGCATTCGCGACGCGGACACTGATGTGGTGTTAAACCTCACTGCCGGTATGGGTGGCGATATGGTGTTTGGGCCACCATCAGCGCCACTGCCGTTGCAGTCGGGCACAGATATGGGTAGCGCTGAGAGTCGCATGCAACCCATCGCTGACTGTCTGCCGGAAATATGCACACTGGATTGTGGCACTATGAATTTTGCCGAGGCGGACTACGTAATGACTAACACGCCAGGCATGCTGAGAGAGATGGCTGACATGATGGCCGCACTGGGGGTGAAACCTGAGATTGAAGTGTTTGATACCGGCCATCTATGGTTTGCCAAACAATTGGCTGCGGAAGGTTTGCTTGATGATCCCGTGCTGATTCAGCTGTGTATGGGTATACCTTGGGGTGCACCCAATGATCTCAATACTTTTATGGCGATGGTGAATAATATTCCCGACCATTGGCATTGGTCTTCATTCTCCGTGAGTCGAGATCAAATGCCCTATGTTGCCGCCTCTGTGTTAGCCGGTGGTAATGTGCGCGTTGGCCTAGAGGATAACTTATGGTTGGAGAAGGGGGTACTCGCGACCAATGAAGCGCTGGTCAACAAAGCATCAATGATAATTGAGGCTATGGGGGCAAAAGTGATCGGCCCTCAACAAGTGCGTGATCAACTCGGCTTGGTCAAGCGGGCACCGCAATGAGTTCCTGCCTTGATCAGCAAGATGTAGGAAGCGCCATGCCGATAACTTTTGCGGTGATTGGTGGTGGAGTTATTGGCGGTGGCTGGATTGCACGGTTTTTACTAATGGGTTGTGACGTCAATATCTACGACCCAGACCCAGAGGCCGAACGCAAGGTGAAGCAAATGCTGAGCAACGCTCGCCGCTCGCTTCCAGGGCTGTACGAGCATAAGCTACCCACAGAGGGGGTAGTGCAATTTTGTGCCAGCATTGCCGATGCGGTGTCGAATGCCAGTTGGATAAGCGAATCTGTTCCCGAACGGTTAGAGGTTAAGCACAGCATCATCAGTGAAATACAAAGCCACTGCCAAAAAGAGGCAATTATTGCCTCGTCTACATCGGGCTTTAAACCATCGGAATTACAGCGTGGTTCAGCTAACCCGCAACAAATTATCGTTGCTCACCCGTTTAACCCTGTCTACCTTATTCCGCTAGTTGAGCTGGTTGGCGACTCGAAGACTACAGCGCAGGCCAGCGCAATACTGTCGCAACTGGGTATGCATGCGTTAGTGGTGCGCAAGGAAATAGATGCCCATATTGCCGATAGATTGCTTGAAGCGGTGTGGCGTGAAAGCCTGTGGCTTGTTAGCGATGGTATTGCTACCACCACGGAAATTGATGATGCCATTCGCTACGGTTTCGGCTTGCGCTGGGCACAAATGGGACTATTCGAGACCTACCGTATTGCTGGGGGCGAGGCGGGGATGGAGCACTTTATCGCACAGTTCGGCCCAGCGCTTAAATGGCCTTGGACCAAACTGATGGAGGTACCTGAGTTATCAGAACAGTTGATTGCCACTATCGCCGATCAATCTGATAAGCAATCTGGGTGTTATTCGATCACCCAATTAGAACATATCCGCGATGATAATTTGGTCGCCATGATGCGCGCGCTAAAAGCAAAAGACTGGGGTGCAGGTAATTTACTCAACAGAGTTGATGTTGAACTAGAGAAGACCAGTGTTAAACGCACTGAGCCACTTGTGCAGTGCAATGATGTGCTGACCATAAACCGTGTGATACCCACCAGTTGGTTAGACTTTAATGGTCATATGAACGATAGCCACTATGCAGAGGTATTTTCCAAAGCCAGCGATATTATTCTTAAGCGTTTAGGTGCCGATGCTGATTATATTGCGCGGGGCTACAGTTACTTTACGGTGGATTTGAAAATTAATTATTTAAATGAATGTTATGCCGGTGATGAGATTTCTGTTTACACCAGTATCAAACTCGCTGAAGGCAAAAAACTGGATTTGTATCATGAGATGAAAGATACCGCGGGTAATACAGTGGCTACTGGTGCGCAGTTCTTACTTCATGTCGATCTGACATCACGCAAATCCTGCATGCCCGAACAGCCTGTGGCTAGTGCATTGCGCAATTTGGAGCGTAAAAAATAAGACCAACCAAAATGGAGTCATTGCTGTGACTGTATCCAATAAAATCGCTACCCCAGACAATTTCTATTGGCCACAATGCAACAGCATTGCGTCAGCAAAAATTGTCGATAAGGCTGTTATATTACATTGGAACGATGATCAGCAATCAACGCTGCACCCAGTCTGGTTAAGAGATAATTGTTGTTGTGAGCTGTGCCTAAATCCTATTACGCGTGAACATTTGTTAGATCTGCGCGATGTCTCCTTAGATATCCGGCCGAGTGCGGTTGAGGTTGATGCTGAAGGTGCACTTGTTGTCACTTGGTCTGGGGATCAACATCGCAGTCGCTATAATCCCGATTGGCTTTATGCGCACAGCACCGAACAGCGGAGCCAACGAGATGATCAAATGAGATTATGGAGTGCCGCCGATCTCTGTGAGCCGCCGAGCCTAGACGCTATTGATGGCATTGTCACTGATGAGTTGTTGTATGAAGCGCTATTGACAATCCTGCGCCATGGTATGGTTCGTCTGCGCGGCTTGCCAACGGATACAGCGCAAGTTGAAACATTGGCCCTGCGTATAGGGCCGATTCGAGAAACACACTTTGACCGCATTTTTGATGTTATTTCCAAAGCCGATAGTGATACCTTGGCCAACACCAGTCACTATCTGGCGGCCCATACCGATATTCCAACGCGCGAATCACCACCGGGAATTCAGATTCTTCATTGTCGAATCGCTGAGGCCAAAGGCGGTCATAGTACACTCACCGATGGGTTTAAAGTCGCTAACGATATCAAGCAACAATTCCCTGCATATTATAAGACGCTCACCAGCGTAAAGTGGTGCCATGCCAACCGCGCTGGACCAACTGATTACCGATGGTCCGCGCCAATCATTGGTCTAGATGATCAGGGTGAGCTCTTAGAGGTGCGACTCTTGCCATTCTCTAGAGCGCCTTTACAGGCAGACTATAAAGATATGGATGGTATCTATGCCGCACTGGTATGTTTTTTGGATCTGGTTAATTGCTCAGACTATCAAATACGCTTTCCATTGCAGGCAGGTGATTTGATTATGTTTGATAACCGTCGCGTATTGCATGGTCGCAGTGAGTTTTCTCCGAAGACTGGTGATCGCGCCCTTCGCGGTACCTATGTTGAGAGGGACGATGTTATGTCAAAGATCCGCGAATTTGAACAACAGCAAAGCCGCAACGGATAGCTACTCATCGATTGCTACGTCCCATTTCCCTTGCCGCGTAACGGGGGGTCTGTTACTTGATAAAAAACCTTGCGTTTGACGCTTGACTATAGGCACTCTGATGGCGAGAATCATGCGCCCGCTGTAGGCATCGAGCATTATCGGCGTAGTCTCAGCGAGGAGTTTTGTATAAAGTATAAACGAATCACCATGGCTTGATACAAGAGATAGGAAAAGGCAACAAGTATGACAGATAACGAAATTCAAGCATTGTTTGAACAATGGAATAATGCGCTACAAACTGGCGAGCCAAAAAATGTCGTAGCACTCTATGCGAGTGATGCCATTCTTCTGCCAACGGTTTCCAACAAGGTGCGCCATAACCATGCGGAAATCGAAGACTACTTTGTGCACTTCTTGGCTAAAGGGCCGCAAGGCAAAATAGATGAATCCAATGTGCGCATATTTGGTGATATTGCGATTAATTCTGGGGTTTATACCTTTGCGTTTAAAGATGGTGTCTCTATTCAGGCGCGGTTTACTTATGTCTATCAATGGAATGGCCAGCGCTGGTTGATCGTGGAACATCATTCTTCAGCGATGCCTGAATAAGCGTCCCTAAGCGTCCGTGGTGGCTGCCAGCTGAGTGTCGATATGTTGTAGCTATTTTTGATATGATGTATCATAAATAAAAAGTTGTACAACACCTTCTTCTATTCACTTTAATTGGCATACTCTACCCATGAACCAACTACCTGTCACTGTACTTTCGGGCTATCTTGGTGCCGGCAAAACCACTGTTCTCAGTCATATTCTGAATAATCGGCAGGGCAAGAAAGTTGCTGTAATCGTCAATGATATGAGTGAGATCAATATTGACTCAGCGATTGTACAGAATGACGTTTCCCTAAATCGCAGTGAAGAAAAACTTGTCGAGATGAGCAACGGTTGTATTTGTTGCACATTGCGTGAAGACCTGTTGGAGGAAGTGACCAAGCTNGCAAAAGAGGGTCGCTTTGATTATCTGGTTATTGAATCGACAGGTATTTCAGAGCCTCTGCCAGTAGCGGAAACCTTTACCTTTGCCGATGAAGATGGTGTGTCGCTCTCTGACGTAGCCGATTTGGATACCATGGTAACGGTGGTCGATGCCGTTAATTTTCTCAACGATTATGATGAGGCCAAGTATCTGCAGGATACCGGTGAATCGCTAGGTGAAGAAGATGAGCGCAGTGTTGCCGATTTACTGGTTGACCAAGTCGAGTTCGCCGATGTTATTCTTATCAGTAAAACCGACTTGGCTAGCGCATCTGATATAGAGCGTTTAACCGCTATTCTTAAAACCCTAAATACCGATGCTAATATAGTGCCCATAGCCCATGGCCAAGTAAATATTGATGATGTGCTCAGCACCGGGCTGTTTGACTTTGAACGGGCGCAGCAAGCACCCGGTTGGCTTAAAGAAATGCGCGGTGAGCATGTGCCGGAAACAGAAGAATACGGTATTAGCAGTTTTACCTATGAGGCACGTAGGCCTTTCCATCCGCAAAAGTTTCACCAGTTTGTGCATGGCACCGATAAATACGGCAAGCTGATTCGTTCCAAGGGTTATTTTTGGTTGGCATCACGACCAGAGTATGCCGGCCAATGGAGTCAGGCTGGTGGTATTGCTCGCTACGGTTTCGCCGGGATGTTCTGGAAAGCTATTCCCAAAAATAACTGGCCTACTGACGAAGAGTATCTCGCCTCCATTGAAAAGCAATGGGTAGAGCCTTTTGGCGATATGCGCCAGGAGTTGGTTTTTATTGGCCAAGGCTTGGATCAACAGGCTATGACTCAAGCACTTGATGAGTGCTTATTAAGCGAAGAGGACGTGTTGCGAGGTAAAGCTTACTGGGCCACCTTGCAGGACCCATTTCCTGCATGGGGCTATGCATGAATTCCTTAAGCCTAGCGCAATCGTCCAGTTTGAATACTTTTCATGGTCGTGAGTTAAAAGTGCGGCGCGCCGCTCTAGGAAATGAGCCAAGGGTGCTCACCAATCTCTACCTTGACGAAATAAATATCGCTATCTGGCAACGCCAATTATCTGAGATGCTAAAAAACTCTGTCGATACTTTCATACGATCGAACCCAACATTTCAATTATCTATGACTGTCGCACCGGAGACGGTGTTTTCAAGTATTAGTGAGTCTTTTGGTGATTCCAGTCAAATGGAGCTTTGCGAAAATATAGCCGAACTTACGGCGATGTTTTGTTGCCTGTTTGAGCTTAAGCGTGTGGGATTGCGCTTAACGGTCCTTGATCGTGCGATGTGCCCAAAATTTCATGTCGATAAAGTACCCTGTCGATTAATTACAACGTTTCAAGGTACGGCCACGGAGTGGTTGCCGCACCATACGGTTAATCGAGAAAAATTGGGTATTGGCAGTCATGGTCAACCAGACGATCTCTCCGGCTTGTACCAAAACCCTGATGATATTCAACAGCTTGGCTGTGGCGATGTGGGTTTGTTAAAAGGTGAACTCTGGGCAGGCAATGAAAATGCGGGCTTAGTGCATCGTTCGCCTGCTTTGGCAACCGGTGAGCGTCGCTTGTTATTGACACTCGATTTTAGTGACTGATTTTGACTGTGAGTTGTAAGTAACGTATTGATCACGCCGGCAATCTTGTCTTCACCATACTGACCCCGCTAAAGGTATCCGTTATTGGGTTGATTGTTGCTCGCCGGTAATGCATAGCAAAGTAACTGCCATGGGGGTAACGCAGGTCGGTGGAGGAATAAAATAGCAGAGAGTAANCGCTTTTTGG
Source organism: Porticoccaceae bacterium (assembly GCA_002685715.1). Taxonomy (GTDB): domain Bacteria; phylum Pseudomonadota; class Gammaproteobacteria; order Pseudomonadales; family Porticoccaceae; genus HTCC2207. The sequence continues at coordinate 41,654 of NYXU01000061.1, read as the reverse complement.
TTGGGTTTTGGGTCTGCTANGAAAACAACNATTTATGATTGAAATGAAATACATTAAACGAATTATTAATCTTAAACTTGGAGAAAAATATTTATGTTACAGGTGCTGAAATTACGCCGTTCACTTATGTGTAGTGCTGTTTGTCTTGCACTCGCCCCCAGTGGTTTGGCCCAAGAGTCTGATGGTTCTTACGACTTAGAAGAGGTTGTAGTAGTTAGTCAAAAACAACCCTATCGAGGCGATGTGCCATTGGAATCATTACCGCAGCAGGTTCAAGTCATTTCTGGTGATCTGATCAATCAGCTAGGTAAAAATGAGTTTCAAGGTGCCTTGGATATGGCGGGAGGCGTGGCAAGACAAAACAGCTTTGGCGGCTTGTGGGATAGCTTTGCAATCCGCGGCTTTGCCGGAGATGAGAACTTACCCTCTGGCTATTTGATTAATGGCTTTAGTGGTGGTCGTGGTTACAGCGGTAACAGAGATACCTCCAATATCGAAACCATAGAGGTGCTAAAAGGCCCCGGCTCCGCACTCTATGGCCGCGGGGAGCCCGGAGGTACTATTAATGTGGTGACCAAAAAGCCACAGTTTGAAAAAGAAGGTTACATCAATGCCAGTATTGGCAACTACAGCACACGTCGTGTTGAGGCAGACTACACCAATAAACTGAGTGATTCGGTGGCTTTCCGTATTAACGGTGCCTATAAAGATGCAGGTAGTTTCCGAGATACCATTGAAACGAAAAAGCTGGACTTAACACCGTCTCTGTTATTCGTGCTTTCCGATAAAACCTCAATCAATTATGAGTTGGAAATTTTAGATCAAGAGACTCCATTCGATCGCGGTATTGTTGCTATCGATCTTGACCCAGAAGTGGTCGATGTAGAGACATTCTATGGTGAGCCACAAGATGGGCCAATTAAGATCAAAGCCACTGGTCATCAATTTCTTTTGCAGCATGATCTCGATAGCGGCTGGTCTGTCCTTGCAGGTTTGGGCTATCGAGAGTCTTCATTTGAAGGTCTTTCCAGTGAAACAGAACTGTCTGGTAGCCGCCAGATTCTGACTCGAACACAAATCCAAGAAGCGGAAGGCGTCGGTGCCAATCAACGAGTCAATCGTCAGCGCCGTGAGCGTGATTATGATGCAACAGACTTATCTGCTCGTCTCGAGCTGACAGGCACTTTTGAGTCAGGCTCAATGAAGCATCACTTCCTAGCCGGTGTGGACGCATACGACTATGAGCTTGATACCATACAGAATCGCTGGCGCGATGGTTTTCAGACATCTACTTACTATGTTGATCTGAACAACCCTATTTATGGTCAAGCACAGGATCAAGTCCTCGGGCCTAATACCGACCGTTTGGAAACACAAGAGGCCTTTGGTATCTATTTCCAAGACCAGATCGATGTCTCTGATCGATGGAAAGTCCTGTTAGGCTTACGTTACGATGACTTTAGTCAAGAAATCACCAATCGCAAAAACGATCCTGCGACAGTGAGTACGTCTGAAGAGACTGCACTAAGTCCACGATTCGGTGTGACCTTTGAGGCTACGGATAATGTGTCACTTTATGCTAGCTATGCCGAGGGTTTCCGTCCTAACAGCGGTGCAGATGCCTACGGTAACAATTTTGATCCTGAAGAAAGCAAGTCCTATGAAGTGGGTATGAAGCTAGCTTCTATGGATGGTCGTCTCAACACGACCATCGCATGGTTTAAGATGGACAAGTCCAATATCTTGACTGCCGATCCTGTTAATGCCGGTGAAAGTGCAGCGCTAGGTGGTGCGGAAAGTAAAGGGCTGGAGATCGACATTACCGGAGAGTTATCTGATTCCGTTGATATGGTTTTCTCCTATGCCTATGTTGATGCAGGCACGACCTCTGAGCTATGGAACTTCGATTGGTGGGTTACGCTTCCCGCTGGCAGCGAGTTGGTTAATATACCGGAAAACAGTGCTAACCTGATGTTGAATAAGCGTTTCAATCTCAATGGCGCTGATGCTAACCTCGGCTTTACCATCAATTATGTTGATGATCGTCTAGGTGAAACCATCGACCCGACTTATAGATTACCATCGTACACATTGTTAAATGTGTTTGGCTCTTATCAAATGAATAAAAGAGTCAAACTCACAATGAATATTGATAATATTACTGACGAGAAATACTACGTCAGCTCTTATCATAAATGGTGGACTACGCCTGGAATGCCAACGTCTTACACATTGGGAGTGACCTACGATTTTTAAGTCGTAGTATGATGGGTGATATAAGGAGGGGCTTGCCCCTCCTTTTCTTTGTCTTTGGTGCCGGCCGAAAACCTGAGTTCGAATAGAATTACTAGGGCATTCAGCCTGTGTAATTTCCTGACCTAGATAAGTTTATGAGGTGCCTTAATTTCGTTAGCTGGGTTAGACTCCTGCAGAAAAAAGGGATTTAGTATGAATACTTTCGCAAAGAGCTCGATAAATCGCTCAGGTGATCAAGTAAAATCAATTGATAAGTCTCGCATTAGCTCTATCGATATACTGCGTGGATTAGTGATGCTAATGATGTTGGTCGACCATGTGCGTGAAAGAATCTACTTGCATATGCAAGTATCTGATCCGATGAACATCGAGACCACTTCAGCGGATTTATTTTTTACCCGTCTGGCGGCCCATTTATGCGCGCCGGTATTTGTCTTTCTAACTGGACTTTCTGCTTGGTTATACGCTCATCCGTCGTCCGGTGACCTGCGATCACCCAGTGGTTTTCTGTTTAAGCGCGGATTATTTATTATTGCGATGGAAGTGACGCTTATAAACTTTTCGTGGATGGGTGAGTACCACACCTTATGGTTGCAAGTAATGTGGGCTATTGGGCTGAGTATGGTCGCATTGTCAGTGGCGGTGAAACTACCCATGTGGCTTATTGCCACTATTGGATTTGTTATTGTGTTTGGCCATGATTTGCTAACGCCAATTANATTCTTACCCGGCGAGGCGGGTTATACGCTTTGGACCATTCTGCATGATCGAGGTTATCTTATTGCCGATGGCGCGTTAAAGGTCAAAGTGTCTTACCCAGTACTGCCCTGGATAGGGGTTATTTTATTGGGTTATTTTGCAGGTCAGCTGTATGCTAAAGCGGTAGATTCCGATGTTCGTATTAGCGCTTTAATCAGGCTAGGTATTACTTGTCTGGCTCTGCTACTAGTGTTGCGGGGATTCAATATATACGGTGAAACACTGCCATGGCAATATGGGGAAAGTGTTATTCAAACAATCATGTCATTCTTTAACTACACCAAATATGGGCCATCACTAAACTTTTTATTACTGACCCTCGGTATTGCCTTTTTACTGCTGGCCAGATTNGAGAGNGCAGACAGTGAANCAACGGCAATGAGAGTGCTTAAAACGTTTGGAGCGGCGCCAATGTTTTTCTANATCGTNCACCTTTACACATTATTGCTCGTCTACTGGGTATTGATGGCCATTTTCGGTGCTAATCAGGGTGATCTATATGGCGTAGATCAGTTCTATTGGGTCTGGGTGATGTCGGCTGCCATAGCTTGCACACTATATTTCCCCACCAAGTCTTTTGCCGAGTTTAAAAAACGCAGTCAGCGGGTTTGGGTGCGTTATCTCTGACCAGTTCTGGAAATCACTGATTGTGGTGAAAATTTTCTGTTCTTTACACCGTATGCGCCTGCCGATAACTATCTTTGTGGGCGGCGCACCAAGGTGCTTATTTATAAGCCGCTACAGTAGACGGTGGCCATTGTGTTTTTTCCTCAGATAATGTGATTAGACTATCGGTCGCTGTCTATTTCACAACACCTCTATTCCACAACGATCGTGATTTTTTCAGACATCACTGGGCGGCTGTGTGGTACATGGGCGTAGTTACCTAATAGCAGTTGTAAACTATGGCTACCGGAACTTAATTCAATGGTAGTCTCAGTTTGACCTTTGCCGAAGTGAATCACTTGATCGGAGGCTGGCAGGGGCATATCCAGTGCGGGCAGTTTATCCATATCCACTAGCAAATGGTGGTGCCCGCTATTAGCTTGGTTATCGCCCGCAGGGGCAATATTGAGGTTTGAGCTGCCGAATACGATAGTTACCGGCGAGGATACTTTGGCTTGGTCTGTGGGCGACACAATCCATACCCTTGCATCATCTGCAATGGTGGAACTGAGGGGTGACTCTGCTTGGGATAAGCCTGATAGCATCGCCATGCTTGTATAAGTGACTGCTAATACTGTTGTTCGTAACATAGGGTTTTCCTCAATATGATTCCATTGGATGAACGTTGCGATTTTAGCATTAAAAAGTAATCACATCACCGCAAATGGCAAACAGGTAAACGGGGGCATAGCGCCAGTGTGCGGTTGTTGACCAGTGCTGATTGACCCCTAGTTATAGACCCTTTGGTGTGCCGTGTAATTATCTCGATTTTTTTTGTTTAGGGGGGGTGGATGCCGCCCTCTATGCCGTCTTATTCGGGTGCCAAATAAGCGCACATTACAATAATGTTTATATTTTCTTACTTACGGGGAACTAATATGTTTAGGAAGTCAAAACTTTCCTCCGCTATTCTTGCCGCTGCTGGAACATTGGTCGCGAGTCAAGGTATAGCTGATGATCACTCGATCGAAGAGGTTGTTGTTACCGGTATTCGCGGTAGCCTTGAGAGAGCAATGGATACAAAACGCGACGCCTCTGGTGTTGTTGATGCCATTTCTGCGGAAGATATCGGTAAATTCCCAGATACTAACCTGGCTGAATCACTTCAGCGTATTTCCGGTGTATCGATTAACCGTGTTAACGGTGAAGGGTCTGAAGTAACTGTTCGTGGCTTCGGCGGCGGCTTTAACTTGGTAACACTTAACGGCCGTCAAATGCCGTCTGCTAATGTTGGTACCATTACTGGTAACCCATTGGATCAAGGCGCGTCTGGTACTAGCCGTTCATTTGATTTCTCAAATCTGGCATCTGAGGGTGTACGTGGCCTGCAGGTCTATAAAACGGGTCGTGCGGCAGTTGCAACTGGTGGTATCGGTGCAACAGTAAATATTGAAACGGTTAGACCATTAGACTCAGCAGGTACTCAAGCAAGCATCGGTGTTAAAGCTGTAAAAGACACCAGTGGTGATGATGTCACTCCTGAAGTCAGTGGTTTGTATAGCTGGACTAATGATGACGCTACACTGGGTGTGTCTGTATTTGGTAGCTTCCAGGAGCGTGATTCAGGTAGCCGTCACTCAAGTGTTGAAGAATTCGGTCTGCGTACTTGGGATAGCACTAATCCAGATAACCTCAAGAACCTGGGTATCGTAGATGGCGCTACTATTGTCAACGCGCCAAATGATGGTCAGCTCGTATATCGTCCGACTAACCTTGGTCTTGGCTTTAACAATGATGAGCGTGAGCGTACCAACGGCTTGTTAACAGTGCAGTTTGCGCCTAACGACGAGATGACTTTCACTGCTGATGTTGCTTATGCTGAAAATGTTCAGGACTCCACTTCTCTGATCGATGGTCTGTGGTTTAACGGTACTGTTGATTATGTTGAATATGACGGTAACACCGTTGTAGCGGCACCTGTTATCTTTGCTGAAGATGTATCTGGTGGTAAGGACTTCTTCTTCCAGAACCTTGATATGGGTACCAAAGATACTTTGGAATCTGTTGGCTTGAATCTTGATTGGAATGTAAGCGACAAACTTAACTTGCGTTTCGACGCTGCCTTCTCTGAAGCTGAGAGTGGCGGTAATGGCCCTCAAGGCAACAACGTACTGCGTATGAACGTAGCTGGTGCTACTGCTGGCTGGCAGGCGGTTGATTTCGGTCAAGAAATCCCACAGGGTGTTGCCTCTATCGATGATTCATCAAAGGGTAATGCGAACAGCATTTTTGATGCACCTGATGTTGGTTCACAGGTTACTCAGTTCACTAATTCTGACCAAGTATCTAAAATTGACCAGTTCTCTTTCGACGGTACTTTTGCCGCCTCAGATAACGTCCAGGTCGACTTTGGTATGGGCTTTATGAGTGCAGAGATGCAACAGACTCGCGTTGGTGGTTCTAATGCGCTGGGTGGTTGGGGTGTTGACGCTCCTGGTGATATTCCAGAAGGTCTTATCCAACAGGTTAATACCCTTGGTGAGTTTGACTACAACGGATCTGGCGTTGCCGGTGTTTCTCAGCCTACTGGTGAGACTGCCCCTATCGCGTTGGGTTCCGTTTCTTGGCAGACTGACCCATTGACACTGCTCAATGCTATTGCTGGTGACTATGAATACGATCCTGCTAGTATGCCGATTAATAGCACTGCTGATAACCTCGTTGAAGAAGACACTGTGTCTATCTACGGTCAGGTTAAGATGGACGGTGAAGTTGGTGGCATGCCATTTGATGTTGTTGCCGGTGTGCGTTGGGAAGAGACTGAAGTCACTTCAACGTCTCAGCAGTCAGTGCCTAGCGCCTTCGTTTGGGAGTCAAACAACGACTTCTCCTTCACACTGGGTACTGGTGTTGAGAGCTTGGCAGAAGATTACACCTACAGTGCATTGTTGCCGAGCTTAGACGTTTCGGTTGATATTACTGATAGCTTGAAAGCTCGTGCGTCATTCAGTAAGACGCTTGCGCGCCCAACCTACAGCGATATGTACACTGCAACTTCAGTAGAAGCACCTAGCCGTATCACACACTTGGGTGATAAGCCTTCTGCTAGTCAGGGTAATGTTGCGTTGGATCCTTTGGAGTCTAATAACTTCGATCTATCGGTTGAGTACTACTACGGTGAAGCTAATTACTTCTCTGTTGGTTACTTCCAAAAGAACGTTTCCAACTTTGTGGGTATTCAGCAGGCTGACCAAGCATTGTTTGGCTTAAAAGATGCGACTGCATCGAATAGTACTTTCCTATCTCAGGCGATTACTGAGCTGGCTGCATTAGGTTTGGCAGAAAGTGAAGATAGACTTTTCTCTATGACCGCAATTTTGCAGAACCCAGCTGACTTCCCTGGAGCCGATGGCGCTGCGAAATATGAAGCTGCTATGGCCGGTGGTACTGAGCAAGAAGGCCATGATGCGATTTTCAGTGCTTACGATGTAACGCCTGTTGCAACGGATCCTGATATTATGTTTGCGGTTAAGAGCCCAACTAACTCTCAGGACGCTGAAATCTATGGCTTTGAAATTGCTTCTCAGCACTTCTTTGGTGAGACCGGCTTTGGTTACCAGTTTAACTACACAATGGTAGAAGGTGATATTGGTTATGATAACGGATCTGATCCGAGTCAAGACCAGTTTGCACTGCCTGGTTTAAGTGACACGTTGAACCTTGTGGGTATTTACGAGAAGGATGGTCTGTCTGCTCGTTTGGCCTACAACTGGCGTGATGACTTCCTCAATCAGGTTAACCGTTCGGTCGGTAGTACTCGTAACCCTGAGTACATTGAGTCTGTTGAGCAGCTAGATTTGAACGTAAGCTATGAGTTCAATTCTGGTGTTACCGTATCTTTGGATGCGATCAATCTAACGGGTGAAGGACAGCGTAAGTACGGACGTACTCCAACGGCTGCGTTCTACGTTCAAGAGCTTGATCCACGTTACGTATTGTCTGCACGTTATACGTTCTAAGTGAGGTAACGTATTCTCCTTGGTAGCGATTGCTACCGAGGAGAATGCACCGAGTATTAAGCAGTATTTTATTTAGCAGTACCTATAAGGCCTCCACGTTATTACTACCGGAGGCCTTATTTTGTTATTACAATGCAAGACTGTATCTAATCGCCTTTAGCGAGAACCAATTGGAAAATGATATGAGTAACGCTGTACTCCTCAATAATGTCGAACACAAAGATTTAAGGGTCGATGCAAGTCTTAGTGCAGACTACGGTGATAATGTTAACCGCGCGTTGGCGTTCTCTGGTGAATTTGGCGATTTACAAAAAGAGTACCCGATACTGTTCTACAAAGACCCCAAAGCCGAAACATTTCAGGCTCATGTAATTTTGGGTCTTGAAAAAGACGAGAATCTGTTCTTAGGTGATCAAGGTTGGCAGGGGCATTATGTACCAGCGGTATTGGCTCGCGGCCCCTTTATGATTGGCTTTCAAGAGCGCGAAGTTGAAGGTAAAAAAGTCAAGGAGCCGGTTATTCATATTGATATGGATAACCCTCGTGTTGGCAGCGATAAAGGGCAACCCTTATTTCTTGCCTATGGCGGCGATACACCTTACCTAGAAAAAATGATGCAAACCTTGCAGGTGATTCATCAAGGTGCCGCATTGGACGAACGTTTATTCTCTACCATCAATGAGATGGAATTATTTGAGCCGGTCAATATTGAGATCTCGCTCAGCAATATTGCTAATGTTAATTTGCGTGACTATTACACCATTAACAAAGACAAATTGGCCCAGTTGAATGGCGACAGTTTGGAGAAGTTGAATAAGATGGGCCTATTAGGTCTTATGTATTTTGCTCTTGTGTCATTGGGCAACTTCAATAAATTGATCACAATGAAAAACAGGAAAATGGCCATTGCTTAAGAGCCTGCCGAGCGATATGTTTTTATCATGAGTAATTCAACTAATCAGGTGCGTGTTCTAGAGGGTGTGCGGCCTGATCAAATCCCATTTGATGAGCTGTTCGCTGCCAATCAGCCGGTCATATTGCGTGGCTTGGTGGCTGATTGGGCGTTGGTTCAAGCGGGACAAGTGTCGGCAGATAATGCTATGGATCTACTGCAGAGTCATTCTAGTGGCAAGCCTGTGGGGGTTTACGTTGCACCACCGGAAAGCAATGCACGGTTTTTTTATAACGACGATTGCAGCGGTTTTAACTACCAGAGCAAACATACCGAGCTCAGCAATATATTTACTGATATTCGCGAGAGCAGGGATAACCCTGATCGCTGTTACTATTATATGAATTCGCTGACCCTGGATAACTGCTTTCCCGGTCTACGCGAGGGCAATGATCTGGTTTTTGATCACGAGATTTTCACCCACAACAAACCGTTATCCAAGGTATGGGTCGGCACCGAATCGATTGCCGCGGCGCACTACGATGTGCCGAGCAACTTAGCATGCTGTGTCGTGGGTGCCCGTCGTTTTACTTTATTTCCACCTGAGCAGATTCATAACTTGTACCCCGGTCCACTCGAGCCTACGCCTGGTGGGCAGGTTATCACCATGGTGGATCTAAAAAATCCTGATTTTGAGCGATTTCCTCGCGCCCGTCAGGCCCTTGATGCGGCGGCAGTGGTCGACTTGCAGCCGGGTGATGCGGTGTATTACCCCAGCATGTGGTGGCATCAGGTCGAGGCGTTGTCACCGTTTAACATTATGATTAATTTTTGGTGGTTGACAGTGCCTGCCCATATGGGCAACCCCATGGATATTGTTATGCACGCCATGATGGGCCTTAGAGATCGTCCCGAAGCTGAAAAAAAAGCGTGGCGGGAAGTATTTGATTATTACGTATTTGGTGCCGCAGAGACACCGCGCGCGCATCTTCCCCCAGCGATTCAGGGTGCGTTGGGTGAGTTGGATAATAATTGGATTCGACGCCTTCGAGCGCTAGTAAAAGACAAATTAAATCGTTAGAGGCTCCAAACACGCGAGCCCTTTCCAAGATAGTAATAATGCGTGGAGAGATACAGTCATGGTAAAAGTCGTTATTGCAGGAGGTGGTACTGCCGGTTGGATGGCCGCTTGTGGGCTATCGACACGCTTGGCAAACTTGCTGGATATTACGCTGCTTGAATCTGATGCCATTGGCACCGTAGGCGTAGGTGAAGCCACGATTCCACCGATGCGCAATTTTCACCGCATTATGGGCATTGATGAACAAGAATTTATGCGTGAAACTCAGGCCACCTTTAAGCTGGGCATTGAGTTCAATAATTGGGGCGATATAGGTGATAGTTATATCCACTCTTTTGGCGAAATTGGTCAGCGCTCTTGGATGGCAGAGTTTCATGAGTTTTGGATGGAGGCCCAAGCGCAAGGCTTTGGCGGTAGCCTCGAGGATTATTGCCTCGAATTAAAGGCGGCTAAGGCGGGTAAGTTTGCCACGCATTTAGATGACACAAGATTAAATTTTGCTTTTCATCTCGATGCCACACGTTATGCCAAATACCTGCGGCAGAAAAGTGAAAAGGCCGGTGTGCGTCGTGTTGAGGGGCTTATCAAAGAAATCCAGAAAGATGATCAGTCAGGCGATATTACGGCGTTATTGCTCGATAGCGGCGAGCTTATTGAAGGGGATCTATTTATCGATTGCACGGGTTTCCGTTCGCTGTTGCTTGGTGATGCGCTCGGTGTTGAATTGGATGATTGGAGTCATTGGCTATTCTCAGATAGCGCCATCGCGGTACAGACTATGTCCACCGAGGAGCCGGTTCCCTACACCCGCGCCACCGCGCATGCATCTGGATGGCAGTGGCGAATTCCATTGCAGAGCAGAGTTGGCAATGGCATTGTCTACAGCAGTCGCTTTATGTCCGATGACGAAGCCAAGCAAACGCTGTTGAATAATATTACCGGTGAATTAATCACTGAGCCCCGACAGCTTAAATACCGTACAGGCAGTCGCCAGAAATCATGGCAGAACAATTGCGTTGCGCTCGGATTATCCAGTGGATTTATTGAGCCATTGGAATCGACCAGTATTCATCTGGTCATGACTGCCATTATTCGTCTTATTCGCCTCTTCCCTTTTGGTGCTTCTAAGCAAGCACTGGCGGATAGGTTTAATCAAGAAACGCGCACCGAAATCGAAACGGTGAGAGATTTTGTAATTCTGCATTACAAGCAAACCAATCGTACGGATAGTGAGTTTTGGAATGCCTATCGCACCATGGATATTCCGGACACCCTTGCCCATCGGCTCGAGATCTTTAAGAACAATGCCTATGTCTGGCCGGATGATGTTGCGCTGTTCCGTGTCGACTCCTGGGTGCAGGTGATGATGGGGCAAGGATTGATGCCGGCTAATTATCATAGTGCCGGCAAGCTGACGCCAACACAATCACTGCAACAATCAATGACCAAAATAAAGTCTTCGATTGAACAAACAGTGCAAAAATTGCCGACTCACCAGCAATTTATTGACCACTACTGCCCAGCGCCCCAAGAGGACTGATCGTACAAGATCAGTGAAAGCATGATGACTAAAACGGTAGTAATTGTAGGGGGTGGCAGTGCCGGTTGGTTAACCGCGGGCATTATTGCTGCACGACATAACCCGCTCAGTGACGATGGTCAGGGTATTAAGGTGATTCTTCTCGAGTCTCCCGATGTCGCCAATCTTGGTGTCGGTGAAGGCACTTGGCCGACCATGCGGGATACGTTGCGACAGATAGGACTATCCGAGGTCGACTTTCTACGGTCCTGTGATGTTAGTTTTAAACAGGGCTCCCAGTTTATAAATTGGCAGCGCGGCGAAGGTGAGTCTTACTATCATCCCTTTATTGCGCCCGGCGGCTATGGGTCGGTTAATTTAGCTGCGCACTGGTTGCATCGCGGTACCAATAGCACTTTTGCCGATGTGGTTTGTCCGCAAGGCAAGGTATGTGATTTAGGGCTTGCCCCGAAGACGCCACAGACGCCAGAGTATGCTTTTAGTCTGAATTACGGTTACCACCTCAATGCGGGTAAATTTGTTGAGTTATTGCAGCGTCACTGTGTAGAAAAGCTTGGCGTCGAGTACCAACTAGGCCATGTAGATCAGGTATTGAGTGCTGAAAATGGTGATATTGCGGCGCTGTCTTTGACTGATGGCAAAAAAATCCATGCTGATCTATTTGTAGACTGCACTGGTTTTGCTGCCCTGTTAATTGGCAAACACTACAACGTACCCTTTGTCTCCCAGCGGGACTGCTTGTTTAACGACACTGCCCTTGCGGTACAGACCAATCATGCCAGCGAGGATACCCCCATAGCCTCCTGTACCAAATCTACCGCACAATCTAGTGGTTGGGTTTGGGATATCGCACTGCCAACAAGACGCGGTATTGGTCATGTATTCTCTAGCCAACATGTGTCGATAGGCAAGGCCGAGGATGAATTGCAGCGCTACCTTGATGCGGATCCCGCCTTGGCCAAGGATCAACCTAGCCCGCGTAAAATCACATTTCAGCCGGGCCACCGAGAGTCTTTCTGGCATAAAAACTGTGTTGCTGTCGGCGTGTCAGCGGGTTTTGTTGAGCCACTTGAGGCCAGTGCCTTGGTCTTGATTGAAAAGTCAGCGGAATTTATCAGCAATAATCTGCCCCAAGATAGGTCGGCAATGACAGTTGTTGCCAAGCGCTTTAATGACATTATCGGTCGCTACTGGATCGATATTATTGACTTTTTGAAGCTGCATTATGTGTTGTCTGAGCGCACTGATTCTGAGTATTGGCGCGAACACCGCGAGTCGCAAACCATGCCAGACAGTCTGCGGGACTCGCTAGACCTATGGCGCTCTCACGTACCTTGGGTATCCGATAGTAACAATCGGGTGGAGCTATTCTCGGCCGCTAGTATTCAGTATGTGCTCTACGGTATGGGATTTGTTACTGATATCAATAGTAGCCGTTACCGCAGTTGGAATAAGGATGCAGCGTTAGCCGACCGACTGATGCAAGATAATCTGGGTAAAACCGAAGCATTAATGGCCAGCCAGCCAACCAATCGTGATTTACTTAATCTTGTGCGTGGCGGTTAACACATCAATAGGTCGCTTAGTGTCACTAGGCGAATTCAATAAAACTGGTGATAGTAAGGCGACCAGTTTCTGGGCTGGGGTCGAAATTATAATTCGGGCGAATAATACCTGAGTGTAGGCTTGATCCTCGGTACATTAATAATCGGTTATACCGTGCCTGATGGGATGCAATTTCTGAGTAATCTTCCGTATCGCCGCAGATATAGTTAATCGGATGACGCGTGGGGCTTTGGAAACGCTCGACAATGCTGCTCTCATAACTGCCTATGCGATCTTTATCAATATATTCGTAGCCTGTCGCATTATGCCGGTAGAACGCGGTGCCAGAATCCGGCGCATCGCACAGATAATGAATAACTGCCAAACTATTTCGTGATGGCGCATCAAAATGGGGGATGCGTTGCATGAGTTTTAGCTTGTCGGGCTTGTGGGTAACGATAGAATAGGCTGACACGGCCTTCTTAATTTTGCGGAGATCAAGGCCAAAAAACTCGTGAATAATGCTGTGGAGGTTTTTTACTAGCGCAATAATATAAGCGTCTGAAATGGCCATTCTGACACCGGGATAAAAGCTGTCGGCAACGGCAAAATTATTGCGTGCAATGGCGTCTTGTCTCAGAAAGTCGGCACCTTGGATATAATTATCGACTCTGACTAGTTCTTGCTGATCTGCACCCATTGTTAAACATTGATATGCCATATTGGGGCAGGGTAGGTAATGTGATTTGTCATCAGCGGACATCTTCGTTCCTTGTCTTCGGTGCGGTTTGACTCAGCGTACTAATTAATCGATATAGCCAAATGCAAACAGCAATACAGCGCCATAGCTTAAATGAAATTTTGCTCTATGCACACAGCTTATTATCTCACATGGTCAGCGAGTATTAAGTCTGCATTGCCTAATGCTAACGGAATAATCAGATCGGCTATTATGGTCATTAGTGGTTGCTAGTAAGTTTATAGCGAGCAGATAGTCTTGATTTTCCTATTCTATATTGAGCCGCGCATGTGAGTAAAAATTTGTATGGAATAAAGCAATTTTAGAGGGTGGATTTGTCCGCCCAGAACGTCTTTTATAGCGGCGGTTATTATGCTTTTTGGTTAAGTGGAAATTGCTTTATTGACCGGCTCATAACAGATAAAAAATACACCAGTGGGGTCTCTTGATGAGTGTTGCACATTATGTAATAGCGGGTTTAATTCTTTCTGTCGTAGCGGGCTGTGATTCAGGCGCTGTGGTTGATAACACTGGCACCGATAAAAGCAGTGATACTGCTGCCAAGATTAATCCGCAAGTCTGGCCTAAACAAGAGTCTCCTCTGCCACGAAATGACAGTGACGAGCAGCGCATTGCCGCACTTATCAGTCAAATGAGCGTGGAAGAAAAGGTCGGTCAAGTGATACAAGCAGATATTGGCTCCGTTACCCCTGCTGAAGTGCGTGAATATCATTTAGGTTCGGTGCTTAATGGCGGCAATTCCGCGCCTGGCGGGGACAATCGCACTACACCTGACGCTTGGGTTGCGCTGGCGGATAAATTTTGGCTCGCATCTACGGATAAAAGCGATGGTAGAACTGGTATCCCCGCGTTGTGGGGAACAGATGCCGTTCATGGGCACAACAATATCGTTGGTGCAACATTGTTTCCGCACAATATCGGACTTGGCGCTGCTAACAATGCCGATTTGATGCATGAAATTGGCACTGTTACCGCCAAGGAAATACTGGTTACTGGTTTGGATTGGACTTTTGCGCCAACCATTGCGGTAGTGCGTGATGATCGCTGGGGTCGTACCTATGAGAGCTATTCTGAGGATCCCGCTATTGTTGAAAAGTATGCTGGATATCTGGTTGAGGGTATTCAAGGCAAGCTCAGTGATAATACTTTTCTCGATGAAGATCACTTGATCGCTACAGCTAAGCATTTTATTGGTGATGGCGGCACTATCGATGGTCGAGATCAGGGTGACAATATCTCAACTGAAGAAGAATTGCGTGATATACAGGGTGCGGGATACCCAGTTGCAATCAACCGCGGTGTGCAGGCGGTGATGGCCTCGTTTAACAGTTGGCATGGTCGGAAATTGCATGGTTACAAAGCACTGTTAGATGATGTGCTTGTGGATCAAATGGGATTCGATGGCTTTGTTGTCGGTGACTGGAATGGCCATGGCCAAGTCGCAGGTTGCACCAATGAATCTTGTGCAGTCTCTTTTAATAGCGGCACGGATATGTTTATGGCGCCTGATAGTTGGAAGGAGCTATACGCCAATACATTGACTCAGGTACAAAGTGGCGAAATTTCAATAGCGCGTTTGGATGAAGCTGTGGGGCGTATTTTGCGAGTAAAAATACGCGCGGGTCTATTTGATGCTGGATTGCCCTCAAAACGCAAATATGCGGGACGCTACGAGTTGCTCGCAGCTCCCGAACATAGAGAGATCGCTCGACGGGCAGTGCGCCAATCACTGGTGCTTCTTAAGAACAGCAAGCAATTACTGCCGCTGTCTCCGACCGCCAATATATTGGTGGCCGGTGATGGTGCCGATAATATTGGTAAGCAAACCGGTGGTTGGACGCTGTCTTGGCAGGGTCGGGGTAACCTTAAAGAACATTTCCCCAATGGCGTTTCGATTTTTGATGGTATTAAAGAGCAAGTGAGTGCGGCAGGTGGTAATGCGACACTCAGTGTTACGGGCGACTATACAGATAAACCCGATGTGGCGATCGTAGTGTTTGGTGAAGATCCCTATGCCGAATTTCAAGGCGATCGAGCGCATATGGATTTTCAGTCTGAGGATGGCTTGGCGTTGTTAAAGGCATTTCAATCGCAAGGTATCCCAACTGTAGCTGTATTCCTATCGGGTCGCCCTATGTGGGTCAATCCGGAAATAAATGCGTCAGATGCTTTTGTTGCAGCTTGGTTGCCGGGTTCAGAAGGTGGGGGTATTGCTGATGTTTTGTTGCGCAAAGCTAATGGTGATATCCAATACGATTTTCAGGGTAAGCTATCTTTTTCTTGGCCTCGAAACGGTGCTCAGACAGCTATTAATGTGGGAGACAAAAATTATAACCCGCTTTTCGCTTACGGCTACGGATTACAATACGCAGATAATGGTGCCCTAGCAAAATTATCAGAGGATGCGCAATTAGGTGATATGGCTCAAGGACAAAACGACCGTTTCTTAAAGGCTGGCGAACCTGTTTTACCTTGGCGTTTGGCCATGCATGATGCCGGCGGCGCCACGCAAATTACGGCATCAAAGGCTGTCAGTGCCGCAGGGGTCGTGACCATGACAGCGCTGGACCATAAGGCACAGGAAGATTCGCGGTTATTTGCCTTTACTGGTGATGCTCGAGTGGCAATTGAAGGTGAGCCAATTGATATTTCACGCGAATCTAATGGTGATATGGCGCTACAAGTAGAGTACCAGGTGCTTGGCGATAACGTTGCTAACACGGTGCTAAGTATTGCTTGTGGTGAGGGCTGTTCTGGCGCTATGGATATTACTCAGGAGCTCACTGATAAGCTTAATCAAGGGTGGCAGGTATCGCGTTTGAAATTAAGTTGTTTTGCTGGGCGAGGTGCAGATATGACTAAAGTGGATTCACCTTTTACACTTAAAGTATCCGGTGTAATGAACATACAACTCAGTTCTATTGCTATCGTTAGTAATCAGGGCGATGCGAGCTGCTCTTTATAGTGCTGTGGCGAGCGTCGAGCAATGTAAGAGGGTGGATTTGCCGGGGTAGAACGTCTTATTATGGTAGCTGTTAGTCACCGTTATTAGGCGTTCGGGGGTTTCCCTGTTTATGGGTAAATATTGTTCTTTGGTTGGCAGGGTTTTATGACACCTGACAACCAAAATTTAGAGATGCATGATGTCTATATTCGCCATCGCAAGGAACTTTGTCGTTACATTATTAACAAAGTCAATGTGAGTAATGATGAGGCGCAGGATATTGTACAGGCCGCGTTTACTCGCGTGATTGAAATGGACTTCAAAGATATAAAAAACCCAAGGGCGCTGCTATACAAGACTAGCTACAACATTGCCATCGACCAAAAGAGGCATGGTGGTGTGCGCCAACGGCATGTGCAGGCAGTTGTTGAGTCAGGCACGTCAGTAGTGGAAGAGTTAAGTCCCGACCGCATCCATGATGGTAAGCGACAGTTGGGTCTTGTAGTGAAAGCGCTTTGGGGTATGCCCAAGAAGCGGAGGAGATTGCTGATCATGAATCGTTTTGATGGAATGAGTTACGCTCAAATCGCTCGCACAGTCGGTTTGTCGGAGACTGTGGTACGCAAGCATGTTGCCAAGGCACTTGTCGATTGTCAGAAGGCGTTGCAGACGCAAATGGATCAGGGTGCTAAATGAGCGGAAATAACATGCAGTTACCAGATCAGATTAATAAGCAGGCGGCAGAGTGGTTTACACTGATGCAGTCAGCGGACGTGTCTGCGGCAGAGCGTCAAGAATTGCGTGACTGGTTGTCAGAGCATCCTGACCATCAACAATCCTATCGGCAAATAGAGCTTGTATGGCAGACTGTCGGGGAGCTATCTGGCACTGTCGAGGGCAGTGCATTACGGCGTTCAGTTGAGCCTTTGTCCGCTCGCCTTATGTCTTTTATTTCGACACCTGTTGCAATGATCAAGTCGCTAGTTCCAGCGCCAAAGTATGCTATGGCATTTGCTCTAGTGTGCGTTGCGGTTGGTGTGCTTTTACTGCCCAAACCAACTGCACCAATTATCACACATTACAGCACTGAGGCGGGTGAGTTAAGAACCATAACCTTGGCCGACAGTAGTGAAATTACCCTGAGTGCAAAGTCGCAAATAAGTACACGTATTTCAGATGTTGAGCGGTCTGTTGATTTGATTAGTGGCGAAGCCTTTTTTGATATAGCTAAAGACCGCCAAAAACCTTTCTTTGTTACCGTGAATAATGTTGCGGTCGAAGTCGTGGGTACACAGTTTAATGTGCAAAAGGTGCGCGATGTGGTTAGCGTGGCTGTTTTAGAGGGAGTGGTTAATGTATTCGGTGAGAATGGTGTAATAACCGCTATTCCAGATGCTGTATTGACTGCAGGGCAGAAGATAGTAAAAGCCAGTGGTCAGGCCTTTGAAGCAGTGCTTAATGTCCCGCATTCCGACTTGGGCGCTTGGCGTCTGGGTCGACTTATTTATACAGATGTTGCACTGGCAGATGTTGTTGCCGATGCGGGTCGCTACTTTGATGGCAAAATAATATTGCAATCGCAAGATTTGGCCGATGTAAAAGTCACCATGACGCTTCGCACCGATCAGGTTGGTCAGTTACCACAGATGTTGGCGCAGACCTTGCCACTTGAAGTGCATACCGTTGCTGACGATATTATTCTTCTTAAAAACTAGCTGGGCGCATTGATCTGCTTATTAGGGTTTGATGCCGAAAGATAGGATGTCTCCGGCGGTTTTAATCACACCGGATTTTACGTGCCGATACCATATTTACAATAAAAAATATTAGAGGGAATCATGAATACCGCAGTACCTTCAAGTAAAGTACCTTCCAGTAAAGTACCTTCCAGAAACGAAACACTTACTATTCTGAAAATTACCATTGTCGCGGCTTTAGGCGGGTTATTATTTGGCTACGATACTGGTGTGATTGCTGGTAGTCAGCTGTATTTTACAGAATATTTCAATTTTTCGGCCGCGCAACAGGGTTGGGCGGTGAGTAGTGCTCTGTATGGTTGTTTGATCGGTGCGTTGGTTGGTGGTTATCTCACCAAGCGTATTAGTCGCAAGTACACATTAATCCTTGCGGCGGCGCTTTTCACTGTCTCGGCTTGGGGTTCTGGGATTGCTGAGTCGCTCAATGAATTGGCGATTTATCGCATTATTGGTGGTCTCGCCGTGGGCATGGCCTCGTTGGCAGCACCTATGTATATTGCTGAAATAGCACCTCCCAAGCACCGCGGCCGTATGGTGTCTTATTATCAGTTGGCTGTGGTTATCGGTTTTTTTGTGGTGTTTTTAGCCACTTACTTTATCGGTGGAGGCGATACTCAGGATATGTCCCCAGAGGTGCTTAAGCAGCTTCACGAGCATAATGTGAATAAGGGTTGGCGCATTATGTTCTGGTCTGAGCTTTTACCTGCTGTGGCGTTCTTATTATTATTGATTACTGTGCCTCATAGTCCGCGATGGTTAATTTTGCAGGGTCGTACTGAGGAGGCTAAGTCTGTACTCGCTCGCATTACATCAAACGAACAGGAGGCGGCTGCAGAGTTTTCGGAGATAGAGGCATCGTTGGCCAATAGCGCAGCGCCTAATATGGCGGTGCTATTTGGCAAAGGCATCGGTTTCGCACTATTCCTAGGCGTGATGTTATCAATTTTTCAGCAGATTACTGGGATTAACGCAATTCTTTATTACGGAGCGGAAATCTTCAGTAATGCGCTCGGCTATGGGCCAGAAGATGCGCTTAAACAACAGTTGTGGCTTGGTGCAGTCAATCTGATTTTCACCTTTGTAGCCATTTATAAGGTTGATAGCTGGGGCCGTAAACCACTGTTTATTGGCGGTAGTGTTGGTATGTTTATTGGCCTTAGCGTGCTTGGTTTGACCATATACAGCCAACAGATGGGCGTTATCTCTCTGGTAGCAATTCTGGTGTTTATCGGCTCATTTGCTATGTCTATGGGACCCGTGGTGTGGGTAATGCTCTCGGAGATGTTCCCCAATAATGTGCGCAGCGTGGCGATGTCGCTGGCCGTTGCCGCTCAGTGGTTATTCAATGCGCTGGTAGCCAATAGTTTCCCGCTGGTTAATGAAAGTGCGCTCAATCAGAATGACTTTAATGGCGCGCTACCGTATTTTGTTTTTGCTGTATTCTGTGTGGTTGCCATGATTTTTGTATGGAAGTTGGTGCCCGAGACTAAAGGCAAGACATTAGAAGAGATGGAGACGCTGTGGGCAGTCAAAGGAACGCATTAAGTAGCTAACAATAAGCACCCAAATCGGCCAAGTAGGCCATACGTGAGATCAAAAGGGTGCTGTTATAAGTGTCGCTATTGTATGGACTTTAACATCAGCTTATATTCTTAATGTTAAATTTTAAGTGTCGCTTTGCACAGATAAAATAAAAAGATAAGCATCGAATATGGATATCTACGGCAATAATTAGATATTAAATCGGGCGAATAGAATAGGGGGTCGATTTTGCAACAATTTATTATTGTAGTAGCGTTCTCCTTCGCCGTTAATTTTGTGTTATCTCCGCATAGCATGGCTGACATCGATCAGCCTGAGCTGCAATTTAATATCCCATCGCAATCGTTGGAATCGGGACTGGTTGCTTTCTCATTGCAGGCAGATATCAATATTATTGGTACCACTGAACTGTTGCGACAGCATGTGATACCAGATATCAATGGCTATTTTACGCGCACCGAAGTCCTAGCCATACTTCTTCAAGGGAGTGGGTTACAGTACAAAATAATTGATAATACAGCTGTATCTATCTCGCCTGACACGGGCATTGTAGATGATACTTATCTGCAAGAAATTATTGTCACTGCTGCAGGCAGAGCAACGGATTTACAAAAAACGCCTATTGCTGTTTCGGTGTTTGATCAGATTAGATTGGATGCCAGCGGTGTTTCTAATTTAGGTGAGCTTGCCTATATGGTCCCTGGTCTCGAGATGACGAGTACCGCCCCTCAGGCTGCTATGCTCGTGCAGTTGCGTGGCGTGGGGACAACTAATATCACCGAAATTGCCGATGGGCCGGTGTCAATTCATGTCGACGGTATTTACTCGCCGAGATCACAGGCAGTCGCGGCGTTGCTTTACGATATAGATCGTATAGAGGTGTTGCGTGGGCCTCAGGGTACGTTGCTGGGTCGCAATTCAACGTCTGGAAGTGTCAATATTTATAATCACAGGCCATCGTTGGACGGTGTAGATGGCCATTGGTCGACTGTCTTTGGCAACTACAATCGTCGCGAATTCCGTGGCGCAATTGACCTACCCATCCATAAGACTTTTGGTTTGCGAATTGCTGGGGCGACCCTAAAACATAACTCCTATACCGATCTGCTAGATAATTACGTTGGTCTTGGCGCCCATTACCCCACCGATATCGCCGACCTAACTGATTATGACCAGGCCGTTGATTATGGCCAGAAGGGACCGGAAATGGCAGATCAGCAGAGTTGGAGGATCTCCTCTTTGTGGCAGCCCGCAGAAAGCTTTAGCGCCCTGACCAGTGTTGAAAAATATAGAGATCAGGGATCGGGCATTGCTCAGTTAGACCCCTCGCTGGTGACTCAGGGCATCAGAGCAGTGGTATCTGATAGCCCCTCTTTCCTCGATCTCAGCAACGAGACTTGGCGAAATCAATTGGACTATCAAGCTTCGACTTACTCGGTTCGTTATCTCTATGGGCGGTCAACTATGACAAGGCAACAGATTGTTGATGCTGACTTTGGTAGGAGTAGTAGTTTTGAGCAGCAGCGCACACATAGTTCAAATTTCCAGTTTTCCTCCCATGAACTGCAGTTAATGAATGCCGATACTGAGCGCTTGCGTTGGGTATTGGGCACTTTTTATTCGCGTGAAAAAAACAGTATTGTTTTCGCTGTAGATCAGCAAAATGCTGGTGGCGGACGCTATTCCGAGGGAGCGACAAGCTGGATTAGCAACGCTGATGGTGGTGCTGTTTCCTACGCAATTCAGCCCAATAGGCGAGTTGAGTCTCTCGGCGTCTTTGCGCAGGCGACCTATGATATAGATCAATATAGGCGCATTACGCTGGGCGCAAGACATACAAAAGACACCAAGTCTGATCATGGTGGTCGTGCGATTAATTGTCGAGTAACCTCGTTGTTGGGGCCTTATGTTGACTCCAGCTCAATTGGTCCGGGAGCGCCAAACCCTGAAGATATCTATGCCGATGCGGCGACACAACATGCCATCAATCGAGGTGCTTATCATGATAATGGCACTAAGCAAGGTATTGGTAATGAGCCCTGCTGGATTCGCCAAGTCAATGATTTGTCAGTGACTTGGAAAAATGTCAGTGGTCTGGTCAACTTTGAATTCAGCCCTTCTGATCGGATAATGTACTTTGCTTCGCTGTCAACGGGCTTTAAGTCGGGTCATATTCAGGACGCGGGAAATGCTGTTGAACCAGAGACTGTGACCAATTTCGAGTTGGGGTTTAAATCACAGTATCTCGATAATCGTCTGCGATTTAACCTGGCTATGTTTCAAGCTAAATACAATAACCTCCAGTTCTCTAATGAAGACCGGCTGGATATTAATAATGATGGTATCGCTGATACTGGTGGTAGCACTGTGGTGCGCAATGCATCAGCGGCGACGATTCGTGGCCTAGAATTGGAACTTGATTGGGCGTTAACAGATGCGGACCGACTGCAAATAAGCGCGGCTGTTACCGATGCTCACTTTGATCGGTTTGAAATACCCGACACATTATTTGGTGATCTGTTTAATCCCTTCGTTGCTCATGCATCGTTATCTCCACAAGACCCTGTTGTATTATCCGGCAACAGCCCCCCTAGATTACCCAACTGGAAGTTGACCCTAGCGTATAGCCATGACTTTATATTCGACTGGGGAATCGCTACGCCGCGGGTCGTTATCAAGGCCTCAGACAAATATTTCCTCGATATTTATAACCGCGACAGAGTGGCTGCGGGCGTTTTTGCAAGGCTACCCAATGGTGGCACCGATGTGGGTGTGCAGAGGCCTTATCAAATGTTGGATCTCAACCTCACATTTAAGCCGACTTCAACTAAATGGACCGTCACCGCATTTATTAATAATGCCACTGATAAGGCCGTCAAAGTAGACTCAGGAAATGTTATTACTGAGTCGGGTCTCGTTGCTACTTATTTGGCTCCCCGCACTCATGGTGTGAAATTTAGTTATTTATTTGCGAGACACTGAATGTCACTTTCGCCATTTACTATAAAAATATTGTTGTTCAGTAAGGTTTTAAAAGACAACTATCGCTGCCGTGAAATCGGCATTTCCCCTAGACTGAAATAGGTCTACCAATAACGTTAAGACTTTATTAATGAAAAATCACCGCATACAAAAAACACTATTTTCTATCGCCGCTTTTATTGTTGCCGCAAGCGTCTCTTTGACTGTGCAAGGGGGGCAGAGTAGTAGTCCTTTTATTAAGTCAGCGCAAGATGCGCAAGTGGAAAGGCAAGTCAATAAAATCCTCGGTGCAATGACACTCGAAGAAAAACTCGGGCAAATGTCACTTCGAGATTGGAGTGAATATAAAGACAAGGATATTTCTCGCGTCAAAGAAGATATTAGACGCGGCAAAGTGGGTGGTTTTCTCAATGTCCCTAGGAGTAGTTATAATCCCAACGCTTTTGCCACACTACAGAAAATTGCCGTCGAAGAAAGTCGGCTCGGCGTTCCGCTTATCTTTGGTCACGACGTTATTCATGGTTATAAAACCATCTTCCCGATTCCTTTAGGTCAGGCTGCGACCTGGAATCCCTCTATTGTCGAGCTTGGTGCTCGAGTGGCGGCAAAGGAAGCAACTTCAGCTGGAATCCGATGGACTTTTGCACCAATGATTGATATTGGCAGAGATCCACGTTGGGGGCGTATTGCCGAAACCTTAGGAGAGGATGTGTTTCTAACCTCAACCCTTACTGCCGCTATGGTGCGAGGCTTTCAGGGGGATGATTTAAGTCGTCCCGACTCGCTGGCGGCTTGCGCGAAACATTTTGCCGGCTATGGTTCAGCAGAGGGTGGACGTGACTACAACACAGCCAACGTGTCTATGCGACAGTTGCATGACCATCATCTGCCGCCGTTTAAAGCGGCAATTGATGCTGGTGCGGTATCTCTGATGACCTCTTACAGCGAATTGGATGGTATACCGGCGACAGCCGACAAGCATTTATTGACGGATATTCTGCGAGAGCAATGGGGTTTCACTGGTTTTGTTGTCAGCGATTGGAACTCCGTAATGGAAATGGTGGCGCATGGGTTTTCACCTGATGCTAGGGATGCCGCAAAACAGGCGACCAAGGCAGGTTTGGATTTTGAAATGTATTCAACCGCTTTAGGCGATAATCTACCGGAGCTTATTGCTTCCAGTGAGGTTGATGAGGCGCAGGTCGATACTGCGGTGCGACGAATGTTGCGAGCAAAAATTGCCATGGGATTATTTCAACAGCCCTATCCACAGGGCGATACGGAGTTTCTTAAACAGGAGTACCTTGATGCAGCCAAGGACGCAGCAATGCAATCATTTGTGTTGCTCAAAAATGAAAATAAAACGCTACCACTACGTCAGCAGCAAAAGGTGGCCGTTATTGGTCCCCTCGCTGAAGTACCCTATCAGCAAATGGGCACTTGGGTTTATGAAGGCGAGGCAAAGCACTCTCGAACTTTATTACCTGCGCTTGATGATTATCTCGGTGAGTTCGCTAGCAATGTGAAATATGCCGCTGGTTTGTCTTATAGCCGTAGTGTCAGTAAAGAGGGGTTTGCACAGGCAATTAAAGTGGCGAAGGCCTCTGATGTGATTGTTTTCTTCGGCGGTGAGGAAGCTGTATTGACCGGCGAGGGACATAGCCGTGGAAATATTGATCTTCCCGGGGCTCAGGTTGAATTGATTAGTGAGTTGGCAAAACTCAACAAACCACTCGTCTTGGTTGTGCTTTCGGGTAGACCTAATGGCTTAGAGCATGTGGTAAACAAAGTTGATAGCTTAATGATGGCATGGCATCCGGGCACGATGGCCGGACCGGCATTGGTTGATGTCTTGTATGGTGAACAAACACCGTCCGGAAAATTACCCATCACTTGGCCAAAAGCCAGTGGTCAGGTACCGATTTACTATAATCATAAAGCCACAGGACGTCCGCCAACAGATAGCAATTACACGCGCATGGATAAAATTAGGCCAGACCTCACTTGGCAACATGAGCCAGGCAATTCATCAAATTATTTGGACTATGGTCATCGACCGCAATTTCCTTTTGGCTATGGTCTTAGTTACTCGAGTTTTAAATACAGTAACTTAAAATTGGCCAATCGCGACATTGCCTTGGGGGATGATATTAATGTGTCAATTGATTTGCAAAACACAGGGAGCGTGAAGGCCACTGAGATTGTTCAGCTTTATATAAAGGATATTTTCGGCGATGTGACACGACCAGTCAAAGAGCTGAAAAGCTTTGAACGCGTTACCCTTAAATCAGGTCAGACAAAAACCATCTCTTTTACTTTATCCAGTAATGACTTGCATTTCCATAATCGAGATCTAGAAAAAGTGGTAGAGCCTGGACGATTTAAATTATGGATCGCTCGACATGCCAATGATGAGAGTAATGGCGTCGATTTTGATCTTATCGCGCGCTGAGATGTATTGTTGAATGAAGTAAAGGGCCATAAGAGCAAAAAAACTATTTCCATCATTGTCGGGTTTAGCGGATTGCTCGGTCTGGGACTTATCGTGTTAGCTTGGCTATTGTCATCGAGTGTTATGTATCCCTCTTATAGTTGCAGTGAAGAGCATTTTATTTACTGCGACGATCCCTCGCAGTTATCAATGCTATTCGAAGATATTTCCTTTCAATCCGTTGATGGCGAACGTTTGAGTGGTTGGTATATACCTGTAAAAAACGCGACTAAGGCGATCATCTTTGTGCATGGCCATGGTGCTGATCGCCACGAGGGTATGCGGTGGTTTAGCGCGCTCCACCAAGCGGGGCTAAATATTCGCGCATTTGATTTAAGAAATAATGGCGCCAGTACAGGATCTTTTTCGTCGATGGGGTTCTTCGAACAACAGGATGTCACAGCCGCTGTGGATTATTTATCTGATCACAAACAAATTCAGCATATTGGTATATTTGGTACTTCTATGGGAGCTACAACCTCGGTATTGGCCATGGCCAAAGACTCCCGTATTGGTGCAGCTGTATTTGAAGCTGGCTGGTCCAACTTAACTGATTTGTATGAGGAAATTATTCGGCAACATATGGGTCTGCCAAGTTTTCCCTTGTTACCATTGACCATCTGGCTTTTAGAGCAGCGGACCGAAATTGATATGGATGCACTTAATCCTGAGGATAGACTGACAGATATAGCACCAAGACCGATAGCTTTTATTCACTGCTCTGATGATAACCTGATAAATTTCAGTCATGCTGAGAGAAATTATGCTGCGGCCAACCAACCTAAGGCGCTTTGGCAGGCCTCCTGTAAAATCCATGCCAGAGCTTGACAATCAGACTCAGCGTCGCTTGAAAAGCGCATCGTCGAATTTTATTTACGCTACTTATAATGAGCTAAAGCTGTGTAATTAATCAGAAAGCTCTGCAGTTAATCAGAAAGCTCCGCAGTTAATCAGAAAGCTCCGCAGTTAATTAATCAAAGAGCCCTCCCTGTTGCTTAGTGGTATGCATCTTAGATCAAAATAATGTGCTGTAAAATGGCGCATGTGCACCGTTATGGCGATAGGTTGTGGTGCATTTTTATCCTGCGGGAAAATTATTCAGAGCCTATGATAGGCATTATTTCTGCTAACTCATTGATTTTATTGATTTGGCACAGTTTTTGTATTGCCTATTGGTATCAGGAACCATTGCGGTTCGTGACAATTTAATTTATCCAGGCAACGGAGCCTACGTGTGGGGAAACCTGTGCGTAGGCTTTTTTTATTTAATATCGATAGGAACCACTATGAAAAATTTTAGACTAGCCTCCCTTGGTGCAGTCGCGATTATCGCCTTTCAGCCTTTTACGCTCAGTTATGCAGCGCCGGCCAACTCTGTTGCAGAAATGCTCAGTGAAGGAGATACCTCGTTATCATTTCGCTACCGCTATGAATTTGTCGACCAAGATGGTGTCGGCAAAGATGCCAATGCATCGACCTTAAAATCTAGGCTGACCTATAAGTCTGCAGCCTATCAGGGCTTAACTGCCACAATGGAAGTAGATAATGTGACCATCATCGGTGACGAGAATTATCGCACCCCGACCAATGGCAATGCTGGTTATCCCATTGTGGCAGACCCAGATGGCACTGACTTTAACCAAGCGACGCTTAGCTACAAAGCGGATGATATTGTCGCCACGTTTGGCAGACAGCGTATCCTCCATGGCGGGCAGCGTTTTGTGGGTGGCGTAGGTTTTCGTCAGAATGAGCAAACCTATGATGCGTTGACATTATCATCTAAGGCGGTTGGTCCGGTATCGATCGATTACAGCTATATCTGGAACGTCAATCGAATCTTCGGGCCAAAAGATAGTGCAGTTCAAGCCAAGCGTTGGGAATCAGATAGCCATATTGCCTATGCGTCATTTTCGCCAGCTAAAGGCCAGAGTGTGAAAGGTTATGCTTACTTATTAGACTTTGCCAATGCGGCAGCTAACTCATCGAGCACCTATGGTATTGAATACAGCGGCAAGTTTGATGGTTTTGCATTGACTGCGGCCTATGCCACACAGTCTGACTATGCTGATAACCCAACCTCTTATGATGCTGATTATCTGATGGCTGAGGTGACTTTTCCGTTAAAGCCAATCTCAGTTGCATTAGGATATGAAGTATTAGGTAGCGATAAGGGTACTGCGGCATTTAAAACGCCATTAGCCACTTTGCACAAGTTCCAGGGTTGGGCCGATAAATTTCTCGGCACCCCTGCTAATGGTGTTGAGGACAGTTATCTAAAACTGGCAGGCAAACTAGGGCCGGCCAAGGTGGCACTGTTCTATCATGATTTTAGTGCAGATTATGGTGGTGCTGATTTGGGTTCCGAATTTGATGTGGTAGCGACTTACCCAATTAAAAAGGGCCTATCTGTGCAACTAAAGTATGCGTCTTATGATGCTGATAGTCATGCCTCAGATACAGAAAAGCTGTGGTTTACTATCAGTGCTAAATACTAATCTGTAATCTAGGTTATAAAATTAATACATTGCTTGGGTAGCTGTATAATGCAGCTATCCAAGTTATTTTAGTAAACGAATTAACTATTTCATGACAACGTCTTCCTTATCACCGGTGCGCGTTATGCTGGTAGATGATCTCCCAGAGAGAGCTGCTATCGTCGATAGTCACCTAGTGGCGGCAGGATATGAGGTTGTCTCCAGGCTGCCCACAG
Source organism: Porticoccaceae bacterium (assembly GCA_002685715.1). GTDB lineage: Bacteria > Pseudomonadota > Gammaproteobacteria > Pseudomonadales > Porticoccaceae > HTCC2207. The sequence continues at coordinate 13,770 of NYXU01000061.1, read as the reverse complement.
CGTCTGGCTTACTATTTCAGATTGAACAGCACCGGCCGGATATTATTCTGATTGACCTGCAATCTCCCGGTCGCGATGTATTGGAGAGTCTCTCTGTTATTAATGCCCACAATCCTACACCAATAGTAATGTTCTCTGAGGAAGAAGATCCAAGCTTTATTGAAGAGGCGGTAGATGCAGGCGTCAGCGCCTACCTTATGGGCAGTGTTGATGCCAACCGGGTGAAGCCAGTTATCGATGTCGCGATCGCGCAGTTTAAGTCGTTCCAGTCTCTGCGCAAGGCGCTCAATAGCACCAGAGATCGTCTGGAAAGTCTATCGGTTATTGATAAGGCCAAGAGCCTGCTGATTAAACAACATAAATTTACCGAAGAAGAGGCCCATCAGCAGTTGCGTAGTCTGTCTATGGATACCAACCAGAGCATGCAACAGGCAGCGCAATCGGTTATCTCCATTCTGGCTAAAAATAACTAAAAGTTGATACCGCTATGAATTCATCCATGATTAATAAATTACCGCCGGCAGAGCGTTCACAGCTAAAACTGGGTTATATGAGGCTCAGTGATAGTGCACCGATTATTGTCGCTCAAGAGTTGGGGCTGTATAGCGATTATGGCCTTGATGTCAGTCTGCACAGAGAAGTCTCTTGGGCCAATATCCGCGATAAGATGATTGCTGGTGCCTTTGATGCGTGCCAGATGCTGGCTCCGATGGGAATGGCGACAACATTAGGCGCCGCTGGTATAAGGGCACCGATTATTAGCGGTTTGGTGCTGTCACTCAATGGCAATGGTATTACCTTATCTTCTTCGCTGTGGAGTAAATTACACATAGATAGCGGTGCCAATGTCTATGACCCGCTATTAACAGCCAGAGCATTAAAAACTGAAATAAACAAATCTAAGCATCAATTGACCTTTGCCAGCGTGCATAACTTTTCCACACATACATTATTACTGCGGCAATGGCTGGAGATGGCCGGTATCGATCCAGATACCGATGCGCGGATTATTGTTCTGCCACCTGAGCAAATGGTTGATAGTCTCGCGCAGGGCATTATCGATGGGTTTTGTGTCGGCGAACCTTGGAACAGTATTGCGGTGGAGCATGGATCTGGCGTGCTAGCGACGACAGGCGTGCGTATTTGGAATGGGGCGCCGGAAAAAGTATTAGCGGTGATGGAGTCCTGGCATGGCAAAAATCCTGGTGCTCATCTGCGCTTGCGCCTTGCACTCATGGAAGCCTGCCGCTGGATGGCTAATATGGATAATCGCGAGCAGGCGATTCAAATACTCTCGCAGGCCTCTTACCTAGATCTGCCCGCCGACTATTTACGTCCCTCATTAACTGGACAGCTATTTCATCAGCGTGCTCAAGATCAGTCTGAGCAGATTAACTTTCATGTTTTCGACCACCTCAATGCCGGGTTCCCCTGGCGATCAGATGCCGAAAATATGCTAACGCAATTTACCCCATTGTTGGGTAAGCAGATAGATCCCGAGCGAGCCCGCTCACTGGTACAGCGTTGTTACCGCACTGATCTATATCGCGAAGCAGCTCAGTTATTAAATATTGACTGTCCGTCTCAGGATTACCGAGACCAGTTTTAGCTAATTCAGCTCAAGCAAAAGCCCAATTACTGTGCAAATCAGGTGCTAGGTTGATTCACTACCGCACCACTTGAGTGCGAATTGATTCTTACTTCTTAAAATTCTGTGTCTAATCGTTGGCCCAGCTTGCTCTAGGCCTTGGGTTACAGCGAATTTTTTCTCTTATGCAAAGTTGGCATATATCTTGAATAGTTTATGTATGAGTGCTGATTCGGTGTTATGACTTCCGGCAGCAGGGTAACGATGCCCGCCTCAGGTGAATCTCTGGATGACCTGCAGGCGGGTTTTTTTTGGCTTTATTTCACTCCCTATCTATGAGGTAACTGTTTTATGAAAGATGTAACAACGGCACATCGCAGCGATCAGTCTGTGGTCTGTGTTCTCACAAAATCTCTTGGCGCTATTGCCCTAATGGTCAGTGCGGTATTCGCTCAAGCGGAGATTGGAGAACCAGAAAAAGATGAGCTTAAATTTGGTTTTATTAAGCTTACCGATATGGCACCTATCGCCGTAGCCTATGAAAACGGCTACTTCGAAGATGAGGGCCTGTACGTCACCATTGAAGCGCAGGCTAACTGGAAAGTACTGCTCGATGGTGTCATCGATGGCAAGCTCGACGGTGCACATATGCTAGCGGGACAGCCCCTAGCCGCTACAATCGGCTATGGCACTAAGGCCCATATTGTCACGCCATTTAGTATGGACCTCAATGGTAATGGTATTACCGTGTCCAATGATATTTGGGCGCAAATGAAAAAGAATATCCCTCATAAGGATGGCAAGCCGGTCCACCCAATTAAAGCAGATGCCCTTAAGCCTGTTGTTGATAGCTTCGCTGATGCAGGTAAGCCCTTCAAAATGGGCATGGTATTCCCTGTCTCTACCCACAATTATGAATTGCGCTACTGGCTGGCTGCGGGCGATATCCACCCGGGCTACTATGCGCCGCACAAAGGTGATACTAGCGGTACATTAGACGCCCAAGCATTACTCTCTGTGACACCGCCACCACAGATGCCATCGACATTGGAGGCAGGTACTATTTATGGTTATTGCGTTGGTGAGCCGTGGAATCAGCAAGCTGTATTTAAAGGCATTGGCGTGCCAGTAATTACTGATTATGAAATCTGGAAAAATAACCCAGAAAAAGTTTTTGGTATGACCAAAGAATTCACCGAAAAATACCCCAACACTACCGCCCGTGTTGTTAAAGCGCTAATCCGCGCTGCGCAATGGTTGGATGAAAATGATAATGCTAATCGTCCCGCCGCAGTAGAGATTCTGTCTCGCAGTGAATATGTTGGTGCCGATTATGATGTTATTGCCAATAGCATGACCGGTACTTTTGAATATGAAAAAGGCGATAAGCGTGCCGTGCCTGATTTCAATGTGTTCTTCCGCTATAACGCGACATTCCCCTACTACTCGGATGCCGTTTGGTATCTGACGCAGATGCGTCGCTGGGGACAGATCTCAGAACCTAAGTCTGATGACTGGTATTTCGATGTCGCTAAATCTGTCTATCGCCCAGATATCTACGAAGTGGCAGCAAAAGCGCTTATTGAAGAGGAGTTGGTGAGTCAATCAGATTTCCCGGCCTTTGCCACTGAATCGGGATTCCGGCCACCACAAAAGCACTTTATCGACAATATCGTTTACGACGGTTCAAAACCCAATGCCTATCTGAAGAAGTTTCCGATTGGCCTGAAAGACGACGTTCTCTAGTTATAGATTACTCCCTGAGCAAGACGTGGCTGGCTCTTCGGAGTCAGTCGCTTTTTAACCCAAAGGAAACAAATAATGCGCGTCACACCCACCAAGTTAAACATTGCCCAGCTCGCTGACATACTGACAACTGTCAACCTGCGTCTATGGTGCGGTACACTGATTAAAACACTGGCCTTGCCCGCATTTGGCATTGTCGTTTTTTTATTGCTCTGGCAATTAGTGGCCAATAATATCATCACCTCATTAGGCCAGTTCCCCGGTCCTAATCAGGTATGGGAGCAATCTAACAACCTATTGTCCGAGCACCAGCGCGAGCGCAATAAAGAAACTGCGTTTTATGAACGTCAAGAAAAGCGCAATGCCAAAAAGTTGGCGAAAAATCCTGATGCAAAAGTTAAAATTCGTGCTTACACCGGTAAAGCAACCTTTGCTGACCAAATAGGTACCAGTCTGCTGACTGTGGCTTTTGGCTTTATGATTGCGACCTTAGTGGCGGTGCCACTGGGTATTATTTGCGGGCTGAGCGAATCCATTTACCGCTGTGTTAATCCCATAATTCAAACCTTTAAACCGGTGTCGCCATTGGCTTGGTTGCCGCTGGTGACCATGGTTGTGTCAGCGCTATATGTGACCGATGACCCCCTATTTGAAAAATCATTTCTGACCTCTGCTTTTACCGTCGCACTCTGCTGTTTATGGCCAACAGTGGTGAATACCATTGTCGGTGTCGCCAGTATCGATCGCGATCTAATTAATGTTAGCCGAGTACTTCAGCTCAGTGCCACCGTGCATATTCGTAAGATCGTTATTCCCTCTGCCATCCCGATGATTTTTACCGGCCTGCGTTTATCCTTGGCCACTGGCTGGATGGTGTTAATTGCCGCTGAGATGCTGGCTCAAAATCCCGGTCTCGGTAAATTTATTTGGGATGAATTTCAGAACGGTTCGTCCAATTCGCTCGGCCGCATTATGGTCGCCGTACTCGTTATCGGTGTGATTGGTTTTATCTTAGACAGCTTGATGTTGGCCGTGCAAAAGCGCGTGTCATGGGACAAGCAAGCAATACTTCGCTAGTTGGGGAGACGTTATTATGAAAAATAATTATTTAGAAATAAGTCAGGTCGGTATCGAATTCCCTACCGATGGAGAACCATTTCGGGCGCTACAGAATGTCGATCTGGGCATTGCCAAAGGCGAGTTTATTTCGCTTATTGGCCATTCTGGTTGTGGTAAGTCTACCGTGTTGAATATTGTTGCCGGTCTCTATGAGGCCACTCAAGGTGGCGTTATTTTGGAAGGTCGTGAAGTTGATGAGCCCGGACCCGACCGCGCCGTCGTGTTTCAGAATCATGCGTTATTACCCTGGCTGACTGTCTACCAAAACGTTGAACTGGCAGTGAAATGTGTGTTTAGAAAAAGTAAAACTAAAGCCGAGATGCGTGACTGGATTGAGCACAATCTGTCGTTAGTTCATATGAACCATGCCATGCACAAACTGCCTGGCGAATTATCCGGCGGTATGAAACAGCGCGTGGGGATAGCCCGCTGTTTGGCCATGCAACCAAAAGTACTGCTGATGGATGAGCCCTTCGGAGCCTTGGATGCCTTGACCCGCGCCCATCTGCAAGACTCATTGATGGATATCCAACAGCAATTGGGCAATACGGTGATTATGATCACCCATGATGTCGACGAAGCGGTACTGCTCTCGGACCGTATTGTGATGATGACCAATGGCCCCGCAGCGTCCATTGGTGAGGTGTTACAAGTGGATTTACCCCGTCCACGTGATCGCGTCGTACTCGCCGATGATCCCGCATTTAATCACTATCGCCAGCAGGTATTGCGCTTCCTCTACGAGAAGCAAAAAAACCCTGCCGCGAAGAAAGTCGAAGCCGCCTAGAAAAATAATTGAAGGAAAAGTAACCATGTTAAAAGTTGTTATCGTCGGAAATGGTATGGTCGGACACCATTACGTTGAACAGTTAGTCGCCTCACCGGTTGAAGCCGAGATTACGGTTATCGGTGGCGAGACCCGACCGGCCTATGATCGCGTTCATCTATCAGAATTTTTTGCCGGTCGTTCGCCCGAGGATTTGGCGCTTACCACCAGAGAGCATTATATTGAAATCGGTGTTGAGGCCCATTTTGGTGATCCGGTTGTCAGCATAGATCGCGATAATAAAACCGTGATTACTGAGACCGGCCGCAGCTTTGGCTATGACAAATTGGTGCTGGCAACCGGTTCCTATCCCTTTGTACCGCCGGTGCCCGGCAATGATCAAGACCCCTGTGTGGTGTATCGCACCATTGATGATTTGGGTGCTATTAAAGCGCAGGCAAATGAGGCTCGGGTTGGTGTGGTGGTTGGTGGTGGCTTATTGGGACTAGAGGCCGCCAATGCGGTACAGAACCTTGGCCTTGAAACCCATGTGGTGGAATTTGCGCCCGGGCTGATGGGGGTGCAGCTCGATGCCGGTGGCAGTGCGATGTTGCGACGCAAAATCGAAGCGCTGGGGGTCACAGTGCATACCAGTAAGGCCACCGAGGTGATCGAAAGCAATACGGCAGGTGATACAAGGTTGCTAATGAAGTTTGCCGATGGCGGTTCATTAGCCACCGATATGATTGTCTTCAGCGCCGGTATTCGCCCCTATGACCAACTGGCTCGCGACTGTGGTCTAACGGTTGGTGAACGCGGTGGTATTGAAGTGGACTATCACTGCAAAACCAGTGATTCAGATATTTTTGCTATCGGCGAATGCGCCCTGTTTGGCGGCAGAATCTTTGGCTTGGTCGCGCCCGGTTATCGCATGGCCGAAGCCGCGGTGAGTCAGCTTGGAAGTGATAAGCAGTCATTCCAAGGTGCTGATATGAGTACCAAACTAAAATTGCTCGGTGTTGATGTCGGTTCGATCGGCGATGCCCATGGTCGTGATGAAGGGGCCATTGCTTACACCTTTAGCGATGAACGGATTGAAGTCTATAAACGGTTGATCGTGAGCAAAGATGGTAAGTCATTGCTCGGTGCGGTGCTGGTGGGCGACTGCTCAGACTATGACACATTATTGCAGTACTACCTCAATGGCATTGAACTACCGGCGGATCCTGAAACATTAATTCTTCCCTACAATGCGGGTGAAGCGCCCACTTTGGGCGCTGCTGCTCTGCCAGTTACAGCGATTATCTGCTCGTGCCACAATGTTAGCAAAGGCGATATTGTTGATAGCATGGATGCTGGGTTTTATTCGCTCGGTGAGATTAAAACGGAAACTAAAGCCAGTACCGGCTGTGGTGGCTGCGCGGCCTTGCTAAAAAATATTGTCGATGAGGAGATGGCATCCCGCGGTTTGGAAGTCGACACTTCGATCTGTGAGCACTTTGCCTATACCAGACAAGAGTTATTTCATTTAATCAAAGTCGACAGTATTAAAACCTTTGATGAGTTATTGGAAAAGTATGGCAAGGGTCGCGGCTGTGATGTGTGCAAGCCCGCGGTGGGTTCGATTCTGGCGTCATTATGGAATGACTATGTGCTCGAAGAAAAGCATGTGGGCCTACAAGATACTAACGACACCTTTCTCGCCAATATGCAAAAGAATGGCACCTACTCAGTTGTACCGCGTATTGCCGGCGGTGAAATCACTCCCGACAAACTGATTGTGTTAGGCGAGGTGGCAAAAAAATATAATTTGTACACCAAAATTACCGGCGGCCAACGCATTGATTTATTTGGTGCTCGTGTTCAGCACTTACCTTCGATTTGGAAAGAGTTGGTCGAAGCCGGTTTTGAAACCGGACATGCCTACGGCAAAGCACTGCGCACAGTAAAATCCTGCGTTGGTAGCACCTGGTGTCGCTACGGTGTGCAAGACAGTGTCGCCATGGCGCTCTATATTGAAAACCGATACAAAGGATTGCGCTCGCCGCATAAACTCAAATCCGCGGTATCGGGATGCACCAGAGAATGTGCTGAAGCTCAGTCAAAAGACTTTGGTGTGATAGCCACAGAAAACGGTTGGAACTTATTTGTCTGTGGTAATGGTGGTATGAAGCCACGTCATGCAGATCTGTTTGCTACCGACCTCGATGATGAAACGCTGATTAAAACCATTGATCGCTTCTTAATGTTTTATGTGCGCACCGCTGATCGTTTACAGCGCACGTCGGTGTGGATGGAAAATCTGGAGGGCGGCTTAGACTATCTTAAGCAAGTCATTATTGAAGACTCATTGGGCATCGCCGCTGAACTGGAACAGCAGATGAATAATATTGTTGGCACTTATCAGTGTGAGTGGAAAACCACCATTGAAGACCCCGAGCGTATGAAGCGCTTTGTGCAGTTTGTCAATACCGATGCCGAAGATGAACACATTGTCTTTGTGCAGGAGCGCGGCCAACCGCGACCAGCGACAGAGCAAGAGCGACTACAACTACTGGACAAAAGTGCCTAAGGAATAATGATGAGCCAAGCGACGACGATCTGTGAGCAGCAAGATCTTATTATTAACTCGGGTATCTGTGCCAATGTAGAGGGCCAGCAAATTGCGCTGTTTTATCTACCCAAAGAAACCCCGCAGTTGTATGCCATCGGCAATTGGGACCCGATCGGTAAAGCCAATGTGCTGTCCCGCGGTATTGTTGGTGATATCAATCAGCGTTTGGTGGTTGCCTCACCACTGTATAAACAACATTTTGATTTAGTGACCGGCGAATGCTTAGAGGATAGTGCATGCACTGTGCCTGTTTATGCAGTTGAGTTGGTCGATAACAAAGTAATACTCAGTCTGTGAGCAAGCAGCAATGACTGATGCTTGTAAGATAAAAACCACCTGTCCTTATTGCGGTGTTGGCTGTGGTGTCGAAGCCAGTGTTAAAGACAATCGTATTATTGCTGTCTCAGGTGACCATCGCCACCCTGCCAATTTTGGTAAGCTCTGCGTTAAGGGCTCGGCACTTCATGAAACCATGGGTGATGCTGGACGTTTGACCTCGCCACAAGTTGATGGGCGGGAAACCGATTGGCCCACGGCAATTCAAGCAGTTGCTAATCGATTAAGTGATATCCGTGATCAGTATGGGCCGCAAGCGATCGCCTTTTACTTATCAGGTCAATTATTAACGGAAGATTATTATGTGGCCAATAAACTCGCCAAAGGGTTTATAGGCACAGGTCATGTGGATACTAATTCACGACTCTGTATGTCATCGGCCGTTGCTGGTTACAAGCGCGCTTTCGGTAGCGATGCCGTGCCCTGTAACTATGAAGATCTTGAGCAATGTGAATTACTCGTATTGACGGGTTCCAATGCCGCTTGGACACATCCGATCTTGTATCGTCGTATCGCTGAAGCGAAAAAGACTAATGCAAATTTTAAAATAGTGGTTATTGATCCTCGTCGTACCGCAACCTGTGATATTGCCGATCAACATCTGGCCATCGCGCCGGGTTCGGATGGTTTTTTATTTTCCGGCTTGTTGCACTATTTGGCGACCAATAAGTTCGTCGATCAACATTATATCGACCAGCATACTGAAGGTTTTGCACAGGCAATTGCGCAGGCAAGTCATGCGAGTCTGGATAAGGTTGCTGAGCAGACCGGCATCTCTATTGCCGATCTAACCATTTTTTATCAATGGTTTGCCCAGACCGATAAAACGATTACCTTTTACTCACAGGGTATCAACCAGTCAGCCACCGGTACCGATAAGTGCAATGCTATTATTAATTGCCATCTGGCGACAGGCAAACTGGGCAAGATAGGCGCAGGGCCTTTTTCTATTACCGGGCAGCCCAATGCTATGGGCGGTCGCGAGGTGGGTGGTCTGGCTAATATGTTGGCTGCCCATATGGATTACAGCGCAGCCAATATCGCCACCGTCGCAGAATTTTGGGGTGCTGAGGCCATCAGCCAACAGCCCGGACTTAAAGCCGTCGATTTATTTGATGCAGTTGCCGATGGCAGCATCAAAGCGATTTGGATTATGGGCACTAATCCTGTGGTGAGTCTACCCAATGCCGATAAGGTCAAAGCGGCTCTGGAAAACTGTGACACAGTAATTGTGTCCGATTGCATCGCTGCAACAGATACTACCGCCACCGCGAATATATTGTTACCCGCCACAGGCTGGGGCGAAAAAGATGGCACCGTGACTAATTCAGAGCGGCGTATTTCACGCCAGCGGGCATTGGTAAAACCGATGGGGCAAGCGCGTCACGATTGGTGGATTATGACGCAGGTAGCGCAGGCGATGGGCTATCAGCAAGCATTTAATTATCACAGCCCCAGAGATATTTTTGTCGAGCATGCGGCGCTATCGGCATTTAATAATAATGGCGATCGTTTGTTTAATATTGGTGCGCTAAGTCAACTGTCGAGCGATCAATACCAGCAACTGCAACCCATTCAATGGCCGGTGACAGAGGCAAGCCCAGCGGGAACGGCACGTCTTTTTACTGCCGGACAATTTGTAACCAGCAGTGGCAAGGCACAGTTTATCAACACCATAGCAGCATCACCGCAACAGAGTGCTAATGATCAATACCCGTTGCTTCTTAATACCGGACGCATCCGCGATCAATGGCACAGTATGACGCGAACCGGTCGTGCATCGAGATTACTCGACCATATTAATCAGCCTTTTGTCGCTATTCATCCCGATTGTGCCGAGCGCCTTGGGCTGATGGAAAATGACCTAGCCAAGGTCACCAGCGCTTATGGTTCAGTGCAACTCAATGTTATTTTTGATAAAGGTATTGAGCCCAATCAGCTATTTGTACCGATTCACTGGAATAACCAATTTGCCCATAGTGCCCGTGTCGATAGCCTAGTGGCGCCGCTTACGGACCCCATCTCTGGGCAGCCCGAATTTAAATGTACCCCGGCGTCTATTGCTAAAGTCGAGGTGCCGGTGTGGGCGGTGGTAACCAGTCGCACCAAGCTAAACTGCGAACCCTTTATGAGCTGGAACCTGTCACCGCTGGAGAATAATCAAGGTTATCTCTACCAAGTGGCGGTGGCAGAGAATTTTAATTGGCAGGACTTTATCGCCATTAAACGCCTAACCGAACAAGGACCAGCGCAAGCCTATGAACAGTACGTTGATAAACAAGCCGGTGATGAGCGATTGATCTGCTACAGCGACCAACAAATTGAGCTGGCCATTTTTACTCATGCGGATAAAAGCTTATTGCCGAGCAGAGGTTGGCTGCAAAGACTATTGGATGAAAACGTCAGTGGTAACTATTGGTCATTGATCAGCGCTAGCGCACAACCCGATCAAGGTAAATTAATCTGCTCCTGCTTTAAAGTCAGTGAAAAGTCGATTACCGAGGCGATAGAAAATGGTGCACAGTCGACCGAGGCATTAGGGCAACAACTTAAATGTGGCACCAACTGTGGCTCCTGTGTGCCGGAGCTTAACCAGCTTATTTCTCAAACACTTAGTCTGGTGTAGTCAGGCTATTAACCCGTTAACTATGGAAACCTTATGAACAATAAAATTCTCTCGTTGGTCAAAACCAGTCACCCTGATTGCGGTAGTTTAAAGCCGGTCGATAGCACAGCATATGGCATGGTTCATCTGGTAGGCGCAGGCCCGGGGGATGCAGAATTAATCACCGTTAAGGCGATGCGGTTATTACAACAGGCCGATGCCATTGTTTATGATCGTTTAGCTAACCCAGAATTATTGGACTATGCGCCACAGCGTTGTGATCTTATTTATGTCGGTAAGAAAAAAGACCAGCATAGTCTTCCCCAAGAACAGATCTGCGAACTACTAGCGGCATTGGCGCGCTGTGGTAAAAATGTCGTGCGCCTAAAAGGCGGTGATTGTTTTATCTTTGGTCGCGGTGGCGAAGAGGTAGATCATCTGAATAAACAGGGCATTCAGTGTTCTATAGTACCAGGTATTACTGCCGCTATCGGTTGTGCCGCAGCAACACAGATACCACTGACTCATCGCGATCATGCCCATGCTGTCACCTTTATTACCGGTCACCGCCAGCAGGGCAAGATGCATATTAATTGGGATCTCGCCTTACAAAAAGACAGTACGGTGGTGTTCTATATGGGCCTTTCCAATCTGCAAGAAATTACCCGTCAGTTGATAGAGCGAGGCTGTCCGGTAGATAAGCCCTTTGCCGTTGTTGCTCAAGGCACCTCCAATAACCAGCAGGTTATGTTGGGGACTGTCAGTGACATTGCCGAGCGACTTAAGGACACACCGCTACCGTCGCCGGCATTGTTGATGATGGGTGATGTGATTAATGCCAATGGTTATGTGCAACAGTTGGCCGAGCAGACTTTTACTCAATACCCTGCAGAGATTCGTGCCTAATAGACGTCCGAGTCTGTGAATAGAGCTTAGCGATTTTTCAGCGCAAACCAGCGGAAAAGCCTTATTTTCTTGCAAAGCAGCAATGATGGGTTTGAGTAGTGGTTGTTTTTGCGCGGCATGGTTCGCACCAAAAATAACTGTATTTTTTAATCTTAACCCATCAGTAAATAAACCGGCCAAGTATCGACCAAGATGCTTGGCTGTAGCACTGTTAAAACTTCGATAGCAGAGCTAGTCGGCCGGTTTTCGAAACTTTAGCGTAAAGCGGTCGCTATTCCGATTGATCGCCGGTTTGGTTGTATCAAGCTTGAGGTCATCGCCTGCGCGATAATGAAGGTTACTAAAATCGACAAACTCAAAGCCGACTGCGGTAATTTCTTTAATCGCCTGAACTGGATCCATGCGTCGCCAAGTCTCATCAGATTTTGGTTGCATATGCCGAAGGGTATGGTCAACGACTCCGTATACCCCTCCGGGACGCAAAGCATTGTATATTCCTTGATGCATCACTTTGCGAGATTGCGTCGTGAAGTTATGCAGATTGCGGAATGTTAGCACCATATCCATATCGCTGACCCCGAGGTCCATACTATGGATCTGGGCCTGTCCACGTTTAGCAAACTCGAAGCGAACATCTTTCTCGGCTATCTTTACCTGATCTAACCCTTGTGTACTAAGCGTTTTGAGGGCGCGGGCGCTACCGATTGATAGGTAGTATTCACCCGTTTGTGCTAATACAGGAGCCAGTATTTTACTGTACCAACCACCTCCCGGCAGAATTTCAACTACCTTCATATCCTCTTTGAGGCCAAAAAACATTAGGGTCTGCAGTGGCTTGCGAGAGCTGTCTCTCTGTTTGTCGTCCTGCGTACGATTATCCGATGAGATGGCGGCTAAAATCCGTTTTTCGGTAGCACCATCATCTGCCAAGCTAAGGGTACTAAAAGCTAAACATGCAGGTAGCAGAACAGTGATTAGTTTATTTATTTTCATTGTCTTTAAGCCTCATAGGTGCTGCTCCTAGCCCGAATGTGAAGTTAACACAGGCGCTATCATTATTCATTGCGGTGCGGGCAGGTGCTGCAGATAAGTCATTAAGTCAGTTGAACCGAGTAAACGAAGTTCTCAGAACTGCAATAAGCAGTACTCAATTCAACAACTCGCCCGTCAATATTCACACTGCTGCGCTCAATCATTAATACGGGTGAACCTTTGGCTAAATCGAGGTGTTGAGCATAGGCATCGGGGATTTCGACGGCACGTATTTCATCATTGACCGACATTACAGTAATGCCATATTTTTCTTGGTAGAGGATGTAAAGAGCATTGGGCAAGTCGGTGTTTTTATCAATATCCGGAAACACGGATAACGGTTGTATCACTTTTTCTATGATTGCGGGTTTGTTGTGGATTGATCTCACCCGTGTTAATTCGACTACCAGAGCATTAGCATCTAGGCTTAATTTTTTTGCTTCATCCTCGGATACTGTGCGACGTGATGAACCCAGAACTACCGTTTCTGGGATTAGTATTTCCCCATGAGGTTCACGGAGTCGAAAAAATCGGAAAAGGTCACTCTCTTGGGTATGTTCGGCAACAAAGGTACCTTTGCCCTGCTGGCGCTGAAGCATTTTTTCAGCAACCATCTGATTAAGTGCTTTGCGAACAGTACCCTGACTAACGCCAAGTTCTTCTGCTAGCACCATCTCACTTGGCAGTAACTGAGACGGTTTCCAATAGCCCTCTACCAGCCGTGTAGTCAGCAGGTCATAGACTTGTTTGTAAAGTGGTTGAAACCCTGCACTAAGAGACATATGTTCCTCTGGATATACCGTTAAAAGCTAATCATATCATCGCTTTGATTATTTTACCTTTCCCGTTTAACCGCGAGAATATTTACTTTGCGATTAAAAAACAATTTGGCATTCATTGAGCTTAATTTTCGCCTATGACGACAGTCGTTGTAGTCAGATATTTTTTTATTTATAAAAAAAGGGGCGATAAACGCCCCTTTTCTGCACTTGTCGAACTTTTAGAATGAAGCTCTAAAAGCAGCGCCAAAGTAGCGGCTGGCATCGCGAGGCAGTTGG
>NYXU01000060.1 GCA_002685715.1 Porticoccaceae bacterium | reverse complement strand
AAAAAATAGCCTCAAGCCAACCCGATACAAGAACGATAATTAGGCTTGATGCCAGCTATTACCGATCCTACCTTGTTACCGGCAGAAAAAGCTTGAGACAATATAGGTAAAAGAAATAGCGGTGTTCTTTTCCTTGGAACGCATTAGCAACCATATAAGTAGGTGTATTGCCATGTCTGAATTTTCATCTCGCCCTGTCCCTTCACACTGGCAGGAAACTGCTTGGATCAACAAAGAAAAATATCAACAAATGTATCAGCAGTCTATCGATCAGCCCGATCTGTTTTGGTCTGAGCAGGCAAGTGAGTTTTTGACCTGGGATACGCCGTGGCAAACTGTGTGCAATTATGACTTTGCAGCGGGCGAAGCCACATGGTTTGGCGGTGGAAAACTCAATGTTGCAGTAAACTGTATCGACCGTCATCTAGCCAGTAGGGCGGATCAAACTGCATTGATTTGGGAGGGAGATGAACCCAGTGATGATAAAAATATCACTTACGCAGAATTGCATGAGCAAGTATCGCGGTTAGGCAATTTACTGCGCGATCGTGGTGTGAAAAAAGGTGATCGAGTTTGTATCTATATGCCGATGATTCCTGAAGCAGCCTATGCAATGTTGGCCTGTGCGCGTATTGGCGCCGTTCACTCCGTAGTATTTGGTGGTTTTTCTCCCGACGCACTAAAAGACCGCATTCTCGATTCGGATTGCCAATTGGTTATTACTGCCGATGAGGGCATTCGCGGTGGTAAGACTATTCCATTAAAGGCGAATGTCGATAAGGCNCTGGAAAGTTGCCCCGATGTGCATAGTTGCGTAGTGGTGGAGCGCACTAGCGCGTCGGTTAGCTGGGTTGATGGTCGAGATATTTNCTATCACCAAGCGATGGAATCCATGTCGCCGGATTGTGCGGCTGAAATGATGGACAGTGAGGACCCTTTATTTATTCTTTATACCTCAGGGTCCACCGGNAAACCTAAAGGTGTGCTGCATACCACTGGTGGTTATCTTTTGATGGCTGCGATGAGCCATAAATACACTTTCGATTATAAAGAAGGAGATATTTACTGGTGCACGGCAGATGTGGGTTGGATCACAGGGCATAGTTATATCCTTTATGGCCCTCTTTGTAATGGTGGTATTACCTTGATATTCGAGGGGGTGCCTACCTATCCGGATGCCTCGCGTTTCTGGCAAGTTATTGATAAGCATCAGGTTAATCAGTTTTATACAGCTCCCACAGCTATTCGCGCTCTGATGGGCGCCGGCAAAGAAGCTGTTGAGAAAACCTCGCGTAGTTCATTAAAGTTATTGGGCACGGTGGGCGAACCTATCAATCCTGAAGCGTGGGAATGGTATTACCAAGTGGTCGGTGAATCGCGTTGCCCCATCGTTGATACTTGGTGGCAAACTGAAACGGGTGCTCATATGTTAACGCCATTGCCCGGTGCAACCGAGCTTAAGCCCGGCTCAGCATCGCAGCCATTTTTTGGTGTGCAACCGGTATTGCTCGATCCAGCAGGTGATGAGATTGAAGGTGCTGGAGAGGGCTTGCTGATGATTAAGTCTTCTTGGCCCAGTCAGATTCGCAGCGTCTACGGAGATCATAAGCGTTGTATTGACACCTACTTTAGCGCCTACCCAGGGTATTATTTTACTGGCGATGGTGCGCGTCGCGATGAGGACGGGTACTACTGGATCACTGGCCGTGTAGATGATGTTCTCAATGTCTCTGGCCATCGTATGGGTACGGCTGAGGTAGAGAGTGCGCTGGTATTACACCCCAATATCGCTGAAGCAGCGGTGGTAGGATTTCCTCATGATATTAAAGGGCAGGGTATTTATTGTTATGTCACCCCTATGACCGGTATTAAACCAGATGAGGCATTACGCAAAGAACTGATAGCTCTCTGCGTTAAGGAAATCGGCCCCATTGCGAAGCCTGATTTAATCCAGTGGGCGCCGGGGCTGCCAAAGACTCGATCAGGCAAAATAATGCGTCGAATTTTGCGTAAGGTAGCGGCCAATGAATTAGACAGCTTGGGAGATACCTCGACGCTAGCCGATCCCGCGGTGGTGGATGATCTTATTGAGCATCGTCATAACCGTTAGTGTGAAATCTGTATTGTCTGTGATGATGGTCAGCTAAGTGGTTTGGTGAATTATGAAGGTATTATTAATTACGATAGCGCTGATTTTAGTGGGTTATAGCTACTTGCTAGCATTACCCGCTGCAAACCAACCGCAGTCTGTCGCCTTCTATCAACCGGATGCATTTTCGGTTATTGCGCATGGTAATGGCCGTGCCTTAATGCCCGGAAATACTCTAGAGGCTGGCGTGCATGCGCTAGCGGTTGGCGCCGACATACTGGAATTAGATATTCATTTAACTGCCGATAATCATTTGGTTGTGCGTCATGATGATATTATTGATACCACCACAAATGGCGCAGGTGTGATTGCGGAAATGACTCTGGCAGCTATTCAGCAATACGATGTTGGTTTTCATGAGATTGATTATCCAGGACTAGTCGGGCCAGATGGCATAGTTGTGCCTACACTGGAGTCTTTATTTCAACAGCTGCCCGAAAGTCGTTTCCTTATTGAGCTAAAACCGGAGAATACCGATGCGGCAGATCGGCTATGTTCGCTTATTACGCAATATGCACTGGCTAAGCAGGTTGTGGTGGCGTCATTCCATAGTTCAGTATTGCGCTATTTTAGGACTACTTGTCCCTCTGTTCCGACCTCGTTGGGCCAAACTGAGGTAATTTCTTTGCTAGCACTGTCCGTATTGGGCTTGACCCATTTATATGAAAGCC
Organism: Porticoccaceae bacterium; assembly: GCA_002685715.1. GTDB lineage: Bacteria > Pseudomonadota > Gammaproteobacteria > Pseudomonadales > Porticoccaceae > HTCC2207. Next base: position 7,026 of record NYXU01000060.1, on the reverse strand, counting down.
CCGGTGTTTCGGTGCAGTTGCCGTGGCAGTATGGTGGTGTTACGTTTTTAACCGCATCTCTTGTCGATATACTTCAAGATCTAAATTTAAAAGTTGAGGTCTGGACAGTCAATGATCCAGTAATAATGCGGGAATTGATAAAAATGGGTGTAGATGGCGTTATAACCGACAGGCCTGACATACTCAAGCAGTTAACACTTCTGTAGGATACTGAAGTATTACGTGATAGGCTGTAGCCTTAGTTTGGCGAAAAAGGTTTAAAAGAAGTCTAAAAATAATACAAAATCGGATAGAGATGGGTAGCATAATACGGCCATGGCGACTAGATTAGATATTAGCAAGCAATTGGCAAAACTTATGAGGGATCAAGGCCTCTCTCAGAGCGCGCTGTCACGTGCAACCGGAGTGCCTCAACCAACGATTAATCGAATCCTCAGTGAAGTCACAAGAGAGCCCCGCCGAGACTCTGTTGTTCGCATAGCTAACTATTTCGGTATCACCCCTGAGAGTCTTTACGAGGCGCCCTACAAGCAATCCGCGGCTCAGCAAAAGAAACAATCAATAGAAGCTCTTTTCGATCTTATTTCGGAGCTTGATGAAGCGGACCGCAATACACTGTTTGATAGAGTGGCGAAAGAAATCAATTAGCGCTTGTCTCGAACAACTCTAACAGCTTATCCTGTTTTTTCTCAGGCAGGCTCTCTATATAACTGGCGAACTCTTCAAAGCCTCTGTTAAAGGCCTCTCTCAAAGGATGTAACGCTGAAGCTTGTTGCTGATCGAAATTTGTCTGAATATCCATTATTTGCCCATTGTAAAAATGACTATTTATCGCCAACGAGGCGACTAACTATACTTACCTTGAGCTTCCTTACCCTGTGTCTATCTCGCGACATTTACATCAAATTCTTCTCAGGGAGATCATTAGTCGCGGATTCTGCCTTGAAGAGTAAAAGTTTAATGATTGGGCATAAAGATAATATAGCCCATGAGAGCTAATACTAAAGTATTAGCTCTCATGGGCATTGAATGGTCATTGCAAGGGAAATTTAGCTTGTTTTATCCCTACAGCCCTGTATAAACGTTAGATGGACATTTTTTTCCAACACAATCCGAGCGTCCTCTATTGGGGATCAGTTACTGTGGCCTGTTTATTGGGGGCAATGTCTCCCGGTCCGAGTTTGGCTATTGTTGTAAATCACTCATTATCACAGGGGCGCTTCGCTGGTGTATGTGTGGCGTTGGCCCATGGTGTAGGTATCGGCATATTTGCATTTTTAACGGCCTTTGGTTTGGTGATCGCCGTTGATAAGAATCCATTGATGTTCGATGTTATCCAGATTTTTGGTAGTGTGTTCCTGTTTTTTATGGCGCTTAAATTATTATTTGCTCCCCTTGAAAAGACTGCCGATATAGTAGTGGCGATGAGATCATCACCAATGAAAGCTGCGCGTGATGGTTTTTTGATCGCGTTACTTAATCCGAAAATATTATTTTTTTTTACGGCATTATTTAGTCAGTTTGTGCGTGTCGACAGTCAGCCTTGGGAAAAGATGGTGCTGACTTGTATAGCCGCAGGCGTCGACGCTCTCTGGTATATTTTGGTGGCTCTTATAATTTCCCAGACAGGCTCGCTTAGTGCCTTTCAAAAAAATAGTTGGTGGCTAGACAAAATCTTTAGCCTAGTGCTGTTTAGTATTGCGTTTTATTTTATCGTCGAGATTAGCCAGACTGCTGACTTTACAGCAATATCAGAATGGTTATTCTAATGGTGCAATTTCTTTGTAGACAAGTCACAGGGTATTGCTGAGTGACTTCCTTCGAAGCTCTTTATCATTTGGCCGCAGCCAATCAAGGCGGAGTAGAAGCCCTTGAGAATCGCTTGTCTCAGCCTAAAACCGTTGCACAGTTAAAGCGGCTATCCGATGACCGTTATCTGTCAATGATGGCTAGATGTATTTTCCGCGCCGGTTTTGTATGGCGTGTAATAGATAATAAATGGCCAGGTTTTGAGGGCGCTTTTGCCCAATTTAACCCATTGGCTGTGGCACACTTTAGCGACGAAAAATTGGAGCTGTTAGCTCAGGATCGCAGTATCGTGCGCAACTTCACCAAGATTGTGGCGGTGCGCAATAATGCTGTTTACGTTCTTGATCGGCAGCGTAGTCATGGCAGTTTCGCGGCATTTATAGCCGATTGGCCTGAGGACAATATCACCGGACTGTGGTTGGAAATGAAGAAGCATGGTTGTAGATTGGGTGGTAACTCGGGACCAATGATGCTTCGCAGTATGGGGAAAGATACGTTTTTGCTGACTAAGGATGTCTGCGACGCCCTGATTAATCAGGGTTTTATAAAAAAGATTAGTCCAAGCTCTCAGCGTGATATAAAGGTAGTCGAGCAGGTGTTCAACCGCTTGCGTGACGAATCGGGGCGGCCTCTATGCCAGATTAGCCGCATCCTAGCCTGTACAGTCTAAATCTCCGATATTCAATCAAGCATCCCTTGCGTTGATAAATGGGCGAGTGATAATATTGTCGCGTTTCCTAAGGGGCGGCCTACGTGGCCTGAGAAGCACCCTTTGAACCTGATCCGGATTATGCCGGCGTAGGAATAGGACTAATTGTACTTGCCCTTCATACCGCGTTTTGACTCCGGGTCTCCTTAACTCTTTGTTACTGAGGCTCTTACTATGAAAACCTTCAATGATATTTATCTACGGCTACTATTTACCCTTGTGGTTAGTTACCTCTGTATACCCGCATCCAGCGCTGATGGCGTTATTAATGAAATAGTGATTAGTGCTGACTTGCGTGATGCAAAGCTTTTAGAATCGGCCGTCAGTGTTACCGTTCTTGATAGCCAGGCCATCGCCAAGCGACAGGCACGACATTTGGAGCAACTGTTAAACTTAGCGCCCAATGTAAACTTTGCCAGTGGAGCATCCAGAGGTCGCTTTATTCAGATTCGCGGTATCGGCGAACGCAGTCAGTTTATTGAACCACTAAATCCTTCGGTGGGTATTTTGATCGATGGTATTGATTTTACTGGTATTGCTGGAGCAGCCACTACCATGGATATCCAGCAAGTAGAGATATTGCGTGGTCCTCAGGGCACTTTGTATGGTGCAAATGCATTGGCTGGATTGATTAACCTACAGGCGGTACAGCCATCAAAGGAACTTATGGGTAATGTTATGGTGTCCCTCGCAGACTATCATAATCAAACATTTAGTACGGGTTTTGGCGGTCCGATCAGTGAAAAACTGGCATATCGTTTCGCTGCGCAAAAACATACAAGCGATGGATATGTGCAGAATACGTTTTTAAACCGCAATGACACAGATAATATTGATGAGTTAAGTTTCCGCTCTATTGTTGACTGGCAGGCTAATGAAGATACAAACTTTAAATTAACCGCATTCCATGTTGATGCTGATAATGGCTACGATGCCTTTTCATTGGATAACAGGCGCAGCACATTATCTGACAACCCCGGCCATGATCGCCATAAGGCAACTGGTTTGTCATTACTCAGTGATTGGCGCGGGAATACCCACTTTGATTTGGTCACCCTGTTAAGTTATGGCGATAATAATCTTGAGTATGGCTATGACGAAGACTGGACTTACAATGATGTCTGTGTTGATTTTACCTGCGTCTACGACAGCTATGCATCGATCGATAACTATACCCGAGATAGTAAAAATACCAGTTTCGATGTAAGAGTCATATCTAAAGAGGATCAGCAGATATTCTCTGGCACCACCGATTGGGTTTTAGGATTTTACTGGCGCGATCAAGACGAGCGCCTATTGCGTGAATACACCTATGCCACGGCAGATTTTACCAGTGATTTTAAAACCGAAAATACCGCTATATATGGACAACTTGATAGCCATCTATCGGACGATTTAACTCTGACAGTCGGTGTGCGGTTGGAAAATCGTCAAGCTAACTATAGAGACAATGAGTTGGTTGCTCATACTGTCGATGAGAATTTATGGGGCGGTCGTTTGGCATTACAGTATCAGGTCGCTGACAACAGGATGATCTATGCATTGGTCTCCTGCGGCTATAAGGCGGGAGGAGTTAATAGCGACCCCAATCTCGCCGCTATTGATCGAGAGTTTGATACTGAGTACATGTGGAATATTGAGACTGGTATTAAGGGGACCTGGTTGGATGACGCTGTTCAGGCGCAAATTGCAGCATTCTATCAATTGCGTGATGATATCCAGATTAAACAGTCTCTAGTGCAGTCAATTGAAGGTACGCAGGCGACAAGTTTTACTGATTATTTTGGTAATGCGGCAGCAGGGAAAAATTATGGTATCGAAGCAGAGTTCAATTGGTTGCTCAGTGGTGTTGTAACATTATTTGGCACTGTCGGTTGGTTAGAGACTGAATATGATATACCGATGTCGGTTGTGCTAGATCGTCGAGAGCAAGCCCATGCACCGGCTTATCAGTTTTCTATTGGTAGTCGCGTTAGGATCACTAACAATCTGTCTTTTACTGTTGATATAGAAGGGAAAGATGAATTTTTTCTCTCCTCTCGTCACAGTAGCAAAACTCAGTCCTATGAATTATTTAATGCCACCATAAACTATAACCGCGACGATTGGGAATTGTCCTTTTGGGGGCGAAACCTAACTGATAAAGATGTTGTGGTTCGCGGCTTCGGAAGTTTTGGTAACGATCCTCGCAAAGGCTATGTTACGGAATCTTATTACCAATTTGGCGCGCCCAGGGTATTGGGCCTGACCGTAAAGTATGAAATTTAGTGAGTACTAATCGTAGGGAGATAATGATGCAAGTCACTATTGATATAAGTATGTACCCCAATCGAGAAGATTTTATACCCCCGATAAAAGGCTTTATCGAGCGGATTAATCGATTTGATCTTCTTAAGATAACGACCTTTCCCACCAGCACGGTGGTGCAGGGTGACTATGCCTATGCGATGAAAGCGGTGCAGGATACGATCGAGGACTGCTACAAGGAATTTAATATGGCGATTTATGTNGNCAAAATTATTCCTGGGTACGAGGCNCTTTAAATAGTGTTACAAGGTTTTAATTTAGAAACAGTCGCAGTNGCNCTCGCTATCGCCTATCTNATTTTGGCGATGNGACAAAATAGCTTTTGTTGGTACTGTGCATTTTTCAGTACTGCCATTTATGTGTATATATTTGGCGATGTCAGCCTGTACATGGAGTCTGCGCTAAATGTCTATTATATGCTGATGGCTGTGTACGGTTGGTATCAGTGGCGCCGTGGCGGTGATTATGGAACGGGGATCGCTATCCGCCGCTGGCCTATTAAACAGCATTGTTTAGCGTTACTNTTAATTGCTTTAGCGACATTACTATCCGGCGCTATTCTTGCGACTAATACTGATGCTAAATTGCCCTATCTTGACTCGTTTACCACCTGGGCCAGTATTATGACCACATTGATGGTGGCCCGCAAAGTACTTGAGAACTGGTTGTATTGGATAGTGATTAATAGCCTTTCTATGTATATGTTTATTGATCGCGAGTTGTATCAAACTGCAGCAATGCTTGCGGTATACTTGGGTCTTTCGGTTATNGGTTACTTTACTTGGAGAAAGGNCTATCTCGATCAGCGTGCAACAGNGTCTGCANCAAGCCCTGNGTAATTGGCAACAATGGCNNACNCCNTTTNNGNTGGNANATCANCCGANNGTNGTTAGGGANTTNTCNANTGGNCTNACCAATAGAACNTTTTTGGTTGCCGCTGATAAAGGGCAGGCNGTNGTGAGAATNAACTCCGTAGATAGTTTAAAGCTTGGTATTAATCGGCAGAGAGAGGGCAAGATTTTACACTGTCTGCAANCGACGGGTTTGGTGCCTGAAATTTATTATAATGATCAANNTATAATGGTCAGCGAGTTNATTGAAGGTAGTCGCCTCAGTGGNAAAAGCTTGGAAAATGCTCAGATAAGAGACTCTCTTCATATGGCGTTGAGTCAAATTCAATCAATTAAAATGCCCGGAGAAAAACCACGAAATTACCTTCAATATTGCCGAGATTACTTAGACCAATTGAGTGATAAAACGCTTTCAACAGCCGTTACTAAGCAGATAGAATCTGTCGCATCAGCGGTCGACAANGATGACTGGCAAGCCGTTATTTGTCATCATGATCTGGTGCCGGACAATATTATTGCTAATGATCGTGGTTTATTTATTATTGATTGGGAATATGCTGCATTAGGTCATCCGCGACTGGATTTTTTGGTGTTAGATGAAAAGGGAATTCCATCATCATTACTTGAGCTTAAGCAGGCAATGGATACACTGTGGTTGGCAGTACAGCAATAGGGTCAATGAGTATGCAAGAGAAAAATTACAATCAATTAACCGCGGAAGAAAGCTACGTTATTTTACAAAAAGGCACCGAACCACCGTTTGTGGGTGAGTATACCGATCATAAAGCTGTGGGCACCTATCTGTGCAAACAGTGCAATTCACCGTTGTATCGTTCCGAAGATAAATTCCCCTCACACTGTGGTTGGCCGAGTTTTGATGATGAGATTGCAGGAGCAGTGCGACGTGAGATCGATGCCGATGGCCGGCGCATAGAAATAATTTGTGCCAATTGTGGCGGGCATTTAGGCCATGTATTTGAAGGCGAGGGTTTTACCGATAAAAATATCCGTCACTGCGTTAACAGTATTTCAATGACATTTGTAGCTGCCGACTGACCAATGAGCCTAGTCCCTAAAGTTTTTAAACTGGAAGGGTTGGCCTAGGTCGGCTTCGCGAACCATGGCCATGACTGCCTGCAGGTCATCACGCTTTTTGCCGGTTACGCGCACCTGATCACCTTGAATGGCCGCTTGTACTTTAAGCTTCTGTTGTTTGATCAATTTAACGATTTTTTTACATAGCTCCGAACTTATGCCCTGCTTAAATCGCACCTCCAGGGAAAATGTTTTGCCCCGATGGATGGATTGCTCATCGCACTCAATAACGCGAGGATCAATCTTACGCTTAAC
>NYXU01000059.1 GCA_002685715.1 Porticoccaceae bacterium | reverse complement strand
TATTGATCGCGAGTTATATCAAACTGCAGTAATGCTTGCGGTATACTTGGGTCTTTCGGTTATCGGTTACTTTACTTGGAGAAAGGTCTATCTCGATCAGCGTGCAACAGCGTCTGCAACAAGCCCTGTGTAATTGGCAACAATGGCGGACTCCTTTTGAGTTGGCACATCAGCCTAGGGTAGTTAGGGAATTTTCCAATGGCCTAACCAATAGAACGTTTTTGGTTGCCGCTGATAAAGGGCAGGCTGTTGTGAGAATTAACTCCGTAGATAGTTTAAAGCTTGGTATTAATCGGCAGAGAGAGGGCAATATTTTACACCATCTACAAGCTACGAGTTTGGTGCCTGAGGTTTATTATAATGATCAACACATAATGGTCAGCGAGTTTATTGAAGGTAGTTCCCTCAGTGACAAAAGCTTAAAAAATACTGAGATAAGAGACTCTCTTTATATGGCGTTGAGTCAAATTCAATCAATTAAAATACCTGGAGAAAAACCACGAAATTACCTTGAATATTGTCGAGATTATCTAGGCCAATTGAGTAATAAAACCCTTTCAACAACCGTTACTGGGCAGATAGAAACTGTCGCATCAGCGGTCGATAACGATGACTGGCAAGCCGTTATTTGTCATCATGATTTGGTGCCGGACAATATTATTGCTAATGATCGTGGTATATTTATTATTGATTGGGAATATGCTGCATTAGGTCATCCGCAACTGGATTTTTTGGTGTTAGATGAAAAGGGAATTCCATCATCATTACTTGAGCTTAAGCAGGCAATGGATACACTGTGGTTGGCAGTACAGCAATAGGGTCAATGAGTATGCAAGAGAAAAATTACAATCAATTAACCGCGGAAGAAAGCTACGTTATTTTACAAAAAGGCACCGAACCACCGTTTGTGGGTGAGTATACCGATCATAAAGCTGTGGGCACCTATCTGTGCAAACAGTGCAATTCACCGTTGTATCGTTCCGAAGATAAATTCCCCTCACACTGTGGTTGGCCGAGTTTTGATGATGAGATTGCTGGAGCTGTAAGGCGTGAGGTCGATGCCGATGGCCGGCGTATAGAAATAATTTGTGCCAATTGTGGCGGGCATTTAGGCCATGTATTTGAAGGCGAGGGTTTTACCGATAAAAATATCCGTCACTGCGTTAACAGTATTTCAATGACATTTGTAGCTGCCGACTGACCAATGAGCCTAGTCCCTAAAGTTTTTAAACTGGAAGGGTTGGCCTAGGTCGGCTTCGCGAACCATGGCCATGACTGCCTGCAGGTCATCACGCTTTTTGCCGGTTACGCGCACCTGATCACCTTGAATGGCCGCTTGTACTTTAAGCTTCTGTTGTTTGATCAATTTAACGATTTTTTTACATAGCTCCGAACTTATGCCCTGCTTAAATCGCACCTCCAGGGAAAATGTTTTGCCCCGATGGATGGATTGCTCATCGCACTCAATAACGCGAGGATCAATCTTACGCTTAACTAACTGGGCGCGAAAAATATCCAGTAATTGCTGACATTGGAAGTCTGCCTCGGTCTTAATGGTGACGATATCATTGGCTAGGTCAATACTGGCATCGACGCCACGAAAATCAAATCGGGTCGATAGTTCCCTATTGGCATTATCTGTTGCGTTCAGTATCTCAGCAGTATCAATTTCTGACACAATATCTACGCTTGGCATGCTCTGACTTCCGTTAAAAGATAGGCTATGATTCTAAACCAGTCTGCGCAGTTTGGGCTACTTTAAATAACTTTATGGATGGGCAAAATGACCCTGAGGAATTGTGTGTGCGGAAGTAATAGGCAGTTTGCGCAGTGCTGCCAGCCTTTACTTGATGATATTCGCTCAGCGACGACGCCAGAGGAGCTTATGCGCTCTAGATACAGTGCCTATGCTCTGGGGGGGTATGGCAAATACTTGCTGAGTACCTGGTTTGCACCGATGGCCACAGACCTGTCTATTGCAGAATTATCTCGATCGGATATTGATTGGATTAAATTGCACATCATTGATACAGGGGTCGATGGTAATAGCGGTTGGGTAGAATTTAAGGCCAGTTACCAAGACAATAATCACATTACCGAAATGCATGAAAAATCAGTTTTTATTCGTCAGGGATCACGTTGGTTTTATATCGGCGGAGAGGTGTCTCACAATACTCAGTAAATCTGCTTGATTGTCCTAATGCATGTTTAGTCTGGTTTAATGAGGCGGCCAAATAAAATACCAATTTCAAAGAGTAGCCACATAGGTATGGCCAGTAAGGTCTGTGAGATGATATCGGGTGGTGTTAGTAACATACCCAACACAAAGCACAGCACAAATACGTAGGGGCGCTTCTTGGCTAAGTTGTCGGGATCTACGACGCCCATCCAAGATAAAATCACCACCGCGATGGGGATTTCAAAGCTCAAGCCAAAGGCAAAAAATAGTTTTAATACAAAGTCCAAGTAACTGCGAATATCGGGCATCACGCTAATACCCTCTGGCGCGATGCTAGTAAAGAACAGAAATACTAATGGAAAGACNACATAGTAAGCGAAGGCCATGCCAGCATAAAATAATATAACGCTGGAGCAAAATAGCGGTATGACAATCTTTTTTTCTCGCTGATANAGNCCNGGTGCTACGAAGGCCCAAACTTGGTAGAGAATNTAGGGCATAGCAGCAAANAAGGACAGCACCAANGTTAGCTTAAAAGGCGTTAGAAAGGGCGACGCAACCTCGGTNGCGATCATGCTTGAGGTGGCGGGAAGATACTCACGAATAGGCTCAGAGATATACAGATAGAGCTGCTGGCTAAAGGAAAATAGCCCGGCAAAGATAACCAACACAGCGATAAAGGCGCGTAGCACACGATCGCGGAACTCGATTAGATGAGCCATAAAGGGTTGGGTAACTAAGTCTTCAGGTTCACCGGTCATGATTTGCTATCTGTTGCGCCGTCAATGGTCTGTTTGAGATCTGTCGCAGTTTTTTCTAGATTGGTTTTGCCTTGCTTCAGAGTCTGCTCAAACTCAGACTTATTGCTTTCCAAGTCACTCAATATCTTCTCATTATGCAATTGACGACGCACCTCATCCATGCCGACCTCGTCTTCCAATTCTTTACGGGCATTGATAAACATCTGTTTCAGACGACCGATCCATAACCCGATAGTGCGCACCGTTTCCGGTAAGCGCTCAGGGCCCATGACAATCAAGCTGATAATGGCAATAACCAGTAATTCAGAGAAACCTACGTCAAACATGATTTATTCTTTAGCGTCTTTTTTCTCAACGGTTTCTGATGTTTCGTCAGATACGGTCGTCTCGGTGTCTGATGATACGCTCTCTTTGAAGCCCTTCACTGCACCGCCAAGATCAGAACCAATATTACGCAGTTTTTTAGTGCCAAAAATAAGCGCCACAATCACTAATATAATTAATAATTCCTGCCAGCCAAAACCCATTTTATGTCTCCTTGTTATTTGTTCGTTGTGCCTTTTCTTCGAGGCCAGATAATTCAAAACGTCGTACTAGTTCGGCCAAAACAGATTCGGCATTTTCACCGAGGTGGGACAGCATAACCAAACTGTGAAACCACAGATCAGCGGTCTCGTAGATGACTTTTTCATTGTTACCGCTCTGTTCCGCATCGCGCGCGGCAAGAATGGTTTCAATCGCTTCTTCGCCAACTTTTTCAAGGATTTTATTCAACCCTTGCGCGTGCAAGCTAGCGACATAGGACTCTTCGATACTCGCCTGTTTGCGCGCCTGCAGAACTTCCGTCAGCTGGCTGAGTACTGATTCACTCATTGATAGATTTCCTTGGGGTCTTTAATCACCTCATCTACTGCGTGCCAACGGCCATTACGCAATACAGAGTAAAAGCATGAGGTTCTACCAGTATGGCAGGCAATACCCCCCAGTTGCTCAACCTGCATGGTAATAACATCATTATCGCAGTCTAAACGCAGTTCTTTCAGTCGCTGCACATTGCCCGATTCTTCGCCCTTGCGCCATAGCTTTTGTCTTGATCGCGACCAGTAAACCGCGCGATTTTCATTGACTGTAAGTTCAAGTGCTTCACGGTTCATCCAAGCCACCATCAGAATCCGCCCGGTCTCAGCATCCTGCGCAATGGCAGGTACCAGGCCGTCAGTATTCCAAGCGATTTGATCAAGATAGTTTGGCATGACAGCATTATAGCGGAACTACAACTAACGTAATAGCAAGAACAGTAATCCAAGACTAATCAGTAATAAGCTGCTAAGGGGTGAAAGATATAAAGATTCGAGCCAGTGCGGTGCGGCTAGACCAATACCAATACCCGCTAGCGCAGCTCCAAGACGATTGAGTACTTTATAGGTTGCTTTTTCCTCAGTTTGTGGTGGCACAGTAGGTGCTTCTGTCGGTTGTTGCATAGACTGTAGCGCCTGATAGATCAGCGGCGGTATCTGCGGAAGATGTTCCAGCCAGTCTGGTACATGACGCTTAAACTGTTTAAAGACAGCTTTTGGTGAGTAGCGCTGTTTTAACCATCGTTCCAGAAAGGGTTGAGCGGTAGTCCATAGATCAAGCTGCGGGTATATCTGGCGACCAAGCCCCTCAATATTAAGCAATGTTTTTTGTAGTAGCACCAGTGAGGGTTGTACTTCCATATTGAAGCGTCGTGCGGTATTAAACAAATTAATCAGCATATGGCCGAGGGAAATTTCATTTAATGGCCGCTCAAATATGGGCTCGCAAACGGAGCGAATGGCCCCAGTAAATTCATTTACTGGGGTGTCCGCTGGCACCCATCCTGAACGGATATGTAACTCAGCGACTTGACGGTAATCGCGTTTGAATATCGCCAGCAAATTGCGTGCTAGATAGAATTGGTCATCATTGGACAGTGAGCCCATGATGGCGCAATCAATCGCCAAGTAACTTGGCATTTTGGGTTTGCTGGCATCGACGAAAATATTACCCGGATGCATATCGGCATGGAAAAAATTATGCTCAAAAACCTGTGTAAAGAAGATCTCAACGCCGCGTTCAGCCAAGACTTTCATATCGACACCAGCGGCTTCTAAGTCAGTCATATTGGTGACGGGAATGCCGTAGATGCGCTCCATAACCAATACATCCTGATTGGAATAGGGCCAGTATATTTCTGGCACATAAAGCAGTGATGAGTCATCGAAATTATGACGCAATAATGAAGCATTGGCGCCTTCACTCTGCAAATTCAACTCATCAAGAATCACCACCTCGTAGTCAGAAACCACCTCAATGGGTCGTAGGCGTCGTCCGTCATCGCTGTATTTGGCAAGTAGGCGAGCGAGGGTATAAAGCAGGGCGATATCTTTGCGTATGATTTTTTCAATACCAGGTCGCACAGCTTTAACTACCACTTCGCGACCGTCTGAGAGTACTGCAGCATGGACTTGTGCGACAGAGGCAGAGGCTAATGGATCAGCCTCAAAGCTGAGGAATAGATCCTCGACACGACCTTGTAAACTGGTTTCGATGTGCTGTTTAAATACTGCGGAGCTAAAGGGTGGGACATTATCTTGCAGTTGCGCCAATTCGGTGCAGATATCACTGGGTACCAGATCTGGTCGAGTCGATAATAGCTGACCGAATTTAATAAATATGGGCCCCAACTCTTCCAGTGCTCTTCGCAGGCGTTCACCCCGTGTCGCTTTAGGTCGGCCGAACAGCGCAGCTGGTGCTAGTAGTGCTCGCACAGCCAAGGGTAACTGATCTTTTGCGATTAACTGATCAAGACGGTATTTACTGACCACATAGGCTATTTTGGCAAAGCGGCGGAGACGCATCACGGAATAATATTCCTGTCTTGGACCATCAGTCGAACCCTGTTGGCACGAGCAACAAGACGATCGATATCAGTTGCAAGATGACGTACAGACTGCGCAAATTGTTGATATTCATTTTGACTGGGGGTAAGGCGTAACTCTTCCTGAGACACTTCAACGACGGCCGATTGCGCGCGTTTAAACGCATCAGCTCTGAAGCTGGCCGATTGGCGTACACTGCCCGCCACCATATGGGCAGGCACATCACCAATTAACTGGGCGAGCGCGGCTTCCCAGTCGATATCTAAGTCGGCCATTATATGGTTGAGTTGGCGCAACATATCGAGATTGCCGCTGACATTGACACCGGTCCCTGATAATGAAACTGTCTCTTCAGACTGGATCGCCATGGCGGCGATGGATACCAACGAACCACTGATACAGATGTCGGCTTTATCCTGCCAATTATGATGCAACATAACGCCACTGGGGGTGAGTTCCAGTGCAATACTCAGCGCTGGCACGGTACTGTCAATCAGCACTACACGGCCTGCCATTGACGCTAATTTTTGTGCTGATGACGGATCATGGATAAGCGCNGCGTTAATNATNNTTTCAACNCCTTCCAGTGCCGCTGAGTGCANNGCAGCAAAAATCACTAGGGTTTGACCCCTCGATGCAAGGCGACAACACCGCCGGTCATATTGTGAAAATCAGTATTGGCAAAGCCAGCATTGTCCATCATATCTTGCAATGTGCCTTGGTCAGGGTGCATGCGAATCGACTCAGCCAGATATTGATAACTGTCGGCATCGCTAGCAAAGAGTTTGCCAAGCTTGGGCAAAATACTAAAGGAGTAGGTGTCGTAGACTTTGGATAGTAAGGGGTTTTCTGGTTTAGAAAACTCCAGCACNAGCAGTCGACCGCCGGGCTTTAATACGCGCAACATCGAGCGCAACGCCATATCTTTATCAGTCACATTGCGAAGACCAAAGGCAATGGTAATCACATCAAAGGTATTGTCGGGGAAGGGCAGACACTGGGCATCAGCCTGAGAGAATGTAATATTATCGACGATACCGCGATCCATTAATCGGTCACGTCCAACTTTGAGCATGGAATCATTGATATCCGCGAGAACCACGGTTCCCTCGGGCCCGACAAGACGTGAAAACTTGGCGGTTAAATCCCCCGTACCACCGGCAATATCCAGCACTGAATGGCCGCGTCGCACACCCGACATTTCAATAGTCATACGCTTCCACAGGCGATGAATCCCAGCAGACATCAAATCATTCATAAGATCATATTTGCCGGCAACAGAATGAAATACTTCCGCGACTTTCTCAGCCTTTTCTTCAATATTGACGGTTTTGTAGCCGAAATGGGTGGTTTTATCNGACATTGGCNCAANTATCTCTCAAAGTTCAGGGCCCATTGTAGCGGTTGTTGGGGGGTTCAGGAAAGGTTCACGACCTGAGTATCNGGGTCACGGGACTGATTGGCCTNGTGCAGNCGCTGCAANTAANCGGCCCAGTTATCGGTGTGNTTGGAGCCCAGTTCAAATAAATANTCCCANGTAAAAATGCCGGAGTCATGACCATCATCAAAACTNATTTGGATCGCGTAATTGCCGGACTGCTGAAGCGATGTGATCAATACATGNCGTTTACCAACNTGNAATACNTCCTGNCCNGCGCCATGACCGCGNACCTCCGCGCTAGGGGAAAANGCGCGNAGNTACTCGGCGGNCAAGGAAAANCGTACGTCGCCCTGATANTCCANATGCAGNNNATCTTTTTGTTCGCTGACAACGATACGAGTTGGNANNGGCATTACAGAATAAACCGTGTTAAATCTTCATTACTGGCTAGTTCACCAAGGTTTTTCTCGACATAGGCGGCATCAATGCTGATTTTTTCACCTTTGCTACCCAGATCAGAGGCCTCAAATGAAATTTCTTCCAGCAGACGCTCGAGGATAGTATGTAAGCGCCGCGCCCCGATATTTTCTGTACCTTCATTGACCTCAAAGGCAATTTCGGCGATGCGTTTGACGCCATCCGCTGTGAAGTCAATGGTCAAACCTTCAGTGGCCATCAATTCGCCATACTGCTTGGTCAATGAGGCATTAGGTTCGGTGAGGATACGCTCGAGATCATTGATCTCCAGAGAATTCAGTTCAACACGGATGGGTAGGCGACCCTGCAATTCGGGAATAAGATCAGAGGGCTTGGATAGGTGGAAGGCCCCTGAGGCAATAAACAATATATGGTCCGTTTTAATCATACCGTACTTGGTTGACACGGTGCTGCCTTCGATAAGAGGCAATAGATCGCGTTGCACACCTTCACGTGATACATCGGCACCACCGCTCCCTTCACTGCGACGACAGACCTTATCAATTTCATCCAGAAAGACTATTCCATTTTGCTCTGCAGCCTCAACTGCATTGGCCTTAATCTTTTCTTCATTAACCAGTTTGCTCGCTTCCTCATCTTGTAACTGTTTTAACGCTTCAACCACGGTGACCTTGCGTGTGGAGGTTTTGCCTTGGCCCATGCTGCTAAACATACCCTGCAGCTGGTTAGTCATTTCTTCCATACCTGGGGGTGCCATAATTTCCACACCAGCCGGCATTTGCCTTAATTCAATTTCAATTTCTTTGTCGTTGAGTGCCCCCTCACGCAGTTTTTTACGAAAGATTTGTCGAGTTGAACTATCCCTGTCTGTTGCCGCATCTGCACTGCGCGCGGGTGGCAGTAGCGCATCCAATACCCGTTCTTCGGCGGCATCCATTGCGCGCTGGGCGACTTTCTCCATTTCCTGTTCGCGGCGCTGTTTCACCGATGTTTCCACTAGGTCGCGGATAATGGACTCAACGTCTTTGCCGACATAGCCAACTTCGGTAAATTTAGTCGCTTCCACTTTGACAAAAGGGGCATTAGCAAGGCGCGCCAAGCGCCGAGCAATCTCTGTTTTACCCACGCCAGTAGGGCCTATCATGAGGATATTTTTTGGCGTGACCTCATTGCGCATATCATCATTTAACTGGGAGCGACGCCAACGGTTGCGCAAGGCAATGGCGACAGCTCTTTTGGCATCATCCTGACCAATGATATGGCGATTGAGTTCGTGAACAATTTCACGGGGAGTCATTTGTGACATAAAAATTCCTAGCTGCTCTATGGTGGCCAGACTCTTAAGTATTGGAGTCTAACTCTTCGATAGTTCTGTTGTGATTAGTGTAGATACAGATATCACCGGCAATTTTCAGCCCTTGCTCGACAATATCTCTGGCATCCAGTTCGGTGTTATCCAGCAGTGCACGGGCGGCGGACTGGGCAAAAGGGCCCCCAGAACCGATCGCGATAAGATCATCCTCGGGCTGAATAACATCACCATTACCAGTGATAATCAGTGAAGCCTCGCTATCAGCGACAGCGAGCAGCGCTTCAAGTTTGCGTAGTATGCGATCGGTACGCCAGTCTTTGGCCAGTTCAACTGCGGCTTTGGTGAGATTGCCCTGATGCTGCTCAAGTTTAGCTTCAAAGCGTTCAAATAGCGTAAACGCGTCAGCCGTACCACCAGCAAAACCGGCAATCACTTGCTCTTTGTACAGGCGGCGGACCTTACGCGCATTACCTTTCATAATAGTATTGCCGAGGCTTACTTGGCCGTCGCCACCAATGACGACTTTGCCATTGCGTCGCACGGACAAAATAGTTGTACCACGATATTGTTCCATCTCTCTCACTACCTATTGTCTACTGTCTGGTAAGAGATGGGGTCGGTCGATTAAATATCAATAGCTATTGGGCAATTAATCGCCTAGAAATGCCCCTGTTGCCGCAAATCATCGATACAAGCGATAATACTCTGTCGCAAGGTAGCCACTATAAAGTCCACCTGTTCATGATTAATAATCAGTGGTGGCGACATGACATTAAGATTAACAATGGGTCGCACAATTAACCCTCTGCTATCTGCCTGATTGGAAATCCATTTGCCGATATCCAGTTCCTCATCAAAACGCTGTTTACTGGCCTTGTTTTTGACAAACTCAACGCATGCCATCAAACCAACACCACGCACATCACCGACAATAGGCAAATCAATCAGGGTTTTTAATTGCGCCTGGAAATAGGGACCAATATCCTGCACATGGGTAAGCAGTTTCTCCCGCGCCATAATTTCAATATTTTTCAGCGCGGCGGCACAGGCTACGGGATGGCCAGAATAGGTAAAACCATGGGCAAAACAGCGGCCATGGCCAGGTTCACTGATTACTTTATGAATGGCACTGGAGTAAATGGTCGCGCCCAGCGGTTGATAGCCTGAGGTCAGACCTTTGGCAGAGCAGATAATATCGGGTTGGAAATCGAACACCTCTTTGGAAGCAAACCAGTGGCCCAGTCGGCCAAAGGCAGTAACCACCTCGTCAGACACATAGAGAACATCATACTTTTGGCAAATCTCCCAAGTGCCGCGATGATAGCCCTGTGGGGGCACAATCACGCCACCTGCCCCAAACACTGGTTCGGCAAAAAACGCTGCTACTTTATGTGCTCCGATATCGAGTATCTTATCTTCTAATTCTTGTAGTTTTACCGCCAAAAAGTCTGCTTCACTGATATCCACATGCTCGCCAGATTCCTCTGGCCGATAATAGTTGGGGCAGGAAATATGATGGATTTTATCCTCAATATAATCAAACTCTGGCGGATGATCGCCAGGCTTGCCACCAATGGACATCGACGCATAAGTGGAACCATGGTAAGAGTTGACGCGGGAAATAATATGCTTTTTATCCACTTTACCACGGCAATTCTGATAAAAGTGAATCAGGCGATAAGCCGTGTCGATGGCGGTGGATCCACCGCAGGAAAGTGCCACATGATTGAGTTCGCCCGGCGCCAGCTCAGCCAATTCAGTGGCTAATGTTGCGGCGGGAATATTAGTCATATCGACAAACGGGCTAGCATAGGCCATATTGCGAACTTGATC
>NYXU01000058.1 GCA_002685715.1 Porticoccaceae bacterium | reverse complement strand
GAAACCGTTACCTTTGATAAGGTATTGATGGTCAAAAGTGGTGACGAGCTGAAGATTGGCGCCCCCTACGTTGAGGGTGGAAAAGTGACTGCAGAGGTTGTTTCTCAGGGCCGTCACGACAAGGTGAAAATTGTTAAGTTTCGCCGTCGCAAGCATTCACGCACGCAACAGGGCCACAGACAGTGGTATACAGAAGTTAAAATTACTGGCATCAACGCCGGATAATTCGCAGAGGATATAGCAATGGCTCATAAAAAAGCTGGTGGTAGTACTAGAAACGGTCGCGATTCAGAAAGCAAACGCCTCGGCGTTAAAGTCTACGGTGGCCAATCAATCAATGCCGGTGGCATTATCGTTCGTCAGCGTGGAACCAAGTTTCACCCTGGAGACAATGTCGGTATTGGTAAAGATCACACCTTGTTTGCCACTGCGACTGGCACTGTGCAGTTTGTGCAGAAAGGCCCGCAAAACCGTAAATATGCAGAAGTGGTATCCGCGTAAACACTACCCTTCGTTAAAAAAGCCCCTTCGCGGGGCTTTTTTTATGCGCGGCTATTTTATACTTGGGTATTTTATGCACAGCTATTTTAAACCTCAAATGACAGAGACCAGTGGCAACGGTAAACTAAGCCTATGAAATTCGTTGATGAAGCATCAATCAAAGTTCACGCAGGTAAAGGTGGTAATGGCTGCCTAAGTTTTCGGCGCGAGAAATATATACCTAAAGGTGGCCCTGACGGCGGTGATGGCGGTGATGGCGGCAGTGTTATTCTGGTAGCAACGGATGGCTTAAATACGCTGATCGATTTTCGTTATACCCGACACTTTAAAGCGGAAAATGGCCAACAGGGCAGTAGCGCTGAGTGCACCGGCCGTGGCGGTGATGACTTAGTTTTACCCGTGCCTATTGGCACCACCGTTATCGATGAAGAGGCTGGAGATGTTCTCGGCGATCTCACCGAGCTGGGCCAACGGCTTAAAGTGGCTCAGGGTGGTTATCATGGTTTGGGTAATACGCGCTATAAATCGAGTACTAACAGAGCACCGCGACAGACCTCGCCAGGTAAAGAGGGCGAAGTTCGAGAGCTCAAACTGGAGCTGAAGGTGCTGGCAGATGTTGGTCTATTGGGGTTGCCCAATGCAGGCAAATCGACGTTTATTCGATCGGTATCAGCAGCGCGGCCAAAAGTGGCTGATTATCCTTTTACCACGCTAGTGCCCAATCTGGGTGTGGTGGGTATGAGCGGTGACAAGAGTTTTGTTGTGGCGGATATTCCCGGTCTCATCGAAGGTGCATCGGAGGGAGCGGGTCTGGGTATTCGTTTCCTTAAACATTTAACTCGTACCCGCCTGCTATTACATCTGGTGGATATGATGCCCTACGATGGTTCGACTGCGGCTGAAAATGCTCAGGTTATTGAACAAGAGCTAGAAAAATTTAGTGCCACTATGGCTACCGGAGACCGTTGGTTAGTGCTGAATAAAGTCGACTTGCTACCGGAAGACGAAATTGACGATCACTGCAAAGCGGTAGTTGATCATTTAAATTGGCAGGGTCCCGTGTTTACCATGTCAGGGTTGGCCTCTCAGGGTACCAAAGATCTCTGCGCCGCGATTATGGATCATATCGATGAGCAGCGACAGCAAGAGCTGGCTGATGCGGATTTGGCCGAGCAGGCTGAAGCTCGTCGTGCTGATATGCAGGCAGAAGCGCGTCAGCGTATTGAGGAGCTTGCCGAGGCACGCAAGCGAGCGCGTGTGGAAGCCAAACAAGAGAAGACTGATGACCATGATGATGATGACGATTATGACGTCGAGGTTGTCTACGCAGAATAAGTGGTTAATAGCTAGTGATTAGTGAGATTAAAAGGTCATGAATAAAACAATTGCCAAACAAGCCAAGCGCTGGGTAATTAAAATTGGTAGTGCCCTGTTGACCAATGATGGTGCTGGTCTAGATCGTACTGCCATCGATAGCTGGGTTGAGCAGATTGCCGATTTAATGGCACAGGGCAATGAGGTGATTTTGGTTTCCTCTGGAGCCATTGCTGAGGGCATTGCGCGTTTGGGGTTGAAAACGCGTCCTGAAAGCATTCATGAGCTTCAAGCCGCGGCTGCAGTCGGTCAGATGGGCTTAATTCAAGCCTATGAAAGTAGCTTTATGCGCTTTGAGCGACATACCGCGCAAATCCTGCTTGATCATGATGATATGGCGAATCGCCAACGCTATCTCAATGCCCGAGGTGTGNTAAAGACCTTGTTAGCTCNNGGTGTGGTGCCCGTNGTTAATGANAANGANACTGTGGTNACNGATGAAATTCGNTTTGGTGATAANGANAGNTTAGCGGCNCTNGTNGCCAATTTAATNGATGCGGATATGTTGGTGATTCTNACNGANAAAGACGGCCTTTTTAATGCTAATCCCGATACCCATGCGAATGCCCAGCTTATTTCTGAGGCCATGGCTACTGACACTGATCTAGATGCGCTGGCTGGTGGCAGTTCTGGTACCTTGGGTCGTGGAGGTATGGTTACCAAGTTACAGGCTGCAAGACTGGCAGCTCGATCGGGTTGCAATACCGTGATTGCGGGTGGCCGCAATCAGCATATTCTTCGACAGGTGGCAGCGGGCGAAACAGTGGGCACATTGTTGCGCGCCTCACAAAAGCCACTAGCGGCGCGCAAGCAGTGGCTAGCAGGTCAGTTACNGATAAAAGGAAAGCTGATATTAGATAAAGGAGCCATCAAGGTACTGACCGAACAGGGCCGCAGTTTGCTGGCCGTGGGTGTCAGTGCAGTGGAAGGCACCTTTACCCGCGGTGAGTTGGTAAGCTGTGTCGATGCTGAGGGCAATGAGGTAGCTCGTGGGCTGGTAAATTACAGCTCAGATGAAGCTAAGCTGATACAGGGCCAGAGCACCGAATCAATCGCAAAAATTCTTGGCTACCGCGAAGATGATGAATTGATTCACCGCGATAATTTGGTGGTCAGTTCATAGGGTTTACAGTACCCACTAGCCACAAAATATGGCAGCTAATCTAGCGTCAATTCAGTTACTATNAAAGTAGCAACTAAATACCGGAGAGTAGAAGATGCCCGCTGATATCAAAACTCATTACCGTGCCTGTAATCTCTGCGAAGCTATCTGTGGTCTTGAAATCAAGACTCAGGGCGATCAAGTGCTGTCGATTAAAGGTGATAAGAATGATCCTTTGAGTCGTGGTTATATTTGCCCCAAGGGCACGGCGATGGAGGATATTTACACAGATCCGGATCGTTTGCGCTTGCCAGTCAAAAAGCAGGGCGATAGCTGGGTCGAGATCAGCTGGGAAGAGGCCTTTGATACCATTGCCGAAAAACTGGTTGCGGTGCAAGAGCAGCATGGGCCAAATGCTGTTGCCTTTTATGCAGGCAATCCCAGTGTGCACAATTACGGCAGCATGACCCATGCCAACGTACTGCGCAAAGCAGTACAAACTAGAATACACTTTTCAGCCACNAGCCTTGACCAGTTACCTCATCAACTCACGTCTTATAGTCTCTATGGTCACCAGTCACTAATACCGGTTCCCGATATAGATCACTGCAACTATATGCTGATTATTGGCGGTAATCCGCTNGCATCNAATGGCAGTATTATGACATCGCCGGATATTCCCAAACGNCTAAAGGCTATCCAGCAGCGCGGTGGTCGGTTTGTGGTNATTGACCCAAGNCGCACAGAGACNGCNANTATNGCTGATCAGCATCTTTTTATTCGACCCGGTACAGATGCTTATTTGTTAATGGCCATGCTCAATACTCTTTTTGNCGAAGGTTTAGTCAATACCGGTCACCTCAGNGACTTNTTAATNGGCCTAGAGGATGTTCGCNANGCCTGCCAGCCTTTTACNCCAGAGTTNGGTGAGCAGAGAACGGGTATTNCTGCNGANCANATTCGCCAGCTAGCCAGAGATATGGCNAANACCGAGGGTGCGGTTTGCTATGGGCGTATGGGNGTTTCGGTGCAGATCCACGGAACACTGTGCCAATGGGCCATTCAGATGATCAATATTCTTACNCATTCNNTAGATGTGCGCGGGGGTATGATGCCGCCATCGCCTGCCTTTGGCTATGTTCAACCTGGCGAATCAGGTGCGGGTCATTTCGCTGCGTTTCACAGNCGCGTTAGCGGACTACCAGAATTTGCCGGTGAGTTGCCGGCTNCTGTTATGGCCGAGGAAATACTCACCGAGGGTCAAGGNCAGATTCGTGCTTTGCTGACTNTTGCNGGTAACCCAGTGCTGTCTTCCCCTAACGGTGTGCAACTCGATAGAGCACTGGATAGCTTGGATTTTATGGTATCCATTGATTTCTATATCAATGAAACCACTCAGCATGCAGATATTATTCTGCCTCCCACCAGTGCNCTCGAGCACGACCATTACGATCTAGCTTTTNTGCGNTTNGCGGTGCATAACACCACGCGTTTCAATGAAGCAGTGTTTGAGCCTGCGCCCGGAGCCAAGCATGATTGGGAGATTTTTAATGGCCTAGGGTTGGCTATTGCGGCCCGTAAAGGTATTGAGATAAAACCCTTACCCGCGCCAGATCAGCTGATTGATCTTGGTATACAGCGAGGGCCCTACAGCGAAGCCGCAGGTCATCCATTGGCGCTGACCTTAGATAAAATAAGACAGCATCCTCATGGCTTGGATATTGGCCCATTGCAACCGAGTTTAGTCGATAGACTGTGCACCGATGATGGTGCGATCAGATTAATACCTGACTATATCACTGCGGATATTGCGCGACTCGCTGCCGCGGAACAGCTGACACAGCCCGATGAAATGTTATTGATCGGTCGCCGTCATATCCGCTGCAACAACTCATGGATGCATAACTCACATCGNTTGGTTAAGGGNAAGCCCAGATGGCAGTTATTGATGCANCCCGAGGANCTGGCCAAGCACGGCTTGGAAAATAATGCTCAGGTGAAAATTCAGTCTCGGGTCGGTGCCGTGCAGACTCAGGTACTTGCCAGTGATGAGGTAATGCCTGGGGTGGTGAGTTTACCTCATGGGTGGGGGCATAAGCGCGGGGGCGTTAATCTCAGTATTGCCGCCGAGCAAGATGGCGTTAGTTGCAATGATCTCACCGACGAACGTTTGATGGACCGTGCTAGCGGCAATGCCGCATTAAATGGTGTGCCAGTAAAAATTATCGGCCTGTGAGAACTCAGAGGATAATCACCGAAGGGTAACATCCATAGATAGCCCTTACTGGTTAACCTTAAATAAAAATTTAAGTTGACAGCTCGGGCTCTGGGTTTATTATCTGCGATTCAGCCTAGGATATAGCGGAGTTAGACCATGTTACCCGAAGATGGATCGGCAGTACGCCACGATTGGACTCGTGAACAAGTTCTTAGCCTATTTAATCAGCCCTTCAACGACCTTTTATTCGATGCGCAAGTGGTGCATCGTCAGCACTTTAATCCCAATCAGGTGCAGCTCAGTACATTATTGAGCATCAAAACCGGTGCCTGCCCTGAAGATTGCAAATACTGTCCTCAGAGTGCGCGTTACGATACAGGGTTGGAAAAAGAAAAATTACTGCAAATTCAGCAAGTGATCGATGCCGCTAAAATAGCCAAAGACAGTGGCTCGAGTCGTTTCTGTATGGGCGCTGCATGGCGTTCTCCCCACGATCGAGATATCCCCGCGGTTGCCGAAATGGTGCGACAGGTAAAGGCATTGGGTCTTGAGACCTGTATGACCTTGGGCATGCTCAGCGAGGAGCAATCAGAAAAGTTGGCTGATGCTGGACTGGACTACTATAACCATAATCTGGATACCTCAGAGGAATTCTACGGTGAAGTGATTACCACAAGAACCTATCAGGACCGACTCAATACATTGGCCAATGTGCGCAATGCCGGTATGAAAGTCTGTGCCGGCGGTATTGTTGGTATGGGTGAAGAGCAAAAAGATCGTGCTGGTCTGCTAATGGCATTGGCGAACTTGCCGGTGCACCCAGAATCTGTACCGATCAATATGCTGGTGAAAGTGGCGGGTACACCAATGGCCGAAGAGGCAGATTTGGACCCCTTCGAGTTTATTCGCACAATTGCCGTCGCTCGTATAATGATGCCCAAGTCCTATGTGCGTTTATCGGCAGGACGTGAAGAAATGAATGAGCAGATGCAAGCCATGGCCTTTATGGCGGGTGCCAATTCTATTTTCTACTGCGATAAATTACTCACCACGCCCAACCCTAAAGCCAATACAGATATGCAACTGCTTGAACGCTTGGGTATTGAGCCCGAACAGTATCAAGTTGAAAAAGATAGCCGTCAGCAGGAAGACGATTTACATCGCGCGATTAATGAGCATAAAAACGACGCGCTGTTCTATCGCGCTGGCTGACCACCATTATGACGACCATGGACGCTATTCTTCAGGCGCAGCTTGATCAGCGCCAACAGCAGTTTCTNTATCGTCAGCGACCGACAGTCGCCTCCGGCTGCGCAACACTTTTAGAGGTGGATGGCCAGTCGCTGATCAATTTTTGCAGTAATGATTATCTCGGTCTTGCGGGCCATAAAAGTATCGCCAAAGCGCTATGTCAGGGCGCGGACATCTATGGTACTGGTAGCGGTGCTTCCCATTTAATCAGTGGCCACAGTGCCGCACATCAGCAATTAGANGAGCAGTTAGCCGAGTTTACTGGCCGACCCAGAGCCCTGTTATTTAGCAGCGGTTATATGGCGAATATGGGCATCATTAATGCACTGGTGGATCGTCACGACTTAGTGGTGCAGGACCAATTGAATCACGCTTCTCTAATCGATGGTGGCCGCCTAAGTCGTGCTGAATTTAAGCGCTATAAGCACAATAATATCGAGCATTTGCAATCACAACTCAACGGCACTCAGGCCAAGCGTAAACTGATTGTAACCGATGGCGTATTTAGCATGGATGGTGATTTAGCACCGTTGGCGGCGCTAACGGAGGTGGNTAAACATCAGCAGGCTTGGTTGATGGTTGATGATGCTCATGGCTTGGGGGTGCTTGGTGAGACCGGTGCTGGCATTGTCCAGCAGCATGGCTTGAGCATTGATCAAGTGCCCATATTGATGGGCACTCTGGGCAAAAGCTTTGGCACATTNGGTGCCTTTGTTGCCGGTAGNGAGGCNNTGATTGAAACNNTGATTCAATNTGCGCGCAGTTATATCTATACCACCGCTTTACCACCCGCAATCGCCTGTGCCACAAGTGCGAGTTTGACCCTTGTTCGCCAACAGCAATGGCGTCGTGATCATCTTAATGCGCTGATACAGCGGTTTCGTGACGGCGCCAGGGCACTTGGCCTAGCACTAATGGATTCTCACACACCGATTCAGCCGGTAATGATTCATGATGATCAGTTAGTTGTATCGGTCAATCAACAATTACGCACCAAAGGTTTTATGGTCGGTGCAATACGGCCACCGACTGTGCCTGCAGNTAGCGGGCGATTAAGGATTACCTTATCGGCTAGTCATACTGAGCAACAAATAGANCAGTTGTTGACCGCATTAGATGAGTGTCTATGCCAATGAATGCTCTTACGCAAATTAAACGGTCTGATTTTGGTCTGCACTATTATCCCTGTCAGGGTGATAAACATCAGTTACAGCCAATCGTTATGGTGCATGGATGGGGTGCAGATAGCCAAATCTGGCGGCAATTACCGCAGCGACTCAGCCGACTGGCTGATGTTATTACTTTGGACTTACCTGGTTGTGGCCAGTCGGCGCCGATAACAGACTACTCTAGTGCAAGTCTGCTGCGTTGGATGCAGCAAGCACTGCCCAGCTGTTGCACATTAGTCGGTCTATCTCTTGGTGGTATGCTATGCCACCAGTATGCCGCCAGCTTCCCTGATAAGGTTAATAGCCTTATTACCATCAGTAGTAATCAGCAATTTGTTGCCGATGGACAGTATCCCGATGCGATGCCATTGGCTGATTTCACCGCGTTTGTGGATAGCTGGCAGGCTGATCCAGCAATGTGTTTAAAGCGTTTTGCCGGGCTCCAAGCTCAGGGAGACCAGCATCAGCGCGAGTTAATGCGGCAGTTGCGCAAGCTAGATTGCACTATTGATCACCAGTCGGGCGCCGCGCTGCTAGATCTTCTCGGTACCCTGCAGAGTCAATCGGCGCCGGTAACTGTGCCCCTATTAACCATTTTTGGTGAGCAGGATGCTTTGGTTCCCGTACGTGCCGCTGCTCACTTGGATGCACCAACGATTATTCCCCAAGCAGGTCATTTACCCCATCTCAGCGCGCCGGATGCGGTGTTTGAACATATAGAGCATTTTCTTGAGCTACAGCGCTATCGCCTCGATAAATCGGCTGTCGCGGTGTCATTTGGTCGTGCGGCTCGCAGCTATGACCAGTCCGCTACTCTACAGCACCGGATCGGTGAGCATCTTTTACATCGTATTGATTGCCGTCCTGAGCAAATTATGGATCTCGGTTGTGGCACCGGTTATCANAGTATCCAATTGCAACAACGTTACCCTGATGCCCAAGTGGTTGGCGTTGATCTCTCTGCCGGAATGCTGTCCTACGCTCAGACTAAATACAGCAATGAGGGCATATGCTGGTTGTGCGCTGATGCGGAATCACTGCCGGTGCATTCGCATTCACAGTCATTAGTGTTTTCCAATTTCGCGCTGCAATGGTGTGATCAAGTGGATAAGCTTGCCGCGGAAATTTATCGCGTACTTGAGCCCAATGGACAGTTGCTATTGGCGATTCCGGGACCAGGTACATTGATTGAGTTGCGTCAAGCCTGGGCCGATATCGATAAGGCTGTGCATGTCAATCGTTTCGCTAGCCTTGANAGTTGGCAGGGGGCGTTGGCTAAGGCAGGATTTAGCCAGATTGATATAGACACCACTGCGGTCACCGAACAGCATCAATCGGTACGCCAATTATTGCTGGAACTGAAGAATGTCGGTGCGCATAATAATAACGCGGGCAGGGCTGGTCACTTAACTGGCAAGCAACGGCTACAAGCCCTTTACCATGCCTATGAACAATATCGCTTGCCCAATGGTCAATTGCCTGCCACATGGGAGATTATCGTCGGTACTGTGCGCAAATAATTGCTCGCCCAATTAATAACTTACTAGAGATGGAGTTATGGCTAATAAATGGCTATTTATTACCGGCACTGATACCGATGTTGGCAAAACACTGATCGCTACGGGTATTTTATCGCTCGCCAATAAAGCCGGTTTGCGCACGGCAGCGATCAAACCGATTGCTGCCGGCAGTGAGGATATCGGCGCCGGCCTGCAAAACCAAGATGCACTGCAATTGCAGGCTGCGGCCAGTCATCAACTACCTTATCAGCAAGTCAATCCAATCGCCTTAGAGGCTGCTATTGCACCGCATATTGCCGCTCAAGAAGAAGGCAAAACACTGACGGCTAGNCGNNTAGTGGGTTACTGNCGCGGACTTGGGCTGTTGCCAGTGGATATGCTGTTAGCCGAGGGNGCTGGTGGTTGGCGAGTGCCGCTCAATAATCGTGANACNCTAGCCGATGTGGCACGAGAATTGAACTGNCAGGTGATACTGGTCGTAGGANTACGGTTGGGTTGTCTTAATCATGCNCTGTTAACTGCNGANGCAGTGCGACGNGATGGCCTGACNATNGCGGNCTGGGTGGGTAATGTNATNGATNAACAGATGCCGCGATTGGAGGAAAATATTGTTACACTACGCAGGGTGATTAATGA
>NYXU01000057.1 GCA_002685715.1 Porticoccaceae bacterium | reverse complement strand
CTTCAAAGCTATCTAGCTCATCTGAATCAATCTGTTTGGGTACTCCGCTAGTATCACAGATATCAGATGGGATAAGAGGGTGAGGACCACCCAAACGAAATCCTTGAGAAAATGTTCCGTAAAAGGATGTTGACTCATCAGCCCTGTAATTCAAGCTAAGCTTATAAGTCTGGCCCGAGTCATCGTTTTCTACAAAACCTTCCGAACGCCCACCATTGAAAACACCATCATTGACGTCTGGCGAGTCCTTGTCGTAGTTGTAACGCCGCATACCAGCAATAGCGGTCAACTGGTCCGTTATCTCAAATGAGGCCTCGCCAAAAAATGCGAGCTGCTTTAAGTTCTCTACAACCAAGCTCTCGAACAGCAGCGCACCGCCGAACGGATCTAGCGCTGATGTTCCTTCAAACTTCAAAATTTGATGGCGCGTTCTCTCATAATCCTGATAGAAGGCACCCGCCAAAAACTGCCAGGGTCCATCTAGATTGGTGTTTAACCGAAATTCTTGAGTAAAACTTTCAGCGTCTGCTGAATCGGTCAGATAAATAGGCATATCATCAACCCCGAGCATCGGCCCGAAATAACCGCCAAGATCGCGATCTTGTAAAGTCGTTGATTTTGTTAGCGAAGTAGAAGAAAAAAGCTCATAGGAACCCATATTAAGGTTCATCTTCAGATTGGTAACATCTAAATCGATCCCCAACGCCTCACCACTGCCATCTTGCTTTTGGAACGGCGCCCTCCGAGTAGCCCCGAGAGCTAACATGGACTCTGGAATACCTGACTGATCAATGTCCTGAGTTATATGGCTTAGGGTCACATCAAAATCTTCGCTGACTTGCCACGCCGCTGTTATACGCCCTCCAGCGTACTGATCATCACCCACACTACCGCGGCTAACAACACCACCAAATGCGTCTGCCCAGATTTCTTTATCCGCATTATCGCCAGCGATGTTTTCATAGTAGCCACTATTATCATAATCGTAGCCGACGACGCGAATGGCGAACGTATCCTCGATCACAGGTAAGTTAAGCACACCTCGCACCATGTTATTGCGTCCACCTAGATCGGCAGTGGATGAAGTGGAGCCCGCAATCTCCGCTGAAAAAACACTTAGATCTGGAGCATTGGGAATGACCCGAACCGTTCCCGCTATCGAGCCATCACCATATAGAGTACCTTGTGGACCACGCAGCACTTCAATTCGCTGCACATCCACATATTTTAGATCTGGGTTGCCACCGAATTCATTACCGAGGCCAGTTACTGGCGTTTCATCTATGTAGACCCCGACAGCAATGTCATCCTGTGGTGATGCTGTTACACCACGGATAATGATGCCATTGCGACCGGCTCCACGATCTAAAAAATTAGTGGAGGGTAATGTTCGCAGATAGTCTTCCATACCAACCATGCCACGCTTGCTAATCAGATCTTCACTGGCGACGGAGATACTTGCTGGAATATCCAGAGTGCTTGCATCACCTCGTTTTGTCGCGGTCACGAGAATTTCTTGCAATACAGCCCCCGCTCCATCGGCACTTGCTGTTTGGGCGCCAAAGCCGCCAGCACATAAGCCGCCTAAAACAGCTGCTAATTTAGCCTTCTTACTCAGATTCATAATCTTCCCCTGGTTTTGTTGATAACATTTGCAGTTATACGATTTTTATCAAATCATTCTTAATTATTTGTAGATAACTATATATTTATCTAGAACTCAAACTTACTTTAGCCCATGTTTTCATGCATTTAAGGAGCTAAAATTTATATTAATTGTATTTTAAATTAGAGTCAACTACACTTTGCCAAGTTTAGCTAGCCTAATCACACAAGAGAATCTATGAGCCTAAGACAAATAAATAAAGCCAACCGACAAAAAGTGATAGTTACAAATGCCGCTCGATTTTTCTCCTCCATTGGTTACGATCTTACCGCAATAGAAATGGTGGCGGAGCGATCAAATGTCTCGCCGGCCACCATTTATAATCATTTTGAAAATAAGATAGGGTTGTTACTGGCGGTATTAATTGATGAAGGCGAGGCGGTTCAGCGTATTGGTGAAAAAATTATTTCGCAGCGACAACGAGCTAACGCAGATGTTATTTATCGCTTAATCGATCTGTATGTCGATCACCCGATGGAATTTATGAATAAGTCCTGCTGGCGACAAGCACTTGCTGCCTCGACGGCATCTTCAAATAAAAAATTTACTCAAGAATATCAAAATGTCGATATACAACTGAAAAAACAACTTGTTGAGTTAATGCAAGCTCTGCAAAAAGAGGACGTTTTTATATCACAAGTAGAGCCAAAATCACTGGGCGAAATTATCTGGAATAATGTTGACCAAATGTTTACCGATTTTATTTCTAATGAAGAGATGTCGCTTAAGGCTTTAAAAATATCATTGAGCAATCAAACTGGTGCTCTAATGACATTAGCTTTAAAACAAGATTAATTTTTATTCTTTAGGAGTGACATTGGGCACTGCAATGAAAATAGGCTTTTTCAACAATAAAACATATTCGACCGGCAGTAATAACACTGCTTTATGGTTCGCCACCAATAAAAGTATATTCAACTCTACGCATCAGGCCTATATATTTTGCAGTGGTTTAGGCAATGAGGATTATGCGCGATGCTAAACATAGTAAAGCGCCCTTCCGGAGCCGCCTATGATTATATTATCGTCGGTTCAGGCTCTGCTGGCAGTACAGTCGCCGGCCGCCTATCACAAGATAAATCTAAAAAAATTCTCCTAATCGAAGCCGGAGCCAGCGATAGAAATATTTTTATTCAAATGCCTGCTGGGCTGGGTATTCCTCTGATGAAGGATCGCTACAACTGGAAGTTTTTTGCTGAAAAAGATGACACTTCCGAATCCACCGAAGGGCCCTATACTCCCCGTGGAAAAGTGCTTGGTGGCTCATCATCAATCAATGGNATGAATTGGGTGAGAGGAAATAAGGCCGACTATGACAGTTGGCGTGATTGCNGCNTATCTAGTTGGTCTTACGCCCATTGTCTGCCCTATTTTAANCGCAGTGAAAACTATCAACAGGGTGACTCCNNCTATCGAGGTAAAANCGGACCCACCAAGATTNTTAAAGCAGANGCNAGCAATCCNCTTTTTCAGGCATTTATTCNAGCTGCAAATCAATATGGTCTGGCACTAAATCAGGATCATAATGGCGCAAGCCAAACTGGNGTACACAAAACTCAAAGGAANGTTGCCGACGGCATCAGGCATAGTGCATCGCAAGCGTATTTATACGATCAACCAGATAAGCCTAATCTAGACATTCTGATGGAAACCCGCTGCACTGCAATAGAATTTTCCGGTGCTGATGCGGTAAAAGTTCATCTCACCCGCCGGGGCGAACATTTTTCCGTTGAGGTCGCAGGCGAACTTATCTTAGCGGCAGGCGCTATTCAGTCACCCCAATTACTGATGCTCGCCGGCATTGGCGATACAAATATGCTTAAAGATACCGGCATCTCGGTGCNTCAGCATATGCCCGGTGTTGGTGCAAACCTGCAAGATCACCCCGCTTGGTGCTTTGACTATGGTGCCACCAACCCGCGAGACTCGCTGGCATCAAAACTGAGTTATTTGGGACGTTTAAAAATTGGCATAGAATGGTTGCTGGGTAAACAAGGCTTTGGTATTTCAAATCACTTTGAGGTGGGTGCTTTTTTATGCCTAACAGAAAACCAGACAATCCCTGAAGTACAGATGGAGTGTATCGCTATGAGAGGTGATTTTGCTCCCGAGGGTATTAAGATTGAACCGGGATACCAATGCTTTACCAGTATCCAACGACCCACCAGCCGCGGCAAGGTATGGATTGACAACGCCGACCCGATAACAGCACCTAAATTTCAATTCAATTATCTCAATACAGATTATGATAGAAATATTGCGGTCGCTGCTATTAAAGCGACTCGGGAGATATTTCAACAGCGCGCATGGAACGGCCATCTAACAACTGAGTTATCTGGTGTAGATCAGTTAG
Organism: Porticoccaceae bacterium; assembly: GCA_002685715.1. Classification (GTDB taxonomy): domain Bacteria; phylum Pseudomonadota; class Gammaproteobacteria; order Pseudomonadales; family Porticoccaceae; genus HTCC2207. Next base: position 2,825 of record NYXU01000057.1, on the reverse strand, counting down.
CGTCTGACAGCGATATTATGCAATGGGCCTACGAGCATGTTGAGTCAAACTACCATCCCTGTGGCACTTGTCGTATGGGTCATGACGATCTAGCTGTTACCGATGAGGCCGGCAAGGTGCATGGCTTTAATAATTTGCGGGTTATTGATGCAGCAATTATTCCATCAATCCCCACCGGTAATCTAAACGCCATCACNGTCATGATCGCTGAAAAAATTGCTGATAATATTCTTGGCTTAGCGCCACTTGAACCCGAACACTTATTGCGTGACCAACAACAATAAAAAAACAAAGGATTTTATTTTGAATAAACCATCTGCATCTCAGAATGATAATCAGGGGGCATCACCTGAAAGCATCAATGAATTTGATAATCCCACAGCAATTTTTGCAGCCATTATTCTCGGNTTCGCGGGCACCGGTGTTGCAATGGGCTTACCGCTACTTGTTGGCTCAATGGCAGACTCACTCGGGTTCAATGAGCAACAATTAGGTTGGTTAGCATCGTCAGATATGGGCGGGTTATTTATTGGCTCGGTACTTACCTCATTTTTTGTAGTCAAATTGAACCGCCGCCATCTCGCGGNACTAGGCCTTATTTTAGTCATACTGGGTAATTATCTGTCCACTCAAAATGCGGATCTTTTNCCGTTGATGATGAGTAGACTCGGCGCTGGAATTGGCGCTGGAATATGCTATTCAACCTGTACTGCAAGCCTTGCGGGAAGTCATAATGCGGCACGCACTTTCAGTATTCTACTTTTCGTTCTGGTAGTAATGAATGCCTTTATTTTCTATATTTTNCCAATTATTGATGGCCGTTATGGTGTGAATGGCCTGTTTATGTTTTATCTGCTAGAAGCTATTCCATTGCTGCTTATACTGCCTCTCCTTCCTCAGTATTGCGCAGAGGATAGCGATAAGGTTGCATTAACTAAAGCGACCACCGCCTCCGTAGCGCAATCATCTATACCCGAGATATTGCCGCGCTTATGCTTAGCTGCTGTGTTCAGTTTTTATCTCTTAGTCGGCGCCTACTGGGCCTTNATTGAGCGCGCAGGCGTGGCAGCAGATCTGAGCACCCAATTTATCTCTGAAANNCTGACTTGGGGGCAAATATTTAGNCTNNCTGGAACCCTTTTAGCCNTGTGGCTTGCCAGGCGATTTGGTCAATCGAAACCTTTACTCTTTGCATTGATGGTTATGATTTTAACAATGCTGACCTTGGCCTTTAAAGTAGACAGTGTCACGTTTATTTTCAGTGTATTTTCTTTTAGTTTTTTCTGGATATTTATTGATGTATTCCAGCTGGGAACACTGTCCAACATTGATCATTCTGGCCGTTATGCGGCAATGGTCCCAGCCTGTCAGGGTGCAGCACAAGCAATTGCACCAAGTATGGCTGGCATGTTGCTCTCGTACCAACTGGGATACAGCTCCGTTATGATTATGTGCGCGCTAGCCACGGCTGTCGCCCTGTATATTTATCTTTATGTCTACCGACAGCTACTACAAATAGCACCAGATGTGGCAGATTCGGACTAGGGTAATAGGGGCACGATTGATGGCGNGAGATTAGGCCTATCCCACGGCCAATATCAGTATNGTCTCAGTTTGCCTTTTNACCGCNCTTTTTAACTCGGCCAGGGGCATTGCCTCAGCAGAAATAAAATCAGTAAACATTTGGTTAACATTGTTCCAAATAATTTCACCTAATGCTTGTGCATCCGCCGCCGGCAAAAAGGCATCTTCCTCCTTAAGGGCATGCATTACGTCGATAAGCTGTTTCTTCAATTGTTTATCGACATTTTGATATTCTTGAGTAAACTTTTTATTTGAGGACGCTGTGGAAGCAGCAAGNGCCTGCCGCCAACATGACTTATTCATAAACTCCATNGGGTGNTCAACATACAGNTCAATCAATCGGTAAATAACATCAATATCATTTTTTTGGCGCTGACTAANAACCTTGTCACCAATCTGNTGNACATCTNCCCCTTCTTCNATTAATACAGCAAGTAANAGCCCTGTCTTATTTTCAAAATTATTGTAGATAGTAGCCGGTGAGACATTGGAGCGTTCGGCGACCATCTCTATTGCCGTCAAGTCATAACCAATTGAGGAAAAAAATCGCGCGGCGTTAGCTACTATGCGCTTTTGCCGATTAGCCTTGTTAGTTTGTCTGAGGTTCATACGATCCTATTATCGATTAGAATACAAAAGAATTATCTCATTACCACCGTAAAGCGTGGCTTTTCCTAAGGCAGACGCCAAAGGGTGTCGCCTTGAAGTACGCGGTCATTTTAACCTCAAATGTTCGGGATAAGTCAAGGAAGCCCGCTCTTCAAAGCATATCCTGTTGCTGTGGTTTCTGTCACATTGATTGAGAATACAGGTAAATCGACCTCTGAAATTACCAGAAGATGTCGGAGGTTACCCAAACTACTTAATCCCATATCCTAACGGCACTTGATATTTAGTAGTTGAAATCTACGTGCCAAGTTCAGCTGATTTCGATAATAGGTTACAAGTAAGAGAGGTTGATTGATGGCATCAGCGATAGTGAAGCCAGTATGTTGCTAAGTACTATTTAAACTATAGCAGTCAGTGCGATAGGGCCTCCAGCGCCTCAGTCACTCTGCGCACTGGCACGACAGTCATACCTTTGATGGGCTGTTTGGGCGCATTGCCTGCCGGCACGATAGCCCGCGTAAAACCATGTTTCGCCGCTTCGCGTAGTCGCTCCTGACCATTGGCGACAGGACGAATCTCACCCGCTAGGCCGACTTCACCAAATACCACTAGATCCTGAGGTAGTGATCTAT
>NYXU01000056.1 GCA_002685715.1 Porticoccaceae bacterium | reverse complement strand
CCTAGGGTATAGCGACTGAATATATCATCCACCCCTTGTAACCAAGCCGCCTCACTGCCGGGTAGTATCAGAGGCGGCACAATATGATAATACAGCAGGTGGCCTACATTGGCATCCCGTGCGGTTTCCGCGGCCTCAACAGGGCTGGCATGGTAGTCAAGTACATCATAAAAAATAGTCGCCATATTGGCTTGGCCAGCGGCGGTAGCGGCCTTATTCATAGACTTGAGTAAGTGTGGTGCCAGTGCCTCATGCACAAGAAGATCTATGTCTTTGGCAAATCGCTGGATATTAGCCGATTTATTGGTATCCCCTGAGATCAGTGTGGTGCGGCCTTTATAGCTAAACAGATAGGCAACCGCCGGCGATACGGGGAAATGATCTACCGCCAACATATCCACTTTTAACCCATCTTGTTCGTAGACGGTAATAAGTTGGCCATCTTCAGGCACGGGACTACTTATGGCTTGCATTCCGGCGCCAGTCAATGGCGTGACAACATCGCCATGGTGATCATTGCGATACACTTCGTCCCGCGCATAGGCCCGATTAAAGCCATCGACTATATCGGCAACGCCCTGGGGTCCATAAATATTTAGTGGTGAACTGTGATTGCCTGCTGCCCAGCGCAGCGTGGCCACCTCTCCTAGGCTATCGATATGGTCAGAGTGGAAGTGGGTGAGAAATACACCCTCAACCGCACCAATCGGGTAACGCATAAGACCCAAGTTGCGAATACTATTGCTACCTGTATCCACTAAAAACAGTTTACCTGCGGCAACTACAGCAACACAGGGACCGGAGCGATTGGGTGCTGGCATTGGCCCACCGGCACCACATAGGGCAATATGTAAGCCGTCACCGAGTTCCTCGATTTTATTGCTAGCCATCATGGTTTCCAGTGCCTTGGGGAAAATTGTTATGGCGATATAGGCGCGCTGGCTATAGATAGCAGCGCCTAGCACAGCAATCAGTACACTAAGGGTTAATGCTTTTTTCATGGTGCCACCTAAAAGACTATGGGCTTGCAATTGAAATACTGACATCTTGGCATATGCTATGTCAATATGATCTAATAGCCCGATTAACAACTGTCCAACCGACCTACTTGGGGATCTCTATTGTCACAGTCTCAACCAATTACTTTGATAGGCGCGCCACCCTCGCCCTACACCAGAAAAATGATCGCTCTGATGCGATACCGGCGCATCCCCTATGCCATTATCTGGGACGACCCTGCTACGGTGTTGTCGCAAATGGGCATCGCCAAGCCCAAAGTTGGTCTTTTGCCTACCTTTGTGTTGCCGGATGATACAGGAAAATTGCATGCGCTCTGTGATTCGACACCGATTATTCGTCGACTCGAAGCGGAGTATAAGGATCGCTCGGTGATTCCGGCTGATCCAGTTTTGGCCTTTATTGATTATTTATTGGAAGACTTTGCCGATGAATGGGTCACTAAATACATGTTCCACTATCGATGGCATCCACAGACGGATATCGATAATGCAGGGACTTTATTACCACTGTTTCAAAAGATAAATCTGCCACAAGAGCAGCTTGCGCAATTTAAACGCTATGTTACTGAGCGCCAGGTTGGGCGCCTCCATGTTGTCGGTTCTAATGATGTGACCGCACCGGTCATTGATGCCAGTTACAAACGTTTGCTCAGCGCTATGGAGGCGCATTTGACTGAGCAGCCATTTTTATTGGGGCAGCGTCCAGGGGCCTGTGATTTTGCACTCTATGGCCAGCTGACCCAACTCGTTGGCTTTGATCCAACACCGCGCGCTATTACTCATCATATTTCTCCACGCACTGTGGCTTATACTGGTTTGATGGAGGATCAAACGGGTCTTGAGCCCGAGGCTACAGATTGGACCAACTCCGATGATGTGCCCGAGACATTAAAAGGTGTTCTGAAAGAAGTGGGTCGTGTTTATGTCCCCGCGCTGTTAGCTAATGCTAGGGCGCTGCAGGCGGGAGAAAAACAGTGGCAGGCAGAGATCGATGGCAGTCGATGGACTCAGCAGACCTTTAATTATCAGGGTAAATGTCTGCAATGGATTAATGCACAATATCAGGGGCTCAGCGAAGATGATCGAACACGGGTTGATAGCTTTCTAGAGGGTACGGGCTGTGAGCGCATTATTATCGAGTGAGCAATAGTCAAGTCGAAAGCCAGCGCCATTGCGCTAGCTTTTTTATGCAGAAAGAATTATTCCATTACTATTGGTCAATTAAATAATTAGCATTAATTATGTCAGTTTATTTTTTTCACTTAAGCTGATACCTTAACCGCGAGTTTGATAACTAACTGAAATGTAACAAGTGGAGCTTGTATGTCAGAGCAGTTTAGGGAGCAGGGTGGGGCAGCTACCATGGATCCTAATGCAGTGATGCGTTGGCTCACCTCTCAGACCGTATGCCAACTGATAAAGCCTCAGCGGCTTACCAAGCAACGGTTAAAAATTGAAAAGCATCGCGTAGCAAAGGGTGATCAACATATTGTTGAGTACTTTCATCAAATGGATGATGGCTACAGTTATCTTGCCGCGCAAGTGCTGCAGGCGCTTTGCCAACGCTATGATATTGAACTGCGTTGTTACTTGGTCACCGGCCCGACGGGTAATAACAGTGTTGAACCGGAGTTGCTTGGGCAACTGTCGCAATACGATGCCAATCTTATTGCTCCCTACTATGGTCTTGCGTCGCCCGGAGCCAACCAGCTGCCCGATCAGCAGATGATTCAGCGAGCACAGGCAATCTTAGCTGCACAATCGACTGCTGATTTTGCTGCGCTGGTTATTGATGTTAATGCAGCATTGTGGGCTGGTGATAAGGCAGCGCTAAATAAGTTGGCAGATCAACATGGCAGCGTTTCAGTGCAGCAGTGCCTTGCATGTGTTAGAGCTGGTAACGCTCGTCGAGCTAAGTTAAAACATTATTCCGGCGCGATGTTTTACTACGGTCAAGAGTGGTATTGGGGCGTTGACCGATTGCATTATTTGGAGCAGCGTCTGTCAGAGCTAGGAGTAGATCGTGACCCGTCGGCAGCCAAGCTTATGCCACGACTTGAAGTGGAGTCAGGGCAGCATAAAGACTGTGGCAATTTGACCTTGGAGGTCTACCCTTCATTGCGTAGTCCCTATACTGCAGTAGCCTTTGATCAAACTCTTAAGCTTGCCGAGAGGACTGGTGTGAATTTGGTGGTGCGTCCAGTATTGCCTATGGTGATGCGCGGAGTGCCGGCAACAAGAGAAAAGGGATTTTATATTTTTACTGATGCTGCTCGAGAAGCGCACAGTGCGGGAGTCCCCTTTGGTAATTTCTATGATCCCATAGGGGATCCGGTGCGTCGCTGCTATTCACTATATCCTTGGGCCTGCGAGCAGGGGATGGGTAATCAGTTACTGTCGAGTTTCCTTAGCTGTGCCTTTGCAAAAGGGGTCAATACTAACAATGATCGTGGCCTCAAACAGGTGGTAGAGCAAGCAGGGCTCGACTGGTCGGTGGCTAAAACAGTGGTGGGTCAAACCGATTGGCAGGCTCTGGTAGAGGATAATCGTCAAGCGATGTACAGTGCCGGCCTCTGGGGTGTGCCGAGTTATCAATTGTTAAACAGTCAGGGTGAGTCAGTGTTAGCAGTTTGGGGGCAGGATCGTTTATGGCTAGTCGCTCGAGAAATTGAACGCCAGTTATTGTTGGATGCAGACGTTTAAAAGGTTTTTCTATGGCTTCAAAACAATCAGATCACAAAAGTATTGGTGCGTTTTTACGGCGGGTTGAGGAATCACTGGATGACAATCGCGTAGCAGATGTCGAGAAACGCCATGCTAAAGGCTATCGTACGGCGCGGGAAAATCTTGATCATCTTGTTGATCAAGGTAGCTTTGTTGAGTACGGCCAGTTTGCTATTGCTGCTCAGCGCAATCGCAAAAGCAGCGATGAATTAAAGTCTAAAACCGCTGCTGATGGAGTGATCACCGGATTGGCTCGGATTAATGGGGATATTTTTGGCGAGAGCCAAACTCAGGTTGCCGTAATTATTAATGACTATATGTCGTTAGCCGGCACGCAGGGCTTTTTTCATCATCAAAAGATCGATCGGATGCTAGAGGTAGTTGCAGAAAAATCATTACCAGTAATTATGTACACCGAGGGCGGGGGTGGTCGACCGGGTGACACTGATGTGACTACCCAGATTGCCGGTCTCAATATCAGTACTTGGTTAGTATGGAGCCAGTTGGCTGGCGTAGTACCGCGCATTGCGGTAAATAATGGTTACTGCTTTGCTGGTAATGCCGCACTGTTTGGCGGTGCTGATATTTGCATTGCCACTCAATCCTCCTGCATCGGTATGGCGGGACCGGCGATGATTGAAGGCGGTGGTCTAGGCTCCTTTGCAGCGACTGATATTGGCCCCACGGATGTGAATAGTAAAAATGGCGTCATTGATATCGTTGCTGCTGATGAGGCTGAGGCTACGATGCTAGCGCAGCAGGTGTTAAGTTATTTTCAGAGCCCCCAGGGTGATTGGAGTGCCGCTGATCAGTCAATGCTACAAAGCACTATGCCTGATGATAGACGTTATACCTACGATATTAGAAAGTTGATTGAGCTATTAGTCGATACAGGTAGTTTTATTGAGTTGCAACAACAGCATGGCAAAACCATGGTGGTTGGCTTTATGCGCATTGAAGGTCACCCATTTGGGTTAATCGCCAATGACAATCGAGTATTGGGCGGTGCTGTCGACGCCACCTCAGCCGTTAAGGCCGCCAAATTTTTAAATCTCTGTAGTAGCTTTTCGCTACCTGTTGTCAGTCTCTGTGATACACCGGGCTTTATGGTAGGGCCGGACAGTGAGGCAGAGGGAGCGGCACGTAAAATGGCGGAGTTTTTCACTGTCGGAGCTAACCTGCGCTCGCCATTAGTCTGTATCTTTTTACGCAAGGCCTATGGTTTGGGGGCTATGGCAATGGCCGGCAGTTCCTTTGTCAAGCCAGTATATAGCGCGGCCTGGCCAATGGGTGAGTTTGGCGCTATGGGTCTTGAGGGTGCGGTCAAACTGGGTTTTAAAAAAGAGTTAGAAGAACAGCAAGGAGAGGCTCGGGAAGTATTGTTTAACGAGTTGGTTAGCAAAATGTACGAAGCGGGTAAGGCAACGGAGGCGGCAGCTTACTTAGAGATTGATGCTGTGATCAATCCAAAGGAGACCCGATCGGTGATCATTAATAGTATCGGGTTACATTAAATAGAGGAGACGATTATGGCCCTTGGGATATTGGCGAGAATGACGGTTTTAGAGGGTAAGAACGGAGACTTTGAAAAGTTGTTTTTGGATTTAACTGAAAAAGTATTGGCGAATGAGGAAGGGACGCTGGTCTATGCGCTGCATCGCAGTAAATCCAATNCTCAGGAATATGTCGTTATGGAGCAGTATCGCAGTGCAGCGGATATTGATCTGCATGGTAAAACGGATTATTTCCGTGCGGCCAGTAAGGCGATGGGGGGCTTGNTAGCAGCNGCGCCNATTATCGAAGTTTTGGATCAGGTTTAACTGTTAAATTAAAGGAAAGCGAGATGGAGAATAACAATGAATAAAATCTTAAGCATCGTGGTTGCCCTCACGGCGGTTCTTTTTGCCTCAATTGGTTTGCGCTGGCTAGTGGCACCCGAGGGCGTTGCTACAGAATTTGGTATGACCTTAATGCAAGGAATGGGGTTGAGCTCCCAAATTGGTGATCTGGGTGCATTCTTTTTATCGCTGAGTATTTTTATCCTTTTGGCGTTGACCAGCGGCCGGCGTGTTTGGTACTACCCAGCGATTATTTTGCTCGCTCTCACGGCCATTATGCGTGTGATGGCTTGGCTGTTTCATGGTGCTAGCTTGGCCATAGATATGATTGCCGTGGAGGTTATTGTCTGCGTTATCCTCTATGTGGGTTCACTACGTCTGGCCAAGGACGACTGATTATGTCTGCTGGGTGGGATCGAGGACCGATGAGACTGTTGACACCATTGATACTCATTAGCTCAGTAGTCTTGAGTTGTGGTTCTCTGGCTAACACTCAGCAGCGCCCTAATATCGTATTGATTCTGGCCGATGATTTGGGCTTTACCGATCTGGCTTCGTACGGTAGTGAGATTCATACTCCAACACTGACAGAGCTAGCACAGCAAGGTATTAGTTTTACCAACTATCACACTGGTGCTAACTGCGCACCGTCTCGCGCCATGTTGCTGACTGGTGTGGATAGTCATCGATCTGGTGTGCCTAATATTCCTGAGATGATTCCACCAGAGCAAGCGGCCTATAGTCATTATTCTGGCACCATGGGGCATAATGTAGTCACGGTGGCAACGCTGTTACAGGATGCCGGTTATCACACATATCTAGCGGGCAAATGGCATTTAGGTAATAGCCCTGACCAGCTACCCAGCCGCCGAGGCTTTGAGCGCACGGTAGCACTGGGCGCCTCCGGTGCCGATAACTGGGAGCAGAAACCCTATTTACCGATTTACAAAAAGGCCGACTGGTATGCCGATGGTGAGGAGTATCAGTTGCCCGAAGATTTTTACTCTTCGCGGTTTTTAGTGGATAAAAGTATTGAATTTATCGATAGCAACCGCGGTGATGGTCGCCCCTTTTTTGCCTACGTGCCATTTCAGGCTGTGCATATTCCTGTGCAGGCACCACAGGAATATATTGATCGTTACGAGGGAGTCTATAACGATGGCTGGACTGCGTTGCGAGAAGAGCGCTTAGCGCGGGCAATAGCCTTAGGTATTGTGCCGACAGGGTCGCCAATGGTGACTATGGCCAGCACGCCTAGTTGGGATGATCTTAGCCCACAAGAGCAAGCCTATGAGGCCAAGCGTATGGCGGTGTACGGCGCTATGGTTGAAGCCATGGATTTCCATATTGGCCGCTTGGTGGCGCACTTAAAAAGCATCGGCGAGTACGACAATACTATTTTTATTTTTTCTTCTGACAACGGTGCTGAGGCCATGGGTAGAGCGGTGCAGAATTCTTGGCTTAATCGTCGGGGGTTGGCATCTCAGGGGTATAGCGTTGACTACGATACTTTGGGGTTGAAAGGGAGCTTCAATGCTATTAATCCGGGTTTTGCCAGTGCCGCGGCATCACCATTGGCCTACTACAAATTCTATCTTGGCGAGGGTGGTTTGCGTGTGCCGATGATTATCGCTGGTGAAGCATTGGCAATAAAAAATCAACTGAGCAATGCTTCGGCATATGTGACTGATGTAACGCCGACGATTTTGGCGCTGACAGGGGTAGAGTCACCGTCATCGCGTTATGGTGGGCGCTTAATTGAGCCGATTATTGGGCGTAGTCTGTTACCGCTGATTGATGGTAGTGCTGAGGCGGTCTATGGCCCAGATGATGCTGTGGGTTTTGAATTAGCTGGTCATGGTGCGTTGTTTATGGGCGACTACAAAATCGTATTTAATCGCGGTACGCAGGGTGATGGGCGTTGGCGTTTGTTTAATATTGTTACCGATCCAGGTGAGACGAATGACCTTAGCGCTGCAAACCCTGCGCAGTTGCAGCTTATGTTGGGGCGCTACCAGCAATATGTCACTGACAATAATATCCTCCCTGTTAGCAATGATTATCGCCATGAAAAACAGGTTGTTTTTAATGCATTGCACAATGTCTATGGTGACAATATCTTGATTTTTATGCTCCTCCTTTTGCTGTTATTACCCTTTGCGCTGATATACCGATCAAAATCAAAGCACTAACAATGGAACTGATCTAATGACCTGCTCTCTCTATGCAATACCTCACTCGCTATACTCTGGGCGAGCACGCTCCTATCTGATAAAAAATGGTATTGTTTTCAAAGAATTCTCTTCTGGTCATGAAAGCTTTAAGGCTGAGATTTTGCCTGAAGCTAAGTTAGCGACCATTCCAGTACTGCGCACTGAAGATGGAAAGGTTATTCGTGATGGCGCGGCCATTATTGAGTATTTTGAATCGAGTAATGGTCGACCCTGTCAGCCAAAGACGCCGCGACAACGCATTATTAGTGCGCTGTTTGATCTAATTGGAGCCGAAGGTTTATTGCGGCCAGCGATGCACTATCGCTGGAATTTCCCTGAAGAAAATTTATCTTTTCTGCATTACCACTTTTTTCATTCCCAACGGCAACATCCGGAACGTGAGGCAAAGACTCAGCATATGATGGATAAGATGCGTTATGCGGCGATGATATTTGGTGTCAATGATGTCAGTGTAGAGTTAGTCGAGACACTTTATATGGAGTTTTTGCTGGCACTGGATAAGCACTTTGAGCAGTGTCCCTATCTTCTCGGTTGGAAGCCCTGTATTGGTGATTTTGGTCTGTTGGCGCCGCTCTACGCGCATTTGGGTCGTGATCCTAAACCATTGCAAATTATGCAGCAGCAAGCGGTGCATGTTTATCGCTGGGTTGAGCGAATGAATCGTCCGGATCAAGATGTGGCCGAGTATTATCAGGCGGGATCTGATTATTTAGCTGATGATCAGGTGCCTGAGACATTACTCGCAGTGCTGAGAGTTATTGCTGAAGATCTAGTGCCGGAAACTATAGCGGCTGCAAATTCCATCAATGCGTGGCTGGCTGAAAACTCGGTGCCTAGCGGTGCGCGTGCTAGTCGTTATTTAGGCAAAAATGAAAGCAAATGTCGATTTGTAGTGCGGGATCAGTTGCTCGAGGCAGGCGCTCAGCCCTATCGATTTTTCCAATTGCAACAGGTGCAGGATGTCTATCAAGGGTGCACGGATCAAGACCGTGCCGCCATTAAGGCACTGTTGCGGCCCTACGGCTTGGAGGCACTATTAACCACCCGACTCGATAGGCGTATAGAGCAGCGAGATAATCTCGAGATTTGGGTTTAGCGTTTACTCTGCCGCGCCAGTCTGATGTTATCAAACAGTGCGGTTAGGCTCAGTAAAACTAGCCCCAAAAGTACCCGCATATCGCCTAAATAAAGCTGTGTTTCTATGGGGTAGGCAATGGTTTTGTTTAATGCCGCGAGCTTGTATCTATGGCTATCTTGAAGATCTGGATTGGCTACAATCTCCATAAGAGCGCGACGACTGCGATAGCGAAACAAGGCCCCATCGGACCAAACTGCCATTTCTTCAGCATCTTCAATACCCGTTATATCCACCGCTGTGTGGACCGCGGTTCCGAAGATCACCGGATGGCTAGCGCGCTTTAATAATTCTGGAAAGATATGCGCCATATACTTACTCATCAACCGATCAGCAGATTGTGCCGACGTTGCGCTCTCGACGATCGCTGGCTGTCTATTCATATCTATGTTGTTGAGCATCAGAAATTGGCGGCCGGTGTCATTGCGTAAAAAACCTTCAAGCTGAGCAATGGTATCAGGATCGCTACCTCGCTCGCTGAGGGTGGTGACGAATTGATTGACCTCGGTGTCACTGAGAGGGCCGGAAAAATCGGTATACCAGAACACAAATAAGGCATAGATAGTCATGCTAAATAGCCACAGCTTTATTCTTGTTGTCATGATGTTTCCTCGGTGCTTTTGCTGATCGCCTACGATTTATAGAGTAGTTATGCTGTTGCTTATTTCGCAACCCGATAGTCACTATTGGCAGAGGTATGCTCTCTTGGGTTGGGTTACCATAGAGTCTTTATCTTTTATATTGATTCTATCAGTATATTTGGCATAATCAATGCCAAAATAATATTGAGTACATATCTAGAGGGAGCACTATGGTCGCACTAACATCTATGGTTGATTACAACATCGAGGACGGAGTTGCTGTACTGACTCTTAACAACCCACCAGTCAATGCTTTGAGCCAAGGGGTACGGCAAGGACTTAAAGAAGGCGTAGAAAAAGCATTAGCGGATGATTCAGCGCAAGCTATCCTGCTTTTCTGTGAAGGCCGCACGTTTATCGCTGGCGCTGATATTTCTGAGTTTGCGTCGGCTCCTAAAGAGCCTAACTTTCATGCTGTGCTCTCAACTATGGATGATTCCTCTAAGCCGATTGTCGCCGCTATTCACGGCACAGCCTTGGGCGGGGGGCTGGAAACAGCATTATGCTGTCATTACCGTGTTGCTGTTGGAAGTGCGAAATTTGGCCTGCCGGAAGTCAACCTCGGACTTTTGCCTGGTGCTGGTGGTACTCAACGATTGCCGCGTGTAATAGGTGTTGAAAAGACATTGGCGATGGTAACGTCTGGTGTGCCAATCGGCGCTACTGAGGCATTACATTTTGGCCTAATCAACAAGTTAGTTGAGGGTGATCTGCGTGCTGAGGCGTTAGCGTTTGCCAAAGATAAGGCCGCACAAGGCGGTCATCACCCAAGGGTACGAGATAACGATGATAAGCTACAGACTGCCAAAGATAATCCAGAAATTTTTGCTACTACACGCAAAATGTTGGCGCGCAAGACTCGTGGTTTTTTGGCACCGGAATATAATATCCGCTGTATTGAAGCTGCGGTAAATCAGCCCTTTGATGAAGGAATAAAAACCGAAGGCAAACTATTTACGGAGCTTATGTCTGGTCCCCAGTCCAAAGCGCAACAGTATTTTTTCTTTTCTGAGCGCGAAGCGGGCAAGGTGCCGGGCTTAGCCAAGGATGTCGAGGACATTCCTATAACCACAGTCGGTGTTATTGGTGGCGGTCTAATGGGTGGCGGTATTGCCATGAATTTTGCCAATGTCGGCATGCCTGTGACGATTATTGAGACTAATCAGGAGGCGCTGGATCGTGGTCTGGGCACTATTCGTAAAAACTATGAAAACACCGCGCGTAAAGGCCGTTTAACGGAAGAGGCTGTGGAGCAGCGTTGTGGTTTGATTCAGGGCAGTTTAGATATGGCTGATCTTGCTGACTGTGATCTGATTATTGAAGCAGTATTTGAAAATATGGCGGTGAAAAAAGAGATATTTACGCGTCTCGATGGTATTGCTAAGCAGGGTGCGATTTTGGCTTCAAATACGTCGGCTCTGGATATTAATGAAATAGCCTCTGTGACTAGCCGACCTGAATCAGTGATCGGTCTACATTTCTTTTCACCCGCCAATGTAATGAAATTATTAGAAGTAGTGCGTGGCGAAAAAACCTCCGATGCGGTGATTAAAACCAGCATGGCACTGGCCAAGCGTATTCGCAAAGTGGCGGTGTTGGTCGGTGTTTGTATGGGCTTTGTTGGTAACCGCATTTTATTTATGCGTCAGCATGAAGCGTCAAGGCTGGCGCTTGAGGGTGCGCCCATTGAGCAGGTGGACAAAGTGCTATTTGATTTTGGTTTCCCGATGGGCGCGTTCCAAATGGGTGATTTGGCCGGCTTAGATCTCGGTTGGGACAAACAAAATTCCAATCCAGCCGATGTTAAGGATCGCCTCTGTGATCTGGGTCGTTACGGTCAGAAGACTGGTGCTGGTTATTATGATTACGATGATAAACGTAGACCAACACCTGCTGCAGTGACTGCGGATTTATTTGCTGAAATTGCAACGTCACAGGGTATTGCACGCGGCCAGATTTCGGATGAGGAGGTATTAGATCGCTGCTTGCTTCCCATGATTAATGAGGGTGCCAAAATTCTGGATGAAGGGATTGCCCTTCGCGCGAGTGATATCGATGTGGTTTATGTCTACGGCTATGGCTGGCCGGTTTATCGAGGTGGCCCTATGCACTATGCCAATAGCCTTGGATTGGATAAGGTGTTGGCTAAAATCCGTCACTACCATGAAACCACTGGCGATGATTTCTGGGCACCTAGCCCGCTGTTAATATCATTGGCAGAGCAAGGAAAATCTTTTAAGTAATTAACAAATCGAGGGAGAGAAAATGAAAACACGTATTACAGAAATGTTGGGCATTGAGCATCCGATTATTCAGGGTGGTATGCATCATGTGGGTTTTGCAGAGATGGCTGCAGCAGTATCCAATGCGGGTGGGCTAGGTATTATTACTGGGCTGACTCAGGGTACACCGGAAAAGCTTGCCGCAGAAATAGCTCGATGCAAAACGATGACTGATAAACCCTTCGGTGTGAATATTACCTTTCTTCCCTCGGTAACGCCGCCAGATTATCCCAGATTGATTCAGACGGTAATTGATGCGGGCGTCAAGGTTGTTGAGACTGCGGGTAATAATCCTGCACCCTATATGCCGATGCTTAAAGAAGCCGGTATCAAAGTGATTCATAAATGTACCGCGGTACGCCATGCTCTGAAAGCCGAGAAAGTTGGCTGCGATGCTGTGTCTGTGGACGGATTCGAATGTGGTGGCCATCCGGGTGAGGATGATATCCCCAATTTTATTTTATTGCCTAGGGCTGCGGATGAATTGACTATCCCATTTGTATCTTCAGGGGGTATGGCCGACGCTCGCAGTTTGGTGGCCTCGTTGGCGATGGGCGCCGAGGGGATGAATATGGGTACGCGTTTTATTGCGACCAAAGAAGCGCCTGTGCATGACAATGTAAAAGCTGCGATTTTAGCCGCGTCTGAATTAGATACGCGCTTGGTAATGCGGCCCTTGCGCAATACTGAGAGAGTGTTGGCTAATTCGGCAGTTGAACGCTTACTTGAGAAAGAAAAAGCGCTGGGTGACGATATTAAGTTTGAAGATATTTTACCTGAGGTGGCTGGCGTTTATCCCCGCATTATGCGAGAAGGAGATATGGATGCCGGTGCCTGGTCCTGTGGTATGGTGGCTGGGCTGATTAATGATGTGCCGACGGTACAAGAATTAATGGACCGTATTATGACCGAAGCAGATAGCTTGATTAATCAACGCTTGGCAAACCTATAATAAATTTCGCTAACCTAACAGTAAGTAACGACTATGTCTGAAGTGGATACATTGGATGAAGTGCTCTTAGCCGAGTATTTGGAGGTCAATATCGATGGATTTAGTGGGCCGCTGAAAGCGAGTAAATTTGCCGGCGGTCAGTCTAACCCTACGTTTAAAATTAATGCAGCCTCGGGTAGCTATGTGCTACGTCGTCAGCCTCCAGGTAAATTACTGAAATCTGCCCATGCAGTGGATCGCGAATATCGCGTCCTTGCTGCACTGGCTGATACTGACGTGCCAGTAGCCAAGGTTTATCATCTCTGCGAAGATCCACAGGTGATTGGTTCCATGTTCTATATTATGGAGTTCTGTGATGGCAATGTGCATTGGTCGTCAGCATTAGAAGATATCCCCAATAATGCCGGGCGAGCGCAGATGTATGATGAGATGAATCGCGTGCTAGCGGCCATTCACTCACTAGATTTAGAGAAAGTTGGTCTTGCCGATTATGGTCGTCCTGGCAATTACTTTCAGCGTCAGGTTGATCGGTGGTCATCACAGTACAAAGCGTCGGAGTTATCACCGATTGCTGAAATGGATAAGGTCATGGCCTGGCTGTCGGATAATATTCCTGAGGATGATGGTAAGGTCTCCCTAGTGCATGGTGACTACCGATTGGATAATCTGATGTTCGACAAAGATAATCAGCGCGTTATTGCTGTATTGGATTGGGAGTTGTCGACCCTTGGTCATCCCTATGCGGACTTGGCTTATCAATGTATGGGGCTACGTCTGCCCTCTGGTAAAAGTGATGGGCCCTCATCTGGCCTCGCCGGATTGGATGTCGCAGCGCTTGGAATTCCTTCAGAGGATGAGTATGTTGCGCAATATTGCCAGCGCATGGGGTTGGATAAGATTGAAAACTGGTCTTTTTACATGGCCTTTAGCTTCTTCCGTTTAGCGGCTATCTGTCAGGGTGTTGCCAAACGGGCTGCCGATGGCAATGCATCCAGTAAGTCAGCCTCTGGTGTTGCTCAAATGGTGCAGCCATTGGCGGCTTATGCGGTGGGCTTTATTACTCCGTAGTTCAGTACGATAATTAATTGCTTCTCTGTCCTTTGTAGACAGAGTATCGGTAGCTAAGTGTTGTACTGGTTAGATGATGGAAAACTGCACTGAAGCGAGTGCTTGGCGGGTAAATAATCATGCTTAAAACTGTTTTGCTATCACTGTTGTTTTTTCTTAACTCTGCCGTTGCAGCCGCAAGCCTTGACGGCCACTGGCGTCTTTCGGACAAACCAGTGTGGATGACTATCGAATCTGCGGTTGGGTTGGTGGCGTTCAGTAAAGAAGATCCTGATGCGCGGGGTAAGATGTTATTGCGCAATCTTAGGGCGACGGAAGTTGGCAATCGTTGGCAGGGTCAAATCTACGTTAGGCAGTTAAAAGCTTATAGAGATGCCGATATTGTTTTAACCTCTGCGGATACCATGAAAATCACGGTAAAGGTTGGTTTTATAAGTAGAACGGTTGACTGGCAACGCAATGCTGAGATACCGAAACTCTAGGAGAAGTCAGTGGTTTAGCCGAAGGCACCTGCCACTTTGGCCGCCTTAATAGCTTCATCATCGAAGCCTAAATCCTTTAATACCTGTTGATTATGTTGGCCCAGTGGTGCCCCTATAGTGTCATACCTTGGCGCTGATTTAGATAGCTTTATTGCACTACCAATTTGCTGTTGCACACCGTTGTCATGTGTCTTTAGGTCGACAATTAATTCTCTCGCCTTGATATGATCGCTGGCACAGGCTTCAGCGAAACTGAGTACGGGCTCGACACAGCAGTCTTTATCTTTGAAAATCTCCATCCAAGCAACAAGATCTTTCTGTGCAATGATGGCGGCNATTTNTTGTNTCAGTTGGNNTTGAGTTTCTGNATCCNTAACGTTGGCCAGCGACAGAAGAGANTGNTCACCTAAGGTATCGCAAAGTTGCTGAAAAAAATGCGGCTCTAAACTGCCAATNCTGAGATAGCGATNATCAGCGGTGCGNTANTAATCATAAAAACTNCCGCCATTTAAATGNGTGCNNCCAGNGCGTGGNTCTTCATCAGCNGCTAGNTAACCNGAGCCAAACAGACTATTCATCGCGAACATNGCATCGGTCATACTGATATCAATATNTTGNCCTTCACCGCTAATATGNCGCTGATTTACAGCGGCAAGAATGCCGATAACCCCATGTAGTGAGCCACCGGCAAGGTCCGCAATTGGCATACCCATAATCGGCGTATGTTCTCCCTGGCGACCGGAGTAGCCATTCAGGCCCGAAAGAGACAAGTAGTTATTATCATGACCGGCTCTATCGCGATAGGGTCCTGTTTGGCCATAGCCCGTTATCGAGCAGTAGATAATACTCGGGTTAATCTCAGACANCTGCTCGTAACTCAGGCCGAAACGCGCCATTACGCCGGGGCGAAATTGCTCGATAACAATATCGTACTGCGCTACCAGCTGTTTAACGATTGCTACAGCCTCNGGTGTTTTAAGATTTAAACCAATGGAACGTTTATTGCGATTGAGTGTGGCATGACCAGTGGATGTACCGTCGGCATAGGGACCCATAGCGCGAACCATATCGGGGCGGGTAGGTGATTCGATGCGCAGTACATCTGCACCCATATCCGCTAGCATCATGGTAGCGAAGGGACCGGGAACCAAGGTGGTGAAATCAAGAATTTTTAAGTTTTGCAAAGCGCGCATAGTGGTTTCTTATGGTTGTCTTGTTATGGTCACGAGAGATAGTTTATACGGTGTCAGACTGATCGGTGATATACAAGATCTCTCAAATTCTCTATTATACGGCCGTCTGGGGGCTACAGGAATCAGAATATGACGGAACAAAAATCAACCAATGTGCATTGGCACAAGGGCGATATTAGCCGCGAGGATCGCACTCAGCTTCTTGGACAAAAAGGCGTTACGTTATGGTTTACTGGTTTGTCCGGTAGTGGCAAAAGTACTATCGCCGTTGCCTTGGAGAAAGCGCTATATCAACACGGGAAACTCACTTATCGTCTGGATGGTGACAATATCCGCTTGGGAATCAACAAAAACCTCGGTTTTTCGGCGCAAGATCGCAGTGAGAATATTCGCCGCATTGGTGAAATTTCTAAGTTATTCGTTGATGCTGGTATTATAACGCTGGCCAGTTTTATCAGTCCCTATGCCGCCGATAGAGATAGCGTTCGTCAACTGCACCAAGAGGCTGGCTGTGATTTTGTTGAGGTGTTTGTCGACTGTGCTCTGGATCAAGCGGAAGCGCGAGATCCCAAGGGGCTGTACAAAAAAGCACGGGCTGGCGAAATTAAAAACTTTACTGGCATCGGTGACCCTTACGAAGCACCACAGCAGCCAGAAATCCATTTGCGCTCAGATAAAATGAGTCTTGAACAGGAAGTCAATATTGTTATTGATTATCTATTAGAGCATGCATTTATTGCAGTGAGTTAGTTTACCTTTTACCTATATCAAATTTTTATTCAGGAGAAATACCTTTGATCAAGCCCCATGGCTCAGATACCCTTAACCCGTTGTTAGTTACCGATGAGCAGCAGCGACTGCAGTTGTTGGATGAGGCGCAAGGCCTGCCTTCAGTGGTGTTGAATTCGGCGGCAGCTGCTAATGCGGTGATGTTGGGTGCCGGTTACTTCAATCCTTTAACAGGTTATATGAATCTTGCTGATTCTCTCAGTGTTGCCGAAAACTTACATACCAGTGATGGTCTGTTTTGGCCTGTTCCTGTGCTAAATCTAGTGGAAGATATCTCCGCCATCTCTGGTGCAGATCGTATCGCATTGCGTGACCCAAATACTGAGGGTAATCCAATAATGGCGATTATGGATGTGGCTGCCATTGACAGCGTGACTGATACGCAAATTAATATGATGGCCGAACATATCTTTGCCACTTTAGATCCTGAGCATCCAGGTGTGGCCACTTTCACTGGACTTGGTCGCCATTTGCTGTCAGGCAATATACAGGTCTTGAGTCTCAGCTACTTCCAAGCAGATTTCCCAGGTACTTTCAGAACCGCAGGCGAGATACGTAATGAGATCGCTGAGCGTGGCTGGGAAAAAGTCGTGGCTTTCCAGACTCGCAATCCAATGCATAGAGCCCATGAAGAGTTATGCCGTATGGCTATGGAACGTTTGGATGCCGATGGTGTTGTGGTTCATATGCTGTTGGGCAAACTTAAACAGGGTGATATTCCCGCCTCGGTGCGCGATGACTGTATTCGCAAAATGGTGGAGCTGTATTTCCCTGCAAACTCAGTCATGGTCACTGGCTATGGCTTCGATATGCTTTACGCTGGCCCAAGAGAAGCAGTGCTACATGCGGTGTTTCGTCAGAATATGGGCTGTACACATCTTATTGTTGGGCGCGATCACGCTGGTGTTGGCGACTATTATGGCGCCTTTGATGCACAGACTATCTTTGATGAAAAAGTGCCAGCGGATGCGTTAGCGATTGAGATATTTAATGCCGACCACACGGCGTATTCTAAAAAACTCGGTCGCGTGGTGATGATGAATGAGGCGCAAGACCACAGTAAAGACGATTTTATTTTGCTGTCCGGCACCAAGGTGCGACAGATGCTGGGTGATGGCATTGCACCACCGCCTGAGTTCTCACGTCCGGAAGTGGCGCAAATACTGATGGATTACTATCAACTTGAGACGGCCTAACCAGCATGATTAATTACGATGTCTTTAATGGCGATGCTGATGGTATTTGCGCTCTGTTGCAATTGCGCCTAGCCGAGCCGAAAGAATCGCAGTTAATTACAGGGGTAAAAAGAGATATCAATCTGCTTAGACGAGTACAGGCCAATGCAGGGGACTGCATTACTGTACTCGATATTTCCATGGCTAAAAATCAGGCTGATCTGCANCGCTTGCTNAATACCGGCGCTGAGGTGTTTTATGTAGATCATCATTTCGCCGGTGACGTGCCATCCTCTGCGGCATTAAAAACATTGATCAATGAAGCGGCNGATGTCTGTACTAGTTTATTGGTAAACCACTATTTACGTGGCGCTTATGTGGCTTGGGGTATCGTTGGTACCTTTGGTGATAACCTCAAGAAAAGTGCTATGGGCATGGCCAAGAATATCGATCTGTCTGCAGAGCAATTGCAACAATTAGAAGACCTNGGCACCTATCTTAATTATAACGGCTATGGTTCCGCACTGGATGAGTTGCATTTTAATCCCGCAAAGCTTTATCAATTAGCCTCGCATTATGCTAGCCCACTGGATTTTGTCGTTGCCGAGGCAGACACCTATGGCAAGTTAGAGGCCGGCTACCAACAGGATTTAAGTGCGGCCCAAGCGATGAACGCGGTGACGGCCAATAAGGCAATAGCGGTATTTACATTGCCAGATAAACCATGGGCGCGTCGCGTGAGTGGCGTTTTTGGTAATCAACTCGCTAACCAAAACCCTGATCGCGGGCATGCCGTATTGACGGCTAAAAACAATGGCAATTTTTTGGTTAGTGTTCGTGCGCCACTTAATAACAAGGTCGGTGCAGCATCTTTATGCCGACAGTTTGCCACTGGAGGTGGCCGTGAAGCGGCTGCTGGTATTAATGACTTGCCGGCTGATAAGCTTGATCAGTTTATCGATTTATTTACTAAGGCTTACTTATGAATAAGAGTAACTCCCAGCGCCCCTTTGCTATCTTAGGTATTCAACAAATTGCCGTCGGTGGCGCGGATAAACAAAAGTTGCGTAGCTTTTGGGTCGATTTGTTGGGGCTAAATTATCGCGATACCTTTATCAGTGAAAGCGAAAATGTTGACGAGGATATTTGCGAAATGGGTGCGGGTGATTTCACCGTCGAGGTGGATTTAATGCAGCCACTGGATGCGGATAAAAAACCGCGCGTGGATATTCCTGCGCTTAACCATGTCGGTCTTTGGGTAGACGATTTGGCCGCAGCTGTGGACTGGTTAACGGCGCAAGGCCTGCGATTTACCCCTGGTGGTATACGCAAAGGCGCGGCGGGTTATGATGTATGTTTTGTCCATCCAAAAGGTAATGATCAATTCCCTTTAAGCTCACAAGGCGTGTTGGTTGAACTAGTGCAGGCGCCAGATACCGTAATTAATGCCTACAGAGTACTTGCAGAGGCTTAAATTAGCCTATTTCAATGGTTTAAGGTGCATTTGTGGTAGGTTTTCTGTAAGCTTCGCGCCATTCAGGACCACCGCTATATTCCTACTTATTTTTGCCACTCAGGTCCACAGTCGGCAGTACTTTAAAAGACGATTTTATGACCTTTGATGAACTGGGTTTATCCGCTCCTATTCTTAAAGCAATTGCCACGCAAGGCTATAGCGAGCCATCGCCAATTCAAGCTAAAGCTATTCCCGCGGTATTAGCGGCGCGTGATGTTATGGCTGCAGCACAAACCGGAACCGGCAAAACAGCTGGATTTACTTTGCCAATCCTAGAGCGTCTGTCTGCCGGTCGTCGAGCTGGGGCCAATCAGGCTCGCACATTAATATTAACACCTACCCGTGAGTTAGCGGCCCAAGTTGGAGAGAGTGTTGCGCTATATGGCAAGCATTTAAATCTGACCTCGACCGTGGTTTTCGGTGGTGTAAAAATAAATCCGCAAATGATGAAGTTACGACGCGGTGTCGATATTTTAGTGGCGACGCCGGGCCGGCTGATGGATCTGCACAGCCAGAATGCGGTGCGATTTGACCATCTCGAAGTACTGGTGCTCGATGAAGCGGATCGTATGCTGGATATGGGCTTTATCCATGATATCAAACGCATTATTGGCTTACTGCCAAAGCGCCGTCAGAACTTAATGTTTTCAGCGACATTCTCCGATGAAATTCGTCAATTAGCCAAGGGGCTTGTGCGCGACCCCATTGAAATTTCTGTAAGTCCGCGCAATGCTGCGGCGGCCTCGGTTGAACAGTGGGTCTGCCCAGTGGATAAAAAGCGCAAGGGTCCGCTTTTAATCAAG
Organism: Porticoccaceae bacterium; assembly: GCA_002685715.1. Taxonomy (GTDB): domain Bacteria; phylum Pseudomonadota; class Gammaproteobacteria; order Pseudomonadales; family Porticoccaceae; genus HTCC2207. The sequence goes on along the minus strand of NYXU01000056.1, from coordinate 1,892 downwards.
CTCATCAAAGAGGGCGGTTGGGATCAGGCTTTGGTTTTTACCAAAACTAAGCACGGCGCAAATAAACTGACTAAGCAATTGGATGCCGCAGGTATTACCGCGGCGGCTATTCATGGCAATAAAAGTCAGGGAGCACGCACGCGAGCATTGGCTGAATTTAAAGCCGGTGAGATCCGCATATTAGTGGCCACCGATATTGCTGCACGAGGTCTGGATATTGAGCAACTGCCCCATGTGGTCAATTTTGATTTACCCAATGTGTCAGAGGACTATGTGCATCGAATTGGCCGCACCGGTCGCGCCGGTGCCACAGGTGAGGCTATCTCGTTGGTCAGTGCCGATGAAGTAGATCTGCTATCTGATATTGAGCGGTTAACACAAAAATTGCTTGATCGTCGCGAAGTCGACGGTTTTGAGCCGGATCATGCTGTACCAGAAACCACATTGAATAAGCCGGTGCGGCGTAAAAAACCGCGCAAACCTCTGAGTAGTGAAACCAGTGCCAGAGATAATAGTCGGCACAACAATAAGTCGACCCGAGCGAAAAAGCGATCAGCCTACGGGCATGGGCCAAAGGCGGGTGGCAAGCTTAAATCGGGAGGCCGTAATCAGAGCGAAAAGACGGGTCGGCGAGCAGATACTGACGCGGAAAAACGCACTGATAGCAATGGCAATGTGGCAGCGAAAAAAAATTCCGCGCCCTATGGTAATAGCACTCGCCGCAATACCAATGGTCGCAAGCGCCCCTCTGGAGGAAACTCCAATCGCACCTCCGGTCGCAAGTAGTCCTTAGCAAATAATAGGCAATCCGTTGCGTTGCGCACCATATTTATTTTAGTCACTGTAATTACCAAGAGAACCCCTGTTAATGTTTGAGCTTCACTTTAATAAAGTTGCTACCCTAAGAAATGATGTGCTTTCCGGCTTGACGGTTGCTTTGGCGTTGGTCCCAGAAGCCGTGGCCTTTGCTTTTGTCGCTGGCGTTGATCCGTTGGTCGGTCTCTATGCCGCCTTTATGGTGGGCCTCATCACCGCTTGCATTGGTGGCCGGCCGGGCATGATCAGCGGTGCAACAGGTGCGTTGGCTGTAGTGATGGTGTCGCTAGTTGCTGATCATGGGGTTGAATACCTGTTTATTACGGTGGTGCTGATGGGGCTGCTACAGATTACCGCTGGCGTGCTGAAATTAGGCAAGTTTATCCGTATGGTGCCGTATCCGGTGATGCTAGGGTTTGTTAATGGACTGGCGATTGTGATCTTTTTGGCGCAGTTGGGGCAGTTTGGTGAATCCGGTCAGCCCGGTTGGCTGCACGATACCTTTATGCAAGGTAGCATTATTGATGTCGCTTGGTTACAAGGACAAGAGCTATATATGCTCGTCAGTTTGGTGCTAGTGACCATGATTATCATCCACTCGCTGCCGCGCTTTACTAAGGCGCTGCCATCATCGCTGGTCGCTATTATGGTGGTCACTGGATTAGTGTTAGGTCTCAACTTAGATACTAAAGTGGTGGGCGATGTAGCCTCGATCAGTGGCGGTTTGCCTCGTTTCCATATCCCTGAGGTGCCGTTTAACTTAACAACCCTATGGATCATTTTGCCCTATGCCATTATTTTGGCTGCGATTGGCTTAATTGAATCACTGTTGACGTTGCGCCTGATTGATGAAATTACGGAAACCCGCGGTCGCGGTAATCGTGAATGCATTGGCCAAGGTGTGGCTAATACTGTAACCGGATTTTTCGGCGGTATGGGTGGTTGTGCCATGATTGGACAGAGCATGATTAATGTAAATTCCGGTGGTCGTGGGCGTATGTCCGGTATTACCGCGGCACTGTTTTTATTACTATTTATATTGGTGGCTTCACCCCTAATTGAGCAAATCCCTCTAG
>NYXU01000055.1 GCA_002685715.1 Porticoccaceae bacterium | reverse complement strand
AGTTTCATGGTGATGAAACTGCAGCTTTTTGCCAGCAGTTTGATTTTCCATTTATCCGCGNTATTCGTATGCGTGAGGGATTAGATTTAAACGCTGAGATTGCCNCCTACAATGCTGAGGGTGGTTTTTTGTTCGATGCCTGGTCCGATAAACATTATGGTGGTACCGGACATCAGTTTGATTGGAGTCGGCTGCCACGGCAAAGAGACTTCAGACTCATTCTTGCTGGCGGGCTTAGGCCAGACAATGTCAGCCAAGCCGTGGTTGAGGTTAAGCCACAGATGGTTGATGTCAGTGGTGGAGTGGAATCAAGCGCGGGGATCAAAGACCCACAAAAAGTGGCGGCTTTTATTGCCAATGCAAAACAAGCTTCGGTTGGATAGAGCCTTATAAGACAGTGCCGTTTAGGACAGCGTCGTTTAGGAAAAAGTTGATTCCGCGGTCGATCAAATAAAAATTTGCTGTAGACCTTATCTCCATTGGAGTTGTCGTGATAGAATGCCACTCGCTTGGCTCTGTGCCCACTAAGACGTCCCTAACGACTGTAAGTTAGCTGAAGGTAATTGATGAACTGGCTGAAACGTATTAGACCCGCTGGTCCCGCTGCAAGTAAAAATGATCGCACTAACTCCGTACCCGAAGGGTTATGGAAAAAGTGCCCCAAGTGTGCCTCACCACTGTACCGCCCTGAATTAGAACGCAACCTCGATGTGTGTCCAAAATGTGGGCATCATATGCGTATTGGTGCTCGTCGCCGTCTTGATATATTCCTCGATGCAGAGGGTCGCACTGAGGTTGCAGAAGATGTCGAGGCGATCGACCGTCTCAAGTTTCGCGATGTGAAAAAATATAAAGATCGCCTTACAGATGCACAGAAAAAGACCGGAGAAAAAGACGCTTTAATCGCTATGAGCGGCAATTTAAAAGGCATTCCGGTGGTGTCCTGTGCCTTTGAATTTGCTTTTCATGGAGGCTCAATGGGTTACGCCGTCGGAGAAAAATTTACCCGAGCGGCCAATCTAGCGTTGGAGCAGCGGCGACCCTTTATTTGCTTCTCGGCAACTGGCGGTGCTCGTATGCAAGAGGCGTTAATATCATTGATGCAAATGGCTAAAACCAGCGCGGTTTTAGAGCGCTTACGTGATGCCGGTGTACCCTATGTGTCTGTGATGACNGACCCTGTCTATGGCGGCGTTTCGGCCAGTTTGGCCATGTTGGGTGATTTAAATGTGGCGGAACCCGGTGCTCGTGCTGGTTTTGCCGGTCCCAATATTATTGAGCAAACCATCCGGCAGAAATTGCCCAAAGGTTTTCAGCGCAGTGAGTTTCTATTGGAAAAAGGCCATATCGACATGATTATCAGTCGAGATCAGATGCGCAACCGTCTTGGCAGTATCCTCTCTAAAATGATCAACGTACCAGAACCCGCTGATGGCTGATCTCAGTCTCGCTGATTGGCTGGATCTCCTAGAGAGCAGGCATCCCAGCGAGATCGAACTTGGTTTACAGCGTGTCAATGAGGTATGGCGGCGACTGCAAGCCTCGCAGCAGCAAACAGCACCACTGGCAATTACTGTGGCTGGAACCAATGGCAAAGGCTCCTGCCTCGCTTGCATGCAAGCGCTATGTCTTGAGCAGGGCTACTCTGTTGGCCTTTTTACCTCGCCGCATTTTATGCGTTACAACGAGCGTATTTGCCTTAATGGAGAGCCAGTCAGCGATAGTTTAATCGTTAGCGCGTTTGAGCAGATTGAGCATCAGTGTCAGGATATCTCATTAACCTATTTTGAATTTGGTACTCTGGCGGCCTTATTAATTTTCTATCAGGCGCAGCCAGATGTGATGTTATTGGAAGTCGGCTTGGGAGGCCGTCTCGATGCCATCAATATTATCGATGCGGATGTTGCGGTGTTAACCAGTGTTGCACTAGACCATCAGGATTGGTTGGGTGATAGTAGAGAAAAAATTGCCAGAGAAAAGTTGGGTATCGCCCGTCGTAACCGACCATTGATTATCGGTGAGCAGGATTATCCTCGGGGCTTTGAGCAAATGGTTGCTGATACTGGTGCCACCGCATTGTATGCAGGTAAAGATTTCTCCTGTACCCAAGGGGATCCATTTTCGGTTGACTTGGTCGGCAACGCTGGCCCATGGCAGATCGGATCATTACACCAGTCTAGCTTGCTGGCTATCAATAAAACTGTTGCGCTACAGGCACTCTGTGCAGCAGGGTTGAAATTGGATAGCGGCCACAGTCGCAACGCGTTAAATACTGTTGCTCTGATGGGCCGACAACAGCGGCTAAACGTTGGCGGATTGGAGGTTATCTTAGATGTCGCTCACAACCCAGCCGCGGCTCGGGCACTCGCCCAATGCTTGCGCGCGGAGCAAGGTCCGTTATTAGCCGTGGCTTCAGTATTGGATGACAAGGATTGGTCGGGGATTGTGCATGAGATGAGCCCCGTTATTGCGCATTGGCATATTGCTGAAATAAGCGACAGCCCTAGAGCCAGTAAAGGACAATATCTCTTCGAATTGTTATACAATGCCGGGCATTCAGGTGATTTGTATGAATCCATCCAGCAGGCATTTTTAGAGGCCATTAATGTGGCAACAGAGTCACATAAAATCGTCGTCTTTGGCTCCTTTCATACAGTTGCGCTGGTTTTGGATTTGATTTTGGCAGAGGGCAATAGTGAGTAAAGGTTTACAACAGAGAATTGTCGGAGCATTGGTGCTGGGTGCACTGGGCTTGATTATACTCCCTGTATTGTTCGATTTTACAGCTCCCAGTCGTATTGATCGTAGCACTAAGCTGCCTGCAGCGCCTGAAATTAGTGCGGTTACTGTAATTAAGGCCGAGCGACCCGCAGCAGTGACTAGCGGTGTCTTGGACAATGCTATCTTTGATGTGAGTAAGTTGATTGTCGCCACAGCCGATGAAGCACCCATCGCATTAAATGAACAAGGCTTGCCCAAACGTTGGTACATAAAAGTCGGTAGCTTTGGCAATAAAGCCAATGCTGATTCCGCTCTGACTACATTGCGTAACAAAGGCTTTAAAGCCTTTGTTAATAAACTTGATCAGCAGGGTGACCGCCTTTATGAAATCTGGGTTGGTCCCAATATTGATAAACGTCGAGCAGTTGCGGATCAAGTTAATATCGACAAACTGCTCAAGGTAAAGTCGAAGATGTTTGCTGCGATACTTTAAGTTATGGTTACTTTAAGTCATGGTTGCTGAGTTGTTATGGATATAGCCACTGCAGATATCGCTATCGTCGCTATCGTCGCAATCTCTGGGCTGATCAGCTTGATACGGGGTTTTGTTAAGGAAGCCATGTCGCTAGTGATATGGGTCGCTGCCTTTGCGGTCGCTATGACGTTCAAAGAAATGGCAGCTGATATGTTGGTGAATGTTATTGCTCTGGCATCGATGCGCCAACTCGCTGCCTGGGCGGGGTTGTTTGTCGGTACGTTACTACTGGGTGCCATGGTAAATTTTTTATTGGGCAAGCTAGTGAGTTCAACAGGACTGAGCGGAACTGACAGGACGTTGGGCTTGGTTTTTGGTGTGTTTAGGGGATTGTTAGTGGTGCTGGCGATAGTCATAATCTTGCCCAAAGCTGTACCGGTCGATCAGGACCCTTGGTGGATAGCATCGTCACTCATTCCTTTGTTTCAGGATTTTGAAGTCTGGGGCAAAGAAGTGGCGGGTGCTGTTAAAGACTTCTTAACGAGTTGGATGTAGCCCATGTGTGGTGTGGTTGGAATATCAGGAACTTCAGATGTAAATTTACGGCTCTACGATGCGCTGACAATGTTGCAGCACCGTGGGCAGGACGCAGCCGGTATCGTTACCGAAGCCAATGGTGAATTGCACCAGTGCAAAGGTGAGGGTTTGGTGCGAGATGTATTCCGTCGCAGTCATATGGTCCGTTTGATTGGCGACGTGGGTATTGGTCATGTGCGTTATCCGACAGCGGGTAGCTCAGGCCCAGCATTNGCNCAGCCGCTCTATGTGAATTCTCCCTATGGCATTTGCATGGCGCATAACGGNAATCTGACCAATGNGGACGAACTGCGTGAGCATATTTTTCGTGCNGATTTGCGTCATCTTAATACNGATTCCGATTCGGAAGTGCTACTCAATGTGTTTGCCCATGAATTGCAAATGCGCGGCAAACTCGAGCCTACCAGTACTGATATATTTGCTGCCGTTGAGCATGTTCATAATCGTTGNCGCGGTGCCTATGCNGTGGTCGGNCTNATNGCCAACTATGGCATGTTCGCCTTTCGCGANCCTCGNGGTATTCGCCCNCTTTGNTTTGGNGTGCGNGANTCNGAGGGCGGTAAAGAGTATGCGGTGGTNTCAGAGTCNGTNGTTCTNGATAGTCTTGGNTTTGANTTAATCCGNGATTTGGCNCCGGGAGAGGCACTATTTGTCGACAAAACCGGCGAAATCCACCTGCAGCAATGCGCCACAGACTATGAGCTTGCACCCTGTATTTTTGAGCATGTCTATTTCGCTCGCCCAGACTCTTTAATGGATAATATTTCCGTATATAAATGCCGTCTGCGCATGGGTGAAAAGCTTGCCGAAAAATTACTGCGCACCAGGCCAGACCATGATATCGATGTAGTGATACCCATCCCCGATACCAGTCGCGTGTCAGCACAAGCGCTGGCTGAAAGGCTTGGGGTGAAGTTGCGTGAAGGCTTTATGAAGAATCGCTACATTGGCCGCACATTTATTATGCCGGGGCAGACCGAGCGCAAAAAGTCAGTACGACAAAAACTCAATGCCGTAAAGCTTGAGTTTGCCGGTAAGAATGTGCTGCTTATTGACGACAGTATTGTTCGAGGTACGACATCGCAAGAGATTATCCAANTGGCTCGCGATGCCGGAGCNAATAANGTGTATATGGCCTCNGCAGCACCNGGCGTGCGCTATCCTAATGTCTATGGTATTGATATGCCTTCGGCCAAAGAGCTGATTGCTCATGGCCGCAGTGATGATGAGGTTGGTGAGATCATTGGTGCGGACTGGATAATTTATCAAGATCTCGATGATCTAATTGCCTCTGGTACCGAGGGTAACCAAGAAGTCGCTCGCTTTGAATGCTCAGTGTTTGATGGCAACTATATTACCGGTGATGTTGATACTACCTATTTAGACCGTATCGACCGGTTGCGCAATGATGCGGCAAAACAAAAAGCAGGCCCGACTGCCGAACCTAATAAAGGTGAGGTAATTGGCATCCATAATAATAGCGTGAGCTAGCCGCAAACGGGATAGGACTATGAGTAAGGATAGTGATGACTTGCAGCAGGATACTCTAGCTATTCGCGGTGGTTACCAGCGCACGCAAGAAAATGAACATGCTGAAGCGATGTTTTTGACCTCTAGTTATGTTTTTGAGAATGCCGCTATGGCGGCCAAATACTTCAGTAATGAAGTGCAGGGCAATGTTTACTCGCGCTATACCAACCCCACGGTGCGCAGCTTTGAGAAACGTCTCGCGGCAATGGAAGGGGGCGAGCAGNGCGTTGCTACGGCATCAGGCATGGCCGCAACACTCAGTGTGATAATGGCCCTTTTGCAGTCGGGGGATCATGTTGTCTGTTCACAGGATGTGTTCGGTAGCACCAGGGTGATGATGGATAAATATATCGCCAAGTTCGGTGTTTCAGTCACCTATGTGCCACTNGTTGATCTCAACGCGTGGCAAGCAGCGATACAGCCCAATACCAAGATGCTATTTTGTGAAACGCCATCTAATCCCTTATCCGAAATAGCCGATCTTGAGGCATTATCTGCGGTGGCAAAAAGTGCCGATGCACTGCTGGTGGTGGATAACTGTTTTTGCACCCCAGTATTGCAAAAACCACTGCAATGGGGCGCNGATATTGTTGTGCACTCGGCGACCAAATATATTGATGGTCAGGGCCGCTGTCTTGGCGGTGCGGTGGTCGGTAGTGCCGCGTTAATGGAGCAGGTAGAGGGCTTTTTGCGTGCAGCAGGGCCAACCATGAGCCCATTTAATGCTTGGGTATTTCTCAAGGGCCTTGAGACATTGCGTATTCGTATGCAGGCGCATTCTACCAACGCTGCCGCATTAGCCAATTGGTTACAGGAGCATCCAGCCGTTACCAAGGTTTACTATAGTGGCCTAGCCAATCATCCCGGACATACATTGGCGAAAAAACAACAGTCTGATTTTGGTGGTGTTGTCGCCTTTGACGTGGCGGGTGGGCAAGCGGCTGCATGGCGCGTGATCGACAGTACAGAAATGTTATCACTGACAGCAAATTTAGGTGATGCTAAAACCACCATTGTCCATCCAGCAACCACTACTCACGGTCGCTTGTCGGATGAACAGAGATTGGAGGCAGGTATTGGTGATGGCTTGATCCGAGTTGCGGTAGGTCTAGAAGATATAATTGATATTAAAGCGGATCTCGAGCGCGGTCTGGCGGCGCTGTAAACTGTAAACTGGGTGCAACGATGCTTTTTAAATCCTCAGAANTACCGACGGCCGATCAAGCCCTGCCAGGGCGCAATACTGAGATGCCTGTCAATAATCTTAATTTTATTAATAACCAGCCGATTAAAGGTCCTTTCGCCGAGGGTTTGCACGTAGCCTACTTTGCTATGGGTTGCTTTTGGGGTGCTGAACGTCGCTTCTGGCAACAGGCTGGGGTGGTGACAACTGCCGTTGGTTATGCCGGTGGTCATACGCCAAATCCTACTTATGAGGAAACCTGTAGCGGTTTAACTGGGCATACCGAAGTGGTGCTGGTGGTATTTGATCCTGAGCTGATTAGTTACAACCAATTACTGGCGGTGTTTTGGGAGGCCCATGATCCCACTCAAGGTATGCGCCAGGGCAATGATCGCGGTTCACAGTACCGTTCGGCCATTTACTGCACTAGTTCAACACAGCTTGAGGCGGCCAAATTATCAGCGCGATCAGTACAGCAGCAACTAACCGAGCTTGGCTATGGTGCTATCACCTCAGAGATTCTCACCGCACCCACCTTTTANTATGCAGAGGAATACCATCAACAGTATTTGGCTAAGAACCCTGCGGGTTACTGTGGTTTGCGTGGTACCGGCATCAGCTGCAGCTAAAAAGCACGTAGGATTGTTGTGCCATAGAGATTTTTAAAAATGCTGTGGCACTAAAGGGAAGACAAGCGACTACGTTCTTTTTGCGGATCTGCCAGTGGAATTGCCTTGAGTAGATCCTGAGTATACGCCTGTTCAGGCTTGGCCCATAGAGCCTCGGTATCACCCTGTTCCACCAGCACACCATGATGCATAACCATCACGCGATCAGAAATGCTGCGCACCACAGATAGATCATGAGAGATAAATAGCATGGTCAAATTGTGGCGCTCTACCAATGACAGAATCAGCTCTAGCACCTGTGCCTGAATAGTGACATCCAGTGCCGATACGGGTTCATCAGCAACAATAAAATCCGGTTTGGTGGCAATGGCGCGACCAATGGCGATACGCTGGCGCTGACCACCGGAAAATTCATGGGGATATTTGCGCATATTGGCTCTGGCTAGACCGACATCATCCATCAACTGTTGTACCTGTTGATCGACAGTACTGCTGTCGGCAAGACNCTGATAAAGCAAGGGTTCGGCCAATGTCTGGTAGACCGTCATGCGCGGATTAAGCGAGGCGTAGGGGTCTTGGAAAATCATTTGCATACGTTTACGCCATGGCGTCAATTGCGTAGCATTGAGATTACTTAACACTGTGCCATCAATACTGACCGTACCCGATGTGATAGGGGTGAGTTGCAGAATCGCTCGACCAAGGGTTGATTTCCCTGAGCCTGATTCGCCCACCAGCCCGAGAATTTCACCGCGTTGTATTGATAGCGATACATCATCCACAGCTTTTATTTGACGTTTTTCAGCTCGCGCCGCAGGACTTGAGTAATCATTGAAATAGGTTTTTAGGTGGCTAACCTCAATTAATGGCTGGCCAGCTTCAGCCCTATTTTTCATAGTTTTTGCGCCGCTCGGAATAGCGGCCAGCAGACTCTTGGTATAGGCATTGTCGCTGTGATAAAAAATCGATTCTGTGTCGGCTGTTTCGCGCACGGTGCCCTGACACATCACCATAATTTTATCGGCAATACCGGCAACAACACCGAGATCATGGCTAATAAAAATAACTGCCATATCACGGCTTTGCTGCAGTTTTTTGATCAGTTCAAGTATCTGTGCCTGTATGGTCACATCCAGAGCAGTGGTCGGTTCATCACAAATCAGTAATCTGGGCTGGGTAATCAGCGCCATAGCAATCATTACCCGTTGACGCATGCCGCCCGAGAATTCGTGAGCATAACAGTGAAAACGACTGTGCGGATCGACGATACCTACCTCATCTAACAATGCGATGGCTCTTGTCTGTGCAGCGTCTCGACTGAGTCGATAGCTTTTATCTGGGTGATAAATCAGCGGCTCTATTAATTGCTCGCCTATGCTGATAAAGGGATTTAATGAGGTCATCGGATCTTGAAAAATCACCGCGATATCATTACCACGAATGCGGCGCATACGCTCGCGACTGCAGGTGAATAAATCCTCACCGTCAAATAGGGCGCTACCGGCTTCAATCTTGGCGGGTGGTTTCGGCAGTAGATCCAGCAGGCTATAGCAAGTGACTGATTTGCCTGAACCAGACTCCCCGACGATGGCGAGGGTTTCACCGCTATCGACCGAGAAGCTGATATCATCAACGGCCTTGACCACACCATCTCTGGTATGAAAATAAATTTTAAGTCCATTGACATCGAGAAGGGCCATCGAAGAAGTCCTATATCAGTCTTTTGATGCGCGCGGATCAAGCGCATCGCGTAGGCCATCGCCAAGAAAATTCAGGGCAAATAGCGTGAGTGATAGGGTAATCCCAGGGAAAATCAGTAACCAAGGGTATTCCTCCATGGTTTCAACACCATAATTAATCAGCAGACCCCAAGAGCTTTGCGGTGGTTGGATACCCAGACCCAAGAAACTGAGAAAGGCCTCCAATAACATCACACTAGGAATCGTTAGGGTGGTGTAGACAATTACGGGTCCCAAGGTATTGGGAATAATATGGCGTCGAATAATGGTCCATTGCGAGAGCCCCATTGAGTAAGCAGCCTCGATAAACTCCTGTTTACGCAAATTCATTACCTGACTGCGTACAATACGTGCCATGGTAAGCCATTCCACCGCTCCAATAGCCACAAATAGCAGCAGGATATTGCGCCCGAAGACAACCATCAGTAGGACAATAAAAATCATAAAGGGCAGGGCGTACATAATATCGACAATACGCATCATCACCGCATCGACGCGGCCGCCAACAAAACCGGCAATCGCACCCCATAACACGCCGATAATCAGTGCCACAGCAGTGGCGATAAAGCCAACGGTCAGCGAGACACGGCCACCGTACATAATGCGCGTGAGCATATCGCGACCAAAAATATCGGTGCCTAACCAGTGCTGCAATGAGGGCGCAGTGGCGCCGAGCATAAGGTTTTGTTCTTCATAGCCATAGGGCGCTATCCATGGTGTCAGCAGCGATACCACACAGAGCAGGACGATAAGTCCCAGACCGAATAAGGCAAGATAGTTTTTACTGAGCTTAATCCAGGCATCGCGCCACAATGAGCTGCCTTTTTCTTCGCTGAGAATCTGGCTGTCCATTAGTGCTCCCCTGCGCCCTGTTGGCGCAGCTTGGGGTTTAGCCACAGAGCCAACATATCGGACAATAGATTAAATAGCGTAATCAAGGCAGCGAAGAATATGGTCATACCTAGGATCATGGTGTAGTCGCGATTAAATGCGGCTTGCACATAAAAGCGTCCTAAACCGGGTATTTGGAAGATGGTCTCGACCACAAATGAGCCGCCGAGCAAACCGGCAAAAGCCGGGCCCAAAAAGGCCACTACTGGAATCAAGCCACCGCGAAGTGCATGTTTAAAAATAATTAACGGCTCCGAGAGACCTTTGGCTCGCGCGGTGCGGATATAGTCCTGTGACAGTACCTCAAGCATGCCGCCGCGAGATAGTCTTGCGATATAGGCCGCGTATCCTGTTCCTAATGTAATGGCCGGTAAAACTTTATCGCCGGGAATATCACCCCAACCCGATACCGGTAGCCATTCCAAATGAATGCCAAACACTAACACCAATAGCGGGCCAAGGAGGAAAGAGGGCATACAGATGCCCAGCATCGCCGCCGACATGGGCAGATAATCTTGCATAGTATTAGGTCGTATAGCGGCCAATACTCCGGCACTAACGCCAATCACTAGGGCTACTAACATTGCATAGAGGGCTAATTCCGCAGTGGCGGGTAGGCCAGCGGCAATTAATTCATTGACCGTACGCCCGGAGTATTTAAATGAGGGTCCTAGGTCCCCTTGCAATACATCACCCAAATAACTGAGATATTGCTGCCATAGCGGTTGATCGAGATTGTACTGCGCCTCCAAAGCGCGAATCACTTCGGGTGGTACTGCTTTGTCGGCAGAGAAGGGGCCGCCAGGTGCACTGTGCACCAGCAAAAAAGTTGCGCTGATAACAATAAGCAACACCGGGATGGCTTGCAGTAGACGCCCAAGCGCAAATCTTAGCATTATGGTTGACCCTCTTGGTTGGGCTCAAGATAGATCTCACTAAACGAGGGTTGATTAAGAATATTGCCACTAAAGTTTTTAACTGATGGATCGACAAGATTATTGGAGGTATAGATATAAATCGGTATTACCGGCATATCTGCCAGTAGCATTTTCTCTGCCTGGGTAAAAATAGCCAGTCGTTCGGCATGGGTTTTGGCCTCTGCGGCATCGGTCAATATCAGTTGGTCGTAGTCTGGGTTACACCAGCCAGTGCGATTATTACCGCCATTGCAGAGAAACATATCGAGAAAGTTATTGGGGTCAACATAGTCGCCAATCCAACCGGCGCGCGAGATCTGATAATCACCGATAGCCTCGCTATTGAGATAGACCTTCCACTCCTGATTAAGTAAGGTGACATCGATATTAAGGTGTTGCTTCCACATCTGTTGGATGGCGACAGCTATTTTGCGATGACCTTCGCTAGTGTTGTAAAGAATTTCTGTGCTTGGAAAGCCCTCGCCATTGGGGTAGCCGGCATCAGCCAAAAGCTGTCGTGCGGCCTGTGGGTCAAAGCGCAGATCACTCTGTGGGTAATAACCCATAGTGCCNGGNGGCGTCATGGCATAGGCNGGGATNTGNCCNGCTTTNAGAATACGCTGGGTNATCTGATCACGATCAATGGTCATGCCAAGNGCGCGGCGAACGCGTTTATCCTGTANTTGTGGNANGCGCACATTCATTCGATAAAAGTAGATGCCNAAGTAAGGGCTGATACGCAGTGCAGGATCATTNCTGTCCTGATAAGCGGCTATCTTATCNGCGGGCACGGTGCCACTGTAATGAAGTTGCCCCGCNCGAAACATACGTTCCTCGGTNACAGCNTTTTCGGTGGGGTAATAAACAATATTATTGAGCCGNACCNGGTCTGCATTCCAATAATAGGGGTTGCGCTCAACAACNACNCGTCGATTNATTTTCCAGTCGAGTAGNTGNAATGCACCATTACTGACAAGATTGCCTTCATANGTCCATCGGGTNCCACGTTGATCTGCNGTACCAAACTTTTCCACCGTAGCGCGATGNACNGGGTAGAGGCTGTAATGATCGAGAAGCTGTAAAAAATANGGNGTNGGATTTTTTANAGTAACCTGCAGTGTTAGATCATCCAGCGCTTTTACACCTACNNGTTCAAAATCNCTGATCTCNCCCTCATAATATTCTTTGGCATTATCGATGGAAAAATACATATAGGCGTAGAGATTGCCCAGAGCCGGTTGCAGAGCTCGCCACCAAGACCAGACATAATCATGAGCATTATGCGGGTCACCATTTGACCAGCGGGCGTTATCGCGCAGGTGGAATGTGTACACAAGGCCATCGTCACTGATATCCCAAGACTTAGCGACACCCGGTTTAGGCTCCAGCGTTGCACGGTCTTTTAGTACCAAGCCTTCCATGAGTGCACTAATAATTTTGTGCTCCGGTACACCGGTTGCAATATGCGGATCCAAACTCTGCGGTTCAGTACCATTACCCCAGTGCAATGTGCCGGTACGATTGCCTTGGGTAACATTGTTCTCTGTGCTACCACAGCCAATCAGCAAGAGGCTGCACAGCAGAGTCACTGCCAGCATATTAATTTGCTTTGGATTTGAGACTGAGACCAGCGGCTCCATTGTCTAGACATCCTTAATTTTNATTTTATAAACAAGTGGTACGAGCCACGCGGGTAAGTGTAAACAAGCTAGCCAACGATGGGAAGAATAACCCGCGGTTCCTGTAGTAAGGCATCTTTTTAGTCAGTTTCGGCTCTCACCGATGCGTGGCTGTTGCACTTGTCGAGCAAACCTCGGATAATCCCGCGCGACGCTTTAATGGTGGCCCCCTTTGGTCCCCTCGCAACAGCCAGCCGCGAACCCCGCCAGGCCCGGAAGGGAGCAACGGTAGTGGTTACGCTGTGTGCCGAGGTGTGGCTACTGGGGGTCATCGCCATTAGCCCTTTCCGCGCCCCTGTTATCTCCCTATAATGACTGTTTTTCACCACGACAGATGCAGCTATGAGTTATCAGGTTCTAGCCCGTAAGTGGCGCCCGCGCTCCTTTGCCGAAATGGCGGGGCAGGAACATGTGTTGCAGGCATTGATCAATGCGCTGGACAATGACCGCTTGCATCATGCNTATCTGTTCACTGGAACCCGTGGAGTGGGCAAAACCACCATCGGCCGTATTCTTTCGAAATGTTTAAACTGTGAGCAGGGCGTAAGCTCGGTTCCCTGTGGTACTTGCGCCAGTTGTCTGGAAATTACTGAGGGGCGGTTTATCGATTTGATTGAGGTTGATGCGGCATCGCGCACCGGTGTCGATGATATGCGTGACCTGCTCGACAATGTGCAGTACGCGCCCTCAAGAGGTCGCTACAAAATCTATTTAATTGACGAAGTGCATATGCTGTCCAAGTCCAGCTTTGCCGCTTTGCTTAAGACCCTTGAAGAACCTCCGCCCCATGTTAAATTTTTATTTGCCACCACCGACCCGCAAAAATTACCGATTACGGTATTGTCGCGCTGTTTGCAATTTAACCTAAAAAATCTCAGTGCCGAGCGTATTACTGAGCACCTACAATTTGTGCTAGGTGAAGAAAAAGTGCCTTTTGAAGAAGCAGCTCTATGGTCACTGGCGCGGGCGGCCGATGGCAGTATGCGCGATGCACTCAGTCTTACTGACCAAGCTATTGGTCATGGTGGTGGGCAAATTAATGATGCTGATGTCAGTGCCATGCTCGGTACTATCGAGCGCGCCTATGTAGTGGATATCAGCAAAGCTTTGGCCGGTGGCACAGGTGCCGATGTGATGGCGGCCATTGCGCGTATGGCAGAGCAGTCGCCAGACTATGATGCGGCGCTGTCAGATATTTTGTCGATTTGGCATCAGGTGGCAATTTTGCAGACTGTGCCCGAGGCGTTAGACAAAGGCGTGAGTCATTATACAGAGCTTCTTGATCTAGCGGCACTGAGCAGTAAAGAAGATGTGCAACTGTTCTATCAAATCTGTCTGCTTGGGCGTAAAGATCTGCATCTGGCACCAGACCTTAAATCAGGTTTTGAAATGGTGTTGTTGCGAGCATTGGCCTTTCGTCCCGATGCCAACCCGACTAGTAGGCAGGACAGCCCGGTAAGCGCTCCCCAGGAGGCGGAGNCTCCAGCAAAAAAGTCTGAGGCTACAGCAGCGGAAGTGGGCATCGAGGTTGCTGCCCCTGAATCCAGTGCACCGGCATCTGAGCAACCGCCACCTGTCAGTTTAGTGCAAGACCATAGCGCCGCCACCGCGACGGCCATTGAACCTATGCCCGTGGCTGAGCAACCAGCCCTAGAAAAAATAGCATTAGACGATTTTAGCCCGCAAAATTGGATTGATATTCGCAAGCAATTGGATATCGGCGCCTCTTTAGGTGAGATTGCCAGTCATTGTCTTTATCAGGGCCGCCAAGGTAATCAACTGAGTTTTCTTATCGATAGCGATGAAACTAGCCTCTATGATACCGCTCACCAGCAAAGTCTGGGTGTGGCTCTATCAGAGTATTTTGGCCAACAATTGTCTGTTGAGATTAGTTTTGGTGTCGCTGAGCAGGAAACGCCGCGAGCGGCTGATATTCGCGAGAAATCCGAACGCTTGGCTATAGCAGTACAAACATTAAACTCGGATCCGTCAGTGATGAAATTTAAACAGTTATTTGATGGCGAATTGGACGAGAAATCCGTCCGCCCCATCGATTAAATAGACTTGAGGAAATAATGGATATTAATAATTTGATGAAACAAGCGCAGCAGATGCAGGAAAAAATGTCCGCCATGCAGGAACAAGCCGCTAGCGCTGAAGTGACCGGAGAGTCGGGTGCCGGTATGGTTCAAGTGGTTATGACTGGGCGCCACGATGTGCGCAAAGTGACCTTGGATCCTTCATTAATGAGCGAAGACAAAGAGTTTCTCGAAGATTTGTTGGCTGCCGCGGTGAATGATGCAGTGCGCAAAGTAGAGGCGCAAAGCAAAGATGCGTTGAGTTCTCTGACCGGCGGTATAGACCTACCTCCGGGTTTCAAAATGCCATTCTAGCCGCGGGCGGACTCCTCCTTGTACGGAAATATAATAGATCAACTGATTGATGCGTTGCGAGTACTGCCTGGTGTCGGTGCTAAATCAGCACAGCGTATGGCATTGCAACTGTTAGAGCGCGATAAAGAAGGCGCGGCTAGATTGGCAGAATCGATCGTTGAGGCGATAGAAAAAGTGGGCCGTTGTCGCATGTGCCGTACCTTAACGGAGCTTGAGCAATGCACAATTTGCAGTAATAACCGTCGCAATAATGCACAAATCTGTGTGGTGGAAAATCCTGCCGACCTTTATGCGATAGAACAGGCCGGTAGCTTTCAAGGTAAGTATTTTGTGCTGCTTGGGCACCTCAGTCCCATTGATGGTATTGGTCCTGAACAACTGGGCATAGATCAACTGATCGAGCGTTTGGTCAATGATCAAGTGACGGAGTTAATTTTGGCGACTAATCTCACCGTTGAGGGTGAAGCAACAGCCCATTTTATTGCTGATAAGGCAAAAGCATTGGGCGTTAGTGTCTCGCGAATTGCCTATGGCGTCCCTATGGGGGGCGAGTTGGAATACGTCGATGGTGGTACGCTAAATATGGCATTGCAGAGTAGAAAGGCACTGTAAATGAAGCAATGGATTGATACTGATGTAGCACTTAACGAAATGTGTGCCGAGCTGATTGATGTAGCAAAACTGGCGGTAGACACAGAGTTTATTCGCACTGACACCTTCTATCCGAAAATAGCTCTGATTCAGCTGTCTGATGGTCAGCAGTGTTGGTTGATTGATGTTCTGGCAATTAATGATTTTGCGCCGCTAAAAGCGTTGCTAGAGGATGCACAAAAATGTTTAATCTTTCATGCCTGCGCAGAGGATTTGGAAGTATTGAACCATGCGCTAGATATCAATCCGGCAACAATTTTTGATACTCAGATTGCAGCGGGTATCACTAATATAGGCTATTGCATGGGCTATGCGCGGCTAGTGCAAACCTTGTTTGATGTCGAATTGGACAAACAGGAAACACGCTCTGATTGGCTTGCCCGTCCACTTACAGAGCGGCAACTGGATTATGCTGCGGTGGATGTTGAATATCTCCATGCTATGGAGCAGCTACTCAGTCAGCGCTTGGCAGAGCAGCAGCGTGAGGAATGGTTCAAGGAAGAGACTATTGCGCTATTTGCCTTAGTCGAAGGGCGTAAGGATTACCAAAATTATTATCAGCGGGTAAAAGGCGCTTGGCGTCTTGGCGAGCAATCACTGATCGCCCTAAACCGTCTCTGTGACTGGCGGGAGGAACGGGCGCGAACGCTCGACAAGCCGCGGTCACATATCATCAAAGATTCTGTATTGTTGGAACTAGCCAAGCGTTTGCCCTCATCGAATTCGCAACTCTATGGTATTGATGATTGGTATCCTCGATCGATCAAGCGGTTGGGGCCGATGGTGTTGCAGCAGATTGAGCAAGCACATAATGACCGCGAAATAGCAGCGATACCCATGCCATTGCCCAAAGCGGTAAATAGTTTAATGAAAGAAATGCGCAGTGCCCTGGCCAGCGTTGCTGAACGGATGCAGGTGCCGCAAGAATTTTTGTGTAATAAGAAAGAACTTGAAGATATTCTGCGCAGTTCAATGGCGGGGCAATGCCTCTGGCCGGTAAGGCTTACTCAGGGTTGGCGGCAGTCTGGTGTCCAGCCTGCGCTTCAGACAGTGCTCAACAATAGCGATCTATTATGACTGATAGCACAAAACAAAAAATTCTCTGCGATATCTACAAAGGTGAGAAAAAAGACGAAATGTACCTCTATGTACCGAAACTGGATGGGCTGGAGAATGTGCCAGAGGCTCTGTTACATGGATTCGGTGAGCTAACATTAGTCACCACATTAGTGCTGACTGAATCGCGTAAATTAGCACGAGCAGATATTCTTAAAGTGATGGCAGAGCTAAGTAAAAATGGCTTCTATCTGCAGATGCCACCGGTTAAATACCCTCGTCAACAGCAACACTAATTTATTATGACACAGTTTTGGCAGACAAAAAATCTCGAGCAAATGAACGCAGAGGAGTGGGAATTACTCTGCGATGGTTGCGCTAAATGCTGCTTAGTAAAGTTACAAGATTCTGACAATGATGAGATATTTTATACTAACGTAAGCTGTGAATTACTCGATATTAACAGTTGCAGATGTGGTGATTATGAGGGTCGGCATAACGTCGTTGATGATTGTATTAAACTGGATAAAGAAAATATTCACGCCTTATCATGGTTGCCAGCAAGCTGCTCTTACCGATTGATTGCCGCTGGCAAACCGTTGCCAGAGTGGCATCATCTGATTACTGGTTCGCGGCAAACCTTGCACAGCTATGGCGCCTCGTTACAAGGGCGAGTAATATCCGAACTCGATGTCGATGATGACGATATTGAAGACCATATAATTCAGTGGGTTGATTAACTATGTACAGTGCAGAAAATTATTTGTGGGGCTGGATAGCCTACTCTTCAGGTGCGCTGTGCCTGTTATTGTGTCTGTGGTTACTCGTACGCAAGATAACGGTGGCCGCTATTCGCCATATTATTATGATGTTGGCGGTGATAGTATTTTTTACGCCAGTGACGGCTCATCGCGATGACCCGCATCTGGCGCCCGCATTTTTTGTCAGCCTGTACGAGGGCCTATTGGCGTCTGGCAATGATATGGGTTTCCAGCGAGCTCTGGCACCGATATTAGCGAT
This sequence comes from Porticoccaceae bacterium, assembly GCA_002685715.1. Taxonomy (GTDB): domain Bacteria; phylum Pseudomonadota; class Gammaproteobacteria; order Pseudomonadales; family Porticoccaceae; genus HTCC2207. The sequence continues at coordinate 58,446 of NYXU01000055.1, read as the reverse complement.
AGCGGTGATAGGGCTAATGTTTTATTCTATTACACGTTTATTAATATCACGATTTAAAACATCGTCATCGTCATCGGCACCGCCAGCTGATCCCGGCGACTAATCAGTAAACTCATTAATAATCATAATAGTAGGGGCCGTGCATGACTGAGCCATCCACCACTAAGCGTACTAGGCACTCCAAATCTTCTAAAGTAAATAAGCCAAAAATTAGTGCCAGCCAATTGCGGATTGGTAAGCGTTATCGCGCTGAGCGCGTTGCTGATGATTATGATGTTATCGTGATTGGCTCTGGAATTGGTGGTCTGACTAGTGCAGCGCTATTGTCGCAGTTAGGCAAAAAGGTGATTGTGCTGGAGCAGCATTATACCGCTGGTGGTTTTACCCATGCCTACGAGCGCAATGGCTATGAATGGGATGTAGGTGTGCATTACATTGGCGAGATGGGTCGCAAGAGCGCCGGTCGCCGACTATTTGATTTTATCTCCGCTGGTCAGTTGCAATGGGCGGCAATGGATAAAGTCTATGATCGCATTGTACTCGGCGACGAGACCTTTGATTTTGTTACCGGCAAAGATAATTTCACAGCGAGTTTAAAACAGCAATTTCCCAATGATCATCAAGCGATTGATCGATATATGGTGCTAGTCAAAGAGACCGCACAGTATATGCGGCGAGTAGGCCAGGTAAAGGCCATGCCGCCTCTGATTGGTAAATTAATGTCATGGTTACCGGGCTACAGCCTGCCTAAAAAGGTACTCGATAGCTCCTACAATGTGCTCAGAGGTATCACCGATAATGAAAAGCTGATTGCAGTGCTCTGCGGTCAATGGGGTGATCATGGCTGTCCACCTAAAGAGTCCGTGTTTTTAATGCATGCTCTGATTGCGGGCCATTATTTTAATGGCGGTTTCTACCCCGTGGGTGGAGCCTCGAAAATGGCTGAAACCATTATTCCACAAATACAATCGGGTGGCGGTGATGTGTTTACCTATGCCGATGTTAAAGAGATTATTGTTGCCGACAATCGCGCTACTGGTGTCAGAATGGCTGATGGTCACTGTCTTTATGCGCCAATAATTATTAGTAATGCAGGTGTTGTGAATACCTTTGATCAGCTATTGCCGAGCGCTGTTAGCGAAAAATTGGGCTATCGCCAGAAAGTCACAGCCTTAGATCATTCGATGTCTCATTTGGGCATGTATATTGGCTTAAAGGGCACCGCTGAAGAATTACAGTTACCGAAAACCAATCTGTGGATTTATTTGGATCAGCATCATGATAAAAATGTTGCAGCGATTCGACAGGATCCCAGTGCACCACTGCCATTAGTTTATGTATCATTTCCCTCCGCCAAAGATCCTGATTTTCAGCGTCGTTATCCGGACCGCTCAACGATTGAAATTGTCAGTGGACCCTGTGACTACGAACAATATCGGCAGTGGGCGGGAAAAAGCTGGGGTAAGCGCGGTGAGGATTATGAGGCGCTTAAGCAGGACTTAGCCGAGCGTATGTTAGCTGCGCTGTATAAACAAATGCCGCATTTGCAGGGTAAAATTGATTACGCAGAAGTATCAACACCACTATCCACTAGCCATTTCTGTCGCTATGAATACGGCCAAGCCTATGGCCTTGCGCATACTAAAAACCGTTTTCAACAAGATTGGTTAAAACCTCGAACCGCATTGCCCGGTCTGTATTTAACCGGTCAGGATATTCTCAGTTGTGGAGTGGTGGGGGCCTTGAATGCAGGGATGGTTACGGCCATGTCGATTGTCGGTTTTAGAGGGACAGGGGCATTGATGAAGAAGATAAAAACAGGTACCCCCGTCTAGGGATACCTGTATCCAAAATCAGTGTATTCCGTGCATATGCTTTTTCAGAATTGGTGAAATAAGTAACATTAATACACCAAAGCCACAGCCGATAAAAAACAGAAAGGTAAACAGTTCATTGTAGCTAGCCAATGCTGAGGCTCTATCGATGATGCCGGTTGCAGCGCTATCGATGGCAGCTATCTTGGATAGCTGTGCAGCGACATACTCTGAATAGGCTGAGGCTAAAAACCAAGTGCCCATCATAAGGCCTACTATGCGGGGCACCGACAGCTTGGTAACAGCTGATAGTCCCACTGGTGAAAGGCATAGTTCACCCATGGTATGCAGTAGGTAAGCTAATACAAGCCACCAACCAATCACTAAGCCGGCGTCATTGGTATTGGCGACACCCAACATTAATGCACCAAAACCTAACCCAGCAAACATAATGCCGAGGCCAAATTTAACCGGTGTGCTGGGCTCCCATCCGCGGCGTCCCAGTAGTATCCAAATCGACGCAAATAGAGGTGCCAATAGAATAATAAAAGCGGCATTAAAGGAGCCATACTGACTGGCAGTGAGATCCATGCCAAACAGTGCGCGATCGGTTACTCTATCGGCAAACAGAGTCATAGAGGCTGCTGACTGCGCAAACAACGCCCAAAACACGACTGTAGAGAAGGTCAGTATCATTAATACAATCATTCGTCCGCGCTCCACTGCGTCGCATTTTTTCAAGATGAAAAACAGCAACCATGTAATAACCGCCACGCTCAGCCCATTGAGTAGCCATTCGACTCTATGCGCATGCTGGATCATATTCCAAATTAGCGCCAATGACGCTATGGCACTGATATAGATAGCCCATTCCTTGTTGATTCCAAACCATGAGTTCTGCTTAAGTAGAGCCGGATCATGGGGCTCAGCGTGACCTTGTAAATGGTTTTGCCCAGCTTGGAAAACCAGCAGGCCAAACACCATGCCGATACCTGCCGCACCAAAGCCATAACCCCAACCATAGGTCTCGCCCAAATAGCCGCATAGTAATGTGGCGCACAGTGCCCCCATATTGATACCCATATAGAAGATGGTGAAACCAGCATCACGGCGGGGATCATTTTCCTCATAGAGTTTACCGACAATGGTAGAGATATTCGGTTTGAGAAAACCAACACCGACGATAATGAGAGACAGTGATAGATAGAATACACTGAGCGCTTGATCATCTCGAATAATGGTTTCGCCTTGCACAAAGGCTTGCTGCCCCTCATAGGCCATACCCAAGTGGCCTAGCACCAGCAGACAGCCACCAAAAGTAACGGCCTTGCGCATACCCAAGTAGCGATCTGCCAGTACCCCACCGACCACTGGCATGGCGTAGACCATAGCAGCATAGCTAGCCAGAACATCGAGACCCATTGAATCGGTAAATAAATGATATTTTGTCAGATAAAGTAGTAGCAGGTACTTCATGCCGTAGAATGAGAAGCGTTCCCAGAATTCAGTGGCAAAGCAGATATACAGACCTTTGGGGTGGCCCATTAAGGTATTTGATGCGGAATTGATCATTATTATTGTTCTTTAAATGTTCGACAGCTTGCAATAATGCTAACAGGCCAGATTCAATAAGGAAATACCTTAAATTAGAGGGAGTAAAACTATTCGGTCATACAAACTGCCAATTTTGGCTATTTTAGCCCTGTAATTGCTAATTTTTGATTAAAACGCTGAGCAGATTAGATTATTATGCGGGGCTTATTTAAATACTTTGCCCCAAAATGGATCTAAACACTATGAAATTTACTGGAACTGACAACTATGTCGCCACTGAAGAATTGCAGATGGCGGTAAATGCTGCCGTCACTCTGCAACGCCCACTGTTGATCAAAGGTGAGCCGGGTACCGGAAAAACATTGTTGGCAGAAGAGGTAGCCAAGTCTTTGGGGATGCCTCTGTTATCGTGGCATATTAAATCAACGACCAAAGCTCAACAGGGTTTGTATGAATACGATGCGGTGTCACGTTTGCGTGATTCGCAGCTTGGCAGTGATAAGGTGCATGATATTGGCAATTACATCAAGCGAGGTAAATTATGGGAAGCGTTTACAGCTGAGCAGCAGGTAGTGTTACTTATAGATGAGATCGATAAAGCCGATATTGAATTCCCCAACGACCTTCTGCTTGAGTTAGATAAGATGGAATTCCATGTCTATGAAACGGGTGAAACCATTAAAGCTGTTCAGCGCCCCATTGTTATTATTACCAGTAATAATGAAAAAGAACTGCCCGATGCCTTTTTGCGCCGCTGTTTCTTCCACTTTATCAATTTCCCCGATCGCAGCACTATGCAACGCATTATTGATGTGCATTTCCCCAAGATTAAAAAGAAACTGGTCGACGAAGCACTGGATATCTTTTTTGATGTGCGCAAAATTCCGGGGTTAAAGAAAAAACCTTCAACATCGGAGTTGGTAGATTGGCTAAAGTTAGTCATGTCAGATGATATACCTGAGGATATTCTCACCAACCGCGATCCAACCAAGGCGATTCCACCCCTGTATGGTGCATTGCTTAAAAATGAGCAGGACGTGCATTTGTTGGAGCGCTTGGCATTTATGACGCGCCGTGCTGGGCAATAAAAAGCTGATCTCATGCTGATAAATTTCTTTTATACCTTAAAGAAAGCCAAGGTCCCTGTCTCTATTCGCGAGTTATTAGACCTGCTTGATGCGATGGACAATCATCTTGCATTTGGTTCAATTGATGATTTTTATTTGCTGGCCCGCACGGTAATGGTAAAAGATGAAAAGTTTTATGATCGCTTTGATAAAGCGTTCGGTGCCTATTTTAAAAATCTCGAAAATATTGACGGTATTATCGAAGCATTGATTCCGGAAGACTGGCTTCGCAAGGAATTTGAAAAGCACTTCAGCGAAGAAGAGAAAGCTAAAATTGAGAGCTTAGGTGGCCTTGAAAAGCTTATTGAAGAGTTTAAGAAGCGTCTCGAAGAACAAAAGAAGCGTCATGAGGGCGGTAATAAATGGGTCGGCACCAACGGTACCTCGCCTTTTGGTCATGGTGGTTTTAATCCTGAGGGGATTCGCATTGGTGGTCCCGGCGGCAAGGGGACTGCGGTCAAGGTTTGGGATGAGCGCCAATATCAGGACCTCGATGACTCAGTGGAGATTGGCACGCGCAATATCAAGGTGGCGCTGCGTCGGTTACGCAAATTTGCGCGCGAGGGCGCCGCGGATCAGTTGGATTTAGATGATACTATTGGCAGTACCGCACGCAATGCTGGTTATCTCGATATTAAGATGGTGCCGGAGCGACATAACGCAGTAAAAGTGTTGATATTCTTTGATGTGGGGGGCTCGATGGATCCCTATGTGCGCCTGTGCGAAGAGCTGTTTTCTGCCGCGAAAACAGAATTCAAACACCTTGAGTATTTTTATTTCCATAACTGCATGTATGACTATGTATGGAAAGATAATCATCGCCGCCGCGATGAGCAGATGTCGACGTTCGATTTGATGCACAAATATTCGTCGGATTATAAGGTGATCTATGTCGGCGATGCCAGCATGGCACCCTATGAGGTGACCAGTCCTGGGGGCAGTGTCGAATACCATAATGAAGAATCGGGTGCGGTGTGGATGCAGCGCATGGCGGAGACCTATGACAAACTGATCTGGATTAATCCAGTGCAGGAGAAGTACTGGGAATATACGCCGTCAATTCAGATGATTAAAGAGCTAGTTGAGGATAAGATGTACCCTATGACTTTAGCCGGCTTAGAAAAAGGCATGGCAAAGCTATCAAAATAGCGATATAAACTAGCCACGGTAGCAGTGCAGTTGTTACTGATAAAATAAATATGATCTAGGTGATATTCTATGCGCGTTCAAGACGCCGTTAAGCAAGCACAAAAAAAATTAGGCCTCTCCTCAAAACAACCAGCATTGCCTGCGCGGTCTCTACTTGAACTGTGGAATCAGTCAGTAACGGATTCGAATCAGAGTCCAGCTTTCACCTGCCTAGGTCAGACGTTGTCGTATGGCGAGGTGGATCAATTATCTCGACGCGTTGCTAGCTATTTTCAAAAGCAGCTGAAGTTAGTGCCTGGCGATCGTATTGCAGTGCAACTCCCCAATCTGATTCAGTATCCAGTGGTGGTGATCGCAGCATGGAAACTCGGTTTGGTGGTGGTTAATACCAATCCCATGTATACGGTCCGTGAATTGGTGCACCAGTTTAATGATGCCAGTGTGAAGGCTGTGGTGGTCCTGGATGCCTTCTACGACACTTTGTGTGAGGCTCTGCCTGACACCAGTATTGAGCATGTGGTGGTGACTCGGCCGATAGATTTAATAACGCAGCCGCGACGGGGCCTACTGCGTACCGCTATGACATTGATGGGTAAGCGTCCATCGTTACCAAAAGGCAACTGGATTGCCTTTCCTGAGTTGTTAACCGGCAGTAGTAATTACAGTGTGCACCGTGCTCAGCCGGACGACGTTACGGCGTTACAGTACACTGGGGGCACCACTGGCGCTTCTAAGGGTGTAATGCTGACGCAGAAATCTATGATGTCTAATATTGCTCAAGCATTAAATGTTATCGCCAACGATGAAGAGGGGATTAAGCACAGCACTATGGTGGCGCCATTGCCTCTGTATCATATTTATGCCTTCTCTCTATGCTTGGGGCTTTTGCCAGCTTCCCGTGGGCATTCGGTACTGATTCCAGATCCACGCAATATCCCGCAATTTGTCAGCGCGATAAAAAATGTAAAATTCGATATCTTTTGTGGCCTTAACTCTTTATTTGTCGCGTTAATGCAGAACAAAGATTTTCACAGATTAGATTTCTCGAGGCTGCGTTTAACGCTATCCGGTGGTATGGCACTGATGGAATCGGTCGCTAATGATTGGCAGGCGGTAACGGGTTGTCTGGTTTCTGAGGGCTATGGTATGACCGAGTCATCGCCGGTTATCTCGATGAATCCACCTGGACATGAAAGAATTGGTTATGCTGGTGTACCCATCGCGGGTACTGAAATCAAAGTGATTAATGAATCAGGCGTGGAACAGGATGTCGGTGGCATAGGCGAACTCTGTGTCCGTGGTGATCAGGTTATGGCGGGCTACTATGGGCGCGAGGAACAGACCGCGGAAGTGATTGTCGATGGCTGGCTGCACACCGGTGATATCGTTATGGTTGAAGAGGATGGTTACATCAAGATCGTTGATCGGCTTAAGGACATGATTATTGTATCGGGCTTCAATGTCTATCCCAACGAGTTGGAGCAAGCACTGACTTTGCATCCCGATGTAGCGCAATGTGCTGCTATTGGTGTGCCTGATGCCAAAGCAGGTGAAGTGGTTAAAATGTTTGTTGTCAGTACCGATCCTTACCTCAACTCCGATCATGTGATTGAGTTTTGCAAAGAGCATATGGCGGGTTACAAAGTGCCTAAATTTGTAGAATTTCGCAATGATCTACCGATGACTAATGTCGGTAAGGTATTGCGTAAAGATTTAAAAGCTGAAGAAAAAGCCAAGCTTGCTTAGCTTGGCTTTTCTCGAGCGGACAAACAGGGCAAACTAACGCCTTAACCTGTAGGGATATCTTATGCGACTGATTGTTGGCATCTCTGGCTCAAGCGGTGTTATCTATGGCATTCGACTGTTGGAGATGCTCTCTGGCTGCGCGGCTGTAGAAACGCATTTAATCCTCAGTAATGCGGGTCGCATGAATATAGGCATTGAGACCGACTGGAGTGCTGAGGATGTTGAAGCTCTGGCAGATGTGGTGCATAACAACAAAAATATCGGTGCGAGTATTGCCAGTGGCTCGTTTAAAACCGCGGGCATGATTGTAGTGCCGTGCTCGATGAAAACGCTATCGGGTATTGCCAATTCCTATGCCGATAATTTGATTGTTCGCGCGGCTGACGTTATTTTAAAAGAGCGTCGCAAGCTAGTGATTGTGCCGAGAGAGTCTCCTCTGCATACCGGCCATTGTGAATTAATGCTCAAAGCCAGTCAGATAGGCGCAATACTCTGTCCACCATCACCGGCTTTTTATACTGAGCCGCAAACAGTGGATGATATTGTTAATCACTCAGTGGCGCGTATTCTCGATTTGTTTGATATTGAAACAAGTAGCTTGAAGCGCTGGCAGGGAAATGTCTAAAGACAGGCGCAAATTCTATACGTTTTTGTGCGAAGAGTCGGTAATGACAATAGCCAGTGCCGATGCCTGTGGCCCCTGGTCGGCGCCCGTTCTATATGTGGCCGATATCGCGGTTGATCCCTTTACTCTGTACTTTCTCTCCTCCGCTAATAGTCGCCATATTCAAAGCTTGCCTGTTGATGGTGCTGCGGCACTGTCTATTTATTCTGACTACGATGGTCACTGGCAGTCGATACGCGGAGCACAAATATACGGCACTATTACTCAGGTTGATCCGCTCCATGAGGCCGCAATTGCCGAACGCTATTTTGCTCGCTTTGGCGAGATCAAAGCTCTGATAGATAGTCCTCAAACGGATCAGGAAACACGCATTGGTGCTGCTTTTGATCGCAGTAACTTCTACCGAGTGACACCATCATTTGTTCGCTTTACTAATAATGGCGATAGCTTCGCGGCGCGCACCGAGTGGCAACTGTAGTATTGCATCACTTATCACAATGATATAGCTACCCTATGTCCCAAAAAGCATTGGATATTTTAAGCAGCCTATTTGGTTATGATCGCTTTCGAGGTCACCAAGCTGAGATTATTGAGCATGTCAGTGCGGGTAATAATGCGCTGGTGCTGATGCCCACCGGTGGCGGTAAGTCGCTCTGTTATCAGCTACCTTCCCTGATACGCGATGGTGTGGGTATTATTGTGTCGCCATTGATTGCGCTGATGCAGGATCAGGTCGACGCTTTGCAACAATTGGGCATTAAAGCCAGCTTCTTAAACTCGACACTTTCCCATGGCGATCAAGCCACTATTGAGCAAAAGCTATTGTCAGGGCAGTTGGATCTGTTGTATGTAGCGCCCGAGCGTCTAATCCAACATACGACTTTAGATTTATTAAGTCGCTGTCAGTTGGCGCTTTTTGCTATTGATGAAGCGCATTGTGTATCGCAATGGGGACATGATTTTCGCTCAGATTATCTATCGCTAAGTTTGTTAAATGAACGTTTTCCCACTGTACCAAGAATTGCTCTTACGGCGACCGCAGATGTGCGTACCCGCCAAGAGATTATCGAGCGATTATCACTTGGTAATGCAAAGTCGTTTATTAGTGGTTTTGATAGACCGAATATTCGCTATGCCATCGGGGTTAAAACAACAGCGAAAAAACAGTTGCTGGACTTTTTACANCAGCGTCGCCATGAGGCGGGAATAATTTATTGTTTGTCNCGGAAAAAAGTTGAGGATACCGCTGCTTGGCTAACGCANCAAGGTTACACGGCTTTGCCNTATCATGCNGGANTATCNNCGCAGTTACGGCANACTCACCAGACGCGTTTTTTGCGAGANGATGCGGTAATTATTGTCGCAACAATTGCNTTTGGAATGGGTATCGATAAGCCAGATGTGCGNTTTGTAGCGCATTTNGANCTNCCNAAAAGTATAGAAGCTTATTATCAAGAAACCGGAAGGGCNGGACGTGATGGGCAGCCTGCAGAGGCGTGGATGATCTACGGTCTTCAGGATGTCGTGCGCCTGCAACAAATGGTTCAGGCCTCCGATGGCTCAGAGCAGTTTAAGCGCAGTGAGCGACATAAGTTAGATGCTATGCTGGGGCTCTGTGAAGTGACTAGTTGTCGGCGTAGCGTGCTGCTGCGCTATTTTGCCGATCAGGCACCGTCTCAATGTGGTAATTGTGATAACTGTCAGTTGCCGCCCGAGACCTGGGATGCGACTGAGGTGGCGCAGAAGTTATTGTCCTGTGTGTACCGAACTGGCCAACGCTTTGGTGCGGTACATATTATGCATGTGTTGCGCGGTATTGAAACCGACAAGGTATTGCAACATCAGCATCAGCAGCTAAGTACCTTTGGCATTGGCAGTAGTATCCAAGAGTCGCAGTGGCGCTCGGTTATCCGCCAATTAGTTGTGCGTGGGTTATTGCGTGTCGAGCTCGATAGCTACAATGCATTGCAACTAACGGATAGTTGCAGGCCGATATTACAGGGCGAACAGGCTTTGTATTTGCGTAAAGAAGAGCCTAGGGCCCTGTCGAAAAAACAGGCCTCAACAAAAGCTTCGAGGAAAATTCAAATTGCCCCACAAGATCAAGAGCTATGGGAGGAATTGCGCCAGTGCAGGAAATATTTAGCCGACGAGTACAATGTGCCACCCTATGTTATTTTCCACGATGCGACATTAAAAGACATGCTTGATAGTCTGCCTCAGTCGGCATCAGAGTTACTTCGCATCAGCGGGGTGGGTGATAGTAAACTAGAAAAATATGGCGCTGATTTCCTAGAGATTATTCGCCGTTATGCTGGGTCACAATAAGCTAGTAAAACCTCATATTGGTGCTTTACAGTATCGAGTTTAAGGTAGTCCTGTAGGCTAATGAACCGCAGTTAAAGGTAAACTCTGGGCACTCTTGCCGGCATACGGGTAAGTAGCTCGTAGCCAATGCTGTCACAGAACCTGGCGACTTCATTTACCGGTAATTCCGCACCCCATAAAATCACTCTATCGCCGATTTGGGCATCGATATCTGTTACATCAACGGTAATCATATCCATAGAGACACGACCAACCAGAGGGCACCGAGTGCCATTGATTAATACAGGTGTGCCGTTGGGGGCATGACGGGGATAACCATCGCCATAGCCCACAGTGATTGTGGCAATAGTTGATGGTCTCTCGGCAGTCCAGTTGGCGGTGTAGCCGACAGATTCCCCTGCTGCAATAGTACGCATAGAAATGATTGCCGACTCAAAACTCATTACCGCCTGTAGTTTGTCTGCATGTTGCTGAGGGCGATTAAAAGGGCTATTGCCATAGAGCATATAACCGGGACGTTGCCAGTCGCCTTGGGCTTTTGGCCAACCAAGAATAGCAGCGGAATTAGCCAAGCTGGTGGCTAAGGTATCTTGACTGGTTGGCATATGGAGTTCAAATTGTTGGATTTGCCGCATTGTTGCCTGATTGTCTAGGTCATCAGCACAGGCAAAATGGCTAGCGACGACAATATCATTGCTGACATTGCGNCTATTACTTAACGCGTTAAAGGCTGATTGAATATCATCACCTTGAAATCCCAGTCTGTGCATGCCGGTATCTATACCTAGCCAAACGCTCACTTGCTGCGCAATATTGGCTGTGACAATAGCCTCTACCTGAGAGCGGTTTTCTACCATTAACCAAAAATTATTTTGCGCCGCCACATTGACTTCATCGGCAGTGAAACTGCCCTCAAGAAGCAGTATTGGTTTGGCAATACCAGCCTGACGCAATGCCAGTGCCTCTTCAATACAGGCTACGCCAAATGCAGGTGCCATGGTCGCTAGCGCAGTGGCGACTTCAATGGCGCCATGCCCATAGGCATTGGCTTTCACCATAGGAATGGTCTGTGAATTAGGTGCCAGTGATTGCGCTAGCCGGTAATTATGGCGCAGTGCATTAAGATCAATCTTGGCTACTGTAGGTCGCGACATAATGAGCCTGTTTTAATAGTCAAATTTGCCAGCGCTGTACAGTCGTTGCGCGGCTAACCATACATCACCCACCTGACCATCACCGACGGGTTGATTATCAATCTGGGTCACGGGTGCGATTTCTTTTGATGAGCTGGTAATCCACACTTCGTCGGCATTGCGAACTTCATCTAGTGTTATTTTGCGCTCTTCAACTTTAATATTGCCATCTCGACGCAAGACATCCAAAACAATATGCCGAGTGATACCGGGCAGCAGTTGGTTGTCTAGCGGCGGTGTACTCACCACACCCTGCTTAACAATAAAGGCATTACAAGCACTGGCTTCGGTAAGCTCGTTATTGCTATTGAATAGCAGTGTCTCACCATGACCTTGTTCATAGCCCTGTTGAAAATGCAATACATTGCCGAGTAATGCAGTAGACTTGATATGGCAGCGATCCCAGCGCAGATCCTGCGTAGTGATGACNGTGTAGGGTTTGGCTAGTGCTTTGTCAGCGACTGGCTCAGGGGCGATTTCAAAAGTGAAGGCAAACACGGTTGGTGCAACGGTATCGGGAAAACCATGGAAACGTTTATTGTCTGCTCCCCGACTGACATGCAGATAGATTCCAAGATTGCCTGCACCATTATCATCAATGAGTCGTGCGCAGAGATCAGCCCATTGTTGTTCAGACCAGTCCAGATTGATAGCCACAGCGGCGAGTCCAGCTTTCATTCTGGCTATATGGGGTGTAAAGCCGACCATCTTGCCGGCGTAGGATGGCACCACTTCATAGATACCATCGCCAAATAAAAAGCCTCTATCCAGAGGCGATATTTTGGCTTCTTCTAGCGGTAGGAAGACACCATCTAAAAACGCGATGCTCATGTAGTATCCTTTAACAAATGCCCTTAAATTAACAAATGCCCTTAAAAATTCGGTGAAAAATGGTATCAGTGGGCCCAAGAATGCGCAAAGCAAATAGAGNTCAAAATCATCAGAATNAGCCCATCATTTAGCATTATTTCTCATATTTACTGTTTAAACAGCAAAAAATATCGCTTTTAGCAAAATCCNGCTATTTTTCNTAAGTCAGTGACTAATTGCTCNCTAANGCTTGACGACAAGCCATCTTCGGTCANTGTGTTTTTACGGCTAATGCCGTCAACGCTGCCGCGCTCACTTAAGTAGTTCAGTATGGCAATATTATCCCAATCAGCAAGCATATCCCGTTGAGTCAGTATCGATAGCATGGCAATCAAGCCATGNGCNGCCCAGTTAGANACATCNGCGATCAGAAGCTCATCACAGCCTGTCGTGGANGGCTTTATATCCATATCAGCTAGTGTATTGATCACATTGCCCATACCAATTTCATTGCCACCATCACCGATGGCTATGGTTGGGCAACTCGCCTGATGAATAAACTGATCAAAATTAGCACAACGATCACTGATATCTTCACCACGCATATTGCGATATTTACCATCGGCGGTAATACCCGGCCGTTCAATAGAAATAATTAAGCAGGGCTTGAGTTTCATTAAAGCGTGTTCGGCCTCGCCGTGCCGTACTTCGCCAACGCTAATTTTATGTACGGTAAAATCATCAGCGATTTTATCGGCGAGGGGGGAGCCAGCCACAATCACTGGNCTAGCACCCATTGATTCAATCGCTCTGTACAGTGCGATTGCCCCCAANGGACCGTCGGTTTCAAAGGTGTCGTCAACAGGNAAACCCGTGCCGATTAGTACCGTTTTACTTGCNGTGCCANTGGCGGCTTTAATNGCTTCCTGTACNAGTTCTGCAGCNCGTAAATAATAACCANNCAACAAGGCCTTCTGNACTGTTTGCATGCCTCGAAGNTTTCGGGCTACCAGCAGGTTTTCGATCTGCCCGCTCACACNGAGGTTAGACATGNATTACCTCAAGTTGAGTATTNAGAAATTGTTGTTGGTCCAATAGCAGTGCATTATGCGCTTGNTCAATACTGATNGGCTCAAAGCAAATATTGCTGCCGGGCATTAGTTGTGCCAACTTATCCAGATCCAAAGACAGCACTGATCCGAGTTTGGGGTAGCCGCCAATAGTCTGACGGTCGCTCAGTAGCACGATAGGCTGACCGTCTGCTGGTACCTGAATGGCACCGAGACAGATACCCTCAGACAAAATACCATCNATAGAAGGCTTAATTGCCGCNCCTTGCAACCGATAGCCCATGCGGTCACTATTTTCAGTGATGCGGTATTCGCTACTAAAAAACAACTGCTTTTGTAGCGGGGTAAAGGCATCCTGTTGATAACCTAGAACTACTCTAAGGNTTGTCGTTTGTTGGTTTGACTCCNGCACCAGTGCCTTGGGNAGTCGCANCAGGTGCGATATGTGTGGATTATCAGAGCAGGGGAGCATGTCGCCAGTTTGCAGTGGGGTGCCATCCTGATGAAGCCCACCCAGACTNTCGCGAGCCACTGTGGCTTGACTATTAAAGCAAGGCTGCCCGTGAAAACCACCCGCCACAGCAAGATAGCCGCGACCACCATCAGTCGCATAGCCGAGATCAATACGATCACCCGGTGCGATGGCATGGCTTTGCCATAATGCCATTGANTTNTGGTTNATGCTGAGTGCCATGCTNGCCCCTGTTACCGCAATCTGGCTGTGTANCTGAGACTCCAAACTGAGACCGCCGACGGTGATTTCAATCATTGCGCAATCGGCGGTATTGTTGCAGAGTCGATTAGCCCAACGAAATGCGTTTCTATCCATAGGGCCGCCTGTGGTTAATCCGATGCTATGNAGNCCAAATCGTCCTTGATCTTGCACTAGACTCAAAATGCCTGGCTGTATTACTTTCATTGCTGTCATGGCAGTACCCCACTGCGCTCAAGAAACTGCTCCCGACTGATGGCTTTGAAACGGACCCTGTCGCCTACCTGAACAGGCATAGTNGGTTCAGCATTGGGGTCGAACATAGGNTCTGGGCANAGNCCAATAAGATTCCAACCGCCGGGTGATGGCGCTGGATAAACCGCGGTTTGACGGTCGGCAATTGCAACCGCTCCAGCAGGGACTTTTTGTCTCGGAGTGGCGAGTCTAGGACAGGCAATGCGTTGATCAACCTCACCGAGATAAGCAAAACCTGGCGCAAAACCTATGGCATAGACGCGGTATTCAGTCTGCTGATGTATGGCGATNACNTCTGCGACGGACAGTCCCTTGCGGTCAGCAAGACTTTGTAGGTCAGGCCCAGANTCTGNNCTGTAATAGACCGGCAGNGTAATCAGTGCGCCCTGACTCTNTTGTTGCTCAGTACTCGNTTNGNNNAGAGCAATACGNATGGCNGCACGAATATGCAGATGATCGGTCNGCAGTGGATTATAAATGACGAGCAATGAGGCGTAGGAGGGGACCAAATCAATTAGCAACTCTCCAATTGATTGGCGCAAATACGCCGTAGTGAGCGCAATCTGCTGAGCAATACTGGCACTGGGGTGGTCGCCAAAATAGACAATTAATGCATTCTCTCCGGCAACAGAGATACTGTATTTGGTAGAGGTCATTGCTGAATTAATTGGCGAATTTGCTCAATCGCCTTTACACCTTCTNTATTATCACCATGCACACACAGCGAGTCNGCTTGTAATTCNAGACAATGNCCACTANTAGTNGTNACTGAGCCCTGTTGTTTTAACTGTTGNACTTGAGCNAGCATTTTTTCTCTATTGTGTACCGCCCCNTCTTTGGCTCTGGATAATAGTGCGCCGTCATCGTCGTAGCAGCGATCGGCAAACGCTTCAAATAGTACCTCGAGCCCAAAAGCGCTGGCCTCTTGGCGATGAGTTTCTGCCGCTGGTGTGGCTTGTAACATAAATTTCAAAGGACGCTGGCATTCAGCTATGGCCTCCATCACCGCGCTGCGGATGTGGCCGTCGGCCATCATATCGTTGTATAGGGCACCATGTGGTTTAACGTATTGCACTTCTATGCCGAGATTATCGGCCATGCCGGCAAGTGCGGCGATCTGATATTGCAACAGTGCAATCAGTTCCACGGGTGCTACTTTCATCGAGCGACGACCAAAGCCAACAATATCTGGGTAGCTGGGGTGAGCGCCCACAGCAACATTGTTTTGCTTCGCAGCGAGCAAGGTCTTTTTCATAATCAAAGGATCACCGGCGTGGAAGCCACAGGCAATATTAGCCTGATCAATATGTGGCATTACCTGGTTATCGAGACCCATAGTCCAGGCACCATAGCTTTCGCCAAGGTCACAGTTTAGGAGTAATGACATTGCGGTTCCTTTGTTACTCTTCTTGGGGTCATTAATAGCGCTCTTTTATGTACTGGCGGGGTGTTATTCTCCGACAGTGATATTTATTCAGATACAACCGCTAGGTCGCTATTTTTCATATCAGTAACCAACATACTGCCGGGACTGTGAGTAATACAAAACGGTGGTTTTGCATTTTCTAGTGCGACTTGCGGTGTAACACCACAGGCCCAGAATAAGGGATGCTCTCCCTCTTTAATGGTAACGCTATCCCCGTAATCCGGTTGGTTTATATCGGTAATACCAATGTGCTCTGGGTTGGCATAATGCACCGGTTCGCCGTGCACTGAAGGAAATCGCCCACTGATCTCAGCGGCGCGCAATGCCTCGGGTGGTGCAAAGGGTCGCATACTCACCACCATCTGCCCCGCAAAGGGGCCCACCGCAGTGCAGTCTATATTGGTGCGATACATGGGTACATTAACTGCCTCAGTCACATTGCGCACATCGAGACCGTCGGCAATCAGCGCTTCCTCAAACGAAAAAGAGCAGCCGAGTAAAAACGCCACCAGATCGTCACGCCAGAGATCAGAAATATCATTGACTTCATTGCGCAGTTGGCCGTTTTCAAAAACCCGGTAGCTGGGAATATCGCTGCGTATATCAATATCAGCGCCTAATTTAGTCAGGTTGAACTCGCCTGGTTGCGACACTGCAATCAGAGGGCAGGGCTTGGGGTTGGCTTCGCAGAAGGCTAAAAAATCCTCCGCCCAGTCAGCCGGAAGAATAACCAGATTACATTGCACGTATCCGGCGCAAAGGCCGGAGGTATTGCCCTTGTGCGCACCGTTACGGATTTTCTGGCGCAGTTCAGCTGGTGAAATTTCTACCGACATAGCAGACCTCTCTTGGAGACAGTGGCAAAGTCTAGCAGAGCTTACAGCCAAACTCACCCACCATAACCCCTAAGAGGTATGCTTAGCTCAGTGATTAATTCTATCTCTGCGCACTGGTCTTGAAGTGACTGATCAGACCAGATTCAACCGTCAATATCTACCGGTTGATGGTTTGTGCAATGAAATCATCTAACTGGTCAATCGCGATATGCTCGTTTTCCGTTGCACGGCGACTGCGATACTCCAGCGTGCCCGATTCTAGCCCGCGATCACCTATAACCAAGCGGTGCGGTATGCCAATCAGTTCAATATCTGCCAACATACCCCCCAAGCGAGCTTTGGGTTCATCCATAAATAATACCTCGTAGCCCGCCGCACTGAGTTTCTGATACAAGCTCTCGCAGGCTTCCTTGACCTGATCCGACTTATGCATATTAATGGGCACAATAGCGATGTGGAAAGGTGCTATGGCATCGGGCCAGATAATGCCATTATCATCGTGGTTTTGTTCAATGGCGGCTGCGACAATGCGGCTTACACCGATGCCGTAGCAGCCCATGCTCATAAATTGCTCTTTGCCATTTTCATCTAGGACAGTCGCTTTCATTGCTTCACTGTATTTGCTGCCCAGTTGAAAAATATGCCCCACCTCGATACCGCGTTTGATTTCCAGTACGCCTTTGCCATCGGGACTTGGGTCGCCCGCGACCACATTGCGAATATCTGCAATGGTAAAATCTCCGCAGTCTCGATCCCAATTGACCCGATTAAGGTGATAACCATCTCGATTAGCACCACAAACAAAGTTGCTTAATTGTGCGGCACTGCGGTCAACTATCATGGGTAAGTTAAGGTTTACAGGTCCTAGGGAACCAGGAGCGCAGTTTAACGCATTTTTGATTTGCTCCTCTGAGGCAAAAGTAATTTCACAGCTCAAACCCAGAGCATGCTGAGCTTTAACCTCATTGAGTTCATGATCTCCCCGCACCATCAAGCCATAGAGCTGTGTTTTACCCTCATTATTTTCTGCACTGACAATTAATGCTTTCAGGGTACTTTTTGCCTCTGTGTCGAGAAAATCACACAGATCGCTAATGGTATGCACACCCGGAGTAGCGATTTCAGTTAAGTCCTCGAGCGCTACTGGATCTGATTCAGTTACAGCCAAGGCTTCAGCTTTTTCAATATTGGCGGCATAGTCAGATTCGCTGGAAAAGACAATGGCATCCTCTCCAGAGTCGGCCAGCACATGGAATTCATGAGAATGGCTACCACCAATACTGCCTGTATCGGCCAATACAGCGCGGAAAACCAGACCCGTACGAGAGAAAATGGCACTGTAGGTCTGATACATTAAGTCGTAGGTTTGTTGTAATGATTCTCCATCAACATGAAAAGAGTAGGCATCTTTCATGCAAAACTCTCTGGTGCGCATAACGCCAAAGCGAGGGCGGCGCTCATCGCGAAACTTAGTTTGAATTTGGTAGAAGTTAGCAGGTAATTGTTTGTAGCTACTGATTTCATTGCGAATAATATCGGTAATGACTTCTTCATGGGTTGGGCCCAAGCAGAACTCACGACTGTGTCGATCGTTAATGCGCAATAGTTCCGCGCCAAATTGCCCCCAGCGACCGGATTCTTGCCATAGATCGGCGGGCTGCACCACTGGCATCATTAACTCTAGTGCACCTGCTTTATCCATTTCTTCGCGCACGATGGTTTCAACTTTGCGAAATACTTTCAATCCCAGAGGTAGCCAACTGTAGAGACCCGCAGCAACCTTGCGGATCATACCGGCGCGCAACATCAGTTGGTGACTGATAATCTCGGCATCGGCAGGGGATTCTTTTTTAGTAGTAATCAGGTATTGGCTAGCACGCATAGTTTTCTTACACTCTATGATAATAACAAAACGAACATTTTACGGGGCGTAGCTGCCGCGGTACAGCGTTAAGGGGAGCAGAGAGATAAATTGTTTAAATTAGATAAAAAACTGCAGGCTGACACATCGCTGATTGGCGATTTTCCTTTGAGTTGTTTATTGCTGTGCAACGATGCCAATTATCCTTGGATGATTTTAGTGCCCAGGCGAGTTGGTATCACAGAGATCCACCAGCTCAGCCTGGAGGATCGTCACCAGTTACTCCATGAATCCTGTGTGCTGGCCAGTGCGATGCAAACGTTATTCGCGCCAGATAAACTCAATATCGCGACCATTGGCAATATGGTGCCCCAGCTCCATATGCATCATGTGGCGCGATTTGAAACAGACGCGGCTTGGCCGAGGCCTGTGTGGGGGGCAAATCCAACATTACAATACAGTAGAGAATCAATGGCCAGTGTGGTGCAGATGGTGCGCCAACAACTGGCCATTAAAGAGATGTTATCGGGCCATTAGTAACAATGGCTAGATTGATATTTTAACCTTCTGTTACTGAGCCATATCCACAAGACCCTTGAGAGGGTGAACCTTGACAGCGGCTCGTGCTGGCTTAGCTTCAAAAGTAATCATTTCACCAGTGAATGGATTAATCGCTTGATGTGCTTTTTTAGCGGGTCGTTTCGCAGTGGTTATTTTGAATAGGCCGGCCAAGGCGAACTCACCTACAGAGCGTTTTTTAATATGCCGACTGATTAAAATAGCCAGCTCATCTAAGACAGTGCTGACTTGCTTGCGATTCAAGCCCGCATTTACAGCGAGTTCATTAATGATTTCACTCTTATTGTAACGTCGGTTAATGGCACTGAGTTTGCGCTTTGGTTTGTCTGTCTCTTTGGTTATTCTTTTTGTCTTTGCTGCCTTCTTGCTGCCGGGTTTTGTAGATACGGTTTTACTAGCGGAAGATCTGCTACCCAGTGCGATCTTCGCAGTTCTTGAACTTTTTGCCGAGTGAGTTGAATTAAGTGATGCCGCCTGTTCAGAAGTCCTTTTTTTTACAGCCATTGTCTCGTCCTTTGATTTCGATTATCCAATTACAACCAAGTTTGTGGTGGCTCAAACACCCGTAGCAGAGCCTCGATCTTATATATAGTTGTTTATGTGGAGTTGCGCCACGAAAATCCACAATTATTGTAAGGTATGTTTGCCAGTATGCTAAGTAAACCGATTTGATTAACCATTCGCCAGATGCGTTGCCTGATGTATAATGCGCGGCGATTTAAAAGCGACCCAAGCGTTAGAGGGACGGTTGTATATGCCGATTTATGAATATCGCTGTGACGCTTGCGGGCACAGTTTAGAGGCTCTTCAGAAAATGAGTGATGCCCCATTAACTGAATGCCCTGCTTGTCAGCAGCCAGCACTGAGTAAGCTAATCTCTGCTGCCGGGTTTCGCCTGAGCGGAAGTGGTTGGTATGAGACCGATTTTAAAAGTGGTAGTAAGAAAAATCTTAAGGATAGTAAAGACTCTGCGGGTGGCAGTGCTGCCAGTGCGGAGTAAAACGTAAAATGGCCGCGTAAATACGGCATTTGATTATTGTAGGAATTAATGACTGATGTATCGAACAATCTATTGTGGACAAGTTAGAAGCGACCAAATTGACCAAGAGATTACTATTTGTGGCTGGGTCGACCGTCGCCGTGATCATGGAGGTGTGATTTTTCTCGACCTGCGCGATCGCGAGGGTATTGTTCAGGTGGTGTTTGATCCCGATGCGGGTGATTTTTTTGCGCAGGCCGACAAGGTTCGCTCAGAATATGTACTCAAGGTCACGGGTAAGGTGAGAGCACGCAGCGAAGCGACAGTAAACCCCAATATGGCGACCGGTGAAATCGAAGTCTATGGCAGTCAACTTGAAATTTTAAATGCGGCTGAGACGCCGCCGTTTCAGTTGGATGATCATGTCACCGTTGGTGAGGATGTGCGCTTAAAACATCGTTATATGGATCTGCGCCGCAATGAGATGCAGGCTGGCCTTAGGTTCCGCTCTAAAATTACCTCCTCTATCCGTAACTATTTGGTAGATCATGGTTTCTTAGATATCGAAACACCCATTATGACCAGAGCTACGCCAGAGGGAGCCAGAGACTATTTGATTCCGTCTCGCACCCACCCAGGTCAGTTCTTTGCAATGCCTCAGTCACCGCAGCTATTTAAACAGTTACTTATGGTGGCGGGATTCGATCGCTACTATCAGATAGCCAAATGTTTTCGCGATGAGGATTTGCGTGCTGATCGCCAACCAGAGTTTACCCAAATTGATATAGAAGCCTCGTTTATTGACGAGGAAGATATTATGTCAATCACAGAAACAATGATNCGCGGCATTTTCGCCGAGCATATGAATNTTGAGTTCGAACCATTTCCTCGCATGACCTATGCCGATGCTATGCANAAGTACGGNTCTGATAAGCCTGATTTACGCATACCTCTCGAGTTGGTTGAAATTAAAGATCTGCTNAAAGATATTGAATTCAAGGTGTTTGCTGGTCCTGCCAATGACCCGAGCTGTCGAGTTACCGCGTTAAAGGTAGAGGGTGGTGCCGAGATTTCGCGCAAGCAGATTGATGATTACACCAAGTTTGTCAGTATTTATGGCGCCAAAGGCCTAGCTTGGATCAAGGTCAATGCCATAGAAACCGGTATAGATGGATTACAGTCGCCAATTATCAAGTTTCTTGGTGATGATGTGACCATGAATATTATGCAGCGCTTGGATGCTAAAAATGGTGATATTGTGTTTTTTGGCGCTGATAAGACCAATATTGTCTGCGAAGCTCTCGGTGCGCTGCGTTGTAAACTGGGTGAAGATCTTAATCTTTACACCTGCGACTGGGCGCCAATGTGGGTNGTAGACTTCCCTATGTTTGAAACAACGGATAGTGGTGCATTGACCCCACTGCATCATCCCTTCACTGCACCCGCGTGCTCGGTGGCTGAATTAAAGGCAGACCCAGCCAATGCATTGTCTCGTGCTTACGATATGGTGCTCAATGGCTGTGAGTTGGGCGGTGGTTCGATTCGTATCCATGATCAAGCCATGCAGGAAGTGGTATTTGATGTGCTGGGGATCGATGAGCATGAGCAGCGGGAAAAATTTGGTTTCCTCTTAGATGCTCTAAAGCATGGTGCTCCGCCGCATGGTGGCTTGGCTTTTGGCTTAGATCGTTTGATTATGTTGATGGTGGGCGCTGAGAGTATTCGCGATGTCATTGCTTTCCCCAAAACGCAGTCAGCGGCTTGCTTATTGACTGATGCGCCGGGCACAGTGGAAGCCGCTCAACTACGTGACTTAAACATTAAGCTGCGAGCAAAAGAAAAGTAAGCTCGCAAGTGAGAGTTTAGGTTCGTTAAAGGAGAGTTTTGATGGCAGGTCATAGTAAATGGGCCAATATTAAACACCGCAAGGCGGCGCAGGATGCTAAACGCGGTAAGATTTTTACCAAGCTGATACGTGAGTTGGTGGTTGCGGCGAAAGCCGGTGGGCCCAACCCAGATGATAATCCGCGTCTTAGGGCTGCCGTGGATAAAGCGTTGGGTGCCAATATGAAACGCGACACCGTTGAAAAAGCTATTGCGCGTGGTGCCGGTGCCGGCGAGGGTGAGAACTATGATGAGATTACCTATGAGGGTTACGCGCCAGGGGGTGTAGCAATTCTGGTCGAATGTATGACTGATAATCGCAACCGCACCGCTGGCGATGTGCGCCATGCGTTTACTAAACGCGGGGGTAACCTTGGCACCGATGGGTCAGTAGCTTATCTGTTTAATCGAATTGGCCAGATAAACTATGCTGTTGGTGTTGATGAAGACGCATTGATGGATGCCGCATTGGAGGCTGGCGCTGAAGATATAGTATCTCATGACGATGGCTCGATGGATGTGCAAACCAGTTTCGGTGACTTTTTAATGGTAAAGGACGCGCTGGTAGCAGCGGGTTTAGAGCCTGCCCATGCAGAGATAGCCATGGTTGCAGATATTTCCGTACCACTGGATCTTGCCGGTGCGGAGAAGCTATTAGCAATGATTGATAGCTTAGAAGATTTGGATGATGTGCAAAATGTTTATACTAATGCAGAGATTCCGGATGATGTGGTGGAGCAATTAGGCTAGCCCACCAATACGGTTTACAATGGTAAATTACAAACTCAAACGAGTAATCATTAGGAGAAGTAATAGCGATGAAAGTTATAAAAAAAACCAAAGAATACGTTATTTATCAGAAAGCATCTGGCCGCTATGCGGTAAAAGATGCAGATAAAAAGTGGGTTAATGCGGATGAAAAGGTGCGCATTCTTGTCACTGAGGGTCTGATTAAGGCGGCAATGCCTTCGGCACCTGTGGTTGAGGAGGCACCAGTAGTAGAGGAGGTCGCTGAGGCAGCACCGGTGGCTGATGAGGCACCCGCCAATGAAGCTGCAGAAGAAGCAGCACCTGAAGCGCCGGCTGAGGAAGCTCCTATTGCCGAGGCTTCTGTAGCTGAGGCTCCTGCGGCTGAGGCTCCTGAGGAAGTACCCGCTGAAGCACCTGCTGAAGAGGCGCCCGTAGCTGAGGTTGCGGAGGAAGTAGCTCCAGAGGCACCTGCCGAGGAAGCGACCGCGGCTGATGTTGCAGAGGAGGCGACTGTAGAAGCGTCCACTGAGGAGGCACCTGCTGAAGAGCCGCCCGCAGTTGAGCCGGCCGCAGATGCTGACACTACTGAAGCCAAGCCGAAAGCCAAGGCGAAAGCGGCACCGAAGGCTAAAGCTAAGGCGGCACCAAAGGCNAAAGCTAAGGCGGCACCAAAGGCTAAAGCTAAGGCGGCACCAAAGGCTAAAGCCAAGGCGGCACCGAAAGCTAAAGCTAAGGCGGCACCAAAGGCTAAAGCTAAGGCGGCACCGAAAGCTAAAGCGGCACCGAAGGCTAAAACTGAGGACTAAGTCGGCAGTGTGAAATNCTATTGGGTTAANTNCCCAATGCTAAAAAGCCCTCTGGATTTGATCCTGNGGGCTTTTTAATGGTTGACGCAAGGTGATTGGGTTGCAACACTTTGCGTTCACTCAACGACATAACCCGCTATGACTCGAATATTAGGTATTGATCCAGGCTCAAGGCGCACCGGTTACGGCGTTGTGGATGTTAGCGGCGGTAAGATAGCTTATGTCACCAGCGGTATTATCCGCTTGCCTGAAAAAGGATTGCCGGAGCGCTTAAAGATAATCTTTGACGGGGTTGCTGAGATCGTGCAGCAGTATCAGCCTCAGCATATGGCGGTGGAAGAGGTATTTCTGGCCCGCAACCCAGGCTCCGCTCTGAAATTGGGGCAGGCGAGAGGNGCGGCCATTGTTGCTGGTGTTAACGCGGACTTGCCGGTTGGCGAGTATTCTGCTCGCAGTGTCAAACAATCTGTGGTTGGTACTGGTTCGGCGGATAAAACGCAGGTGCAGATGATGGTTGTACAATTGTTAAGTCTTTCGCAGTCACCAGCAGAGGACGCTGCCGATGCGCTGGCAGTCGCTATTTGCCATGCCCATAGTATGNGCACTACCGCAGCGCTGGCCGGTACAAAAATTAAAGGCTATGCTCGCGGNAGGCTTAAGTAACAGTATTTAATAACAATCAATGAGNAGACCATGATTGGACGACTTCAGGGCGTAGTAATTGAAAAGCAGGCACCGGATCTNTTANTGGATGTGCAGGGTGTTGGNTATGAGGTATTNGTTTCGCTGAGNACATTTTTTGCTGTGCCTGACGTCGGNGAGTCNGTCACCCTACACACNCATTTTGTTGTGCGTGAAGATGCNCAACANCTCTATGGTTTTGCCGANCTTGGCGAGCGCACATTATTTCGTCACCTTATCAAGGTCAATGGGGTTGGACCGAAAATGGCGTTAGCAATACTCTCTGGCATGTCGGCCTCAGAATTTGCACTCTGCGTGCACCATAATGATGTTGCTACCTTGGTCAAGTTACCCGGTGTGGGTAAAAAGACCGCAGAGCGATTAGTGATTGAGATGCGCGATAGACTTGGTGATATCGAGACCAGCGCATCGCCTCACAGCGCAGTTACATCAGCAACGACAGGTATTGTCGAGGAGGCGGAGAGTGCGCTGATAGCCTTAGGCTACAGGCCTCAAGATGCCGCTAAAATGGTGAGTAGGGCAGAGAGCAATGATATTGACAGCGCTGAGCAACTTATCAGGGCCGCATTAAAGAGCATGGTTTCTAAGTAGACTCAGAGCAAAGCTAGTGTAAATTCAAGGTCATCAAGGTATGCTAAGCGGCAAATGTGAGATGGTACCCAATGATAGAACCCGATCGGCTTATTTCCGCAGGTAGCTCCCATAGTGAAGAGCGTTTTGACCGCGCTCTGCGCCCTACGTTATTGGCAGATTATGTCGGCCAGTCTGCGGTTAAAGAGCAACTACAAATTTTTATTGAGGCCGCCCGTCGTCGCGGAGAGCCACTAGACCATAGTTTAGTCTTTGGCCCGCCTGGGCTAGGCAAGACTACTCTCGCGCATATTATTGCCAATGAGATGCAGGTGGACCTCAAAACCACCTCTGGGCCAGTGCTGGAAAAGGCTGGAGACCTTGCCGCATTGCTGACCAACCTCGAGGCCGGCGATGTTCTGTTTATCGACGAAATTCATCGTTTGAGTCCGGTGGTGGAGGAAATACTGTATCCGGCACTGGAAGACTATCAGTTGGATATCGTGATTGGTGAAGGGCCTGCGGCGCGCTCAATCAAGCTAGACCTGCCGCCATTTACTCTTGTTGGTGCCACCACCAGAGCCGGACTACTCACTTCACCACTGCGTGATCGCTTTGGCATAGTGCAGCGTTTGGAGTTTTATTCGATTGTCGATTTGACCAGTATCGTTGTCCGCGCTGGCGCAATCTTAGGTGTCAGTATCGATCAGGATGGTGCCCAAGAAATTGCTCGTCGCTCCAGAGGCACCCCGCGCATTGCCAATCGGCTACTGCGGCGTGTGCGAGATTATGCGGAGGTGAAGGGCGACGGCAGTATATATCGCGATACTGCTGATGCGGCGTTAAATATGTTGAATGTAGATGAAAGTGGATTTGATCACTTGGACAGAAGGCTACTGCTGACCTTGCTGGAGAAGTTTGATGGTGGACCAGTGGGGGTTGATAGTCTCGCTGCCGCCCTGAGTGAGGAGCGTGGCACGATAGAGGATGTATTGGAGCCCTACTTGATTCAGCAGGGTTATCTTATGCGTACCTCAAGAGGGCGCATGGCAACACGTATGGCCTATGAGCACTTTGGATTGCAAAGTCCCGCGCGTATCCAACAGCAGATGGATGCACTCAATGACTAGCGACACTAATAGCACTACTGCCTACCGGCTACCCATTCGTATTTATGTTGAGGACACCGATACCGGTGGAATCGTGTTTTATGCCAATTATTTGAAATATATGGAAAGGGCGCGTACGGAATATATGCGCTGCTTAGGTTTTGATAAGCCAGCGTTATTTGATGGTATGCAGTTTGTGGTTCATGAGGTGGCCCTCAAATATCATAGTCCTGCTGTGTTAGATGATTTAATTGATGTCACCGCAGTGCTGGTTAAGGCATCTCGGGTTAGATTTGAAATGACCCAGCAGATTTATCGCAGCGATGAATTACTGGTTGAGGGCCGTGTCAAAGTTGCCTGTGTCAATGCCCACAGCAAACGACCGCAGGGAATGCCAAAAGCGATGAGTACAACGTTAAACAGCCAGATTGGCTGAACTTGGAGTTTACACCGTGAATGAAGAAAACCTATCGATATTATCCCTAATTCTCAATGCGAGTGTGTTGGTACAGATGGTTATGGGCATTTTGCTGATTGCTTCGCTCCTGTCTTGGATCATGATTATCCAGCGCAGCTTTTTCCTGGGCGCTGCCCAGCGGGGTTTTCGTGAATTTGAAGATACTTTCTGGTCTGGTATTGATCTCAATAATCTATACGACGAGCTCACGGCACAGGTGCAGGAAGACGGTGCCGGTGATGGTATAGAGAATGTTTTCCGCGCTGGTTTTCGCGAATTTAATCGTTTGGCGCAGTCGGATAAAGCCGATCCAGATGCGGTGATGGAGGGTACCGACCGAGCCATGCGCGTGGCGTTAAGTCGCGAGGATGAAAAGCTCAGTACCAATTTACCCTTTTTGGCCAGTGTCGCGTCCGTAAGCCCTTATATTGGTTTGTTTGGCACCGTATGGGGCATTATGAATTCGTTCCGAGGATTGGCTATGGTTCAGCAAGCAACGCTCGCCACAGTGGCACCGGGTATCTCTGAAGCGCTGATTGCAACAGCAATGGGTCTGTTTGCAGCCATTCCTGCGGTCATTGCCTATAACCGCTACGCGGCTCAGGTGGAAGTTATTAATGGTAACTACGAAACCTTTGCTGAAGAGTTTTCGAGTATTCTGCACCGTCAGGTACATTCGCGCTAACTGACTTTGAGGCAGACGTTGTGAAGCATAAAAAGTCTAAACGTAAATTGGTCGCCGAGATTAATGTCGTACCTTACATTGATGTGACCTTGGTGCTGCTGGTGGTGTTTATGATTACCGCACCACTGCTTATGCAAGGAGTTAAGGTTGAATTGCCCGATGCTAACTCAGCGCCGATGGATACTAAAGACCAAGAGCCTTTTATCGTGTCTATTAAAGCGGACGGTAGTTATTGGATTGATATAAAAGGCGAAAATCAGTCTCAGTCATTGGCAACTATTAAAGATCGCGTCGGTAAAGTCTTGCGACAGAAGCCGCAAACGCCGGTGTTGGTCTGGGGTGACAGTGCGGTTGACTATGGCTCAGTAGTTAATCTGATGAGTGAGTTACAGCTGGCTGGAGCGCCTTCTGTTGGTTTGGTGACGGAACCGCCGCGCAACTAGTATGAGAGATATCAGTGGTTATTCAATCGGCGTCTTGGTTAGCATGGTTATCCACGTTGCCGTGGTTGCCGCGCTAATCGGTAGCTGGCAGCCCGATACTGTGCAGGTGATGGTACAGCCACAGTATATTGAAGCGCAGTTGGTTGAGTTGGCACCTACCAAGAAGCCGCAGACCAAGACGCCAGCGCGCGCCAAGGCCGATAGCGCAAAAAAGCAACGCGAGCAGGAGAAGCGCCGCGCCGCGCAGAGACAAAAGGCCGAAGCCAAACGGTTGGCGGCATTAAAAGAAAAACAAGCCAGAGAACAGGAAGAGAAGCGTCGGCGCGAGGCTGAGGAGCAGCGCAGACGCATTGAGGCAGAGCTTGAGCAGGCAATGGTAAAGGAACAGGCGCAGATTAATGCCCGTGAGGACCAGCGTGTCGCGAATAGTTATCTGCAGTTGATTCGTCAGCGATTGACTGATAACTGGAATCGCCCGCCCAGTGCACGGCGTGATATGGAAACCTTGATTGAAATAAGGTTGGTGCCCACTGGGCGTATTGTCGGTGTCAACCTGTTGCGATCCAGTGGTGATCCTGCTTTTGATCGTTCGGTCGAACAGGCAGCGTTTAAAGCAGAACAATTTGAAGAGTTGCAACAACTCGAGCCGCGACTGTTTGAAAAACATTTTCGCACTGTTAAAGTGGCGTTCAGCCCGCAAGATCTAAGGCTGTAAACCCATTGGAGATAAATCGTTGAAAAAGTCCAGCAAAGCGCTTTTATTATTGTTATTACTGGCTCAATCCGTCACTGCATGGAGCGAGTTGGTGATTCGTGTCACCCAGGGTAATGATAAACCGACGGTGGTGGCAGTGTCTCCTATTGCCCTTAACGGCATTAGGGTTAAAGAGGATATAGGCGCCATCGTTGAGGCAGATCTGCAGCGTAGTGGTTTGTTTCGGGCAACACCAAGGCGCGATATGCTGGCGTTTCCAGCCGCCGCCAAAGATGTCTATTTTCGTGATTGGCGTATCTTAGGTACCGAGTATTTAATTGTTGGCTCGATGCGAGAGATCGAGGATAGTCGCTTTGAACTCGAATTTAGTTTGCTTAATATCAGAGCGCAAAAAACAGAATTCAAACATGCAGTGCGTGGCCGAGCTAATGAAATGCGCGACTTGGCGCATTTGATAAGTGATAAGGTTTTTCAGGCCATTACCGGCATTCCGGGGGCATTCTCAACTCGCATTGCCTATGTTACAGCGACTAGAAATAACGGTAAGTTCACTTATCGCCTTAATGTATCCGATGCCGATGGTGCGCGGGAAAAACTTATGCTGGAGTCACCTGAGCCAATTATGTCGCCATCTTGGGCGCCCGATGGTAAAGATTTAGCCTATGTGTCCTTTGAGACCGGTCGTCCAGCCATTTTCCGTCAGAATCTAGTCTCAGGTGTTCGCGAGCAGTTGACCAATTTTAAAGGGCTCAATGGTGCACCGTCCTGGTCGCCTGATGGTCGTAAGATGGCTCTTGTGCTGTCCAAGGATGGTAATCCGGAAATTTATCTACTCGATCTTAAGTCGAAAAAATTTACTCGTCTGACACGGCATTTCGCCATTGATACTGAGCCCACGTGGATGGACGATGGCAAACACCTGCTGTTTACCTCTGATCGCGGCGGTACACCGCAAATTTACAAATTAAATATTGCCAGCAAAGCCACGCAACGCCTGACATTTCAAGGAAATTATAACGCACGCCCGAGTTTGGCACCGGATGGACGTACGCTGGCACTGGTGCATCGAGCGTCGGGAATCTTCCACATTGCCTCATTTGACCTGATTACTCGTCGCCTTATTGAGCTTACGGAAACAAGATTAGATGAATCTCCTACTGTTGCGCCCAACGGAGCTATGTTAATGTACGCTACTAAACAGGGTGATCGGGGAGTTTTAGCTGCGGTTTCTCTGGATGCTGGGGTAAAATACGTCCTTCCGGCCAGAATAGGGGATGTGCGTGAACCAGCTTGGTCGCCGTTTTTGCGGTAATTGATCAGCGATAACAATTTTTTAAATAAGTGACTCAAGGGAGTTAGAAATGAAAACCTCATTTACAAAATCTGGATTGGCTACAATTTTGCTATCAGCAGTGCTTGCGGGCTGTAGTTCAGCGCCTACCACAACTGATATCGAAGACACCTCGGTGCAGACGGGGCAGGTTGATACCTCTGCTATTGAAGATACTGCAATGGTGTCATCCGCCGATACTGTTTTTTACTTTGACTTTGATAAAGCGCTGTTGAAGCCAGAGTCTCGCGCTGCTTTGCTAGAGCATGCTGCATCACTTAACAGCAGTCCCCGCAGTGTTCGCCTTGAAGGTCACGCTGATGAGCGAGGTACTCGCGAGTACAATATGGCGCTGGGTGAGCGTCGTGCCAATGCGGTTAAAGAGTTTTTGGTATTACAGGGCGTTTCAGCTGGTTTAATCGAAGTGATTAGCTATGGTGAAGAGCGTGCGGCCTCTTACGGCAGTAACGACAGTGCCTGGGCAATGAACCGTCGCGTCGAAATGAAGTAAAACTGGCGGCCAGTGATGGCCCCTGTTTTGTGGCTACAAATACGATGTGTACACATGGCTGGAGGTTCCTTACTCCGGCCTTTTGTGCTTTTGGTATAAAAATGGATATCAGTGAATTGTTATGAAATCTGCGATTGCATTATTACTCTTACAGGTTTGTCTTTCTTCGCTGGCAATGGCGCAGAATCTTACGCCAGTTGTCGATTTAAGTAACCCAATGCCCGCTACAACCGCGACTGACTCCTCTATTGTGGCCTCAACCGCCGCTGTTTCAGCCAGCAGCGATCAGTACTACCAAATGCAGGTATTGCAAGAAGAGGTGCAAATGCTGCGCGGTCTGGTTGAGGAGCTAAACTACGAACTGCAGCAAATAAAGCAGCGGCAAATGGATGATTATTTAGATCTTGATCGCCGGCTGAGCACTGTTGCCTCTGGTAGTCCAGCGGCGAAGCAAAACCAATCTGATGCTAAGTCCTATGGCGGCGCTGATACTGTGTCTCCAAAGAGTGATGGAGTGTTGACCGGTGCGGTCAGTACCGAGGTTGTTGATGCTGCAGTGATAAAAGCCAACTACGATAACGCCTCCAACCTGTTGCTTAAGCAGCGCGATATGGACGGGGCTGTTATGGCCTTTAAACAGCATATTGCTGATTTTCCCACCAGCCCTTATGCGCCGAACGCTTATTATTGGTTGGGGGAGATCTATCTGTTACAGGGGCAAGATGAGTTATCCAGACAGGCCTTTACCGCTGTGTTAGAACTGTATGCTGATCATGGTAAAGCCATGGATTCGCGCTTTAAGCTGGGAAAAATCTATCACCAGTTAGGTGAGTTAGAGCGTGCTCGAGAATTATTGGAGCTGGCGGCCCAGAGCAGTGGTTCAGTTGCGATAAAATCTCGTGACTATCTCGATAAGAATTTTTGATTACGTCTAACTTAAGCTTGTCAATCGTAAAAGCCTCTGCGATGCTACCTTAAAACACATTATGCCTGAACAGTCTCTGCGAATTACTGAAATTTTCCATTCTCTACAAGGGGAAACCGGTACCACTGGTCTGCCGACAGTATTTGTGCGCCTGACGGGCTGCCCATTGCGCTGTGGCTACTGCGATACTGCCTATGCCTTCGAGGGTGGCACTAAAATGACGCTTAGCGAAATAATGCGGACTGTAGAGGACTATGGTGCTCGCCATGTCACTGTGACGGGCGGAGAGCCCTTGGCGCAACCGCAGTGCATTGATCTATTAATTCAGCTCTGTGATGCTGGTTATCGAGTGTCATTGGAGACTGGTGGCGCAATGCCGATTGGCGACGTCGATTCGCGAGTGATTAAAATTGTTGATCTAAAAACACCGGGCTCAGGAGAAGTGGGACGTAATCTCTACGACAATATTCCCTTATTATTGCCTCATGATGAGGTCAAATTTGTGATCTGCGATCGTCAGGATTATGACTGGTGCTGTATGAAGGTAGATGATTTGCGCTTAGTCGATCAGGTGGCGGAGGTTCTATTTTCTCCTAGCCAAGGCGAGCTAGCACCGAAACAGTTGGCAGAATGGATCTTACAGGATGGACTCAATGTCAGAATGCAACTGCAAACGCATAAATATATCTGGGGCGATCAGCCCGGTCATTAGGTTGCCAGTATGATCAAAAAAGCGGTTATCTTAGTCTCTGGTGGATTGGATTCAACCACTGTTCTCTCTATGGCTATGGATCAAGGCTACCAATGCCATACCCTTAGTTTTGATTATGGTCAGCGCCATCGATCAGAGCTTGAAGCTGCTCAGCGAGTGTCTCGCGCCATGGCAGTAAAAGAGCATAAGGTGGTACGATTGGATTTGGGTACCATTGGTGGTTCAGCGCTGACTGACGTGACGATTGCTGTGCCAGAGTCTGAGACTGAGGGCATTCCCGTGACCTATGTTCCCGCGCGTAATACTGTTTTTCTGTCTATCGCCTTGGGTTGGGCAGAAGTGCTTGGAGCCAATGATATCTTTCTCGGGGTTAACGCCGTGGATTACTCCGGCTACCCTGATTGCCGGCCACAGTATATCGCCGCCTTTGAAACAATGGCTAACTTGGCCACCAAAGCGACTGTCGAAGGGCAGAATTTGTCAATTCACGCGCCACTTATAAATATGACCAAAGCCGAAATTGTACAAGCTGGTATGGCCTTGGGCGTTGATTATAGTCAGACTGTTTCTTGCTATCAGGCAAGTTTAGACGGCCTTGCCTGCGGCAAATGTGACAGTTGTCGACTGCGTCAGCAGGGCTTTATTGAGGCCGGTGTAAAAGACCCGACTAGATATCAAAATAACGCTTGAATTTTGTCTTCCGGTCAGTATGATACGCACCTCCTCTGAGGGCCGTTAGCTCAGTTGGTAGAGCAGTTGGCTTTTAACCAATTGGTCCCGCGTTCGAGTCGCGGACGGCCCACCATTTTCCTCTTAAAGCATCGTTTCTAAACCGCTATTATGTCGGTCTAGTCGTGCCTGTGCTGGGTTATAGGGTTTGGCTTTTTGCCGTTATCGGCTAGAAAACGATTGGCCTAATAAGGTCGTTGGGGAAGCTGGGCTTCCCCTATCATTTACTGCTTATTATCTGCTTATTGTTGGTACTCGGAATTAACCACCACCACATCGACATTCACTGCTGAAATAACCCGTTCTGCAGTATTGCCGCGGCGTGTTTTCGCTTGGCCAGTCTGACCGAGCGTGCCGATAACCACGACATCGGCACTTAATTGGCTAGCTACTTTGGCAACAGCTTCATCGGTATAGCCCTGCACCACGTGGATATGGTTTGAATCAAGACCAGTATCCTTGGCCAAGCGTCCACGGTCTGGATAATGCATGGAGTCAATGTAGGCATTAACGACATGAAATTCCGCATTGTAACTGTCGGCCAAGGCCTTGCCGCGGCTAAGAATATTAGCATTCAATTGCTGCTGGTGGTCTCTAGACGCTTGGAAGTTAACTGCGGCAAGCACAACCTTGCGTTGCTCTGCGGCATTATCCCGAACAATTAGTACAGGGCAGGTGGCGCGCTTTAGTAGTTTCCATTTCGATTCAGCAAAGCTAAATCGTCGAGGGGTCTTTGGCTTGCCCGCGCGAATTAAAATACGTGTAGCAGCGAACTTCTCGGCCGCACGCATAATCGCTTTCTGCCAGTTATTGCACCAAGAGACTTCAATTTTATAGTCCAGGCCTGCTTCTCTAAGAGGTGTATGGATCTGTTGTTCAAACCAGTCAGTATTGCGGCTAATGCTGTCATTACTGACATCCTGATCGACGGTGTCGGGATCTATGGCAACCAGAGCGCAGATCTTAGGGCTGGGTTGTAGTAGCTTGGCGGTAATAATGGCTCGCTTGAGTGCTACGTGCTCATCAATTGTTGGGTTAACAACAACAAGCATTCTTTCCTGTTGGGACATAATTTTCTCCTTTATCAGCCTGTGGGTTGAATTTTAGAACGCCAGTTTCATTGATTTATATGACAGGAAAAAGGCATTCATACCTAATTAGTTATAGTTTTATATTAAAACATGCATAAATGATATATCCAAGTCAATTAAGGTTCTGTAGGCCAATATAGCCATGGTATTTTGCTATGGAGGCCATACCAAAATGGTTATTTTGCGGTTTATTGATGGATGCAAACAGTGGTTAATACACAATAGATAAGATTTTTCGACAAGGCGGTTTCCTTAATGGCTGTGTTGTAGCTACTTTTATACAAATCTGAGATTATCGCTCTTAACTAGTTGTCGCGAGGCAGGGGTGGGCACCGTATAATAGCGCCTTTGTACTTGTATGGATTGCGCAATGACCGTTAGAACCCGTATCGCTCCGTCACCCACTGGAGATCCGCATGTCGGTACTGCCTATGTGGCCCTGTTTAATATGGCTTTTGCCCATAGTCAGGGAGGGCAGTTTTTATTGCGTATTGAAGATACTGACCAGACTAGATCAACGCCACAATCAGAAAAGTCCATTGTCGATGCCCTGCGTTGGTTAGGGCTTGATTGGGACGAGGGCCCAGACAATGGTGGTGATAAAGGACCTTACCGTCAGAGCGAACGCTCGACGATCTACAAAGAGCACGCGGATAAGTTACTTGAGAATGGTCATGCCTTTCGCTGTTTCTGCACGGCTGAGCGCCTTGAAGAGTTACGCAAAACGCAGATGGAGGAGAAGCTACCACTAGGTTATGACGGCCATTGTGCGGGGCTGAGTGAGGAGCAGGTTGCCGAGCGTTTGGCCAAGGGTGAACCCCATGTTGTGCGCATGTCTGTGCCCAGACAAGGGCAGTGCACCTTTAATGATATGTTGCGCGGCGAGATTACTATCGATTGGGCGCAGATCGATTTGCAGATACTGCTGAAAGCGGACGGTATGCCCACTTATCACTTAGCCAATGTTGTTGATGATCATCTGATGGAAATTAGTCATGTGATTCGCGGTGAAGAGTGGATTAATTCGGCGCCCAAGCATATTTTGTTGTATCAGTATTTTGGCTGGAAAACGCCGGTATTTTGTCATCTACCGTTGTTACGCAATGTCGATAAAAGTAAATTGTCCAAGCGTAAAAACCCCACCAGTATTTTATATTATCAACGCATGGGCTTTTTGCCCGAGGCATTAGTGAATTATTTGGGCCGTATGGGTTGGTCTATGCCCGACGAACGCGAGAAATTTAGTCTTAGCGAAATGTTGGCAGCATTTGATATCCAACGCGTGAGTCTGGGTGGCCCTGTGTTCGATGTAGAAAAACTCAGTTGGCTCAATGGTATGTGGATTCGCGATGAACTTAGCGACGAGCAACTCGCGGATCGGTTACAAGAATGGGCACTTAACCGCGATACATTAATGGCATTTTTACCTTTTGCCCGCCAACGCATGGAGACATTATCTGATCTCGCGCCGCTGGGTAACTATCTGGTATCCGGTATGCTGCCAATTACTGCAGAGGA
This sequence comes from Porticoccaceae bacterium, assembly GCA_002685715.1. GTDB lineage: Bacteria > Pseudomonadota > Gammaproteobacteria > Pseudomonadales > Porticoccaceae > HTCC2207. The sequence goes on along the minus strand of NYXU01000055.1, from coordinate 23,445 downwards.
TCTAAAGTCTGCCGGTATGGAGGAAGATCAGCTTATTGAGGTGTTGCAATACGCCCTGTGGCGACTGGAAGCGGAACAACAGTGGAATAGAGATAATATCTTTAATGACTTAAAAGCCATTGCCGATGCCATGGATATCAACCTAAAGTCATTTTTGGCACCATTATTTATTGCCATCGCTGGGAGCAGTGCATCAATCTCGGTAATGGATTCTATGGCTTTGCTTGGTGCAGATATGACCCGCGCGCGTCTTCGTCATGCTATCGATGTGCTGGGTGGTGTGGGTAAAAAGAAGCTTAAGAAAATGGAAAAGGCTTACCAGCAGTTGTTGTGATTGCTCGCGCAAGCCCTGTTATACAGGGAAATAGGCTTGACTTGGCACTAGCTCATCCCTATTATGCGCCTTGATTTTTGGGGCCTTAGCTCAGCTGGGAGAGCGCAACACTGGCAGTGTTGAGGTCAGCGGTTCGATCCCGCTAGGCTCCACCAAAAATAAAATCCTCCACCGTGGGTGGGGGATTTTTTTTGGTTGTGTGGAAAGTTATGGAAAACTTATTGGACCAATGCTTCATCATGTTATGGATCCTTTAGAAATATTTTTTGGTCTCAGTATATTGGCTGTTTGAAAAACGCATAAAGATCCTATAAGTTGGAAAAAAATAATAACGAGCCACTTTATGTCAGATTTGGGGTCCTCTTCTAGCGTTACCACCGGTACGCAGTTACTTAATGATCAACAGGTCATTGAACGCATATTCCAGCATATCGATAGGGGGAGCACGGATCTTGGCGATACGGTTTGGCGTGAACCTGTCGAGCATTACCATACGCAACAGCGATTTGATGATGAAATAGCGTTGTTGCGTAGTCTTGCGGTACCTTTTTGTCCTTCTGCAGCACTGCCTAAGAAGGGTAGTTATATCGCTCGCAAAGCCTCTGGTACGCCGCTTTTGGTAGTCCGTAGTTCTGATGGTGAGGTGCGCGCTTTTATCAATGCCTGTCGCCATCGAGGCATGCAGGTGGCTGAGGGAGAGGGTTGTTCTCGCGCGTTTGTCTGCCCCTATCACGCTTGGACTTATAATCTCGATGGTAAGCTCAAGGGTATACCGGGAGCTGAAGGTTTTCCCGACGTAGATGCTGATCAGCATGGTTTAGTTGAGGTGAGTGCGACTGAAAAAGGTGGCATCGTTTATGTGAGGCAGGAGGGTCAAATCACTGCTGACAGCATGGAACACTGTCTTGATTATTTTGCACCGCAACAAAAAATGTTCCAGCAGACTGAGCTCAGTGATCAGGCAAATTGGAAGTTGCTCACTGAAACATTACTCGAGGGTTACCATATCAAGTCATTGCACCGTAATACCTTCTATCCCTATGGCTTGGATAACGTCAATTTGGTGGAGACATTTGGTGCCAATTCGCGTGTTATCTTTCCATTTCGCCGTATTGAAAAATTGAGGGATATTGAGGCAAGCAAGCGTCGTTTGGAAGGCGCGGTAACCTCAGTCTATCATTTGTTTCCCAATGCCAGTGTCTCGGTGCTGTCAAAGCATTCAAACCTTACCATTATGGAGCCCCTCAGTCCCAGTAGCACGAGATTGGTCAGTTATTTTATGGTTAACCGTCAGATTGATGGTGTGGATATTTCCCATGCACAGGCACAGCGTGATGCTGAGTTTGTGCAGTCTTCAGGGCAGGACGAAGATCGCGAAGCGGCACGGGCAATCCAGCAGACGGTGACTACTGCGGCAAACACTCATTTAACTTTTGGTTATTTTGAAAAGGCTATTGTCAATTTTCACCAGCACCTAGCAAAGCACCTTGAAACCTAGGCAGGTTTGTTTGACAGCATGGTCACCGTTTACGTTGTGCTGCTTTCAGCGCCAGAGTTTTATTTACTGTTACAGCTACAGCGCGGTTGTGTTGATTTATTCTGTCATATAAACTGCCAAAATAATAAATACAGCACTTTTAAGGACTGAATAATGACTAACTGCACGCAATTATGGGTAGATCGTTCTGATATTCGACAGACTCTGCAAGTGACAGCTGAATTACCAGCGTTAGCCGAGGGAGAGGTTCTAGTCGCTATCGATAAGTTTGGTCTTACTGCGAATAATGTTAGTTATGCGGTAACCGGTGATAGCATTGGCTACTGGAAATTTTATCCGGCTAAGGATAATTGGGGTGTGGTGCCCGTGTGGGGTTGTGCTAGCGTTATTCAATCTAACTGCGCCGATATTCCTGAGGGTGAGCGATTGTGGGGCTATCTGCCGATGGCCAGTCACGCGGTGTTGACGCCGGGGAATGTTCATGCCGATTATTTTGTCGATATTGCCGAGCATCGTCGCGAATTGCCGCCGATTTACAATCAATTTCGGCGCACTCAGGCAGAGCCAGAATTTTTGCAGAAGATGGAAATCGAACGCTGTTTGCTTTTTCCACTATTTATGACGTCGTATCTAATCTATGACTATCTAATCGATAACAGCTTTTTTGGTGCCGAGCAGGTGGTGATTGGCTCGGTATCCTCCAAAACTGGTTTTGGTCTGGCGCAAATGCTACATAATGATCAGTCGGTGAGTCAGTCTGTTATTGGTTTAACCTCCTCGGGCAATTTTGACTTTGTAAAGTCGTTGGGCTGCTGTGACCAGATTGTGCTGTATAACAATGAGCAACAGGTCAATGCTGCAGTGCCCACGGCTTATGTGGATATGTCTGGTGACAAGCGCCTTACCACTAGCCTGCATCAGCATGTACGCGACAATATGGTGGAAAGCTGTATGGTTGGTGCTAGCCATTGGCAAGATGGAGGCAAGGTGGGAGAGCTACCTGGTGTAAGGCCAAGATTCTTCTTTGCTCCAGGGCAGATTGAAAAGCGTAATAAAGAATGGGGCGCGGGTGTTGCCATGGCTAAAGCAATGGCAGCCAGTGCCGATGTCGCCACAAGAGTTGCAGATGATATTAGCGTTGAATGGATCGATAGCGTGGCAAGTCTCGCTGAGCAATGGGCACGCTTATTGGATAATCAGATTAGTCCCAGTACAGGGTTGATGGTAGCGTTATGAAAAAAATAATTGGCCTTGCTCTGCTGTTGGTTGTTGCCGGCTTTTTCGGCTGGCAAAACCGCGTTGATATCCTTGTGTTTGCGGCTCCGAAGTTGCAGGAAGTTTTTAGCCCAATTGCCGACCACCGATCTATTGAATGGCCACGGGGCCCTGAGGTAGCTAATGTGGACCCTAACGATAGACCGCCCAACATCGTACTGATTGTCACTGATGATATGGGCTTTAATGATATTTCTTTATACAACGGTGGAGCAGGGGATGGCTCAGTGCAAACGCCCAGCATCGATGCTTTGGCCGAGCAGGGCGTGACCTTTACTAACGGTTATGCTGCTAATGCAGTGTGTTCTCCTTCGCGAGCCTCCATTATGACCGGCCGCTACTCCACCAGATTTGGTTTTGAATTTACGCCTTTTTGGAGAACTGGAGCGACTATTTTTCAATGGATGAACGATCTTAATCCGAGCTCCATCCCGATTCTTTTTGATGCAGAAAATATCGATAATATGAAACCTATCCTCGAATTGGGACTGCCAGCGTCAGAAATAACCATTGCCGAGTTACTGCAAAAGCGCGGTTATTACACCGCTCTTATAGGTAAATGGCATCTCGGTTCGGTGGGCGATATGGCGCCGATTAAACAGGGATTCGATAATAGTCTTGAGCTTGCTGGTGGGCTTTATCTGCCAGAAAATCATCCCGAAGTTATCAATGCAAAAGTCAGTGGCGACCCTATCGATAATATGGTTTGGGCAACGGGACGCTATGCCGTGCGCTTTAAGCCCAGTGCGAATGGTGATGAAGAATTTCAACCCAAGGGTTATGTGACGGACTATTACACTGATGAAGCTATCAAGGTGATTGAGAATAATCGTCATCGACCATTTTTCTTATACCTTGCGCACTGGGGCATTCATAACCCGCTTCAGGCTAGCCGGGAAGACTATGATGCGCTGTCTCATATTAAAGATCATCGTCTGCGTGTTTACTCTGCCATGATCCGCGCTGTGGATCGCAGTGTCGCCCGTGTAACTCAGAGTCTCGCAGATAATGGCCTTGCTGAAAATACGTTAGTTATTTTTACTAGCGACAATGGTGGAGCTGGCTATATTGGTTTACCCGATATTAATAAGCCCTATCGCGGCTGGAAGTTAAACCATTTCGAAGGGGGTACTCATGTGCCTTTTATGGCGAAATGGCCAGCACAGATTGCTGCCGGTAGCCAATTGGATGCGGCTATTCATCATAATGATATATTTACCACTATCGCCGCAGCTGCAAAAATAGCGGTGCCGGCAGACCGCCAGATTGATGGCGTAGACTTGTTGCCCTATATTCGGAAAGAGGTGGCGGGTGTTCCACATCAAACATTATTTTGGCGAGAGGGGCATCAGCAGACGGTATTACATAACGGGTGGAAATTAATTCGCGCGGATCAATCTCACTTGCCGCAACCTGCACCGCAGGCAAAATGGTTATTTAATTTAGCGCAGGATCCCACCGAGCAAATTAATCTAGCGTCGCAAAATGGCGACAAGGTGGCGGAGCTAGAAAGCTTGTTGGCGGCGCACAATACGGAGCAGATGCAACCCCTGTGGCCCAGTGTTTTTAACAGCCCGCAGCAGATTGATAAAACCAGTAATGAACCGATTGAGGAGGGTGATGAGTTTATATACTGGCCAAACTAGTACTCTGTTTGTGCTGCTTCTACTATAAAAAAGGCACAGCCATTAGGCTGTGCCTTTTTGCTTTGTCCACTCTACATGCCTGCTCTAAATAGTAAGACCACCATCCACAACAATACATTCACCATTGGTATAGCTGCCGGCATTAGATACTAAGTACAGCACTGAGCCTGCCATTTCATCTGGCTCTGCATGGCGATGCATAGGAATAGTGGCAATGGCTTGATTGTAGATTTTTTCATCGCTAAACAACGCCCCGGCGAATTGGGTTTTGGTCATACCGGGAAGAAGCGCATTCACACGGATACCCAAGCCGCCACATTCCTTAGCAAAGGCTTTGGTCATATTAACCACAGCGGCTTTACTAATGGAATAGATGCCTTGCATCGGTCCCGGTTGCAGTGCATTGATAGACGCCGTATTTACGATTGCGCCACCACCATTGTCGCGCATCAGTTTGCCCGCTTCGATGGACATAAAGAAATAACCGCGAATATTTACGTCGACAGTCTTAGTGTAGGCACCGAGATCGGTATCAAGAATATGGCCAAAATAGGGGTTGGTTGCTGCATTATTAATCAGTATGTCGAGCTTGCCGTGCATCTGTTTAATGTGCGCAAAACAGTTTTCGATATCACCCATATTACCCACATGGCAAGCCAGTGCTTCAGCACTGCCACCGGCGGCGACAATGGCATCTGCTACCGCTTGGCAGCCGTCAATTTTTCGGCTTGAAACAATGACATGAGCGCCATTCTCAGCCAACAGTTTGGCAATTGATTCGCCGATACCACGACTCGCGCCTGTGACTAAGGCAATTTTCCCGGTTAGATCAAATAGATTAGTAGCCATGCTTTTCCTCAAAAATTATTAAGTAGTTAAACGATTTAAATGAGCCTGAATAGCAGGCCGCATCAAATTACGAATGGTGCTGTAGGTGTTGCGATCTTTACTTGCCAAGGTGGTTGCCAATGTAATTGCTTGGTCCTGTAATTCTGAAGCTGGATGAATACTATCAACAATCTGCAGTTCGGCGCATTCTTCTCCGGTATATGCAGTACCCATTAGCATCATGTCTTTTAGCGTTTGTTTGTTGGGTAGCAGTTGCGCAATATCATGGCTCACAGGATTAAAAGGAATATTGATATTGACCTCTGGAAAGCAGAAGCGACCTCGGTCACTGCGCATCAGGCGATAGTCTGCAGCGCTCGCTAATATCGCGCCACCGGCATAGGCATTACCATTAATGCAGGCCACTGTTGGTGCATTAAGCAAAGCTAAACGGCAGAGAAGGGTTTCGAAAGCTATAGAAAACTGTTGACGCCCAGCATTATTTTGCTGGGTTAGCCAATCCAGATTAATGCCAGTGCAAAAAGTCTTCTCATGCTCACAGGTTAAAACTAAGGCTGTGTTGCCTTGATATCTTTCGACGATATCTAGCGCTGCGAGGTATTCATATATAACGTCAGTGGTAAAGCGGTTATCACCACCATTGTCTGCATTGGTTAATGTCAGAATATGAATATCATCGATTAACTGTAAATTCATTGTTGTCATGAAATATATTTTACTACCTTGCTTATTCGCTATCTGTTGTTGCGGCTAGTAGCCGGCAGTACCGCTAATTAACTTTTTGTAGAATTTTGCCTCAAGCAGTTGATACTGATTTGATTTTGGCCGGCGTACATAGATGGGGTCTTCGACCTGATCGAGATGATAGGCCTGTTGTTTTAATTTGCCTTTAAATAGTTTAAAGGTGCCGGTGGTGTCTTGTTGCTGTTGAATACGAACAAATACAGGGCGGGCAAATGCAGGGAGCTCGCGATCGACGTAAGCAGTGAAGGCCGCGTCATCAAATTGATGACCAGGCTTTAATGTGATTGCAGCCATACCGGCTTTACCTTCCGCACCGCATATGTCAACACCGTAAACATTGCTGATCTCAACTTGTTCGCAGGCATTGATGATCTCACCGACTTCATTGGTTGATACATTTTCGGCACGCCAACGAAACGTATCACCAACACGATCGACAAATTGGTAATGGGGTAAACCCATGGCAAAGCCCACATCAATTTTTCGTACTAGATCGCCAGTGTTAAACCAGCGATCACCGGATTCTCGCAGATCGCAAAGGATTTTATCGTTTGTTGCATCCTTGTTTTTATAGCCATCGAACTTATATTTGTCATCAATTTTTCCCAGCATTAGGCCTGCTTCGCCTGTAGCTACTTCAATTACGTTGCCATCTGCATCGAGCACCATTTCATCATTATCGATATCGTATTTGACCAGCATCACCACCACTGCACCGGTGCCAATAGTCGAGTCTTTGTTAAGAATATTTAAAAAAGATACATTGCCTTCGCTGGCGCCATAGATTTCAGTAATCCGTTTGACGCCAAATCGCTGGCGAAAACTATCCCAAATATCTGGGCGTAAGCCATTGCCAAGCATGGTTTTTAACGGATTATTTTTCTCTTCTGGGCATTCGGGCGCCATGGCTAGGTAGCGACATAGTTCGCCAACATAAACAAATAATGACGTCCGATATTGTTGTACCTCCGGCCAAAATTGGCTAACTGAAAAACGTCGGCGCACAAACATTGAAGCGCCAGAGTAGAGACAACTGCCAATGCCCAATAGAAAGCCGGTGGCGTGGTAGAGCGGTAAACAGATATACATACGATCTGAGGGTTTAGCATGAAAGCCGACTTTAGAATAAGGTTTGGCGGCAGACATAATTCTGCGATGGTAAATAACTGCAGGTTTGGGTAATCCGGTAGTGCCAGAGGTAAAGATATATAATGCAATCTCGCCGGCTATAATATCCTCAGTTTCCGGCAAATTATCGGAGGGCATGCTGGCCAGAGTAGCACTAAAGTCTGTTGCCCAATCAGGGGCTGTAGCATTAATCATCGGGTCATTGACCCACAGATAATCTTTATCTGCTAAGTCGACCTGTTCTTTGATTGCGCTTATTTGAGCTAATAATTCTTGGCCAACTAGGCATTTTTTCGACTCGATAGTGCTAATACAATGTGCCAGAGGCCGGTCTGTCAAACCAGTATTAATTAAGCCGGCAGTGGCGCCAATCTTAGCCAGAGCGAAAATACTAGAGAGTAGTTCGATGCGATTTTCAATCAGCACAGATACACAGTCACCACGGCCAACACCTTGCTGTTTTAAGCTATGAGCAAACTGGTTGGTTAGTACGTTAAATTCAGACCAAGTAAGTTCAGTACCCTCACAAACTATTGCTGATTTAGATGGGTATTTGGCGGCAGTTCGTTGAAACATAAGCCCCAGCGATGTTTTTTCACTGTCAGCAGGGGGTTTAAAAAAGAGTAATATGGGTGCGGCCTGAATAAAATTCCAGATCGTGCGAAAAAACTCGATGGTCACATTCATTGATTGCCTCTAGTGTGCTGTGCAGCTTATATAATTTTTGTGTTTGCTCGATGTCTAGATTTTAAAATATTATGGCATTAATTATGACAATAAAAAACCCTCGAGGTTAATAACGAGTATATCGGAGTAGTTATGGTTTCTGGAGAGTTAGGCTACAAAAAAAGCGTCCGGTCGGTCATGGGCAAAAAGATTGCCTACATAGAGGAGGGTAGTGGCGATCCTATCGTGCTATTGCACGGCAATCCAACGTCTTCCTATTTATGGCGTAATGTGATCCCGCAATTGGAGGGGCTAGGCCGAGTTATAGCACCAGATCTTATAGGTCAGGGAGATTCTGAGAAGCTACCTGTTTCTGCCGGCCCCGAGCGCTATTCTTTTCAGGTAGCTTATAATTATCTCGCTGGATTGTTGGCCGCCATTGGTGCTGATCAGAATGTCACATTAGTAGTGCATGATTGGGGCAGTGCATTAGGTTTTTATTGGGCGCAGCAGCATGCATCTGCTGTGCGTGGTATCGCCTATATGGAGGGTATAGTTTGCCCACTGTCTTGGGATGATTGGCCGGAACAAGCACGAGGGATCTTCAAGGGATTTCGCTCTGAAAAGGGTGAGGATATGATTCTGCAGCGTAATATGTTTATTGAGCAGGTATTGCCCAATTCGGTAGTGAGAAAGCTAACCGAGCAGGAGATGGCCCATTATCGGCGAGGTACTGAGTATCCAGATGACCGTCAGCCCACGTTAAACTGGCCGCGACAAATCCCTATAGACTCTGAGCCGGCCGATATGGTCGCGTTGGTTAGTAGTTACGGGCAGTGGATGGCAACTAACCCGATAGCCAAATTATTTATCAATGCAGAACCAGGTTCGATTTTAACCGGTAAACCTAGAGAATTTTGTCGCAGTTGGCCGAACCAAACTGAAGTTTCAGTGGTCGGTGCACATTTTATCCAAGAAGATTCTCCGCTTGAGATTGGCCACGCTATTGCTGATTGGTATAGCGGCATTGATGACAATAATTGATTTGCACAATAATTTTAAAGCAAGAGGCGCATACTATGACTAGCATTCCCGTATATATGGTTGTAAACCTTAAAGTCACTGACGCGGACGAATACCGCAAGTATGAAAAGGGTTTCTTCCCGCTGCTCAAGAAATATGGCGGTACGTTCCTTACCTATGATGATAATGTGACTAATCTTGAGGGTGTGGCGCCCAGAGATGGGCGCGTGATTATTTTTAGTTTTCCCTCTGAGCAGGCGGCAAAAGACTGGTGGGCCGATGCAGACTATCAGATACTCAGTGAATTCCGCCGCGCAGGCACGCATATGGAGTTCTTAACCATGGTCCACGGCTTGCCGCCCAGAGATTAACGGTTAGCAGAGTCTACCTACATAGCTAAATTGATCGGCCCCTGAAACGATTCGCCAGTGTCAAAGAATAGTGCTCTGGTGGGGCAGGGAAGTTCCACCAGCAGTTCAGTCTCAAGGGAGACCTGTCTCGATGTCCAGCCTTTTGGCAGATAACGTTTGCTGTCTGGCCGTGATTCGGTGAAGCCAATGGAGCTGGCGACAACTAAGATATAGTCCATAGCATTGGGGCAGCTGATTACCTCTACTGTGCGACCTGCCCTAAACAGTAGGTTGTGATGTTTATTTACTTGAATAATTTTTAAGCCTTGGTAATGGCTGGCATCGGGTGCTTTTTCTATTTTTTCCGGACGGGCAACATGCATGAAAAGATAGCCATCAACCTGCATGGTTTGTAAGGGGCCATCTTCTGGTGCATCCGGCGAGCGGCGAAAATAGGCTAAATCCATAGCGCCAATACCATGGCCAGATTTAACAAAACCCTGCGGGAGGCGAAGCTGCTCATATTGTTGTTCAGAAATGGGCTGATAACTCATCCAAGTATTGCGCGTAGCAAGCTGCATAATTTCCCCAAGAGCACGGTTGCCTACGTTAGACCAATTAGACTGGAGTGACTTATCGCCCATCTCTTCTGGCGCGGTTACTTTACTCTGCGGTTGCTGCTCTGACACGGTAAGCTCCTATTATTGGTGACCCAACATTCGCTAATTACTGTGCAAACACTCGTTGTAGTAGATAAAGTAGTTGCACTAAAGCGTCGGGACAGTATGATATCTTGGCATTTATTGTGTCAATATATTAATAACCGTGCAGATAATGCTTGTAAGAGGAGAGGATTTTGATGTTTACAACAACCAGTCTATGGGTTGCCGCAGTCAGTCTGTATGGGCTTTTTTGGCTCTGGTATGTCGGCATTAAAGGCAAACTGTCGCCTGTGGAGGTAGAGCAGTATATGCAAGGCTTTGAGGCATTAAAGCTCTCTGAAAGCAAGTTGAGTAACCTACGCCACTTTTTGGAAAATGATGATGGTCGTGAATGGTTTATGATCAATCTTCTGCAGCTAAAGTCGCCAAAATCTGAATCAGCTGCTCTATTACAGAATTACTCCAAAATATTCATGGCGGGCATGTTTAAAAGAGCTGGGCATCCATTTTTTATGGCTCGAGCCAAAGCCAAAAATATGGAAAACCTGCATTGCGATCAGGCAGATAATTGGACTATGGGCGCTATCGTGCGCTACCGCAGTCGTCGTGATTGTGCCGAAGTATTTTTACAGACATTTGGCAGTGAACATCATGCTGACAAACTTGCGGCATTAGAAAAAACCTTAGCTTTTCCGGCAACAACGACTCTGCTTTTGGGTTCGCCTCGAGTACTGGTGGCGTTGGGGCTAGCGTTAATTAGCGCATCAATACAGATTTTATTTTTATAGCACAATAATGAGATATCTATGAGTAATGCCTTATTTGAGCCATTTCAGTTGGGCCCCCTGCAGTTAAAAAACCGCATTGTCATGGCGCCAATGACACGTAATTTTTCTCCAAATGACAATATACCCGGCGACAATGTTGTCGATTATTACCGTCGTCGCGCTGAGGGTGGCGTCGGATTGATTATCACAGAAGGTACCTGTGTGGGTCATGCGGGCGCCAGTGGCTATCCCGCTGTGCCTTATTTTCACGGTGAAGACCGACTAGCGGGATGGAAGAAAGTGGTAGATGCGGTCCATGCAGCAGGGAGCAAAATCGCACCTCAACTCTGGCATGTTGGCGCGGTACGTAAATCTGGCACACCGCCCGAGGGTGATGTGCCTGGCTATGGCCCGTCTGGTATGAATGTGCCGGGCAAGGTCAATCGTGAAATAATGACGCAACAGGATATCAATGCTGTGATCGCCGCTTTTGCGCAAGCTGCTGCGGATGCGCAAGCCATTGGCTGTGATGCAGTTGAGATACATGGTGCCCATGGATATTTAATTGATCAATTTTTCTGGCAGGGCACCAACCAGCGCGATGATCACTACGCCGGTTCCTTGGAAAACCGCAGTCGTTTCGCCTTAGAGATTATTCAGGCGGTGCGCGCTGCAGTTGGGCCTGCCTTCCCAATTATTCTGCGCTGGTCACAATGGAAACAGCAAGACTACACCGCTCGTTTGGTCACGACTCCGCAAGAACTCGAGCGATTTTTACTACCGTTGTCGGAGGCCGGAGTAGATATCTTTCACTGCTCCCAGAGACGTTTTTGGGAACCCGAATTTGAAGGCAGTGAGCTTAATTTGGCTGGTTGGACTCAGCAGATAACAGGCAAGCCTGCAATTACAGTTGGCAGTGTTGGTCTTGATGCAGATTTTATGCCCAAGCCAGGTGAGGTTGTATTTAATGAGGCTGATCCAGCAAGTCTGGATACTTTGCTGTATCGCATGGATCAGGGAGAGTTTGATTTGGTTGCGGTAGGCCGTGCACTAATCGCCAATCCACATTGGGTTAACTTAGTACAGGCTGAACGTATGGCTGAGTTAAAACCATTTCGCAAGCAGCATCTCGGTGAGTTGGTGTAAGTATTATTGGCATAAATACAACAGACATTTTCGATATATAGATGAAGGCAATAAGCTATGGAAATTCAGGATAAAATAGTGGTTATCACCGGTGCTGGCAGTGGTATTGGTCGTGCTTTGGCGGTGCGCTTTCATGCGGAAGGTGCCAAGCAAATCGTCTGCGCCGATATCAATCTTGATAATGCACAGCGGACCGCCGATATGATTGCTGGTGTCGCTATGATGGCCGATGTGTCCCGCGAACAGGATACGGCGCGAATCATTGAAGATACCGAGACGTCTATTGGCCCCATCGATCTATTTTGTTGCAATGCGGGCGTTGGCCTCGGTGAGAGTATTGACTCGCCTAATGCCGAATGGCAGACCATATGGGATATCAATGTTATGTCTCATGTGTATGCCGCTCGTCATTTGATTCCTCGGATGGTTGAACGAGGCGGTGGCTATTTTCTTAACACCTCATCTGCAGCCGGTCTGCTTAACCAAATTGGTGGTGCCGCTTATGGTGTGACTAAACATGCGGCTGTAGGCTTTGGTGAGTGGCTAGCTATTCATCATCAGCATGAAGGCATTGGTGTGTCGATGCTCTGTCCACAAGCGGTGCGCACCGCGATGACCGCTGTTGAAAATGATGCTTTAGCCGCGGCTGCCAACAATGGCATGATTGAACCGGAAGAGTTAGCTGATACGGTGGTTGAAGAACTGCGCAAAGAGAGCTTTTTGATATTGCCCCACCCGATTGTTAGAGAGTATATGCAAAACAAAACATCCAATTACGATCGTTGGATTGGTGGTATGAATAAATTGATGCGCAAAATAACCGGTATTATCTAGTTAAAAAAATTTAGGAGAGTAACCAATGGGTTTTGAATTAAGTGCCAGAGCGGAAGAACTGAATGAGCGTTTAAAGGTGTTTATGGATGAGCATATTTATCCTCGAGAGCGAGATTATGAGGAATTTACCCTTAACCAAAATAATCTTTGGCAATATCCCGACTGGTATCAGGGGCTCAAAGATGAAGCTAAAAAACAGGGATTATGGAATCTATTTTTACCAGAGGAATACAAACCTTGGAGTCCCGGCTTAACTAATTTAGAGATTGCGCCACTCTTTGAAACTATGTCTCGATCAGCCTGGGCACAGCAGATTTTTAATTGCAATGCGCCCGATCGCGGCAATATGGAGGTGCTAGCCAAGTACGGCACACCAGAGCAACAAAAACAGTGGTTAGAGCCGCTTCTGGCCGGTGATATTCGCTCCGCCTATGCGATGACTGAGCCCGATGTGGCGTCATCCGATGCGACTAATATGGAACTTAAAATCGAGCGTGATGGTGATGAATATGTACTTAATGGTCGCAAGTGGTGGACCACCGGCGTCATCGGCTCTGCCTGTAAAGTTATGTTGGTGATGGGGAAATCTAATCCAGATGGACCGCGCCACCAGCAGCACAGCACCATTCTGGTGCCTACTGATACTCTGGGGGTGACTATGTCTCGGCCACTTAGAGCGTTTGGCGAATACCATTCGCCCGGCGGTGAGGGAGATATGATTTTTAGTGATGTGCGTGTACCTGTCAGCAACCTTATCCTCGGTGAGGGTCGTGGTTTTGAGATTGCTCAAGGCCGTTTGGGGCCAGGTAGATTTCAGTATGCCATGATGTTTGTTGGTATGGCTCAGCGCAGTTTAGAGTTAATGTGTGAACGGGCCCAAAAGCGTGTAGCCTTTGGTGAGGCGCTAAGTAAAAAAACCAGTGTCCAGCATGAGATTGCGCGCAGTCGTTGTGATATTGAGCAGTGCCGACTGCTAGTATTGGCCGCTGCTGAAAAAATGGATAAATACGGTATTGACGGTGCTCGAGAGGATATCTCTATGCTGAAGATTGTGGCGCCAAAGATGTGTGAAGATGTTTCCAGTCGCGCCATGCAAATATTTGGTGGTATGGGCGTATGTCAGGATACGCCGTTAGCCCATATTTTTGCAACGAGTCGTTTCTGTCGCATCGCCGATGGCCCAGATGAAGTGCATATGTCCCAGTTAGCTAAAATGACTATGCGCTCACTTAATAGGCAATCACAATAAATACGTGACTATAGAGGACTGATAATGAGTTTTTCATCGACTGTACTGAGTATCGAAAAGCAGGGTCAAGTAGGCATAGTTTGGCTGGACCGTGAGGCTAAATATAATGCTTTATCTACCGAGCTTTGGTCAGCTATTCCTAGTGCTCTAGATGCACTATGTACTGATCAAGAGATTGGCTCGATTGTCCTCGCCGGTCGAGGCAAGCATTTTTGCGCCGGCATCGATCTGGTAGAAGATGGTCTGAGCCAACATAAAACAGCCCAAGCCCGCTCCAAAGCGGAAGCGAATATGCAACAGTTGGCGAATACGCAAAAATTCCAAGCAGCGATTACCGCGTTATCAGAATGCGCATTGCCCGTGATTGCCGTAGTACAGGGATTTTGTTTGGGTGCTGGGGTAGATTTAATTACCGCTTGTGATATTCGTATTGCCAGTGCCTGCTCGGTCTTTAGTGTGCGTGAGACACGTCTCGGTTTGATTGCTGATGTGGGTACATTACAGCGCTTGCCGAAAATTCTAAATGCTGGTCATGTAGCCGAATTAGCCTATACCGGCAAGGATATTAAGGCCGATCGGGCGGAGAAAATTGGGCTGGTGAATGACGTCTATGACTCAGCCGACGCGGCAATGGCCGGGGGTGTGGCACTGGCTAATGAAATTGCCGCCAATTCTCCGCTAGCGGTACGTGGCACTAAGTTTATTCTGCGACAGTCGGAGAATCTTACCGACGAGCAAAGTTTAATGCTGAATGGTATGTACACCATGATTAACAGCTTAGAATCAAACGATTTGCAAGAGGGTATTGCAGCCTTTGCAGAGCGGAGGCCAGCGAAGTTTACCGGTAGTTAACTGGTACTTTTCTGGTTTTTTTGCCGTTTTATTGCGGTTACTTTACTAGTATTGAATGGGTTCGAGTTATTCGAAATAGTATATATTTCTAATTCATTATGTCTTAAGCTACAGACACTGATTCACAGCACTTTGGTTTAAGTTTAGTCATGGGCTGAGCTAAGCGTAGGAGAGGGTGCGCTATTTATTGCCTGTGCAGATATTACAATCAAACTACAATAATAAAGGTAAATGAAAATGTTAAAAATTAAAACAGTATCATCACTAGTACTTTCGCTTTTATCCATATGCCTTATACCGTCGATATCGATTGCTGATGACCATGGCGATAATAAACAAACTGGACCGCGAACTAGCGCGATTGAAAGCTTCTACTGTAGCTATGCGAAAAATAAAGATATGGGTGACTTACTCAAAACGGCTGCGGTATGGGATGAATGGGCTGATGATAACTTTCCCGCAGCCTATACAGCTTATGTGCTGTCCCCCGTTGTCGCCACAGAATCAGATTTTCCTTTCGATGTAGTCTGGCTAGGCGTGGCTAAAGATCAGCAGACACTTGGTAAAATCAATGATACTTGGCTTGCTAAGGGTGTTGATATGAAGAAAAAATTCGATGCCGTTAGCCCCTGTAATTCTCATGGCTATTTGACTAGTATCGAGGCAAGACCTTACCCGAATCTTGGTAAAATGGGCTATCTACAGATTCAGTCATGTCAATACAATAACGGGAAATCACTGGCAGATTTAATGGCGGCTGATATGAAATGGACTGCGTGGATGGATGAAACTGGAATGCCCGGTGGTATTTACCGTTGGCTACCCGCTGTCGGTTCACCACGAGGTGATAAAACCAATTTCTACAATGTTTATGTTACCGATTCATTAGCGCAGCGTGGTGTAGCTCACGATATGATGGTCGCTGGGGGTTTTGCGGTGCGGGACGGTATGTACGATGATATTGCGGTTTGTGATAATCCAAGAATTTGGCATGCCCAGCCCGTTGGTGGTAAATCAGCGGATTAACAAATAGTATTTTTAAAGGCAAACTCCACAAGCCCTGCAAGTGTCGTCTGCAGGGCTTTTTTACGCTTTTACATATGCTCCCTGTCAGTTATCAGTCTGTGAGTTTTCCCCTGGGTCTGTAGTCGAGTCGGTTGCCAGTTGGGCGGCCCAAAAATAAAACCAAGCTTGTCATTTAATGATTGCGCCAGTCGTACATCTAAAGCTATTGCATGCCAGGTGTGAAAAGTAATTTTGATTGGATTATTGGTATTGAGATTATTGATCAGTCCAAATTTTACTGGCTCTTTTTCCTTCGCATAGGTACCAAATAAGCGATCCCAAATGATCAATAGATTGCCATAATTTTTATCAATATAAGCTGAGTTGGTGCCATGATGGACACGATGTGTAGAAGGCGTATTAAACAAAGTATCCAACCAACCCAATTTATCCACCCATTGTGTATGTCCCACCACTCCCCAGAGTGTCGAACAGATACCGCACAGGGCAGTCACAGTCGGATCAAAGCCTATCAATGGCAGCACCATAAAAAATGGTACTTTCGAAAGGGGTCCGAACCACGCTTGCCGAAAGGCAACAGAAAAATTCATCTCAGTGCTTGAATGATGGTTCATATGGATCGCCCAGAGCACTCTGCTGCGATGTGAACTGCGATGGTACCAATAAAAGACAAAATCAATGGCCACTATGGTTAGCAACCACAGCATCCACAGTGGTACCAGTTGATTAAGACTATAAAGTCTAAATTGATAGAGGTAAAAATATAAGCTCAGGATAATGCCTTGTGTCAATAATGACACAATTATATTTCCTGCGAGCAGACCGACAGTTCCTGCGGTGTCATGTAATTTGTAGTACTGCAGCTTTTTATAGGATGAGAAGGCGGCTTCTAGAGCAATAAGCACCAAAATAATCGGGATAGCCACGGCATATATATCGGATGCCGTTATTATTTCAAGTGAGAATTCGATAAATTTTTCTACTCCTTTTTGTGATCAAAATTATTTTGCAGATCAGTGAAAAGATCAATTTATATCAAGTAAATCACAGTCCTGAAACATAGAGTAACCAGTATCAATTGATAATAAATAAAGCCTATTTTCTAGTCTACCCTGAAGAGGAATTGGTTGGCCTTTATTTTGTTATTAGTGCTACTTCAATCGGTTTAATAGTGTTCCGGTAGTAGACGGGAGATAAAACCTCAAATTTATGATGTTTTAAAACTTATGATAAAAGGAATATCGGATATGAAAAATACATTAGCGCATTACAGTACTTCTAAACTTGTTGCTTTCTTGTTGTTTGTAACTTTAATAGTTGCGCCATCATTAACGATGGCTAAAGAAATATATTATGGCGCAAGTTTGGCATCAATCGAATTAACTGATGACGAGGGACCCATAGATAAAATATCCTTCATCACATTGTACGGACGACTTGGGGCCAAATGGAGTGAGAATATATCCGGCGAGTTTCGCTTAGGTCTCGCCAGCAGCAAGGAGCGATATGCAGATCGTATGCTTGAGATGAAAGACTTTGGAGGTCTCTATGTGAAAGTCGGTGCTCCGGTCGGTGAAAATTTTTATCCTTATGCGATTATTGGTAAAACGAGGGGCAAGCTTGGTGTTTCTGTTAATACCCCCAATTTTGCTAAGTCTAGTATTGCTAAGTCCAGTTCTACTAAGTCAGATACCTCATTCGGTTTTGGTGCAGACGTAAAGATATTTGATTCCGTGGCGATTAATCTTGAATATATTAACTACATAGACAAGCCTGTGAATGATTTTGCTGGATTTTCCCTTGGACTTACCTTTGATCTCTAATACCAAATAAACATTGTGACAATCGCGTGGTAAATTTGTTGTCTAAGCATTTACCCTACCTTGAGATTATTTAGTCAGGGTAGGGTGGTTAGTTTTATCGATATAACTATTTCCCGCAGTAAATCAGGCTAATTAAGTGAAATTTTTGTCGCTATCAGGCAATATGCTCGATCAAAGAACAACTACCACGGGAAAAAAATGAAACTTGAATCTCTAGCACTCCATCACGGCTACGAATCTGAAGCTACCACAAAATCTGCCGCTGTTCCTATCTACCAAACAACATCTTATACCTTTGATGATACGCAACATGGCGCGGATCTCTTTGACCTTAAAGTGCCGGGCAATATTTACACGCGCATTATGAATCCAACCACTGCTGTGTTGGAACAGCGTTTGGCTGAAATGGAGGGTGGTATTGGTGGTCTCTGCCTAGCTTCAGGTATGGCAGCTATTACCTATGCCATTCAATGTATAACAGACGTCGGCTCAAACATCGTTAGCACCTCACAACTCTATGGTGGCACCTATAATCTATTTGCCCACACCTTACCGCGACAAGGCGTTGAAGTGCGTATGGCATCTCATGATGACTTTGCGGGTCTGGAGGCATTGATAGATGAAAATACTAAAGCCGTTTTCTGTGAATCCATAGGCAATCCGGCAGGTAATATCGTCGACCTTCAAGTCCTTGCCGATATAGCGCATCGCAATGGTGTTCCATTAATGGTTGATAGCACCGTAGCTAGCCCCTATCTGTGCCGTCCCATCGATCTGGGTGCCGATATCGTTATTCATTCGTTGACCAAATATATTGGCGGCCACGGTACCACTGTCGGCGGCATTATTATTGATTCTGGCAAATTTGACTGGGCAGCCAATAAAGAGCGTTTCCCAATGCTGAATACACCCGATCCATCCTATCACGGTGTGGTATACACTGAGGCCCTTGGTCCTGCAGCCTTTATTGGTCGTTGCCGAGTAGTGCCTCTGAGAAATACCGGTGCGGCGCTGTCACCGCATAGTGCTTTCCTGATCCTGCAAGGGTTGGAGACGCTTGGTTTGCGCATGGATCGCCACTGCGCAAATGCATTGGCTGTCGCTCAGTTTTTGCAAGACCATGCAAAGGTTGAATGGGTTAACTATGCCGGCTTGGACAATAGCCCCTACAAAGCCACTTGCGATAAGATCACCGGCGGTAGGGCATCGGGGATCTTGAGTTTTGGTATTAGTGGCGGCAAAGAAGCGGGCGCACGATTTATCGATGCGCTGCAGATGGTATTGCGTCTGGTCAATATCGGTGATGCTAAATCACTGGCCTGTCACCCTGCCTCAACTACCCATCGCCAGTTAAATGCGGAAGAGCTCGCGACTGCGGGCGTATCTGAAGATTTAGTGCGTATCTCTGTGGGCATCGAGCATGTTGAGGATATTATTGCGGATATTAGTCAGGCGCTTGAAAAGGCTTGAGTGTTGCTACCAAAGGCTGGCTTATTTAAGTCAGTCTTTGGTATTACCTAGATGCGACTTTTAATCAACGCTAATAAACAATATCTTGATCAAGAAGGTCACTGGCGTTCTGGAGACTGCCTGCGTTTGTAACATCATTATAACCCATGGCATCAAGGATTAGCTTAGCTTGGCCAGATCTGTTGCCACTGCGGCAGTAGACGTATATAGCTTGATCTTTATCTTCAACAAGGTCAGTAATACCCTCTGATATCAACTCAAGCTGTAAGTGCTGCGCAGATACCAAATGGCCACTAGCCCATTCCTCTATGCTTCTAACGTCAATGATTGTAGTGTTATTGTCGATGCTAAAAGCTCCATTAGAAAAAAATATTGATAGTATAAGTAAGTTCTTTAGCCCAGCATGCATGGTAAATCTCCTATAGTAGAATCTAGTCAGCATTAACTGATATGCCACTATTATAACGTCTTACTTCACTTACTGGCATGATATCGCTCTGTTCATTGATAGGTGCGATAGTTAGCGGGATATTGCTAAACGCACTTTTGTTAAAGTGTTGTGAATTGGCCACATAACATTAGCACTAAGCAAAAAAGTATCTAGAAGTGGTCTGGTTTCTTTAGCTCCATGAATATTGTTGTGAGAAGTACTTGCTTTGATCTATGCGTTAATGCATATAATAGCTTTCACTAAAATAATAACCGGAAGGAGATTGATAATGAATGCAGAAGCACAAGTTTGGGAATTGTTTTATTTAGGTCTTACGCCCAATGCCATGTATATGGTGGCAATGGTCTTACTGACATGGCTAGGATTTAGATTTGCTGCCGCCATCAGTAATGACCCAAGTACCCCTATGATGGCAAAAGTAGTATCGAGTATTTATTTTCTAATCGTAGCTATGATGTTTTATGGTACGGCGGAAGTGGGCGGCATTATGGCTGGGGCGGCAGCGGATAGATTGGCTATGTTGCCTGAGATTTCCAGTGCAGCTCAAATGTTTGTCGAGAGGGTCGAGGCTGGGCGAATTCCAGGTGGACCTCTGAGTGTGGCCCTAAATTTAGTAATCTTATTTATGCAGTTGACTATGACATGGATGAAAAAGTCTTAAGCAGAGTCACTCTTTCTTACGAAAAGCCCTGTTAATTCAGGGTTTTTTTAGAGATGTAATATCCATGTCTGACCAAAGCAGGCTTTTACAAATGGAAATTTTTGAATAATCCTCGCAACTTTAGCGCACATAACTAGATATATTTTTTACGGTGCCATCATGTCCTTATAGCTGGTTATTGCATTCACTTTACGACTATTAACAGTAATTATTTTGTCTTGATATTTAGTGCTGCGTCCAGTGGTGATTGAACCTACGACCAGTCGATCATTCCTATTTATCACAGGCGAGTTTTAGGAAGTTAGTTGTCGCGAAAAAGATCCCTTGAAAAGCACTTAGCTCGAACATCCTCAAGCCCTTCACTACGTCTATTAGCAACAATGATTTCACTTTTATTTTTAAATTCATCGATATTTTCTAGTACCTTAGAGCCAAAAAAAGTGTCTTCTTGCAATGAAGGCTCATAGATAACAATCTCAATACCTTTTGCCTTAATGCGCTTCATAATGCCTTGGATAGCCGATGATCTAAAATTGTCACTGCCTTCTTTCATCACCAGTCGATAAAAACCAACTACTTTTGGTTTAAATTTAAGAATTTCCTCTGCGATAAAATCTTTTCGGGTAGCATTGGAAGAGACTATGGCCTGAATGAGGTTCTGCGGTACCTGATCATAGTTGGCTAATAACTGTTTGGTGTCTTTTGGCAGACAGTATCCACCATAACCAAAGGATGACTTGTTGTAGCCATCACCAATTCGCTCGTCCAAGCAAACACCGTTGATAATACTTTTGCTATCCAAATCATGAGCTAAAGCGTAGGAATCTAGCTCATTAAAAAAAGAAACTCGCATGGCAAGATAAGTATTGGCAAATAACTTTACCGCTTCTGCTTCAGTGGAGCGAATAAAAAGAGTTTCAATATCGTCTTTTATAGCACCCTGAATTAATAACTTAGCAAAGTCTTTAGCAACATCTAGCTTACTACCCACAATAATGCGCGAAGGATATAGATTATCGTTAAGAGACTGACCTTCGCGAAGAAACTCAGGGGAGAAAATAACCGACTTAGTATCATACTTTTCTTGCAGTGATTTTGTATGCCCGACAGGTATAGTAGATTTAATTACTACTAAAGCACTAGGATTGATGCGTAGTGCATCATCTACCACACTGTCTACCGAACTAGTATCGAAGCGATTGGTATTCGGATCATAATCAGTCGGTGTAGCAACTACAATAAAGTTGGCATCAGAGATGGCCGCTTCTTTATCTAGAGTCGCTGTGAGACTTAATTTTTTTTCAGAAAGAAAAGCATCAATTTGAGGATCGCAGACAGTTGATTGTTTGGCATTAACTTTTTCTACCCGTGAGCTATCAATATCTAATACCGTGACATCATTATATTGGGCTAGCAACACAGCTAGTGACATTCCTACATAGCCGGAGCCCACGACAGTAATTTTGGCTGTTTTAACCAAAACAGTTACTCTTTGACGGATAGTAATCTTGTATATTACTTCTAAAATATGACAGAAATATTTAATCTTTTTAGCGTAGGGATTCGTTCTAGAAAATGGCTAATAACTAGCTTGACTGTTTTGCCATAACAGGGGCTTACATACCAACTATGTAGCTTTTGATTCACGAGGTTAAAACAGAAAAGTTGCAATTACCCTCATAGATATTGCTGCAAACACTTCGCCGCAGAATGCAAAATTGAAAGCATCAAGGGAGCATCTGGATATCTATCACTATCTCTATCTCGATGGAAAGACAGATGGCGGCAATTATTTTTCATAATCTTGAGAGATGTTATTTTAAATATGTGGCGATTGATCAATATAGTCGATTTAAGTGCTTGAAATGGTGGGTCCAGTAGGACTTGTACCTACGACCAATCGATTATGAGTCGATTGCTCTAATCAACTGAGCTATGGCGTCTTTCACTAGCACCTATAGATCCTATATGGCATGTTTGACTTGAATCATTTAAAAAGGTACCGTACTGAATTAATCAAATTTACAATAAACTCATGCATAAAATTACTTTCTTTTTTTTCCTAGCACTTTCGATCAATATTTTTGCAAATGACAATGACAAGTATGATTGTCATTCAACTAATTCTGAACTTGGAGACTCTGCACATTGGGCAGCAACATCCATAGATTTATTTGCTAAAAATAAATATGAACAAGCAGTTAAAACTGTCGATGCTTGTTTTGAGTTATATTCTTATGCCGCTGTTGTTATGCAAAAAGACTTCAATGCGAAAAAGGCTAAAGCGCCACCGTCTGGTAAAGTGAGTAGAAAAGAAAAGAAAAAAATTCATGCTAATTGGGCTGTCAACGATGTTTCGGTTGCCCTATGGACTAAAGCTAGGTCTCTTGAAAAGATGGGTGATATCGAGCTCGCTAAAATTGCATATTCGCAGTGCATCTTTCTTACTCATGGCAGGGCATGGGACCCTAAAGGCTGGTTTTGGTCCCCTGCAAGTGATTGCATTCGAAAAGGGCGAAAGCTTATTAAGTAATCTTGTAGCTTCTTGGAGAAAAAATAAGCGTATGCTATCTCGTTCTCCGCCATACAATAGAGCCCCTATAGATATAGATCTACAGGGGCTTTTTAGCGCCAGCTAGGAGGCATTATCTTCTAAGTATTCTGTTCCAGTCAGCTGAGCCGATTTCTGCGCTGTGTTAGAGCAGCGGCTATACAGAGGGGCGGGGGAGCTGTGGACTTGTGACTGTATCTGGGTAGATAAAATGATAGTCCATTAGCTATGATTAGCACCATTGTCTACCTGCGTACAGGAATCTCAATTCGATCCAATACCTCTAGTTTAGCTGATATATGGATATGTCATCAGGGAAGCAGAGCTATAGTAAGTTACTGAGATAATGGTGGGCCCAGTAGGACTTGAACCTACGACCAATCGATTATGAGTCGACTGCTCTAACCAGCTGAGCTATGGGCCCTTAATTTTACTTTATT
>NYXU01000054.1 GCA_002685715.1 Porticoccaceae bacterium | reverse complement strand
GGTAGCTGTGATTCGATCAGCGCATTGATAACACCAAAGACTGAGGCGCCACCGCACATATCATATTTCATTTCGTCCATACCACCACCGGGTTTAAGACTGATGCCGCCAGTGTCAAAAGTCACCGCTTTACCAACTAAGACAATGGGCTTCACGCCGATTTTAGCACCTTGGT
The DNA here is from genome assembly GCA_002685715.1 of Porticoccaceae bacterium. Classification (GTDB taxonomy): domain Bacteria; phylum Pseudomonadota; class Gammaproteobacteria; order Pseudomonadales; family Porticoccaceae; genus HTCC2207. Next base: position 13,912 of record NYXU01000054.1, on the reverse strand, counting down.
ATTTGATTGTAATAAGTTTGGCCGGCTGATCACTACCGGCGGATACGGACAATAATGAGCCCATTTTAAGCTTTTTCATATCAGCCTCAGTGAGCACAGTAGTTGTCACTTTGGCTTGACCCTTAGCCAAGGCCTTAGCCTGACTGGCAAGGTAACTTGGAGTACATATGTTGGCTGGCAGATTGCCGAGCTGCCGAGCGGTATTCATACCATTACCCACGGCATGGCCATAGGACAAGCCTTTTTTAGCGGCCATTGCACCGGCTTTGGTGGCTGTCCAGTAGATTAATGTGTTCAGTTTTTGCCGCTTGGGTTTTTTGCCACCACTGGGTTGACAAATATATTGATAACTCGCAGTTTGGATACTGCGAGCAACCATAGAAGCCTGCCATTCGTTGTCATCAGCCAAACCCTCGCCAATCCAAACCGCTTTTTTGCTGGCGGTTTTTAGCAGTGCTTTGGCACCAGCGGTGATGGCATTGATTTGCTTTTGTGGCGTCGATGCGCCCTGAGTACCGAGTAGAATGATTCGCTTACCCGCTGCCCCAGGAATATGGATCACCAATGTCTCGCCGGTTTTGCCGTTAAAATCACCCGCCTTAATCAGTGATGAGATAGCACCGTCAAGCGATTGGTCTAGTTCTGCTGCGCTGTTTTGTAGTTGTGGGCCGGTGGTGAGAATGAGAGAATCCGCCTTAATATTTAACAGCTTGGCGGAAGATGCAGTAAACTCCATATGTGCTCCATAGTTTGCTTTTTGTTTTACACTTAGTACCCTTGAAGGATACCATTCTGTGCTACTACGCCCAATAGCAGTAAGGCGAATACTTTGATTATTTTCCGTTATATCTGTCGTGAGATCTTCTCCAGTACTGTCGCTGTTTCAGTGGTTTTACTACTGATTTTAATGAGTGGCCGATTTGTCAAATATTTGGCCAATGCTGTGGCAGGTGAAATGGAGCCCGGTGCTATTTTCGCCCTTATAGGCTACCGCATTCCTGGGTTTCTGGAATTGGTGTTGCCGCTGGCCTTCTTCCTCGCGGTGCTGTTGACCTTTGGACGTTTGTACGTTGAGAATGAGATGAGTGTGCTGAGAGCTTGCGGTATTTCTGAGCGTCGTCTTATGGGCTATACCTTGGTGTTGGCAGGTTGCTTAGCGCTGATGGCAGGTTGGTTGAGTCTGTCCGTTGCGCCTGCTGGTATGGCCAAGGCTGACACCTTGTTGAAAGCACAGAAATCCCGCAGTGATCTCGATAAGTTGATGCCAAAAAAATTCTACACGATGAGTGGTGGTCGCGGCGTCACTTATACCGAATCGGTTAGCGAGAGTCGTGAGCTTGAGAATATTTTTCTTGCTATGACCTCAGGGGATGCCAGTAACTCGGATCGTCGCTTGGTCTTGGTATTGGCTGATACAGGCCAACAACAGCAGGCTGAGGGTAGCTTGGATCGTTATTTGGTACTGAATAAAGGGTACCGAATTGAGGGCGTTCCGGGGCAGTATGACTATCAGATTACGCATTTTGAAGAGTACGGCTCGCGGTTAGAAAGTAAGCGTCCCGATACCAAAATCAAGATGGAGACCGTGCCCACATCCTTATTGTTTGCCGCCGACGATCTTAAATCTAAGGCTATGTTGCAATGGCGCCTATCAATTCCGTTACTGCTATTGGTGGTGACAGTATTGGCAGTGCCTTTAAGTCGCACAGATCATCGTAAAGGGCGGTTCGGTAAGCTATTGCCGGCCATTGTTCTCTACTTCACCTATCTGGTGGCTCTCAATGCGATGCGTGAAGCGCTCGAATCGGGCTCAATACCAATGGCAGTCACTATTCTGCCTGTACATCTGGTGTATTTAGCCATCGCTATCGGGTTGTTGTTGACTGGTCAGCCAAAAAAATCCAAGGCTGCGGTGAACGCTGATGAGCAGGTGGTTTAATGCGTAGATTGTCCAATCATATCGGGACTACCGTTTTTGCTTCCATTGGCGTGGCTTTGTTGGTGTTGATCGGCTTAGATGCGGTTGGCGAGATTATTGATCAGAGTGGAAGGCTCGGTCGCAATTACCATTTTTCCGATGCGTTAATTTACGTGGGCACATTGTTGCCATCGCGATTGTACGAGTTTATGCCGTTTGGTTGTTTGATTGGTTGTTTGATTGGCTTGGGAATCTTACAGGGCAATAGTGAGGTGGTAGTGATGCGCGCGGCTGGCGTCTCCCCCCTGCAAGTGGTTGGCTTTGTGCTCAAACCAGTGCTTGTGTTTATTGTTTTGGCTATGGCTATTGGCGAGTATTTTTCTCCCTATCTGGATCAGTTGGCCGAGGGGCGCCGAGAATACTTACTAAAAGGGGAGACTGCGCAGGATTCTACTTCCGGTTTTTGGAACCGTGAGGGCAATGAGTTTATGCATTTCAATGCCGTTTTCCCCGGCGGTGTTTTATATGGCGTCACTCGTTACCGCTTTACCGATGACAAAACCATCGAAGAAGCGAGTTTCTCCTCAAGGGCAACCTATAATGCGGTCGAAGGCTATTGGACGGAAGAGAATGTGTCGATCACTCGATTCTACGGTGATCGCACGGAGGTGGACAAGAAAATCACCCGGCATTGGGATTCTGAGTTAACGCCCAATGTATTAACGGTTAATATTTTACCCGCGGACGCTCTGCCTATTGCCAGTCTATCGGGTTATATCGAGTTTCTGCGTCAGCAAAACGCCAATACAGCTGATTATGAGGTAGCGTTTTGGCGCAAGGTGTTACAACCGTTAATCATTATTGGCCTAGTGTTAGTTGGTATTTCTTTTGTCTTTGGGCCTTTGCGTGAATCGACCATGGGCTTCAGAGTCTTTGTTGGCGTCGTGACGGGAGTCACATTCAGGATTGTGCAGGATCTGCTGGGCCCTCTAAGTATTGTCTTTGGCTTCCCGCCATTTTTAGCGGTCATTACACCGGTTGTTTTCTGTGCTGCGCTCGGAGTCTATTTGCTAAGGCGCAGTGGTTGATCAGATCTATCCCCCTCTCGTTATCTTATCCAAGGTCATTGGAGTTAGTCGTATTTGCTTCGTTTAAATGCGCCCAATTTTGTCCAGTACTCAACCAATTATGCCAGTTGATTAAAGTCTATAAACGACCCTCGCCTGATTTGGCCGGACTGTTAAGTGGTCAGCACTCTGCGTACTGCATTGTCCCACCCAGCGACTTTACAATCTCGTTCTGAGGCTGACATCAAAGGTGTGAATTGCTTGTCCTGTCTCCAACTCTTGGCAAAACCGGCTTGGTCTGGCCAAAGCCCAGCTTTAGAGCCCGCTAACCATGCCGCCCCTAATGCAGTAGTCTCAGCAATAACAGGGCGATCCACTGGCGCCTGAAGAATATCGGCGAGACGCTGCATAGTCCAATCGCTAGCGACCATGCCGCCATCGACGCGCAATACCGTGTCGGTATCTGCTCCCAAGTCGGCTTGCATCGCCTTGAGTAGGTCCAGGGTCTGGTAACAGACTGACTCTAGCGCTGCGCGCGAGATTTCTGCTGGGCCGGTACCTCTGGTTAAGCCAATCAGTGCTCCGCGAGCCTCGGCATCCCACCACGGAGCGCCCAGACCGGTAAACGCTGGAATCATGTAGACCTGTTGGCTGTCATCGGCCTCGATGGCCAACTCACCCGATTGCTGGGCGGACTCAATAATGCCCAGTCCATCTCGCAGCCATTGCACTGCCGCACCGGCTATAAATATCGAGCCTTCCAAAGCATAGGTGACGTTGCCATCTAACTGGTAAGCGATGGTTGTTAGTAATCGATTAGTGGAGGTGACCGCTTGATCACCGGTATTTAAAAGAGCGAAGCAGCCAGTGCCATAGGTAGATTTCATCATGCCAGTGGTAAAGCAGGCCTGTCCGATGGTCGCGGCGTGCTGATCTCCAGCGATTCCAAGAATAGGGATTTCGCCACCCAACAAGTTTGTTACCCCATACTCAGTGGCACAGTCTTTTACCTCTGGCAGTATTGAGCTAGGTATATTAAATAGTGCTAAGAGCTCTTTATCCCAATTTCCTTGATGAATATTGTAGAGCATGGTTCGGGAAGCATTGGTGGCGTCAGTGGCATGGTTTGTCCCTACGGTTAAATTCCACAGTAGCCAGCTGTCGACGGTACCGAAAGCCAGTTCGCCGGCTTCTGCTCGGGCGCGAGCGCCGTCGACATTATCGAGAATCCAGGCAATTTTTGTCGCCGAAAAATAAGGGTCGAGAAGCAGTCCAGTTTTATTACTGACCATGGCTTCGTGGCCCTGTTGTTTTAACTCGGTACAGTAGTCTGCGGTGCGGCGATCTTGCCAGACAATGGCGTTATAGATTGGCTCGCCGCTATGGCGATCCCACAGCAACGTGGTCTCGCGTTGATTAGTGATTCCTATGCCAGCAATTTGCTGAGGTTCTATGCCTGCCTCTTTCAACGCCGTGCGCGCCGTATCCAGACTTGTGTGCCAGATGTCGGCGGCATTGTGCTCTACCCAACCAGAGTCGGGAAAGTGCTGAGTAAACTCTTGCTGTGCCTGGGCGATAATGCTGTAGTCAGCATCAAAAATGATAGCTCTGGAGGAAGTGGTTCCCTGATCCATGGCGAGGATGTAGGTAGCGCTCATTAGTGATAGTCCTTTTGTTATTTTTCTTTGGGTACGACCACGATTTCAGTATCGGTAAGAATATCGTGAAGGCAACCTGTGGTTGAGGGCCATAGGATCCACAGGTAACCAATCCCCGCAGCAGCCAGTGATAATGTTGCCAGTGCAGAGCGTTTGATACATTGATAGGGACTGGCCAGACTGCCATTGTGCCGCTGCAAGCGCAGCCGCCATGCTTTCATGCCCAGAGTCTGACCTTGCTTGCGCCAGCAAATAAAATAGTAGCCTCCCAGTGAGATTAGCAAACCGACAAGACTGAGCCATTGCAGAGTCGGTCCCGGTTGAATCGACTCAAGATTATCAGTGCCGTTAAACACAATCTTAATGATCAGCAGTAGGCTGGCATAGGCCAGTGTGATAGCAAACAGTAAAAAAGCATCGTAAACCAATGCTGCTAGTCTACGGAGTAAGCTCGCGACAGGTAAAGAGTTGTTCATTGAGTCTGAATCCAGAATATTTATACTGGGATTTTGCCTAAAGCCAGTACAATGCGCAATTAATGATTCAGCAACCATTGCNTAGGAGAGCGTTGTGGATTGGATTTTTGGTATTCATGCAGTGCAAACCATGCTCAAGTCGGCGCCTGGCCGCGTGCGGGAATTACATGTGCAACGTGGGCGACAAGATGATCGTTTACAAAAGATTCATAAGTTGGCAGAGCAGCATGGCGTGGCGCTGCAGTGGGCCACAGTAAAGCAGTTGGATAAGCGAGCCGAGGGGCGACATCAGGGGGTAATGGCACTCTGTAGTCCCGGCGAGACCTATGATGAGAATTTTCTGCTCAAGTTNGCTCAGGACAAAGGCCGCAGCGGATTTTTTCTTATGCTCGATGGCGTGACCGATCCCCATAACCTCGGCGCCTGTNTNCGNAGCGCTGANGGTGCAGGAGTTCACGCTGTTATTGTGCCTAAGGANAATTCTGTTGGTCTGACNCCGGTGGTGACAAAAGTAGCCTGTGGTGCCGCTGAAACGGTACCGCTGATCATGGTGACTAACCTGAGCCGCACCTTAGACAAACTTCAGCAGCAGGGTGCTTGGGTAGTGGGCACTGCCGGCGAGGCTGAACAGTATATATATGATTTGGACCTGACTGGTCCTTTGGTGNTGGTCATGGGGGCTGAGGGTTCCGGCATGCGGCAATTAACGCGTAAACAATGCGATTTTCTGGCTAAGCTGCCAATGGCTGGCGAGGTGAGTAGCCTCAATGTTTCGGTTGCCACGGGTATCTGTCTATTTGAAGTGGTGCGCCAGCGCCGCGACTGAGCGCCATTTATAACTGTATGGCAACTCCGAGTGGTTGAAATTGGACCTAGCTAGAGGCTAATCTATCATGGTGCAGAGGGATGCTGTTTGTCAGCCTATAGGGAACTAGCTGTACAGATTTTGGAGCCTGCTATTTACTCAATACCTAACATTCTGAGTTTTCTTCGCCTTGGCTTGGTGCCCGTGCTGATTGGTTTGGCGCTAGTCCAAGCGGGCCAACTATTTTTATGGGTTCTAGCGGTTTCTCTATTGAGTGATGTGCTAGACGGTTTTCTAGCTCGTAAGCTCAACCAAGTTTCAGAATTGGGTGCCAAGTTGGATAGCTGGGGCGATGTGCTGACTTACGCAAGCATGATTTTCGGTTTGTTTGCGATTTGGCCAGCGGTATTTACTGAGCAGGCGGCTTTCCTATTTGCCGCCATGTTGTCATTTACCGTGCCACTGGCACTAGCCTTACGCAAGTTTGGTGGCTATCCAAGCTATCATACCTGGGGTGCTAAAATAGCGGCGGTGCTGATCGCACCAGCCTATTATGTACTGATCTTATTTGGCGCTGATGAATTCTTCCGGCTAGTCATTCTGTTTCATATTCTCGTGGCGGTCGAAGAAATGGCCATCACCCTGATACTTAAACAGCGGCGAAGTAATGTCGGCTCCGTAATAAGTCTGATTAAAGAGCTATCCGAGCAAGATAAATAGCTGATTATAAAGGCTAAAACGCTATTGCAACCCCCGCACCAACTCTCTATAATCCCGCGCCACAAAGCGTCTGAACAGGTTACAAGCCAACTTCAGACACTCCTTGTCTCACTGGGATGGCCAAAAGGCCNATCGGGAGACTTTTAAACCCATGAGGAGATACAATGCGTCACTACGAAATAGTGTTCCTGGTCCATCCGGATCAAAGCGAGCAGGTTGCTGGTATGGTTGAACGGTACTCTGCATCTGTTACTGCAGGCAATGGTACGGTCCATAGACTTGAAGATTGGGGCCGTCGCCAACTGGCTTACCCAATTAATAAAATTCACAAAGCACATTATGTTCTGATGAATATCGAATGTGGTCAGGATGTGCTCGATGAATTGAATGCCACTTTCCGTTATAACGATGCTGTTTTGCGCAGCATGGTTATCCGTCGCGATGAGGCAGTTACCGCTGAATCGCCGATTATGAAGCAAGAAAATGCTGAAAAGGCAGACAAAGAAGCCCGCGAACGGCGCAGTGCTGCAAAAGCTAAGGCTGATGAAGCTAAGGCTGCCGCTGAGGCCGAGGCCGCTGCCGACGAACCCGCCGCTGAAGAGGTTGCTGAGGAAGCGCCCGTAGCGGAAGAAGCTGCTGAAGCGGATAAAGGAGAATAATCATGGCTAGATTTGTACGTCGTAGAAAGTTTTGTCGTTTCACTGCCGAAGGTGCAACTGAGATCGACTATAAAGATTTGGATACATTAAAAGGCTATGTGTCTGAGAGCGGAAAAATTGTTCCCAGCCGTATTACGGGCACCAAAGCGCGTTACCAGCGTGAACTGAGTGAAGCGATTAAGCGTGCTCGATACATTGCGCTACTGCCTTACACAGACAGCCATAAGTAAGTAGGAATTTCATTGCGTGCCCTAGCGGAATTTATTATGCGTGGGCGGGCACAGGCCTGTGCCGTGGCCTTTTTGGGAAATTTGTTTCCTTTAATTAGTCCGGCGACGGTGGGTTTGGTGTCACTGCGCAAAGGCAGTCAGGAAGGGGTAGTNGTGCTGCTCTGGGCTGCGTTGCCNNTGATCGCCAGTTANTTTTTTGATCAAGGTAGTAGCCTGCTGACGTTTNTTTCNGGGCTATCGCTGCTAATGACGCTGATTNCTGCCAATGTGTTGAGGGTAACAGGNTCATGGCAGTGGACGATATTGNCCTCNATGCTAACGGCTNTGNTGGTNATGNTTGCCANCGCCCTGTTGCTCAGTACTGATGTCGACCTGTTGGTCGATAGATTGAGTACGATGTTTGCGGAGCTTGCTCAGCAACAATCGGCACAAGTAGAGCCTTTTATTGCAAGCCGGCCGCTTGTTTTGGGACTGGGTGCTTTGATGTTGGCGGTTAGTACCATACTGTGCTTGTTTGTCTCTCGTTGGTGGCAGGCAATGCTCTATAACCCTGGCGGGTTCGGTGAAGAGTTTCGCCAATTAAGGCTAGATGTGCGAGCAGCGGGCCTATCGATTATGGCCTTTGTGGTGGCACTGTATTTGCCCACAGAGTATCGATTTTGGGCTGAGTTGATGGTGTTACCGCTGTTGTTAAGCGGCCTGTCCCTGATGCACTACGGGGTCAATGTAGCGGCTCTAGGGAAGGCTTGGTTGGTGTTTATGTATGTTGGGTTGGTAGTGTCCGGCCCAGTGNTAGGTGGCTTATTAGTGGGGCTNGGTCTCGCTGATAGNCTGTTGAATTTACGCTTGANGTTGACGGCCNGTAAGGACCGTGAACAATAGGCAGAGATGGTTAACAAGAGGTTATNGAGATGGAAGTNATTCTTCTGGAAAAAGTAGGTAAGTTGGGAGACATTGGTGATACCGCTAATGTTAAGGCTGGCTATGGTCGTAATTACCTAATTCCACAGGGCAAAGCGGTGTTTGCGACTGAAGCCAATATTGCTGATTTTGAACTGCGTCGCGCTGACCTAGAGGCGGCAGCAGCGGCCAAATTGGCCGAGGCAACTGCCCGGGCTGAGAAACTTGCGGCAATTGAGACAGTAACCATTACCGCCATAGCGGGCGATGAGGGCAAGCTGTTCGGCTCGGTCGGTACCCGCGAGTTGGAGACTGCAATCAACGCTGCCGGTNGTGATATCACTAAGAGTGAGATTAACTTGCCTGAAGGCGCNATTCGCAANNTTGGTGAATTTGTGATTGAAGTGCAACTNCANTCTGANGTGACTGAGTCAGTCACTGTGGTTATCGAAGCGGAATAGTTTTGGCGATGTGTCTCGGGCTAGTTAAGAGACCGTAAATTATTTGCACAACGGCACTGCTTCTTACTAAGATGCAGTGCCGTTTTTGTTTATAACAGCACCGTTTACGGGTACTCTTNATGTGTACTTTTTATGGGTANTCTTTACNNGTANTCTCTTACNACAGANTTGCACAACCATAGGGTTATAATCTCGTCTATGAACGAAGCGCTTTTTGCAGAACCTACCATTAGTCAGCCGCTACCTCATTCTATTGAGGCAGAGCAGGCTGTTCTTGGTGGATTGATGCTGAAGAATGATGCCTTTGATTCAATTGCGGAGATTCTTGCCGAGAGTGATTTCTACAGCTCAGACCATCAGTTAATCTTCACCGCCATGTCTCGTCTGGCATCTGACGGGCAGCCCTTTGATCCTATTACCCTGACCGAGGCATTGCAGAATTCCAATGAGTTAAGTGCTGTGGGAGGGGCAGAGTATTTAGTCGACCTTGCTCATAATACGCCCAGTTCCGCGAATGTTAAGGCTTATACNCAGATTGTTCTTGAGCGCTCNATTGTCCGTCAGTTGATCAGTGCATCCAGTGATATTGTACGCAAGGGTTACAACCCTTTGGGTTGGGACAGCGCCAAGCTGCTTGAGGAGGCTGAAAAACGTCTTCAGGAGATTATTGAAAACCGTCCTAAGAAAGGTGGTTTTAAAGAAGTTAACTCGTTGATCAAAGAGGCGGTTGAGCGTCTTGATGAGTTATTTAACAATGATGCGGATATTACCGGTCTCAGCACCGGTTTTAGCGACTTAGATCAGATGACCTCAGGCTGGCAAAAGTCCGATTTGATTATTGTTGCTGGCCGACCCTCCATGGGTAAGACCTCCTTTGCTATGAATATGGTTGAGCATGCCACGCTGAATCAGGATCGACCGGTGTTGGTGTTTAGTTTAGAGATGCCTGCCAGTAGCTTGGTGATGCGCATGCTGTCCTCGATTGGCAAAATCGATGCCACTAGAATGCGCTCGGGCAATTTGCTCGAAGATGATTGGCCACGCTTGAGTAGTGCGGCACAGCGCCTTAAAGACCGTCCTTTATTTATTGATGATTCCGCGGGTATTACNCCCCTTGAAATGCGCAATCGCATCAAGCAGTTCACTCGTGAACGAGTGGAGCAGTTGCGGGCGCAATGGCATCAACANCATGGTACCGATACCCCCGNTGATNCNGANGCTCTCTATGCTGCAGCACAGCCNGGTTTAATTATGGTGGATTACCTGCAACTAATGAACGGAGCTAATAGTGCTGAGGGTCGAGTGCAGGAGATCTCGCAAATATCTCGAGAGCTCAAGGGCCTTGCGCGAGAATATGAATGCCCCATGATTGCACTCTCACAGTTGAGTCGTAACGTTGAGCAGCGGCCGAATAAACGTCCAGTGAATGCTGATCTGCGCGAGTCTGGTGCTATCGAGCAAGACGCAGATGTGATCACCTTTATCTATCGAGATGAGGTTTACAATGAAGATAGTCCCGATAAGGGCACTGCAGAAATTATTATTGGTAAACAGCGTAATGGGCCGATCGGTACCTGCCGTTTAATGTTTATGGGCAAGTATACGCGGTTTGAAAATCTTGCTAGCGACCAATTCATCGACCATTAAAACTGCAGTTACAGGACTGTTGTCATGAAGATCTTTCACACGGTTAGTGGCCTTCGGGATATTCTTAATCAGGACCGTCGACAGGGTGCTCGTATAGGTTTTGTGCCCACTATGGGCAATCTCCATGATGGTCATCTGGCGTTAATCCGGCAGGCACGCGAGAGCAATGATATTGTTGTCTGTTCGATCTTTGTTAATGCATTGCAATTTGGTCTCAATGAAGATTGGGATCGATATCCACGAACCTATGAAACTGACTGCGAAAAACTCCGTGAAGTCGGCTGTGATTATCTATTTTATCCCGATGATGTGGAAATGTACCCCAATGGTCTAGATACTCAGAGTCGTGTGATCTGCCCAACCATGACCGATGTTCTCTGTGGCGCCAGTCGGCCAGGCCACTTTGAGGGTGTGACTACGGTGGTCAGTAAGTTATTTAATATTGTGCAACCGGACGAAGCCATTTTTGGTATCAAGGATTATCAACAGTTAGCGGTAATACGACGTATGGCTGAGGATCTCTGCATGCCTGTGCAAATCAGCCCTGCGGCGATTCACCGCGAGCCCGATGGCTTGGCAATGAGTTCGCGCAACAGCTATATCAGCGATGAAGAGCGGCCGCGAGTCACAGTTCTAAAACAATGTTTAGAGTGGATTGCTGAGCAGATACAGGCAGGTAATAAAGACTTCAGTCAGCTTGAAGCTAAGGCTAAACAGCGTATCACTGAGGCGGGTTTTGGCGTTGATTATGTGACGATAAGCAATAGCAAAACATTGGATCCGGCTGCCAACGATGACCTTGAAATCACCATACTGGGTGCTATGTTTACCGAAGCGGCAAGGCTTATCGATAATCTATCTGTCGATCTCAGTTAAGGCACAATGTCGTTTTAGAGTGTTTAAATTGGAATTAACCCAAGGACTGTTCGTTGTATGACATCTAATTTTTTAAAAGCCAAATTGCATATGGCATGTATCACTCAGGCAGAGCTTTGGTATGACGGCTCCTGTGCTATCGATTCAGATCTACTTGAATTGGCTGGCATGCGCGAGTTTGAGCAGATTGATATCTACAATGTCAGTAATGGTGAGCGCTTGACCACCTACATTATTGCGGCTGAAGCGGGGTCTGGCATTATTTCAATGAATGGTGCAGCGGCCCGCAAATGTCAGGTCGGCGACCGTATTATTATTGCCACCTATGCAGGGCTTTCAGAGGCTGAAGCGGAGCAGCACAAACCGAAATTGGTTTACCTTAATCAGGATAATACGGTAGAGCGCACGACTAATACCATCGCCGTGCAACTTGCTGTTTGATGGTCATGTAACTGGTGGTTTAATGGTTAGGCTATCGTTGTTGTGGGGATAGCCATCGACTTAATCAGCTTTGCTATAGACCTTTTCTCCTGCTAGCCAGGTTTCGAGAACCTGCGTTTTCCACAAGTCCTGCACAGGGACGTTGTAAATATCCCGATCGATAACAATAAAGTCAGCCCACTTGCCCGGTGTTAGACCGCCGAGTGTATTTTCTTGATGGGCGCCCCATGCCGCATCGATGGAAAATGCGCGCATAGCCTCCTCAAGACTCATGGCCTGTGATGGTATCCAGCCGCCTTTAGGCTGATTGGCTTTATTTTGTCTGGTGACGGCTGCATGGATGCCATCAAAAGGATTGGCTAGTTCTACGGGATAATCTGATCCCGCGATAACGATGCTACCTTGATCGAGAAAGGAGCGCCAAGCGTAGGCGCCTCTGAGTCTCATGGCCCCGATTCTAGCCTTTGCCATATTCATATCGCTGGTGGCATGGGTAGGCTGCATTGAGGGTATAACATTGAGCATCTTAAATCTTGGAATATCCTTGATGGCGACAACCTGCGAGTGTTCAATACGGTGTCGCAGATGACGGCCACCAACGCTGTTATAAGCATATTCAATCTCATCCAGCGCGATACGGTTGCCTTTATCGCCAATAGCATGAATGGCCACTTGGAAATCTGCCTCAGTTGCTTGTCTAAACAACTCTCGCAGCACAGAGGCACTGGTCAGTAAAAGGCCCCTGTGACCTGGGCGATCGCTATAAGGCTCTAACATAGCAGCACCGCGGCTCCCCAGAGCACCATCAGTATAGATTTTTATACTACGCGCACTGTAAAAATCATTTGCGTCTGCACTGTGGCCGGCGGCCAGTATTTGCTCGAGATCTGGATCTGTCGATGAAATCATGCTGTAGATACGCAGAGGCATTTCGCCACTATCAGCCAGTGCCTTGTACAGTCTATGCTCTGGGCCTGTAGTGCCAGCATCATGAGTTGACGTGATGCCCAAGCTTAGAAGATGGCGGCTAACGGTATTCAGAGCGGCGCGTAGTTCACTGTCACTGGGGTCCGGAATGATACTGAATACGAGATTCATTGCATTATCAATCAATACACCAGTGGGCTTGCCAGCGCTATCTTTAATGATCTCTCCACCAGGGGGCGACACAGTGGTGCTATCTATCCCCGCTAATTCAAGTGCTTTGCTATTGGCCCAACCGGCGTGACCATCGACGCGCTCTAGCCATACCGGTCGGTCATTAATTTCTTTGTCGAGATGCGCGGCAGTGGGGAACTGCTGCCCTGGCCATAGCACCTGATTCCAGCCACGACCTCTTACCCAGCTGAGGTAGGCTTTATCCGCCGCATAGGCAGCGACATTGGCGGCCGCCTGTTGTGCAGAAGCGGCATCACGTACATCAATACGCATTAATGTGTAGCCCAAGCTAGAAACGTGCCCATGGGCGTCGATAATACCGGGAATCAATGTTTTATTTTGGCCGTCAATGATGGTTGCATGGGGGAATTGAGTTGCTAAAGATGCCCCAGTCTTTAGTACTTTACCCTGTGCTATGGCGATTGAGTCAAACTCAAACAGTTGGCGATCAGTATCGAAGCTGTAGCCATTAACGTTGTCAATTACCAGAATCTCGCTGCTTGGCTCACTGCAACTGGTGAGTAAGCAGGTAAAGACAATGGATAAACCCATTGTTAGCAACTTATTCGCGTGATTCATGGTGGCATCTCCAGATTTTGATTTTGTATTTATACAGAGCGTTTACTTCCTGTTACATATTGTCTGATTTTAGAGATTTACGCGACCGCTTATTCGTCGGCGAGATATCTGGTTGCGCCAGTTTTTAACAATTATTGTAGGGCGGTTTGCAGAAATATTTCATTTACAACATTCAAATTAAAGTCTAGCTTGTTGTTTTTACTATTATTATTAGAAAAATTTTGGCCATTCAATGGTTGACTAATTTTCCAAAACTGTTACATTGCGCGCAATCTTGCTCGAATTGAGAGAGATTATTAGCCCTAGTACCAGATTGG
>NYXU01000053.1 GCA_002685715.1 Porticoccaceae bacterium | reverse complement strand
TGATGATTAGGCCGGTTAGCACAGTGCTATTGAGATTGGAGTTGGGGTTGGGATANGGATTAGGAAGTCCACGCACCCACCATNCAAGTGCATCTACTGGAATGGGTAAGCCGGTAAANCGAGCTGCCAACGCGNNTGGCGCNGCTCTATAGAGTTTATCGCCACTNAGCATTTGGGCACTGNTTTGATCGCCTTCGATAACAACATTACCNGCGCCNAGNGGNCCCTTNAGTTGCACNTGATACTGCTGTTGATTTTGGCTCCAATACACAGTCGCACTGCCACCGCGATCTANTGTTTTAAACCCTAACTTGCCCTGCAATTGCCACTGATCATAGGCCATNAGTTGTTGTTGATGTTCAGACCAGCTNCNACTTTGTGGCTNTACTGTTGGCTGGTAGCTGCAGCCANCTAACATTACCAGCGTTATCAGCAGTATTAATTGCGTTTTCAAAGCTTAGCACCGAGTCGTTGCATTGTTTCAGTGATGCTCTGGTGATCTGGCGCCTGTTGCAAGCCTTGCTGCCAGATATCTAGGGCAGTTTGTTGGTCGCCCAACGTCCAATGCACTTCTCCCAAGTGCGCGGCTATTTCGGGGTCAGGCAGCAGGTCAAAGGCCTTTTGCAGATACTCTAGCGCNTCGCTTAGCTGTCCCAGTTTAAATAATACCCAGCCCATACTGTCGATAATGGCCGGATCGCCTGGATTTAATAGATAGGCGCGCTTGATCAGCCGCTGGGCTTCTAGGTGACGGTCGGTATGCAAAATCATNCTGTAGCCCAATGCATTAAGTGCCATGGCATTGTTGCTATCCATGGCGATAAGGGTGCGCAGGTCTTGCTCAGCGAGAGCAAAATCATCTTGCTGTTCGGCGACCATCGATCTGGCATAGAGCAGTTGGCTNTCATTGGGAAAGGCCTTTAANCCNTCGCTGAGAATCGACAGCGCCAACTCAGGTTTTTGCAGGCTGATCAGTAGATTCGATTCTATTTGGAATAGGGTTACCGACTGCTGCGGTTGCTCTGCTCGCAGGCGCTGCAAATTTTGTCGTGCAGCGCTGAGNCCATATTGTTGATTNAGTAATAGGGTCAACCTCGACATTGCCGAGAGATAATTGCGCCCNAATCGCACCTGAGCATAATGTTTGATNGCACTGGNTGTNTCNCCCTTGCCCTCAGANATACTGCCCATATGAAATTGCGCGTCTGCGCGCANACTGGCNCTCTGACTCGCTTGNGCAAATAGCCCCATCGCTCTATCACTCTGCCCCTGATTGTGGAGTAGCAGGGCGAGTAAGAAATTAACTTCTTGATCGGCTGGGTCGTCGTGACGCAGCTCTTCAAATTCAACAATCGCTTGCTGTAGGTCGGTTATGGTTAAAAAGCGCGCATATTGCAGACGCAACTGCCGATCATTGGGTTGGCGCTGCAAGGCGCGGCCAAGAAGCGCAGCAGCCTCTTCAACACGATCTTGTTGATGCATTAATCGGGCTAATAAAAGCAGTCCCGTCTGATTGTCAGGTTGATTATCAAGAAATGCTACTGCGGACTGTTCCGCCATCTGCAACTGACCGCTACTGCGATAGAGCATTGCACTGGCCAATAGGGCAAAGGGCTTCTGTTGTGAACTTAAGGGCAGAGCTTGGTAAGCCTCGATAAGTTGCTGTATTTCAGGCTTACTCAGCTGTAGAGATGTTATCGCAAGAAACGCATCGACATCATTATGCTGACTAAAAAGCCAGCTNGCATGGCTGAGTGCACCNAGAGCGTCACCTTGCATTGCTTTNGTTTGCAGCGCGGCTTTGTGAGCNGCGNGGCTCTGCGGTGCNGNATCTANCCACAATATGGCCAACTCTGTGCTGGCGTCNTTGTCGCGACTATACTCTGCCACCTTGAAGGCGAGTTCAATAATGGCAATATCTTTGGTTTCCCTGGCCTGCTGCAAATACCCCTCGAGCGCCACTTTATAGTGATTGCGATTTAGGGCGATATCGGCAACCAATAGCTGGTAGAGAGTCTCTATGGCAAAGGGTTTCGATTGTTCCTCAGGGGTTTCCAGCGGCACGCTGATAGCCGGCGCTGGTTGTTCACTGATCTTTTGCGGTGTCGCAATACAGCCGCTCAGTAGCCCAAGGCAAGCGATAAACAGAAACATTGAAGGTTTTATCATTGGTGTATTTTCTAGGATCTGGCGAGTGAAAACAAATCCTGAGCATAAAATTTACGGTATGTAACAGTAGCATACCTGTGAATTACCCAGGCCAACTAAATGATTTTCCCGTCAATCTCCTTTTGCGTACGAGACTGGTGTAAAATCGCCGAGTTAAATGAAGGACTCGGTTGTAACCCAAGGGCACTGTTGAAATATTTATGGGCATCTTAGCATTTGGTATAAACCATAAGTCAGCCTCGGTCGATTTGCGGGGGCGCATTGCCTTTGCGCCTGAAATAGTCGTGGAGTCACTGCAACTCGGGCAATCTGCCATGGGTGCGGCGGAAGTTGCCTTGCTGTCGACCTGTAATCGCACTGAGATATATCTGAGTGGCGATATAACCGATGAGCAATTGCTGAGTTGGTTGGCTGAGAGCAAAAATCTCGATATCGAAGCATTGCGCTCTTGCTATTACTGTTACCGAGATCAACAGGCTATCCGCCATATGATCTGTGTTGCCAGTGGTCTGGACTCGTTGGTGTTGGGTGAGCCGCAAATCTTTGGTCAGATTAAATCAGCTTATTCGGTCGGTCGTGAGGCGGGCACTGTCGCAGCGGAATTAAATCAGGCCTTTCAACAGGCTTTTGCCGCCGCTAAGCGCGTGCGCTCTGAAACCGCCATCGGTCAGAATCCCGTGTCCGTGGCCTATGCATCGGTCAGTTTAGCCGAGCAAATTTTTGCGGATTTGACCAGCGCTCATGCATTGTTAATTGGCGCTGGAGACACCATTGAATTGGTTGCTCGGCATTTGCAGGAAAAAAATATCGGCCAAATTACGGTGGCTAATCGCACCTTAACTCGAGCTCAAGAGTTGGCGCAGGACTTTTCTGCGGAGGCTATTTTGTTGGCTGATATCCCTGAGTTTTTGCATCAAGCGGATATTGTTATTTCCTCTACCGCCAGCCAGTTACCGGTTTTGGGTAAAGGCGCAGTGGAGTCAGCGCTGAAAAAACGCCTACATAAACCTTTATTTATGGTAGATATTGCTGTNCCGCGGGATATCGAGCCAGAGGTTGAGGAATTGACCGACGTCTANCTCTACACCGTGGATGATCTTGAAGAAGTGATACAAGATAATTTGCGTGCACGGCAAACGGCCGCCGATAAGGCCCAANCGATTGTCGATCAGGAAGTTGAAAACTGGTCCACCAAGCAGCGCTCTTTAGCGGTTGTTGATACCATTAAAGCCTTTCGCGACAGTGCCGAGTCAATTCGTGACCAGGAAGTGGAAAAGGCTTTGCAGGCGCTGCAGCGTGGGCAGGATTCGACCAAGGTGATTAACACACTGGCACGTAATCTAACCAATAAACTACTGCATAAACCAACCACTAAGCTAAAACAGGCCGGTGAAGAAGGGCGAGATACCACTATCGATGCCACTCACGAACTATTTGACCTTAAGAAAAAATAAACTATGAAAGCATCAATACTGGCTAAACTGGACACCCTCGCCGAACGCTATGAGGAAGTGGGGGCACTGATGAGTGATCCGGATATTATTGGCGATCAAAATACATTTCGTGAGCTGTCGAAAGAGTATGCTGAGCTAGAGCCGGTGGTTAAGTCCTACAGTGAGTTTCAGTCTGTGGTGAGTAATATTGAGGAGGCCAAGGCGCTAGCCAAAGATGCAGATCCAGATATGCGTGCCATGGCTCAGGACGAGTTAAAAGAGGGCGAAAAGCAGTTAGCGTTATTAGAGTTGGAGCTACAAAAATTACTCTTACCCAAAGACCCCAATGACCATAAAAATGTCTTTCTTGAAATCCGCGCTGGAACCGGTGGCGATGAGGCGGCTATCTTTTCTGGCGACCTATTTCGTATGTACAGCAAGTTTGCCGAAACNCAGCGCTGGAAGGTCGAAGTAATGAGTGAGAGTACGGGCGATCACGGTGGTTACAAAGAAATCATTGCTCGCATTGTGGGCACGGGCGTGTACTCGCAGCTCAAGTTTGAGTCTGGAGCCCATCGTGTTCAGCGGGTACCCGATACCGAGTCTCAGGGTCGAATCCATACCTCTGCTTGCACCGTTGCCATTATGCCGGAGGCAGATGCGCAAGATGCCATCGAAATTAATAAAGCCGATCTGCGCGTGGATACCTTTCGNGCGTCCGGCTCCGGCGGTCAGCATGTTAATAAAACCGATTCCGCCATTCGCTTGACCCATTTACCCACCGGTATTGTGGTGGAATGTCAGGATGAGCGTTCGCAACACAAGAATCGCGCCAAGGCGATGGCGGTACTGCAGGCAAGACTGGATTCAGCGCAGGACGATGCAGCGGCAAAAGAGCAGTCGGAACAGCGTAAAAGTCTGGTAGGTAGTGGTGATCGCTCCGAGCGCATCCGCACCTATAATTTCCCTCAAGGTCGGGTAACCGATCATCGTATTAACCTCACATTGTACAAGCTCGCTGAGGTGATGGAGGGNATGCTCGGTGAAGTGGTACAGCCGTTAGTCAATGAATTTCAGGCTGAGCAGTTAGCCTCTCTGGCCGACTAGATGGCAACGGTCTCCGCTGTTCTGCAACGCAGTGCCGAGTTACAGCCANCCAGTGATTCAGCGCTATTAGATACAGAACTGCTGCTTTGCCACTGTTTAAATGTCGACCGCACCTGGTTGAAAACCTGGCCTGATCATCAGCTGCAAGACGCAGAGATAGCTGAGTTTGATCAGCTATTTAGCCGCCGCCTGCGGGGTGAGCCAGTGGCCTTTATTGTTGGCAGCCAAGGGTTTTGGACTCTAAACCTCTGTGTCTCACCCCATACATTGATCCCTCGACCAGAAACCGAGCTTATTGTTGAACAAGCCTTGCAACTGGCATTGCCAGCGGCGAGTCAGGTGTTGGATTTGGGTACGGGCACTGGTGCGATTGCATTAGCGCTGGCGACTGAACGACCTGACTGGCAGATTATCGGTGTGGATGTGCAATCCCAAGCAGTTGAATTGGCGGAACATAATCGACAGTTACACCAACTGAACAACGTCAGTATATTGCAAAGTGATTGGTTTTCAGCGCTTGCCTCTGCGCAACCAGCGCATAAATTCGATCTTATTGTTAGTAATCCACCTTATATTGAGGCTGAAGATAGTCATCTATTAGCTGGAGATGTGCGCTTTGAACCCGCTTCGGCATTGGTTGCTGGGGTTGATGGCTTAGATGATTTAAGACTGATAATAGGGCAGAGCAGTGGTTTTTTACAGCAGGCTGGTTGGTTGCTGGTAGAGCACGGCTACAATCAGGGCGCGCTAGTAAGAGATCTATTTGTCGCTGCAGGCTTTCAATCTGTGAATACCTATGCCGATTACAATCAGTTGGACCGCATTACCTTGGGTTGTCTGCTGGNATCTTATTAGGCGGCTAGATTAGGCGGCTACAGCAATCTTGGCTTTGGACACCAAATTCCAGCGGTAAAGCATTGATAGACTGGCGATCGAGGACGCAATAACCAGTCCAGCCCAAAACCCATAGACGCCCATCGGTTCACCCCAAAAATCGGTTAGTGCCAAACTATAGGCAATCGGGAAGGCAATCACCCAGAATGAGATCACTTGGATAATCAGTGGTCCTCGGGCATCTTTGTAACCGCGAAGCGCGCCACTGCAGGACATCTGTAATGAATCAAAACAACCTAGGGCCGCAGAGAAAAAGAACAGGCTGGCGGCGATCACCTGCACTTCGGCGACAGGACTGAAAATCGCGGCAAAGTCATAACGCAATAATATTTTTATACTGCCTAAAACCAGAGCCAATAAAAATACCAGCTTAAATCCAGTGACGCAGATTTGTCGTGCCGCTAATGGATCCATACGCCCTTGAGCATGGGAGACTTTGATGGTTAATGCCTGACCGATACCNAGGGGAATCATATAAGCCAGAGAATCCAGATTATTAGTGATGGCATGAGCACCGAGAACATTGGCGCCCAAATGGGCGATAAGCATGGGGATAATTGCAAAGAAACCGATTTCTGCCGCGATAGTCAGGGATATTGGAATACCGAGTCGCAATATGCCGGCGATAGCGCCAGTATTGGGCGCCGAGAACTGTTGGTACAGTTTTAGTCGCTTAATATTTTTTGCTTTGACACCGTAGAGCACCATGGCCAGTAGTAGAAAAAACATCACAACGGTGGTGGCCCAGGCCGCGCCGATACCTCCCATCGCGGGAAAGCCTAGATGACCAAACACCAGTATGTAATCGAGAATAGCATTGAGCACGAAAGCGAGGCAGTTAAAAACCATGACCGGTCTGATATCCCCCATGCCCTCATAGGTTGCGCGGAAGGAAAAGAAAGCAGGGAACATAAATCCGGTAATAAGGTAGGGCAGCAAATAGCCTCGAGCAATGCGGTAGACTTCAGCAGAAATATCGAGCTGTGCCAGCAGGGCCACACCTAATAATATCGCGCCACAGACCGCTGCTCCCATGGGCAGCGATAACCATAGTCCCTGCTGAAATTGGAAGCGCACTTTATCTAGCTGGTTGGCGCCCCAAAAGTGACCAATAATCGGACTGTTACCAATCATAATGCCAATCACCAGCAGGCTGATCATCGCCCAAATACTGCCCCCTAGNTGCAGAGCCGCTAAGTCNTTTGCACTGACTTGNCCAGCCATATAGATATCGGTCACGGTCATTCCAACCACNGCAATTTGACCGAGCATTAATGGTCCGGCGAGGCGCAAGAGATGGTTGGCATCCTCTATAAAGGTTGAGGCATTCTTGGGTGTTGAAATCATGATGGCTTCGATATTTAGATCGTGCCATTTTCGGTTAATGTTGGCAGCAAAGAAAGAGAAATTTAGTCTCCGTTATGATCGCGCAGTGTTGGGCTAGGCAATCAATCCATTTATGAGCTGTAGGGTATAACTGCAAAGCTTATAGTCAGGCTATCCCCTGTTCTTTCGACTGTAGTCCAGTGATAGCACCATTTGCGTACTACTAAACTTTCGAGCGGTTTACCGGCAATTCTGCTACACTCCGCGCCTTTCGTGGTAAGGCGCTTTAGCTATTGCGAGCTGTAAACCATTAAATTGTGAAAATTACTGTGGCGATTACTTTGACTGACACTGATTCTACACCTGATATAGCACCCTCTCCCGAGAGCCAAGCCGCTAAAACGACGAGTGAGAAAGCGAAATCTCCCCGTCGTAGAAGAGGTGCCGGTCGTGGTGGTCGAGGCAATAATCACTGGGATATTTCGACGTTTGTGGTTGAGCCAGTAGAGGGAAAAACGCGGTTTCATGATTTTGATTTACCTGCGTCCTTAATGCNNGGTATTCAGGATGCCGGTTTTGAATATTGCACACCGATTCAAGCATCCTCGTTACCACATACCTTGCACGGCCACGATATTGTCGGTAAGGCACAAACCGGTACCGGTAAAACGGCGGCGTTTCTGGTTAATACTATTACCGACTTGATAAAACACCCGATTGATGGCGATCGCTATATGGGTGAGGCACGCGCCTTAATTATGGCGCCAACGCGCGAGTTGGCGATCCAAATCGCCGATGATGCGACGCGTTTAGTTAAGCACACTGATCTAAAAGTCCACTGTCTGGTGGGTGGCATGGATTATGGCCGGCAGCTGCAAAAGGTAGAAAAGCATCACTGCGACATTTTGGTTGGCACGCCGGGCAGATTATTGGACTTTGCTAATAATCGCGATATCTATCTAGATCAGGTCGAGATATTGGTTATCGATGAAGCTGACCGTATGTTAGATATGGGCTTTATTCCGCAGGTGCGTCGCCTTGTGCGTTTGACACCAAAGCGTGAAGAGCGACAGACATTACTTTTTTCAGCGACCTTTACACCGGAAATTTTAAGACTGTCTGAAACTTGGACTGATAATCCAGTGACGGTTGAGATTGGCGCCGAACGAGTAGCAACCGACACCGTAGATCAGAAGATTTATATCACCACTGCTGGTGAAAAATTTGCCCTACTCAATAACCTTCTGGTGAATGACGATGTTGATAGCGTGATGGTCTTTGCCAACCGCCGAGATATCTGCCGGACTTTGCATGAGAAGCTTAGAAAGAAGGGTTTTAAAGTGGGTCTATTATCTGGTGATGTACCGCAGAATAAGCGTATGCGAGCGCTAGATTCATTTAAGTCTGGTTCATTAAAAGTTATGGTGGCCACGGATGTTGCCGGGCGTGGCATTCATGTCGATGGTATCAGTCATGTGATTAATTATACTTTGCCGGAAGAACCTGAGGACTATGTTCACCGTATCGGGCGTACAGGTCGCGCCGGCAAGACCGGCACCTCAATCAGTTTTGCCTGTGAAGATGATGCTTTTTTACTCGAGCCTATCGAAAAACTACTTGATATGAAATTACCGTGCACCATGCCGGAGGAGCATCTATTAAAGGAAGCTCCCTCGGCAACAGCGGCAGCGAAGAAAGAGCCCTCAGNNAANAAAGAGCCCTCAGCGAAGAAAGAGCCCTCAGCNAANNAAGAGCCCTCAGCNAANNAAGAGCCTCCAACAGAGCAGTAACCCAAAGCTAGCGAGATAATAGACGACGCTAGTCTGTAGTCTTATATGCTCTGTTCCATAACAGCGTTCCCCCAATAACCGCTGCAGGCAGTACTAATATATTTAACAGCGGTATTGCTGAGGCCATTAACACAGTGAGGCCAAAACTTATTCCCTGCCACCGGTTATCGCGACCACGTTTCACTAGATGCTTGAACTCCACTTGGTCAATATCAGCGCCGTAGTCGAGATATTGAATTGATAGCGACCAAGCAGCCCAAGCTGCGGCCATTAGTGGTGCCAGTAGATTGAGTGCAGGAATAAAACTAATCACTATTGTCAGCAGCCCAATACCAATAGTGCGCGGTACAAAATAGCCGAGTAGTTGCAGTTGGCGTAAAAAGCTCTGCCATGCAGTTTGCAGTAATGCGGTGGTTGGTTGATCGTTGGTATCACCGCGCTCCATAGATAAAATTCGTTCCGCGAGCAAACCATAAAATGGTGAACCAATAAGATTGGCCAGTAGGGTAAAGCTGAAGGCGTAAATAACCAGAGCCAATACCATAAATAGCAGCCAAATAAGCCATATTAGCCAGTGCAGCCAATCTGGAATATGGGTCATCATTGTTTGCAGCCAATCTGTCAGCCATTGGCCGACTAGCCATGTGAGCGATGAAAATAGCAGGATATTAATCAATAAGGGGGTCAGTACCAACCAGCGAACACGCGGATGCCAGAGAAGCCGTGCACCCTGAAAAAGTAGTGCTGGTCCGCTCAAGTTGCCGGCAAATGATGGTGGTTTCAGTGGCATAGGGCTACGACTTTTGGTGAGGGGTAATTAGCATCTGTGTTCATAGCAATGATGCCAGTCTGCTTAACGATGACGCATTAAACGCTGCTTCTGGCGATTCCAGTCACGCTCTTTATCGTCCATGCGTTTATCATAAGAGACCTTGCCTTTGGCGAGTGCAATCTCACATTTAATTAGATGACCTTTCCAGTAAAGGGCGGTGCATACGCAGGTATGACCTTTTTGATTAACTCCGTCTTCGAGTTTTTGTAATTCCCGCTTGTTGAGTAGTAGTTTTCTGGTGCGCGTAGGCTCGGTGACATAATGCGTTGAGGCTGCCGGTAGGGGTGTGATGTTGGTACCAATTAAAAACGCCTCACCATTTTTTATAAACACGTAGGTGTCGGTTAGATTGACTCTACTTTCTCTAAGACTTTTCACTTCCCAACCTAATAGCGCCACACCGGCCTCAAAGGTCTCTTCGATAAAATAATCATGTTTGACCTTGCGATTGAGGGCAATTGTGCCGGATTGTTGCTTGGGTTTCTTTTTACTCATGGGCGGATTATACGTGGGCAGTTGGCATTGTCATTTTATATTCAAAAACAATCCGCTTATTAGGAGAGTTTATTCGCTACTATGCTGATGTAGGTTACAATTCTACTACTAGATCATAACAACATGGAGTTAATTATGGCATTACAACAAAAAGGTATGCATGGCGCTTGGGCTAGTCGTTGGACATTTATTATGGCGGCCACGGGATCTGCGGTGGGTCTCGGTAATATGTGGAAGTTTCCCTATGTTGCGGGAAGTAATGGGGGCGGCGCCTTTGTATTAACCTATCTGATTTGCATCCTGCTAGTCGGTGTACCGGTAATGATGGCGGAAGTCATGATTGGGCGTCATGGGCGCAAGAGCCCGATCAACTCGGTGCGCGATGCAGTTCAAGAGAGCGGTGCTGATTCGCGCTGGGGCTATCTGGGTTGGTTAGGTGTTATTGCGGGCATGCTAATCTTATCCTTTTACGCGGTGATTGCCGGGTGGGCACTGGACTATATCTTTGAGGTGGCTTCGGGACGTCTGATTGGCGTCAATGGGGCATCCGCGGGAGCGGTATTTGACAGTCTACTCGCTGACCCGAGTCGCCTAATACTGTGGCAAACCATTTTTATATTGCTCTGTGTCGGTGTAGTGGTCGGTGGCGTTAAAAAAGGTTTGGGCGTTGCGGTAGAGATTTTAATGCCGCTACTGTTCGTTATGATGCTGGTATTGCTTGGCTTCTCTGTTTTAAAGGGGAACTTTGCTGCGGCTTGGTCTTTCTTATTTGATTTTGATATTGCAGCACTAAGTTGGCGCGGTGTGCTGGAAGCTATGGGGCAAGCATTCTTTACACTGAGTATCGGTATGGGCGCTATTATGGCTTACGGTGCCTATATGCCTCAGAAGGCTAATATAGGCAAAACCATTTTAGTGGTGGCGTTCTTTGATAGTGCTGTGGCCATTATCTCTGGTCTGATCATATTCTCCTTTGTATTTGCTACCCAGGGAATAGAACCTAGTGCTGGTCCTGGACTGATGTTTATTAGTTTGCCAGTTGCCTTTGGCGCTATGCCTGGTGGTGTATTAATTGGNTCAATNTTNTTTGTTTTGGTGTCTATTGCNGCTTGGAGTTCAGCAATATCGCTNTTGGAGCCCTGTGTTGCTTGGTTAATTGAGATNAAAAATCTGGGTCGAATTANAGCTAATCTGATGCTTGCGGGTTGCGCNTGGNTGCTCGGGTTGGGATCGGTTTTCTCATTCAATATCTGGTCNGAATACCGTTTAGCAGGTTTCNCCTTTTTTGATTTTCTCGANTTTCTGACGGCNAATATAATGTTGCCGATATCGGGATTGATGATCGCATTGTTTGTTGGCTATGTGATGAATAAGCAAATGGTCGAAGCGCAATTAGAGGGTACATCGTCTACGGTTAGCACACTTTGGTTTTTCACTGTGCGCTATATAGCGCCAGTGGCTATCGCGGCGGTTTTTGTTATGGGTATTTACGATAAATTCTTGTCCTAGGTATTAGTGGTCATGGCGGAAATTTCTCGCTCAGCGCTGGTCATGCACTCTGCACAGGCTATGTATGACTTAGTTAACGATGTCGCTAGCTATCCACAGTTTATGGATGGTTGCGCTGGGGTGGAGATTTTCGAACACAATGATCACAGTATGCTGGCGAGGTTGGACTTAAAGAAGGCCGGTGTACAGATTAGTTTTGTCACTCGTAACAGTTTGGATGCACCGCATCAAATTGAGATGCAGCTACAGGATGGCCCATTTAAAATGTTTAAAGGGCTATGGTTATTCAAGCCGCTAGCCGATAATGCTTGCAAGGTCTCTTTGCATTTAGAATTTGAGTTTAGTCGCACCGGCCTTGGCTTGGCTGGTTCGACACTGTTTGCCGGAGTGGCGAATAATTTGGTTGACTCGCTGTGTCAGCGGGCCGATAAAATTCTTTTGGAGTCAAATAATGACTGAATTGATAACTGTCGAGGTTGCCTATGCGCTACCGCAAAAACAGGTACTAAAAACCTTATCTGTGGCACCGGGAACCACCGCTTTGGAGGCAGTAAAGATGTCTGGAATATTAGAGTCTTTNCCGGAGATCGANGCAAATAGCGACAANATGGGCGTTTTTTCGCANGTTTTAGGCACAAAAGGCTTNNNTGAGCCAGCGCAGTACCAGCTNCANNCTATGGATCGCGTAGAGATCTATCGTCCGCTGATTGCNGACCCAAAAGAGGTGCGTCGACGTCGCGCTGCAGAGGCTAAGGCCAAGCGAGCGCAGNCTTNACGGCANTGCCTGTATTCGGGCTTGAGTTAGGGNGCTTCAGTANTTGCTGAGCTCGGTAGNTAATCGCCAGTCATGCGNNNCAGATTGCCNTCGGCGTCAAAGTAAATGGTGACCCGCTCTTCAGTTTNNANNCCNGCAGATGAGNTGCGNCTNTAAAAATAATCCCAGCGCTTTTGATTAAATGTGTCGATCANCAGTGGNGTGCCGAGTACAAATTGCACNTGAGCCATACTCATACCGGGGCGCAACTTATCGATCATTTCTTGATCGACGATATTACCCTGTTGAACGTCGACTTTGTGTACGCCAGGGAATTTGAGCCAACTGCAACCGGCAGACATTAGGGTAAAAGTGATCAAGTAGATAATGGTTAATCGCATCAGTGGGCTTCCAGTTAGTTGCGCGAACGGGGATAATACCGAATGATTGACATTTAAAGAAGGGGTAAGCATGTCTACAGAAGATCAGGAGCTAAAAAAAGTTGGACTTAAGGTTACGTTACCGCGAGTTAAGATACTGCAGATATTGGAAAACAGTCCTGACCGCCATATGACTGCTGAAGATATCTATCAGCTGTTACGCGATGCTGATGAGGATGTCGGTATAGCNACGGTATATCGAGTCCTCACTCAGTTCGAAGTAGCGGGCCTGATTGAAAGACATAATTTTGACAATGGCCCCGCAGTGTATGAGCTTGATCGTGGTGAGCATCATGACCATATGGTGTGTACTGAGACCGGGGCAGTTATTGAGTTCCATAACGAGCAAATTGAGAAAATCCAAGAAACCTTAGTCAATCAGAAAGGCTACGAATTGGTTGGCCATAGTTTGGTACTGTATGTGAAACCGAAAGCTTGATGGCTGCGGAATTAAAATAAAATAATAAGACGCCAATATGAGCTTGCAACAACTCGAAGATTTTTTTAATGCATGGGCCGATATAATGTGGAGCACGCCTTTGGTGGTGCTACTTGTTGGTGGCGGGCTGTTTTTTTTAGTCTATTCGCGCTTCCGGCCCTATCGATATTTTGGTCATGCGATTGCTCTGCTAAGTGGACGATTTAGCGACCCCAATGACCCCGGGCATATCCCCCATTCTCAGGCTCTGGCAACTGCGCTATCTGGCACATTGGGTCTGGGCAATATCGCTGGTGTTGCCATTGCCATCGGCATTGGTGGGCCGGGCGCTGTATTTTGGATGTGGGTCACCGCTATTGTCGGTGTTGCGACGAAATTTTATACCGCTTCACTGGCGGTAATGTATCGCGGTTATGACTCCGAGGGCGTGGTTCAAGGCGGTCCGATGTACGTTATTATGGAGGGCATGGGTAAGCGTTGGTATCCANTGGCNGCNCTGTTTGCGGTGGCCTGTTTGCTTGGTGCCCTACCTATCTTTCAAGCCAANCANTTTATTCAGTTGTTACGTGATGTCGTTGCCATACCGGCCGGTTGGGCGACAACNGAGCAGCATTTTAANTTTGATCTGATCGCTAGNCTNATNGTGGCGTCACTNGTNGCTATGGTNGTNATTGGCCGTATCGAGCGTATTGGGCGNCTGACGGTGCGTTTGGTTCCCTCCATGGTGGTGCTGTATCTGGTGATAACGGCAACAGTGTTATTGCACTTTATCGATCAAATTCCTGCCACTCTGCTACTGATTGTCACCGACGCTTNTACAGGTGAGGCGGCCGCGGGCGGATCGATAGGAGCGGTGATTCTTATTGGAGTGCGTCGTGGTGCTTTTTCTAATGAGGCTGGNATNGGCACTGAATCGATGGCACATGGTGCGGCGAAAACAGCGCAGCCGATCCGAGAGGGTATTGTTGCCATGGTTGGCCCCGTAGTAGATACCCTTTTAGTTTGCACCTGCACGGCACTGATTATTCTGCTAACCGGTGTGTGGCAAACTGAGGTGGGTGTTGCCGGAGTAACCTTGACTGCGCGCGCCATTGAACAAGTTTTTCCTGTCACCGGCATTTATTTATTGTTGGTGATGGTGGGGCTGCTGAGTTTTAGCACCATGGTCACTATGTGGTTTTATGGTGTTAAAGCGATGGGTTTTTTGTTTGGTGCGAAACGACAATATTGGTATACCCCTGTTTATCTCGCTTTGTTGGTTGGTGGTGCTGTGGTGTCTATGGATATTGTCAATGGTTTGATCCTCGCCAGTTACGCTACGATGGCGATTCCAACAATGATTTCTGCTTTATATTTAGCGCCCAAAGTAAATCTAGCTGCAGCGGCCTACTTTACTGAGCTAAAGAACAATTGATGTGCTATTAGTGCTGCTTGAGCTGTCGCCGCCTCTAAGCCAGTTCAACACTGCTCCCTAGAGCAGTTTTTCAATCGACTTGGCAAGATCGGCCGGTTTGGTGATAGTGGCAAATCGATCGACTACCTGACCTTTGCGATCAACCAAAAACTTAGTGAAATTCCATTTGATATTATCATTGAAGAGNCCGCCGGCCTGTTTGGTGAGGTAATCGTANANNGGNTGTCTTCCTTTGCCATTGACCTCTATCTTGCCCATCACNGGGAAACTCAAGCCATAGTTCATTTGGCAGAATTCTTGTACTTCGGCATTGGTGCCGGGCTCTTGTCCGCGGAACTGATTACAAGGCAGCGCAATAATGACTAGGCCGCGTTCGGCATAGGTGTCGTGCAGTGTTTGCAAACCCTCATATTGTGGCGTAAAACCGCATTTACTGGCTGTATTCACAATGAGTACAACCTTACCCTGATAGTCACTTAATGCTTGTTCATCACCGGTGCTAGTGGGTACAGAAAAGTCGTAAATATTATGTGCTTGAGACATTGAGTTACCTTGTNTTTTTGTTACTTAAAGCAGTGTTCTGAGGCTGGGAACGTGCCGGCGCGCACTTCGTTACCGTAGTTGATGATGGCTTGCTGAATAGTTGAGGATTGCTCTAAAAAGTTCTTTGAGAACTTTGGCAGTCGTTGCGATATCCCCAACATATCTTGAAGCACCAGTACCTGGGCATCGGTATCTGGTCCTGCACCAATACCAATCACCGGTATGTTTAGGCTATCTGCCAAGTTTTTACCTAACGAAGAGGGCACGCATTCCACGACCATCAAATCGGCTCCGGCTTCTTCAAGTATCTGTGCTTCTTGAATCATACGCTGAGCGGCATCTTCCTCTTTACCTTGGACTTTGTAACCNCCTAGTTTATGTACCGACTGAGGTGTAAGGCCAACATGACCACAAACGGGAATACCGCGCTCAGTAAGCATAAAAACAGTTTCTGCCAACCATTCACCGCCCTCAAGCTTGACCATCTGAGCGCCAGCCTGCATTAATATAGCGGCATTATCCAGTGCTTGACTTTCTGACGCATAGGACATGAATGGCATATCGGTCATCANCAGCGTGCGGCTATTNCCGCGTTTAACAATCTCAGTATGGTAGGCCATTTCATCTACCGAGACTGGAATGGTACTGTCTCTACCCTGGATAACATTACCCAGAGAATCGCCCACCAGCGTAACCTCAATACCGGCAGTTTCAATTAAACGTGAAAATGTGTAGTCATAGGCAGTGATGACAGCAAATTTCTCGCCTGCTGCTTTCATTGCATTCAGATTGCTGATGGTTGTGGTTTTCATTGCTTAATTTAGACTTATTAATTGGCAAGAACGCTACGTTACTGGGTTTCGCAACTGATAACAAGTTGTAACTCCAGTTGGCCCTGTAGCAGGTTATTGAATTGGTTGAGGGTTGTAGTAATGGCGCCCTGTGGTGGTCTTAAGCATGTATTTCACCAAGTTATAATAATCAAGATCGCCATCGGCAAGGTTTATTTCGCTGGTATTAACAATCAGTAGCGGGCTGTCATCATAATGGTAAAAGAATTGGGTGTAAGCGTCATTGAGCTGTTGTAGATAGGACTGCTCAATGGGCCGCTCTATAGCGATGCCGCGGCGTTGTACGCGCGCATAGAGGGTCTCTGTAGGTGCCTGCAGGTAGATCACCAAATCTGGTTTTGGCAGATCTTCAATAATATTGTCGTATACGGTCTGATAGAGTCGATATTCATCATCGTCTAATGTGATACGGGCAAATAAGGGGTCTTTTTCGATAAGAAAATCAGACACGCGAACTTGCTGAAAAATGTCGCCTTGACGCAAATCCTGCAGTTTGCGCATGCGTTGAAATAGAAAGTAAAGCTGTGTTGGCAGAGCATTGCTGCGCCGATCTTGATAAAAACGTTCTAGAAAGGGATTCTCTTCAGCCTCTTCAAGCAACGTATCATAATTAAAAGAATTGGCTAGACGCTTGGCGAGCGTGGTTTTGCCAATGCCGATAGGCCCTTCTATTGCAATATAACTGGGTATAGATGCAAGGGATAAATCGAGATCAAATTCATTGAGCAATGTGGGTTCCACAGAAGTCTCCAAATCCATAATTATGTCTCACTCAGGCTAGCGCCAGTGAGTAACCCTAGAGTTTGACAATACCCTGCATTGAACAATTTGCCAATAGCTCAGCGATATTTTTGCCACCTGCTAGGGTAAGCTGAGGTGCTAGTTCGGCTAAAGGTGCTAGAACAAAGCTGCGCTCATGCATGCGGGGGTGGGGCAATATCAGACGTTGGCTGTTTTCAGTGTGCTGATCGTACAGCAGAATATCCAGATCCAGTGTTCTGGCACCCCAGCGAATTGTTCGCTCTCTGCCTTGCTGATTCTCAATAGATTGCAGTAAATCGAGCAGCTCAATGGGTTTTAGGCTGGTTTGTAATTGCACTACCGCATTGATGTAATCTGGCTGTTGCCCTGGCCCGATAGCAGTTGTCTGATAGAAGCTAGACTGCTCGAGAACATCGATGCGGTGATGTGCACACAGACTCAGCACTGCTTGTTCAAGCTGTGCCTGAGGACTAAATAATTGACCGTTATGATTACCAGAGAGGTTACTGCCGAGCCCTATATAAGCAATGGCCATCAGTCTGTCTTGGGTTTTCTGGGTTTGCGGCGTTTGCGGTTGCGCTTTGGCTCGCCAAGCGCCTTGGCCATCTGTTCACGTTTCTCTTCATCGGCATTTTGGTAAGCGGTCCACCAGTCGCCCAGTCCGCTCAATTCCTCACCCGCCTGCTCACGCAATAAGATAAAGTCGTAGGCAGCGCGAAACCTTGGGTGATCTACGAGACGTTTAGCTCGGTGCCCACCGCGGCGCGGTAACAATAACTGTAAATCCCATATTTCACGCATTGGCATGGTAAATCTTTTGGGGATAGCCGTGATTGGAATTTGTTTGGCTATTACTTCGCCTGCCGCTTTGCTGAGAGCGTAGGCTGGACTATTACCGCGTTCTCGATAACCTGCTGCCAACTGTTGTACCGAAGGCCATAGCAATGCCGCATAGATAAAAGCGGGTGTAACACGCTTATTGTTACGAATACGCAAATCAGTATTGGTGAAAGCTTGTTCAATAAGTTTACCGGTGAGGTTATTTCGGTCTTTCATCATGGCGCTGACTTGAGGCGCTATATAATCAAATAAACCATATTCATAAAGTATCCAGAAGGTAGCCAAGCCCTGCCCACTCATAAATAGCTTCAAGGTTTCATCAAATAGCCTGGGTGGGGAGACGTGTTGCAGATTAGAGGCCAATTTGCGCATTGGCTTCTCTGTCATTGGATCAATAGTAAAACCTAGTTTAGCGGCAAAGCGGGCAACACGGAGTAGGCGTACTGGATCCTCTCGGAACCTGGTAGCGGGGTCGCCCATAATCCTTATCAGGCGTTGATCAATATCATCAAGGCCGCCTGCGAAATCATGAATACTGTTGTCACTGGGATTATAGTAAAGGGCATTGATGGTTAGATCTCTGCGGCTGGCATCATCGCTGATTGAGCCAAACACGTTATCCCTGGTGAGCACGCCTGAATTCGCTTGTTGGCGACGGCTACCACCTTTTTTATCAGTTCCTTTTGTTTCATTGGAGCGAAACGTAGTCACCTCAATGAGTTCTCGACCGAGTTGTACATGCACAATTTGAAAACGCCGGCCGATAATGCGCGAACGCCTAAATAGCGGCTTTATTTCACTGGGTCTAGCATTGGTGGCAACGTCAAAATCTTTAGGTTTGAGGCCTAGCAGTAAGTCACGGATGGAGCCTCCCACCACATAGGCGTCGTAACCATGCTCCTGAAGTACTTCAACGACCTTTAGAGCATCTTTATTGATCATCTTCGGTGACAATTTATGCTCGTTACTGAAAATCACTCTATGCTCATTAGTATTGTGCTTGCGAGAGTTAGGTGAGAAAAAGTGACTGATACGTTTCAGCATGAAAAGGGTGTCGGTAAGCAATAGTTGGGCAAGAGTTTACCAGAGGATTAGCGGTTGCGGGAGTATTCCTTGTTATTGGTAAAAATCACAGGCAATAAAAAAGGGATGCCGTTTGACATCCCTCCTCAATGGTTCTTAAAGCCTGAGCTTCTGGAACACTTTTTGCAATCCATCCGTTTTTTATTATTTATTGTTGTTATTACTCAAGAATAAAATCTTGGTAGCTCCATTCTAAACAGAAATCACATCGCATCAAGAGGTTTACTGAATTTTTCCTTGTAAAAAAACAAATTTGTCCTGAATGTTACTTTTAGAAACAGTTAGCGTCGGTTTAAACCTGCTCTAGCTCAATATTTAAGCTTTTTTACGGCTAATCCCGAGTTTATTACGTCTTTCCCAGAGAGATTTGCGGCTAATGCCAAGTTTTTGTGCTAGCGCTGTTTCACTCATATTTTCCTGATTTTCCAGTACGAAACTGGTGAAATAGTCCTCGAGTGAGAGGCCTGCTGGCCCATCTATAGATGCGGTTGGATGACCTACTTCGCCAGTTACCTCATTAATATGATTGTCGGGTGCATCACTAAGACCCAACATCTGAGCATTTATCGGCTCTCCGGCTTCTGCAAGAATTACAGCTTGATAGATGGTATTTTGCAATTCTTGCACATTACCTGGCCAACTATGGTTGGTCAGCGCGCGAATAGCGTCTTCAGTTAAGACTATATCCATGCCTAGCTCGGTACCGTAGAAGTTGACAAAATAATTAATCAAGGCTGGTATATCCCCAGTTCTTTCACGCAATGTGGGGACATGAATCTTGACTACATTAAGGCTGTAGTACAAATCTTTGCGGAAGTGACCTTTTTCTACTAGGGCTTTGAGGTTGTGCTCTGCTGAGGCAATAATGCGAGATGCTTTTTTCTGCAAGATTTTCAGTACATAGGGTTGCAGAGCGGGGGTGAGTTCACAAATATTGTTAAGGAACAGAGTGCCAACATTACCCCGATCCAATATATCCGATAGTTCCGTTGCCGTAGCTGAGGAGCAATTAATATTGCGGAAAGATCGCTCTTCTAAACCACTGTCAGCATGGATTATTTCTGCAATAGTACGCCGCCCAGTACCGTTTTCGCCTTGAATAAGTACCGGTGCGGTGGTCGGTGCAGCTTTATGAACCGTGCGTAGTATTCTTAACATTTCCGAGTTGTCACCCATAAGCAGATGGTTTAACTGTTGGGTGCTTTTTATAGGTTTTTCGAAAATACGTTTTACAGCATTGATCATTTCGTCATGATCAAAGGGCTTAGAAATATAATCGACAGCGCCTTGACGCATCGTCTCAACCGCAGATCGCAGGCTGGCATAACTGGTCATAATGATAACCGGCACAGTGTTAGAGCCTTTAATTAGATCAGTACCCGCGCTGCCTGGCAGCCTGAGATCGCTAATCACCAGGTCAAAGCTATTGAGATTAAATGCCTGCTGTGCGGCTTTGACACTG
This sequence comes from Porticoccaceae bacterium, assembly GCA_002685715.1. Classification (GTDB taxonomy): domain Bacteria; phylum Pseudomonadota; class Gammaproteobacteria; order Pseudomonadales; family Porticoccaceae; genus HTCC2207. The sequence continues at coordinate 6,228 of NYXU01000053.1, read as the reverse complement.
ATAGCTTCAGAGACTGAAAAGCCGTTGCGCTCGAGAAGTTTGCGCAGTGAGGTACGAATAATCTCTTCGTCTTCGACAATAAGGATATGGTGTTGAGTTTTATTCATGATGTGGATGATAGGGGAAAACTAATAGTTGCAGTAGTACCATGTTGGCTATTTTCTGCTGGGCTGACTATGGAAATGTCCCCTCCCATGCTGTTAACTAGATTTATGACCACCCATAATCCCAATCCCGTGCCACTGCCAGGATCCTTATTGGTAACAAAGGGCTCAAACAAATGCCCTTTTACTTTGTCATCAATACCTGAACCCTCATCGCTGATTTTAAGCTGAACCTGATGATCTGTGCGGTTAGCTTTGATACTAATAACACCACCGGCAGGGGAGGCATCGCGAGAATTACTGAGTAAGTTGAGAAATATTTGAATTAAGTGATGATAGTCGCCAGTAATAGTTAGTTCGTCGTCAATCTCTGTACTAAATGTCACGTCGATTTGAGAGGCGCTCATAGTGAGCAAGTTAATCGCTTCTTTGGCCGCATGTCGCAGATAGATGGTTTGCTTTGTCGAAGCTACGGGGTTACCACCTCGAGAGAAGCTAAGGAGTGATTGCACAATACGGTTAATACGTTGAGTCTGAGATAAAATCTGTTCAGCGGTATACTCTATCTCATTGCTGTCAGTTTCATGTTGTAGATTCTGCGCAAGGCAAGCAATGCCGGTGACGGGGTTGCCTATTTCATGGGCAACGCCTGCTGCCAATCGACCAACCGATGCCAGTCGTTCATTATCAATGGATTTCTGGATCAGATTGACCGCGCTGGTATGCTCTTCTACAAGCACTACTATGTCTGTGTCTGGATTCGTCTGTTGTGCAGATTTTTGCAGACTAAACCAACGGACCTCACCCTGTATTTCAAGTTGTAAATCATCAATTATGCTGGCATCGCTAGTAATAAAATCGGTGATCGCAGGACCCCAGGGTTGCGGCAACTCACTTATCGAACTGCCAGTAATCACATCGCTGTTGAGGTCAGTGTAACGGGCTATTGCTGAGTTCCATTTGACCACTTCCCCGTGCGGGTCAACTGAGATCACACCGATAGGTAAATTATCGATAATTTCTCGATGATGCATACGCAGTTTGTTAAGTTCACTGGCAATACCCGTTAATCGGTCACCATGAATGGCTAACATCGATTCAATAAGATAGATGTCGTCTGGATCATTAGTACTGGGTATGGTGACAGGGAGTGATTTTTCCATGATGCGATTGGCTGCCAACACACCAAAGCGCATATTCAGTGAGGCATTAATTGTATCCCGAAGTTGGCGCAGCGCAGCAGGCCTGACTTCGCTGTGTTGTAATCCCAACGTTTCAAGAGCTTGTAGCACCTCGTTATCCGCATCGTCACCCAGAGACAGGCGTAAGTTGGCGGTAATTTCATCGACTGATTTTTGTGCAATTTCGATACGCGCAGGAATATAGACATTGTCAACCATGCACAGGCTAGCAAAGGTTTTTTGCTCGCTATCCATCGTACTAAATACACTGAATACAGTGCACAGTGTGATATTGACCAATAGCGCTTCAATGGCCCAGATACTCCAATTTTGCATGCCTACTTGAATGGTTTTATCGGACATGGGTAGTTGCCAGGTCCAATCGCCAAATAATAAGGGCAGTGCAATGGTGACCAACCACAACAGCATGCCCGCTGTCAGACCAACAAGAAACCCTCGGCGATTAACGCCTGGTAAGTAAGTTGCTGCAAGCATCCCCGGTGTCAACTGGGCCAGACCGGCGAAACCTGCCAGATAGTAATCGGTAATACTGCGACCTTTTCCTGTCAGGCTCAGGGCCATGCAAAAGACAACCATACCGGTAGCAATAAGGAGTTGCCGACGTTTTAGCCATACTGTTAACTGAGGCTGTTGATGCAAGTCCTTGGTTGGTAGCAGGCAGCTATTGATCAGTATTTTCGAGGAGATAACGATAAGGCTACAGGCAAATGATATGGCTAGCATGGTGATACAGGCAGCACCCAGACCAGAGATTAGTGGTTGGTTAGTCAGTAAGGGTAGGCTAAACAGATATTCCTGTAGTGGCGACAAAGACTGTAGGGAGATACCGGACCAAAGCAACGGAAATACGGGAATGCAGGCCAACAGAACAAGTAGTGGATAGGCCCAAGAGGTCATNTCAGTCTGACGTTCAGAAATATTGTCTGCTACCAAAAGTCTAAAATTGATCGGTGAGGCAAAGCTGGCGGCGAGAAAGATAATAAACAGGCTGTATGAGGCATCCATGCGTTGCACAATATTTCGCTGCCCACTGTCTATGACCCAAGTATTCATTTCCGCTAGACCGCCGAATACTGCTTGAATCGATGTCCAAGCAGAAAGAGCCAAAGCAGGCAGGAGCAATAAGCCAGCTGTTGTCATTATCCAACCAAGATTATTTTCGCTATTAAGTTGGATCGAAAACAGGTTAAGTGAGATTAATAGCCCGGTTATTAATNACAGAATGAGTAGCTTAGACGGGCTACCGAATAAATAATCAGCAACTGACTCTATGGCCGTGATTTGAGCGAGAATAAGTGGCACGGTGGCAACAGTAAGGCTTATGCAGGCGATTATTGCCACTGTTCTTCCGCGAAATCTAAAAGTCAAAAAATCAATTGAGGTAGCAAAGCGAATCACGCCGTTAAGGCGATGAATGGGGGCAAAGATAAGCGGTGATATAACAAAAACTAGGCTGAATGCTACCAGCGCAAGAATAATGCTGTAGCCATAGCGTCCGGCCATTTCTATTGAGCCCATCGCCATCAGCACACCAGTGCCCGATAGTAGACCAAGATTAAGCGCCAAATCTTTTCTATTACCTTGAGCGCGTCTTAGTAACCACTTCGATGCAAATAGACCGAGCACAATTACTGCCAGACAACTCAGTAAAACCTCAGGATTCATCGCGACCTCTGTGTCGATAGGCAACATAGGCAGCGAATACCAGCATTGCCCATACTACAAAAGGGCGAAACCAGCTTCCACTGGGCTCTTTAGCCCATTGGATGGCCATAGGGAAGACCACAATACTGAGCAGAAGGAGGGTTGCGACTAGGCGGTAATTAAGCATTTATTGGCATCTTGGTTTAGCTGGCATGGTCAACATAGATTATCCGGTGATCGATGGTATGCGCGCAACCGCAGCAAATCAAATCAGTACCCGTCAGGCACTAGCGCATTTTGAGGATTTTCAGCCAGTATACGGCTGTCCCAATGATTAATCGCCCAAGTCAAAATATCGCTTACCGATTGCCATTNTAATGGCTCTGGCGGGGACTGTTGTAGCCAGCGGAGTGCTTGCCATAGATTTTGCGATTCNTTACCAGCTCTGAGGCCAGTGGCGAGATTCTGTTTACTGAGTTTCTGGCCTTGGCTATTGAGCACTAAAGGTAGATGACTATAGGTAGGTTGATTATAACCGAGGCATTGTTGGAGGTAGAGTTGGCGTGGTGTTGAATCCAACAAGTCTTCACCGCGAACAATATGACTAATAGCTTGAAATTGGTCATCAACCACTACGGCTAATTGATAAGAAAATAATTGATCGCGGCGTTGTATAACGAAGTCGCCTGCCTGGGTGCTGAGTTGTTGCTGGTAAGTCCCCATAATCTGATCAACAAAGCTGATTTTTTTGTCTGGATTATTAATGATAACTCTTGTGGCGTTGCCCGAGGCCGAAANTTGAAGATGACGGCACTGGCCATCATACACACCGCCCAAACTATTAATTCGCTGACGATTACACTGACAGTGGTAAACAAGACCTTGGTTCCATAGGTTATCCAGAGCTTGTTTATAAGAATCGAGTCTGCTGCTCTGATAGAGCACAGCATCATCCCAGTGGAGGCCATGATCATCCAATTGTTGCAGTATTTGATCACTGGCGCCGGCAACTTCTCGGGGTGGATCTATATCTTCCATTCGTACCAGCCATTTGCCTTTATTTTGGCGGGCATGGATAAAGCTTGCTAGCGCACTGGTCAGTGAGCCAAAGTGAAGAGGGCCTGTAGGAGAGGGGGCGAAGCGACCTACGTAAGATGGTGCAGAAGATGGTGCAGAAGATGGTTCAGAAGATAGTGCAGACATGACTAGCACTCAGACTCTGTGGCGTATGGTTTTATACACCACAGGCCACCGGAGGCCAAGATTAGCCTCCAGTAATTTGTTTTTCCTTGATTTCATCAAGCGTTTTACAGTCAACGCATAAATCAGCGGTGGGGCGGGCTTCCAGTCGACGGATACCAATTTCAACGCCACATTGGTCGCAAAACCCGTAATCATCTTCTTCGACACGAACAAGGGTTTTATCGATTTTTTTAATTAACTTGCGCTCGCGATCGCGGGTGCGAAGCTCAAGGCTGAACTCTTCTTCCTGAGTTGCGCGATCGGCAGGGTCGGGAAAATTAGCCGCCTCATCTTTCATGTGACTTACGGTGCGGTCAACCTCTTCCATTAGTTCACTGCGCCATGCCTTAAGAATCAGTTTGAAATGCTCAAGCTGATTTTCATTCATATATTCTTCAGATTTNTTCTCCTTGTAGGGAGCTAAACCGTGAAGAAAGACCGCGCTTGCGGCAGGTTTTGCCTTTGCTTTTGCCATTAGTAAGATCCGGTGTTAATTTAGGCTTAAAAAAAACAACTCGCGTTTATAGAGATTTTACACCAATTAATCAAGAGAAATTTGTATTCCTCCCCCGAGATTAGCTTATTTATGCTGATGTTTTATCCTTAGCCTTGCAAATTATTTCAGGCTACTCATACTTTACTGACAACGTATAACCTGTCCTGTGACAACATAAAATGAAAAATACTCCCTCATTGCATTGCGCGACCTTCGTTAAGCGGTATAAAAGGTTCTTTGCCGATGTGCTTGATCAGCAGGGTCGTTTGATTACATTGCATTGCGCCAATACTGGATCGATGAAAAATTGNCAGGTTGAGGGTTCGGCTTGTTGGTACAGTNTGTCCGATAANCCAAANCGNAAGTTACCCGGNACATTGGAAATAGTCACTACTAGCCACGGCAATTTGGCCGGCGTNAATACCGCTAAANCCAANCATTTNGTNCGNGAAGCGATTGAGGCAGNNCTGATACCNGAATTATGTGGTTACCAGCNGATTCGCACCGAGGTGCGTTATGGCGCGGAGAAAAGTCGCATCGACTTGCTGTTAGAAGATGATGAGCGCGGTTTGTGTTACGTAGAAGTGAAAAATGTCACCTTAGATAAAGGTGATGGATTGGCCATGTTTCCCGATGCTGTCACCAGTCGCGGGGCCAAACATTTGCGCGAGTTAATGGCGATGGTTGCCGCAGGACACCGCGCTGTTCTATTTTTTTGTGTACAACTCACAGGCGTTGACCGTATGGAGGTTGCTGCAGATATCGATCCCGCCTATGCTCGCATTATGGCACAGGCTGTAGCCGCCGGTGTTGAGGTAATGGCGTGGTGCACGATATTAACTGCTAATGAAACGAGACTGCATCGCCCCATTAGCTGTCTTCAAGATCTGCCAGCGCCTGCGCTCTCAGATTAATTGGCGCTTGGGGCATTGGTTGATTGGCCACGACATAGATCATATTGCCTTCAACCCTAACTTCCACAGGCTTCAGATGGTCGCCAATACATGGTCCGGCAATACATTCGCCACTATCAATTTGGAACAATGCCCCATGGGACGAGCACTGTATGAGTGAACCATCTAAATCGAGAAATTTTTCTGGCATCCAGTTCAGTGGAATACCCAAATGAGGACAATTATTCCAGTAGGCATGAACTTGATTGTCTTTGCGGATAGCAAACAGTTTATTGTCGCCAATATCCAATTCGATCGTTTGCATTTCTGCTAGATCGTCGATTTGACAGAGCAATATATCGGTGTCCACGATACTTGATTCAGCCATATTTAAGGGCCTTAATACGCTCTTCTAAAGGTGGGTGAGTCATAAATAACTTGCTGGTTTTACGCTTCCAGCCGCTGGAGATACCAAAAGCAGTCATTGTGTCGGGCATCTCATTCGCGACCTGGGCCTGTGTTTCACTGCGCAGTTTCTCCAAGGCACCTAGCATAGCGGTGCGCCCAGCGAGCTGCGCACCGGCTGCATCGGCACGGAATTCACGTTGTCTGGAAAACCACATAACAATGGTTGAGGCTAAAATACC